>NZ_CATKQQ010000004.1:0-167818 GCF_949767605.1 Pseudomonas sp. IT-P218
GAGGTGTTCTTCGCCCTCGAAGGCCAGGACGTCGAAGACGGCGTCGAACCAGCGGATGGCAAATTTGTGGCGAGTGTGGTCGAAAAAGATGCGCGGTGGCGTGCTCATGGTCAGTCCTTCCTGGTCTGCGGGGGGAATGTGCAGGAAGGGTTTTGCGTTCACCCAGGTCCTGATGGATGAAAGCTTTGGTTAAGTTGAATAAGTTGGAAATGGGACGTTTCTGAGAAGGGTGTAGGGCTTTTCTGTATTGGAATACCGGGGTTAAAAGTATCGGACAACCCTGTAGGAGCGAGCTTGCTCGCGATGGTCGTTAACGAAAACTCTGTAAGCCTGACACCCCGCGGCCATCTCGGTTTTTTCGCGAGCAAGCTCGCTCCTACATGAGGGTGACAGCTGTACGCAGGTGTGGAAGACCAGGCCAATCCACGGGCCCTTGCCTACGCAGCCTTGGGCAGTAACGGCGGGTTATCGCTACCAGTGGTAAACCGGTAAAGGCTCAATCATCCGGCATTTCCGGTGGCTTGGCCGGTTTTGCCGGTTTGCCGTTTTTTGCCGCCTTGGCGGTGCCTTTGGGCGGTGGGGTTTCGGCAACCGGAGGTGGCGTTGGCGCCGCAGCTTCCTTCTCTGCCGCCGGCAAGGCATCGACGGTGTCGAAGATTTTCTTCAGGTCGACCGACCTGGATTCATCCCCCGAGCTTTCGAGTTTCTTCTCGCCGTCCTTGCCCATCAGGATCACTTTGGGCAACGCGCCGGCCCCCAGTTTCAGCGCACGGATCAAGGCCATGGTGTCCTGTTGGCCGAGGTCCTTGCCGTCCAGTTGGCCGGACATGTTCAGCACGCTGTACACCCGGATGTTGCGCTCGGCGACACCCTGCTTGTTGGCCGGATCTTCCAGCGACTTTTTCAGGTTGACCCAGACCGGGTCGACGGTGCTCGAGGCAATCACGATCAGCGGCCGGGCCCTGCCCTTGTCGATATCCAGAGGTGAATCGCCATCGGCGGCGAACAAGGGGCCGGCAATCGCCAGCAAGGTAGCCAGGGTCAGTGACCTGATGAGCATGCGCATCTCCTTTTGATATCCACGCTCTAATGATTGCGCATCGCGGCGTTCGTTCCGGTGACGCTTGGCAAATGTGTTTCACCTTGCTCCAAGCTTAGGTCAGGGCGGTCATTGCGCAACAGGCTGGGCTAATCTGAAAGCATGAAATAAACCTCATGAGGAGCCGTGCATGAGCGTTCGACTGAACCACACCATCGTCTGGTGCCGCGACAAACAACGGTCGGCCCATTTCCTCGTTGAACTGCTCGGCCTCCCGGCGCCGGAGCCCTTCGGGCCGATGCTGATCGTCAGGCTCGACAACCAGGTGTCGCTGGACTTCTACGACAACGACCCGCCGATCGCCTCGCAGCATTACGCGTTCCTGCTCGGCGACGACGACTTCGACCAGGCCTTCGCCCGCCTGCAAGCAACCGGGCAGCCATGGTGGGCCGATCCGGGCAAGCAGCAGCCGGGTGAGATCAATGACCATGGCGGCGGACGGCGGGTGTATTTCGATGACCCGGACGGGCATCTGCTGGAGATCTTCACCCGCGAATAGCGGGATACTCATCGCTGCTGTCCGGCCAGGCCGTCAACACCTGAAAGCCATCTTCAGTGACCGCCACCATATGCTCCCACTGTGCCGAAAGGGAGTGATCCTTGGTGACCACGGTCCAGCCGTCGGCCAGGGTTTTCACGTGGCGCTTGCCCAGGTTCAACATGGGCTCGATGGTGAAAATCATGCCGGCTTTCAACTTCATTCCCTGGCCTGGGTAGCCGTAGTGAAGGATTTGCGGTTCATCGTGATAGATCTTGCCGATACCGTGACCGCAGTATTCGCGCACGACACTGAACCCGTCATCTTCCGCCACCTTCTGGATGGCATGCCCAATGTCGCCCAGCGTAGCGCCGGGGCGGACCATGCGGATACCGGCGCACATGGCGTCATAGGTCGTCTTGACCAGGCGTCGTGCCTGCGGGCTAGGTTCGCCCACGAAGTACATGCGACTGGTGTCGCCGTACCAACCGTCCTTGATCACGGCAATGTCGATGTTCAGGATGTCGCCATCCTTCAATACCCTGTTCGAAGGGATGCCATGGCAGACCACTTCGTTGACAGAGGCACAAACGGTCTTGGGAAAGCCGTGGTAGCCGACATTGCCTGGAATGGCTTTCTGCACATTGACGATATGGTCGTGACAGAGCCGATCGAGTTCGTCGGTGGTGACCCCTGCTTGCACATGGGGCGTGATCATCGCCAGCACTTCGGCCGCCAGCGTGGCCGCCGCGCGCGACTGGGCTATTTCTGCCGGGGTATTGAGCTTGATATTGGCCTTCATTGCTTGCCCCTGGACGTTGCATGAACCGGCGAGGCTTGGGAAACATCCGCGATCGCACAGAGCTGTTTTACATCAAGGCCACCGGCCAGTTCGGCACGAATGAGCAGGCGGCAGATGTCGCTGTGATTCAATTCTGGATGTAGCTCGGCCAGCATCCCGATGCGCATCCAGTGTTCGGCTTGCGCATTGATCGAGCGACTCAGCGCATCGCTGGCGACGCGCAGGTTCTCATGCATGTCTTCTGAAATCTTGACGATACCCATCTACTTGCCCGATACGAAATATATATGAAACATATACTAATCGTTTCAGGTGCTGGAGCGCAATTTCTGGCACTGGGTTCAGCCAGAAGAATACTCAACCCTGCATCAGGACGGCGCCTGGCGGAACCCGCTTGCGCAGCTTCTTGCAACTGCCGGGCGGGGGCTGTTGCCCCGGCGGGCGATCAGCGAACCAGATCCGGCATTGACCCGGAGGCGGCCAATGGCCGCGGGGAATGGTTATCTCATCGGACGCGGGCTCTGGCTCCAGCGCAGCCACCTTGAATTGTCCTGCGCTCTGTGGCCCGGCAGTCGCCGCGGCCACTTCCGCTTCGCGCGCCTTCTGTACGGCAACCGGATTCTCCTGCGCCTTGGGCGGGATACCCGAAGCCTGGGCCTGCTGCGCCGCCTGGATCAACTGGAGATTGCGGTTGCGTAACGCCTCGTTGCCTGTAATCCGCATGTTCGAGCGCAACGCCAGGGTTTGCGCCTGCTGGTATTGCCCCTGCTGCAGGCGCAGCACGCCGAGGTAATGCAGGGTCGCGGGATTGTTCGGCTGGATATGCAGGGCACGCTCCAGCGTGGCGGCGGCCTGGTCCAGCTGGCCACTTTCATACTGGCGCGAGGCGGTTTCGATCAGGGCGGTTGAGGCACTATTGCTTTGCGCTGGCGTTTTTCGCTCGGCAGCCACCGGGCCAAACGACGCGACGGCGCAAAACGCCAGGAGGAAGCTGGGCAGGAAACGCTTGGTTGGCATCAGGGGGCAGACTCGGCTGATCTCGGAGGGCACCGCCATGAAAGCAGGCCACCAGCACTGCTCGGAATCTCCGATACAGGGCCCCTACTGACCTGGCCTGCACCCTGAAGTTCCCGTTGCCACGGCCACTTCAGCCCACGTTCGACCTCTGCCAGTCGAACCGACAGGACCTGCTCCCGCACACATCATTAAATTTTCATCTTCAGGAAAATCAACTATACCCAATTGGGCAATCAGTATTGATCCCGGCCCCAAGCACCCGTGCAGTCGCTGGTCCCCGGTCACTCAACGTCAGGACAGACCACGAGACTCTGGTTATGAATGGTTTGAAAGTCGCAGCAGGCCATACCGTTCTAGATTGCTTCCATACTTCCCGCCCGATCGTTGCCCTGGATCAAACCGACTTCACCGATGTTGCCGCCGCGGTACTGACCGTCGACGATGTCATGGGCGGCGCGCTCGATGCCATTCAACGAACAGGTTTCGACATCCCCCTATTCCTGGTGGTCCCTCGCGGCGGTGCCGGCAACCGTGCACTCGATGTCTACAAGCGCCTGCACGAGGTCATCCTGCTGGTCAACGGAGTGTTTGACCTCTCCAGCTACAACGCCGAGTACTACGGCAATCAGCTGGAAACAGCAGCCAAGGCCTATGAAGAAAACCTGTTGCCGCCCTTCTTCGACGTCCTCAAGCACTACACCGAAGCAGCCAATGCGACCTTCGCCTGCCCCGGCCACCAGGGCGGACAATTCTTTCGAAAGCACCCCGCCGGCCGCCAGTTCTTCGATTTCTTCGGCGAAACCCTGTTCCGCGCCGACATGTGCAACGCCGACGTCAAGCTCGGCGACCTGCTGATCCACGAAGGCCCGGCCCTGCTGGCGCAAAAGCATGCCGCCACAGTGTTCAACGCGGACAAGACCTACTTCGTGCTCAACGGCACCTCGGCGTCGAACAAGGTGGTCACCAATGCGTTGCTGACGCCTGGCGACCTGGTGCTGTTCGACCGCAACAACCACAAGTCCAACCACCAGGGGGCATTGATCCAGGCCGGTGCCACGCCGGTGTACCTGGAAACCGCGCGCAACCCCTACGGCTTCATCGGCGGCATCGATGCCCATTGCTTTGAAGAAGACTACCTGCGCGAGCTGATCAAGGAAGTCGCCCCGGACAAGGCCCAGCTACCGCGACCGTTTCGCCTGGCGATCATCCAGTTGGGCACCTATGACGGCACCATCTACAACGCGCGCCAGGTGGTCGACCGCATCGGCAAGCTGTGCGATTACATCCTGTTCGACTCGGCGTGGGTGGGCTACGAGCAGTTCATCCCGATGATGAAGGATTGCTCGCCGATGCTGCTGGACCTTGGCGAAGACGACCCGGGCATCTTCGTCACGCAATCGGTGCACAAGCAACAGGCCGGCTTCTCCCAGGCCTCGCAGATCCACAAGAAGGACCGCCACATCAAGGGCCAGGCGCGCTACTGCAATCATGCGCGGTTGAACAACGCCTTCATGGCCCAGGCTTCCACCAGCCCGTTCTACCCGCTGTTCGCCTCGCTGGATGTGAATGCGCGCATCCACGCCGGCCGCAGTGGCTTGCGCCTGTGGGAAGACTGCGTGAAGTTCGGCATCAATGCACGCAAGCTGATCCTCGAAGCCTGCACGCTGGTGCGCCCCTTCGTGCCGGAAACCATCGACGGTCGCCCCTGGCAGGACCACCCCACCGACGCCATCGCCAGCGACCTGCGCTTTTTCGAGTTTCACCCCAAGGATCGCTGGCACGCCTTCCCAGGTTATGCCGACAAGCAATACTTCATCGACCCCTGCAAGCTGCTGTTCACCACCCCCGGGATCGACCCGATTGATGGCAGCTACACCGACTTCGGCATCCACGCCGGCATCCTGGCCAACTTCCTGCGCCAGAACGGCATCGTCCCGGAGAAGTGCGACCTCAACTCGATCCTGTTCCTGCTCACGCCCGCCGAAGACTGGGCGAAGATGAGCCATCTGGCCGCGCAACTGGCGCGCTTCGAGCAGTTCCTCAGCGATGACGCGCCCATGAGCCGGGTGCTGCCGGCCATCTACGCCAGGTTCGAGGACCGCTACCGCAACTACAGCATCCGCCAGCTCTGCCAGGAAATGCACGACCTCTACCGCAGCCATAACGTGCAGCAACTGCAGAAGGACATGTTCCGCAAGGAACACTTCCCGAAAAAAGCCATGAACCCGCAACAGGCGCAGATCGAATACATCCGCGGCAATGTCGAGCTCGTCGCGTTGGCCGATGCCGACGGTCGTATTGCGGCCGAAGGGGCACTGCCCTACCCGCCCGGTGTGCTGTGCGTGGTGCCGGGGGAAATCTGGGGTGGTGCGGTATTGAAGTATTTCCTCGCGCTGGAAGACGGCATCAACGCCTTGCCCGGCTTCACGCCGGAACTGCAAGGCGTGTACCTGAAAGAACAAGGCGGCCGCATTCGCGCTTACGGATACGTGCTCAAGGCCTGATCCTCGCCCCATTCAAAGAGCAGCGTTTCCTGCGACTTACAGCAAGGAGTGTGCGATGGCAGATTCAAGCAAGAAAATGGGCCTGATGGGGCTCACCACCCTGGTAACGGTCAACATGATGGGCTCAGGCATCATCATGCTCCCCACCAACATGGCCCAACTGGGTGCCGTCTCGCTGTTGTCGTGGATTTTCACGGCGATCGGCTCGATGGCCATTGCCTACTGCTTCGCCCAGTGCGGGGTGTTCTGCGCGCGTTCCGGCGGCTTGTCCGCCTACACCGAAGAAGCCCATGCCAAGTCGGGGTTCTTCCTCTGCTCGTACCTGTACTTCCTGTCCCTGGCGATCGCCAACGTCGCTGTTGCCATCTCGGCAGTGGGCTACATGAGCGCCTTCCTGCCCTGGCTGAGCACGGGAGCCATCCCGCTGTTCGTCGGCACGGTCGGGCTGATCTGGATCACCATCATCGCCAACTTCGGTGGCCCCAGCATCACCGGCAAGATCGGCGCGATCACCGTGTGGGGCGTGATCATTCCGGTGGCGGGCCTGTGCATCATCGGCTGGTTCTGGTTCGATGCCAACGTGCTGGAAGCCGCCTGGAACCCCAACAACCTGGCGATCTCCGACGCCATCGGCAAGGCCATCCCCCTGACCCTGTGGGCCTTCCTCGGCATGGAATCGGCGGCCCAGGCCACCGATGCGGTGGAAGACCCCAAGCGCAACGTACCGCTGGCCTGCCTGTTCGGCACCCTCGGTGCAGCCACGGTCTATGTGCTGTCGACCACCGTCATCCAGGGAATCATTCCCAACGCCGAACTGGCCAACTCCTCGGCACCGTTCGCGCTGGTCTACGCCAAGATGTTCAGCCCGCTGGTGGGTAACATCGTCATGGCCCTGGCGGTCATGGCGTGCGTGGGCTCGCTGCTGGGCTGGCAGTTCACCCTGGCCCAGACCGCGAAGATGACCGCCGACCAGAACCTGTTTCTCAAGCTGTTCAGCAAGGTCAACGCCAGCGATGCCCCCGTGATCGGCATGATCGTCTGCGGCGTGCTGCAGACGCTCATGGCCGTGTCGACCATCTCGCCCGATGCCGCTGCACAGTTCAGCAAACTGGTGAGCCTGGCGGCCGTGACCAACCTGATCCCGTACATCACGGCGCTGACCGGTTTGCTGGTGATCATGCACAAGGCCCAGGTGGGGCCCGCGGTGTACTCGCGCAACGTGGTGGTGCTGCTGGTGGCGGTGGCCTACTCGTTATATGCGCTCTACGCCTGCGGCAAGGATGCGGTACTGGGCGGCACCCTGGTGCTCGCCTTTGGCTACCTGCTCTATGGCTTCCTCGCCAAGCGTTTCGTCGACGCGCCCACCGTCACCCAGGCCAGGACCGGCAATGTTTAGGCATGGCAATCAGGACTGCTCAGACTTGTACACGGGGAAACCGGACATGAAAGTACCTTTTGCTGCAAAAACCACCCGCCTGCTGCTGGCCCTGGTGGTCACCGCCCTGCCGATGGTGGCGGGTGCCAACACCCTGGAGCGCATCCGCACCAGCAATGCCTTTACCCTGGGCTACGTGCCGGACCTGTCGCCCTTCAGCGTTCAGGATGGCGACAAAGCCAGCGGTTATGCCATCGACCTGTGCCTGAAGATCGCCGACAAGCTCAAGAGCGAACTCGACCTGCCCAACCTGCAGGTGCGCTACCAGCCCGTCACGTCTGCCGAAGAGACCAGCGCGGTGAAACTGGGCAAGGTCGACATCCTCTGCACGCCGACCCCGCCTACCCTCGAACGGCGCAAGTCCGTCAGCTACTCGATACCGGTGTACACCGCCGGCCTCTCGGTACTGGTGCGCAAGGATGCCACCGAACCGCTGCTCAACGCGCTCAACGGCAAGGAAGCCATCCCCGGCCCGACCTGGCGGGCGACGATCAACCGCGGCCTGGCCAACCAGACCTACGCCACCGTCGAGGGCGGTGTAGTCGAAGACTGGATTCGCGAACAGATGCGCATGCTCGGCGTGATCGCTTCGCTGGTGACGGTGGCCAATACCGAAGAAGGTGCAGCGATGGTCGCCACGCGCAAGGCCGATGCGTTCTTCTCCGAGCGCATGCTCCTGAAAAACCAGGTGGCCAAAGGCGGCGCCAACAATGACCTGATGGTCCTGGACCGCATCTTCGAGTTCTCCCCGGTGGCCATGATCGTCGAACGCGGTGACGAAGACTTCCGGCTGCTGGTCGATATGGCACTGAGCGAGGCTTATCGCTCCGGCGCCATCGAGCAGGAGTACGACAAGTACCTGGGCGGGATCAACGAGACGATGAAGAAGCTGTTCCGGGTGTATGCATTGCCGTGAGGATTTCTCAGAACGCCAGTTTGTAGCCGATCAATACCAGCATGGTCGCCAGGCAAGGACGCAACACTTCATCGGAGATACGCCCGGTCAGGTGGCTGCCCAGGTAGATCCCCGGCAACGAACCGACCAGCAGATAACCGAGTACGTGCCAGTCCATGTTGCCCATGCTCGCATGGCCAAGGCCGGCGACCAGGGTCAGGGGCACGGCGTGGGCGATTTCGGTGCCGACCAGGCGGCGGGTCGGCAGCAACGGATAGAGGATGAACAACGCCACGGTGCCCAGGGCGCCCGCGCCGATCGAGGTCAAGGCGACCATGGCGCCCAGCACCAGGCCGGTGATCACGGTCAGGACATTGAGGCGCGCGCCGCTGGGGTTGTAGTTGCCGCCCGCGCGCTTGTGGGCGAAATCGAGCAGGCGTTTCTTGAACAGGATCGCCAACGCCGTGGCGAACAGGACAAAGCCCAACGCCTGCTTGATGATCGCGTTCATCGCGTCGGGTGCTTCGTTCAGACTGCTCAGGAACCACAACGTCAACGCCACCGCCGGCACGCTGCCGAGGGTCAGCCAACCGGTGATCGACCAGTCGATGTTGTTGTTCTTGCGGTGAACCAGGACGCCGCTGGATTTGGTGATGGCCGCGTACAGCAGATCGGTGCCGACTGCGGTTGCCGGGTTGATGCCGAACCATAGCAGGATGGGGGTCATCAACGACCCGCCACCGACGCCCGTCATGCCGACGATAAAGCCGACCACCAGCCCGGCCACGACCAACCCGAAATTCAATAGATCCATTGATACGTCCACAAACCGCAGGGAATAACTGGCCCGCAGCATAGCGACAATTCTTATAACCAGTTATATCGATGCGATCTATCTTTATACCCCGATGTCATCACAACCTGTAGGAGCTGCCGAAGGCTGCGATCTTTTGATCTGGTTTTTGAAGATCAAAAGATCGCAGCCTTCGGCAGCTCCTACAAAGGGGTGGGTCATTGCACCGGCAGGAAATTCAGGAACAGCAGGCTCTGGGCATAATTCAGGCCGATCCGCCGGTAGCGTTCGTCGAGCATCTGGGTCACCAGGTCCAGGCGCGCGACGATCTTGCCGAACTCCACGGCGAAACTCAGGTTGCTGCCCTCCTCCGAGATTTCGTTGGAGAACAGCATGGGCTGGCCGTCCTTGTTCTGCCGCTGGCTGAGGATCCAGGTGGCGATCTCGATGTTGCGCGCGGCATTGCTGACGAACGTCGGGTTGATCGCGTCCGTCATGTAGAACTCCAGGCGATTGCCGTGGGCGGTGACCAGCATGCTGCCGATGGCATAGATGAACGCACCGACCCGATCGCCGAGAAACTCAGGGCTCATGGCAAACCGCAGCGCCGCCAGATCCTTCTTGTTCCCCAGCGTGGGCAAGGGCTGCTGCTGCTCAATGGCCATGCGCACCTGCTTGCCGGCGGTACGGGCATCGAGGAAGCCGGATTTCTTCAATTCCTCGGGGTTGCGCAGGTACAGCTTGCCCATCAGCAGGTAAAGGCTGTCGAGGTTGTCGCGCATGGCCAGCGTGGCCATGCGGTCGACGCTGGTTTGCAGGAACTCCTGGGGTTTGCCTTCGCGTATCTGGGTGAACAGGTCGTTGCCGGGTTGGTGGCTGCAACCGCTGGCCAGCAACAGCGACAGACCGGCCAGTAGCAGGCGATGGCGACGGATTGAGCGGATGATGTGGGGTGAAACTTCGGCCATGGGCATTGAACTTGGACATGGGCCGGCGGTGGGGATCGCCGTCGGCTGGCAATGGATAGAGCCGATAGATGGGGAAAAGTGCGGTGGCGAGGGTTGGCAATCGATCACCGGCAGGTTTGGGAGCAGAACCGGAACGAAGCCGCTTACCTTGTAGGAGCTGGCTCGCCAGCGATGGTCGTCAACGATAACGCGTGATGTCAGGTTCATCGCGGCGCTCTGGCGTTAATCGCTGGCAAGCCAGCTCCTGCAGGGGATCGGGTACATCCGCGTGCAGTTGGCCGTCGGGATGGAACCCTTGGGTCTATCCTGATGCCAACCGAAATATCACTAAAAGGAGCAAGCATGCGCACCCAGCAATTGGCCGGCACCCAAGTGCCCGTGATTGGCCAGGGCACCTGGCAAATGGGCGAAGACCCCGCCCGCCATAAAGAGGAAGTCGCCGCCCTGCGCCTGGGCATCGACCTGGGCATGACCCTGATCGACACCGCAGAAATGTACGCCGAAGGCGGCGCCGAGATCGTGGTGGGTGATGCCATCGCCGGCCAGCGCGACCGGGTCTTTCTCGTCAGCAAGGTCTACCCGCACAACGCCAGCCGCCAGGGCATTCCCCAGGCGTGCGAGCGCAGCCTGCGGCGGCTGAAGACCGAGACTATCGATCTGTACCTGTTGCATTGGCGGGGCCAGTATCCCCTGGAAGAAACGGTCGAGGCCTTCGAACGCCTGCGTGAAGCCGGCAAGATTGGCCGTTGGGGCGTGTCCAACCTTGATCTCGACGACATGCTGGAACTCCCGGCAAAGGAGGCCTGCGCCACCAATCAGGTACTCTACAACCTGGAGGAGCGCGGCATAGAATTCGATCTCTTGCCCTGGTGCAAGGCACACGGGATGCCGGTCATGGCCTATTGTCCAATCGGCCAGGCAGGGAACATGCTGGCCAATGCTACGCTCAAACAAGTAGCTGCCCGCCACGACGCCACGCCTGCCCAAGTCTCGCTGGCATGGCTGCTGCGCCAGGACGGCGTGATCGCCATCCCCAAGGCTGTCCGCCCGGACCACGTGCAACTCAATGCGCAAGCGGTACGGTTGAAGCTGGAGGCTGGGGATCTGGAGGCGCTGGACCAAGCGTTTCACGCGCCCAAACGCAAGCAGCGGTTGGCCATGGTCTAAGCCATCGCGGTGACAGAGGGCTTCGATATGAGAAGCACCGATCAACCGGACGTCTTTAACCTGCAACGCTTTATCCAGGCGCAGAACCCGGTGTTCGACCGGGTTCTAGCCGAACTGGAGGCCGGCCACAAGCGCAGTCACTGGATGTGGTTCATTTTCCCGCAATTTGCCGGGCTGGGTGACAGCGACATGTCGCGCCGCTTCGCGATCCGCTCCCGGCAGGAAGCACAGGCCTATCTCGACCACCCGCTGCTGGGTGCCCGGCTAAGGACTTGTACCCAGCAAGTGCTGGACATCCCGCAGCGCTCGGTGGCAGCGATTTTCGGCCATCCCGACGACCTGAAGTTTCGCTCCTCGATGACCTTGTTTGCCCAGATAGCGGCCGCCGACAGCCTCTTTCATCAAGCCTTGAACCAGTATTTCCACGGCATCCTGGATGACTGGACGCTGTCGCTGATGGACTCAAAACAAGCCCAGTTGCCCCCCCACCAGGGTTGAGAAATCATCGTCGACAAACGGCAGGATCGCGTCCGCCACCGGTTGCAGCTGCCGACTGATGTAGTGGTCGTAATCGATGGGCGCACTGCGGATTTCCAGCGGCTCGGGGCCGGCGACGGTGATCACGTAGCTGATCCAGCCGCCATTCTGGTACTGCCGCGGGCGGCCCTGGCGATCGTTGTAATCATCGGCAATGCGCGCCGCCCGTACATGAGGCGGGACATTGCGCTGGTAGTCGTCAAGCGTGCGGCGCAGGCGCTTGCGGTAGATCAGGCGCTCGTCGAACTCACCGGCCAGGGTCTTGCGCACGTACTCGCGCACATAGTCCTGATAGGGCTTGCGGTGGAAGATCAGCGAATACAGCTCCTGCTGGAATTGCCGGGCCAGCAGCGACCAGTCGGTGCGCACGGTTTCCAGGCCCTTGTAGACCATCTCGTCACTGCCATCGGTGCGCGTGACCAACCCCGCGTAACGCTTCTTGCTGCCCTCCTCCGCACCGCGAATGGTCGGCATGAGGAAGCGTTTGTAGTGGGTTTCGAACTGCAGCTCCAGCACGCTCTCCAGGCCGTACTCGCGGCGTACATGCTCGCGCCACCACTGGTTGACGTGATCGACCAGCGCGCGGCCGATCTGCGCGGCTTCCTGCTGGCCGTGGGCGCGCCGCAGCCAGACGAAGGTCGAGTCGGTGTCGCCGTAGATCACCGTGTGGCCCTGGGCCTCGATCAGCTCACGGGTGCGCAGCATGATCTCGTGGCCACGCAAGGTGATGGATGACGCCAGGCGCGTGTCGAAGAAGCGGCAGCCACTGGAGCCCAGCACGCCATAGAACGCGTTCATGATGATCTTCAGCGCCTGGGACAGCGGCGCGTTGTGCTCTCGCTTGGCGGTTTCCCGGCCTTCGGCGACCCGGGCGACGATGGCCGGCAGGCAATGCCGGGTGCGGGAGAACCGTGCGCCGCGAAAACCCGGTACCGAATCCTGGTTGTCGGGGTGCTTGAGCCCTTCGATCAGGCCTACCGGGTCGATGAGGAAGGTGCGGATGATCGACGGATAGAGGCTTTTGTAGTCGAAAACCAGTACCGACTCGTACAGCCCCGGCTGCGAGTCCATGACAAAACCCCCGGGGCTGGCTTGCGCCGGCTTGCTGCCAAGGTTGGGCGCCACGAAGCCCTGGCGATGCATCAGCGGCATGTACAGGTGGGTGAACGCCGCCACCGAGCCGCCCATGCGATCGGCCGGCAAACCGGTGACACTGGCCCGCTCCAGGAGGAACTTGAGCAGCTCGGTCTTGGCGAAGATCCGCGTGACCAGCTCGCAGTCCTTGAGGTTGTACTTGGCCAGCGCCGGCTTGTCCTCGGCGAACATGCGGTTGATTTCATCCATGCGCTGGTACGGGTTATCGATCGCCTTGCCTTCGCCCAGCAGGGTTTGCGCGACGTTTTCCAGGCTGAAAGAGGGGAAACTCCAGGTCGCCGAGCGCAAGGACTCGATGCCGTCGATGATCAGCCGGCCGGCGGCGGAGGCAAAGTAATGGTTGCCGCTGCCGTGTTCGCGCCATTGCATTTCCTCGCCGCCACGCCCCAGTTTCAACGGCACGCCCAGGCGCCGGGCGTGCTCGTGCAACACCCGCAGGTCGAACTGCACGACGTTCCAGCCGATGATGGCGTCAGGGTCGTGGCGGGCGAACCATTCATTGAGCTTTTTCAGCAGCAGGGTTCGCGACTCGCAGTACTCAAGTTGGAAATCCACTGCGCTGTGGTCGCCATTGGGCGGGCCGAGCATGTAGACCTGACGCTCGCCGCAGCCTTCCAGGGCGATGGAATACAACTCGGCCTGGGCGGTGGTCTCGATGTCCAGGGACACCAGTTTCAGGCTGGGCCGATAGTCGGGGTCGGGTTTCATCTGTGCATCGAGCAGCAGGCCATCGGCATCCGGTGTACCGCCAAAACGTACCGGTGCGGTAATGAACCGTTCCATCATGTAGCGCTCCGGCGGGCGCACATCGGCCTCGTACACTTCGACGCCTGCCCGGCGCAGCGCGGTTTCCAGGCGCATCAGTTGCCCGTGCTGCTGGCAATACAGGCCGAGCACCGGGCGATGTTCGAAATCCAGCAGGGCCAGGGGCTTGAGCTCGACGTTCTTTTCGTCGCGCAACAGCGCCTCGGCCTGCTCGCGCTGCTCGGCCGGGATGAACGCCACCGACGGCTGATGAGGCAGGCGGATGCGCCGGGGGCCGCTGTCGGTCGCCAGCCAGAACTCGACTTCGGTGCCCGCCGGTGTGTCGCGCCAATGCCGGGTCAGGACGAAGCCCTGGGGTAAATCCACCACTGCAAACCTCAACGTTGATTCAGAGGGTGATTCTACGCGTTAGCCTGGAAAAGATCGCAGCCTTCGGCAGCTCCTACAGAAGAACGCATTCCTCCTGTAGGAGCTGCCGAAGGCTGCGATCTTTTTGGTTTTACAGAAAAAAACCGCCGAATGACGTTTTTTGCATGCTATCTGCCGCATTCGCCCTTGCCCTCAACGCCTGGGTCTACGATCCTTCAAGGACAACGACAACACCCGGGAAACCGCCATGAAAACCGTCGCGCAACTGCTCAAGATGAAAGATCAGAAGAACCAGGAAGTGCACCAGATCAAACCGGATCACATGGTGCTCGAAGCGCTGATGAAGATGGCTGAAAAAAACGTCGGTGCCTTGCTGGTGGTGGAGAATGACGAGGTGCTGGGCATCATCAGTGAGCGCGACTACGCGCGCAAACTGGTGCTGCATGGCCGCTCCTCCGTGGGTACGCCGGTACGCGACATCATGGTATCGCCCGTCATTACCGTGGACACCCATCAAACCGTCGACACCTGCCTGGGCATCATGTCCGACAGACGCCTGCGCCACCTGCCGGTGGTGGAAAACGGCAAGTTGATCGGCCTGCTGTCGATCGGCGACCTGGTCAAGGAAGCCATCGCCGAACAGGCCGAGCTGATTCGCCAGCTGGAGCAATACATTCGCGGCGAATGATGAGTCCTCTGTACCTGTAGGAGCGAGCTTGCTCGCGATGGTGGATCAGCTGCACAGGTGTCGACTGACACACCATCGCGAGCAAGCTCGCTCCCACAGGGGGAGGAGTTGATGAGTTTACGAAGGCCAATGCCGGGCAAACACCGGCGCCAATGTCGGGTGCCGGTCAATCCGTTCCAGCCAGGCGGAAAAACCCGGCCGGGTCCGGCGCAAATGCTCGCGGCTGCCCGCCCACCGCGTAACCACCGCCGCCAGCACATCCAATGCTCCCGGTGTCTCGTCACCCAAATACAACTCCGCGGAAAACTGGTCGGCAAACACTTCCCAACTCCAGTGCAGACGCTGCCGGGCACCGGCCATGAGGTTTTGCCGCGACGCTTCATCCGCCCCGGCCAGCCAGCGTTCGGGGTAATCGATGATGCCGATGGCCGCATAACAATTGCTGACGATGAACGCCAGGCCACGAATGGCCTGGTCACGGTCGGCAGGGTCGGCCGGCAACAGGTTCGACTGGGGAAACGTCAGCCCGAGATGAATCAGGATCGCCGCGCTCTCGGTGAGGATGCCGCCGTCGGGCAGTTGCAGCGTCGGGATCTGCTTGAGCGGATTGAGCTTCTCCAATGCCTGGGCGGCCTCCGGGGAGGTCTCGACATCGATGAAGCGATAGGCGATCTCGCACAGCTCCAGTGCGGCCTCGATCGCCGCCGCGCCAGAGTTCTGATGTCCGTAGAGTTGATACATTCACGCCTCCTGATTGGCCGAGATCAGCACCCGCTATGCAGTGTAGAAGGCGCCATCGACCACGCCTCGACCGTCCGACGACTGTAACATCACGGCCATCAAGGGAATTGCAGCGCCGCGTTCAACGCGCCATGCAGCGCTGGTAACGCTCGTCGACCCGTTTGGCGAACCAGGCGGTGGTGAGCTTGCGGGTGATTTTCGGGCTTTGCAGCACGATGCCCGGCAATACCGCACGCGGCAGGGCACGACCTTCGGCCTGTTCGGCCAGGGCGAAAACCCGCTGATAGAGTTCGCTGTCCTCGAACGCCAGGGTGTTGCCCTCCTCCAATTGATCCCTGATCGTCGGGTTGCGCATGCCGAGCTGCTTGCCCAGGGTGCGCACCGCCAGTTCGGTGCTGCCGGGCATGATCGAATCGTAGCGGACCAGGTCGCCGTCCAGCGCCAGTGGAATGCCCGAGGCCCGGCTCACGGCGTTCTGGAAGGCGGCATTGCGACTGGCGTACCAACCGGCGTTGAAATCGGCGAAGCGGTACAAGGGTTGCTTGTAGCTCACCGGATAACCGAGCAAATGCGCGATGCCGAAGTACATGCCGCCGCGCCGGGTAAAGACTTCGCGTCGTATCGAGCCCTCCACCGGATACGGATAGCCTTTGGCCTGCTGTTCGGCAAAGTCGATGCTGACCTGCATCGGCCCGCCGGTGTGCACCGGGTTGAAGCCGGCGAACAGGGTCTTGCCCATGGGCACCATGCCGATGAAGTCATCGAAAATCGCGCTCAGTTCCCGTTCGCTGCGCGCCGCATTCAGCCGGTCGCTGTAGGTCTTGCCGTTGGGTGAACTGACCCGCAGCGCACCGCTGACCAACAGTTCGGGGATATGCGCCTTGGATGCCCGGCGATCGATTTCCTCCCGGGCGATCTTGCCCAGCCCCGGCACGCGGGGATCAACCTGGAAGGTCGATTCCTGCTCGGTGACCGCCAGCACCGCACAAATGTTTTGCGTGGTCGGTGCAATGTCCTGCGCGGCAAACGCGGCGTAGATGTCCGTGGCCCACCCCTGGCGATCGACGGTCTTGGCCGGCAGCAGGCGCACGATCTGCGCCTTGACCTCGGCGGGCTTGCGCGCCAGCGGTTCCTGGGTGCGCTGGCTGCTGCAGCCGGCCAGCACCAGCAACGCGGTGATGCTCATGATCAATCGATGGGCTTGCATGTTGCTCCAGGGCGTTCGTTTAACCGGTTAACCATACGACCAATGGCATGGCCCAGGCTATGACCGTGGCGTGAGCCCGGCTGTTCCTCTGGTGCCCATGAAACGTTACCTACACACCGTCATACAAATTGATTGCAGGATATGACTGAGAACTCCTATCATTCGCGCCAGGAGTCGCATTTGCGCAAGGAGTTCCGCGCCGTCATAACTTTTTTATCAGCGGCGGCGCCGCCCAGGAACCCATTCCATCATGACTCCAGCCCGAACCGGCATACCCTACCGTCCTACGCTACTGGCCTTGTTTTGCTCATTGTCGGTCACGGCCCACGCCGCGACACCCGCGCCAACCAACTCTTCAGCGCTGGTGCTGGACGACGTTAACGTCAATGCCCAGGCGCCCTCTTCGTCCGACCTGCCCCCGGTATACGCTGGCGGCCAGGTCGCGCGCGGTGGGCAACTGGGGGTGCTGGGCAACCAGGACATCATGGACGTGCCCTTCAGCGTCACCGCCTACACCGAAGAACTGATCCGCGACCAGCAAGCCGAAACCGTGGGCGATGTGCTGCTCAACGATTCGTCGGTGCGCCAGGCCTCCGGGTTTTCCAACCAGGCCCAGACCTTCATGATCCGCGGGCTGCCACTGAACGGCGACGACATCTCCTTCAACGGCCTGTACGGCATTTTGCCGCGGCAGATCATTTCCACCGATGCCCTGGAACGCGTCGAAGTGTTCAAGGGCCCGAACGCCTTCATCAATGGCGTGACTCCGTCCGGCTCGGGCATCGGCGGCGGCGTCAACCTGCAACCCAAGCGCGCCGCTGACGTGCCTTTGCGGCGCTTCACCACCGACATCAGCGATGAAGGGCGTATCGGCGAACACCTGGACGTCGGCCAGCGCTTCGGCGAGGACAACCGCTTCGGCGCACGGATCAACCTGTCCCAGCGTGAAGGCGATACCGCCATCGACGATGAAAACCAGCGCTCCAAGCTGTTCGCCATAGGCCTCGACTACCGCGGCGATGCCCTGCGCCTGTCCGGCGATTTCATTTATTCCAAGGAGCGCATCAACGGCGGCCGCAGCTCGGTCAACCTCGGCAATACCACGCACATCCCGGATGCGCCATCGGCCGACACCAACTATGCGCAGAAGTGGGGCTTCAGCCAGATCGAAGATACCTTCGGCATGCTGCGCGCCGAGTACGACCTCAACGAAAGCTGGACTGCCTACGCCGCCGCTGGCGCCAAGCACACCCGCGAAGTCGGCAAGTACGACGGCACGACCCTGGTCGGCAACGATGGCAGTTCCGTGACCACCGGCTCGTTCATTCCCCATGACGAGGACAACAGCAGCGCCATGGCCGGCCTCAACGGCAAGTTCGCCACCGGCCCGGTCAGTCACCGGCTCAATTTCGGCCTGGCCGGGATCTGGACCCAGCAGCGCAACGCCTTCGATTTCGACCTGACCCGCTACCCCAACAACATCTACCACCCGGTCGACGTGCCGGCGCCCCAGGGCGGTTTCTCCGGCGGCGACCTGCACGATCCGGGCATCACCGGCAAAACCTTCGTGCGCAGCGGCGCGGTGTCCGACACCCTGGGCTTTTTCGATGATCGCCTGCTGGTGACCGTCGGTGTGCGTCGCCAGCAACTGGTGGTCCAGGGTTATGCCTATGGCACGGGAACCCGCACCTCCAACTACGACGAATCGATCACCACCCCGGTGTACGGCATCGTGTTCAAGCCGTGGGAACACGTGTCGTTCTACGCCAACCGTATCGAAGGCCTGGCCGAAGGCCCGACAGCCCCCAACACCGCCGGCTCGCGGGTGGTGGTCAACGGCGGTGAAGTCTTTGCCCCGGCCCGCTCCAAACAGCTCGAAGCCGGTGTGAAGGTCGACATGGGCACCTACGGCGCCACCTTCGGCGTCTATCGCATCGAACAACCGGCCGACGGCTACACCGAAGTCATCGACGCCGGCACCGCGCGCTTCGTGCACAAGGGCGAGCAGGTCAACAAAGGCGTGGAACTCAACGTCTTCGGCGAACCCCTCGACGGCCTGCGCCTGCTCAGCGGAGTCACCGTGATGGACACCGAACTGAAGAAAACCCAGGGTGGCCTCAACGACGGTAACCGGGCCATCGGCGTGCCGACCTTCCAGTTCAACGCCAGCGTCGATTGGGACGTCCCCGGCCTGCAAGGCGTCGCGTTGAACGGTCGGATGTTGCGCACCGGCGGTCAATACGCCGACGCGGCGAACAACCTCAGCCTGCCGACCTGGAACCGCTTCGATGCCGGTGCCCGCTACGCCTTCAAGGTGCAGGAAAAGGACGTGACCTTGCGCTTTGGCGTGGAAAACGTGGCCAACAAGAAGTACTGGGAATCGGCCCAGGGCGGCTTCCTGACCCAGGGCGAACCACGGGTGGCCAAGCTGTCGGGGACCATCGACTTCTGATTATGTGGGAGCGAGCTTGCTCGCGATGGTCGTGAACGATAACGCGCGCTTTCCGGGCAGCGCGGCGCACCTGAGATCATCGCGAGCAAGCTCGCTCCCACAGGTATTTCCCACAGGTATTTTTTCCATTCAGCGGTCAGCCTGGCCGCTGCGCAAGGCTGGACCATACTTGCTGCACACGCCCAGGAGGACTGGCTCATGCAGCGTAGCGATGTGTTGATCATCGGCGCCGGCCCGACCGGGCTGGTCCTGGCGCTATGGCTGAGCAAACTGGGGGTGCGCGTGCGGATCGTCGACAAGACCTCTGCACCGGGCACCACCTCGCGGGCGCTGGCGGTGCAGGCGCGCACGCTGGAGCTGTATCGCCAGCTGGACCTGGCCGACGCCATCGTGCACAAGGGTCATCGGGTAGCCGCCGCCAATTTCTGGGTCAAAGGCCAGCCCGTGGCGCGCCTGCCGTTGAGCCGCGTCGGCGAGGGCCTGACGCCCTACTCCTTCCTCGAAATCTTCCCCCAGGACGAACACGAACGGCTATTGATCGAGCGCCTGCAATCCTTCGGCATCACGGTGGAACGCAACACCGAACTCGAAGGTTTCGAGCAAACCGATGACGGCATCAGCGCCACGCTGCGCTTGCCCGACGGCCAGCAGGAAACCTGCCAGGCCTGCTACCTGGCCGGTTGCGACGGCGCCCGTTCGATCGTGCGCAAGACCCTCGACACCGGTTTTCCCGGCGGTACCTACCAGCAGGTGTTCTACGTCGCCGACGTCCAGGCCAGCGGCCCGGCCTTCAATGGCGAATTGCATGTGGACCTGGATGAAGCGGATTTCCTTGCAGTATTCCCGCTGGCCGGCAGCGGTCGAGCGCGCTTGATCGGCACCGTGCGCGACGAACGCGCCGAACAGGCGCACACCCTGCAATTCGAAGACGTGAGCAGTCGCGCCATCGAACATATGCAGGTCAAGGTCGAACAACTGAACTGGTTCTCGACCTACCGCGTGCATCATCGGGTGGCCGATCACTTTCGCAGCGCCCGCGCCTTCCTGTTGGGCGATGCTGCTCATGTACACAGCCCCGCCGGGGGCCAGGGCATGAACACCGGGATTGGCGATGCCATCAACCTGGCCTGGAAACTCGCGGCGGTCCTGAGCGGCGGTGCCGAGGCAAAACTGCTCGATACCTACGAAACCGAGCGCATCGCCTTCGCCCGCAGACTGGTGGCCACCACTGACCGGGTGTTTACTTTCGTCACCGCCGAAGGGCCTATCGCCGACTTGCTGCGCACACGGCTGGCACCCTTCCTGATTCCGAAAATGGCCTCGTTCGAAACCACCCGCGAGTTCCTGTTTCGCACGGTGTCGCAGATCACCCTGAACTATCGCGGCATGCCCTTGAGCACGGGGGTCGCCGGGCACGTGCATGGCGGTGATCGCCTGCCGTGGGCCCATGACGGTGAAGGGGACAATTTTGGGCCGCTCAGATGCCCGACCTGGCAGGTGCACGTGTATGGCGACACCAGCGACGAGATGATCGCCTGGTGCCACGAGCACCATCTGCCGCTGCATGTATTCTACTGGCGCCCGGCATTCGAAGCGGCGGGCCTTGGGCGTAACGGCTTTTACCTGTTACGCCCGGACACCTATGTGGCGATCGCCGAAACCTGCTCGGACCCCAAGGTCATCGAACGGTATTTCCGCGATCACGGCATCCGCCCGTATTTTGGCGCACCCTGACCGGTTTTTTTCAGATTCCGGCCAGTGCCAGGTCCATCGCAAAGTAGGTGAAAATCAGGTCGGCCCCTGCGCGCTTGATCGCGCCGAGGCTTTCGCGCACCACACGATCCTCGTCGATGGCCCCGGCCTGGGCGGCGAACTTGATCATCGCGTACTCGCCGCTCACCTGATACGCCGACAAGGGCAGGCGCGAGGCTTCGCGGATGTCGCGGATGATGTCCAGGTACGCACCGGCCGGCTTGACCATCAGCGCGTCGGCGCCTTCCTGCTCGTCCAGCAGCGACTCACGCACCGCCTCACGGCGATTCATCGGGTTCATCTGGTAGCTTTTGCGGTCGCCCTTGAGCGCGCTGCCCCCGGCTTCGCGGAACGGACCATAAAGCGCCGAGGCGAACTTGGTCGAATAGGCCATGATCGGCGTCTGGGTGAACCCGGCGGCATCCAGTGCCCGGCGGATGGCCTGGACCTGCCCGTCCATGGCCGCGGACGGGGCAATCACGTCAGCGCCGGCACGGGCGGCGGCCACCGCCTGTTTGCCGAGGTTGAGCAGGGTCTGGTCGTTATCGACCTCGTGATTGTGCATCACGCCGCAATGCCCGTGGTCGGTGTACTCACAGAAACAGGTGTCGGACATGACGATCATTTCCGGCACCGCATCCTTGGCGATGCGCGACATGCGCGACACCAGGCCGTTGTCGTGCCAGGTGTCGCTGCCATCGCTGTCCAGGTGGTGGGACACGCCGAAGGTCATCACCGACTTGATCCCGGCCCGGGCATAACGCTCGATCTCGCCAGCCAGCTTCGACTCGGGAATGCGCATCACCCCGGGCATGCTCTTGATCGGCACGAAGTCGTCGATTTCTTCTTCAACGAAAATCGGCAGCACCAGATCGTTCAGGCTGAATTCGGTTTCCTGGAACAGACTGCGCAGGCTCGCATTGCGGCGCAGACGGCGGGGACGTGCTTCGGGGAACTGACTGGACATGGGTATTCCTGAAAACTGTAGGAGCGAGCTCGCTCGCGATGGTCGTCAATGATAACGCGCGCAGTCTGAAGGATCGCGTTGCCCTGGCGTTTTTCGCGAGCAAGCTCGCTCCTACAGGGGGTAAGGGTTTAATTTGCGATTGGTTTCGGAATTTCCAGCCCGCGCTTCACCGCCGGCCGCGCGAGGAATTTCTCCAACACCCGGGTGACGTTGGGGAAGTTCTGGATACCCACCAGATCGCCCGCTTCATAGAAGCCGATCAGGTTGCGCACCCACGGGAAGGTCGCGATGTCGGCGATGGTGTAACGCTCGCCCATGATCCAGTCGCGCCCTTCAAGTCGCTTGTCGAGGACGCTGAGCAGGCGTCGGCTTTCTTCCACATAGCGGTCGCGTGGACGCTTGTCTTCGAAGTCCTTGCCGGCAAATTTATTGAAGAAACCGAGCTGGCCGAACATCGGGCCAATGCCACCCATCTGAAACATCAGCCACTGGATGGTCTCGTAACGTGCTGCCGATTCCTGGGCCAGCAACTGCCCGCTCTTGTCGGCGAGGTAGATCAGGATCGCCCCGGACTCGAACAGCGGCAACGGCTGGTCGTCCGGACCGTGGGGATCGAGAATGGCCGGGATCTTGTTGTTGGGGTTCAGCGACAGGAACTCGGGGGACATCTGGTCGTTGCTCTCGAAGCCCACGCGATGGGGCTCATAGGGCAGGCCGATCTCTTCAAGCATGATCGATACCTTGACGCCATTGGGGGTCGGCAAGGAGTACAGCTGAATCCACTCCGGGTACTGGGCCGGCCATTTTCGGGTGATGGGGAACGCAGACAAATCGGTCATGTGGGCATCCACGGGAAAATTGAGAATGCCGATCATAATGGAGATAACCCGGGCTGCGGCGTCTGGCGCCATGAATATCAATGATGGTGGAGATCAAGCGAGATCACGGCGCGCTGGCGTGCCGGCTAGTGTAGGGTGTCCATAATTTCGCAACATCCTGTCGATAACCTTTGCTCCAACCCGTGCAAGGTTACCGGTAAAGTGCTGCGCTCTCGGCCGGAATCGAACCAAACGGGCCTCAGAGGACTCTGAGATGCGTCCCTTTGATACGGACCGGCTTCACGACATGGAAAACACCCGACGCAGGAAAGTTGCGGTGCAAAGGTTTGTCAGCCTTAACTCAATGCGCTGAAGAACCGTTTACTCCATGATCAATCCGTTGAAATTCACCCAACACTTCAAACGTCGCGCTTATTTGATCCTGCCCGCCTTGCTGGCGACCAGCGCGTTGTTTTTGGCGCTGGAGGCCCGTGAAAGTCGCGCCCAGCCGGCGGATGGCACCCAGACCCTGGTGTTCCTGCGCCATGCGGAAAAGCCTGAGGGCGGCCTGGGCCAGCTCAATTGCCAGGGTTTGAACCGCGCCATCGACCTGGCCACCCTGCTGCCGGAAAAATTCGGCAAGGCCGACTACGTGTTTGCCGCCAACCCGACGCGCAACGTCGAGGAAGGCGAACTGGACAATTCCTACAGCTACATCCGCCCCTTGATGACCATCAGCCCCAGCGCGATCAAGCTCGGTTTGCCGGTGAACATCAACTTCTCGGCCAACGACACCAGCGACCTGGCCGATGAACTGCTGCACGACAAGTACCACAACTCGGTCATCTACACCGCCTGGTCCCACGGCTATCTGCCGGAATTGATCAACAAGGTCGCCGGTGAAGCCGTTGGCCAGAAACAGAAGATCACCGAGGACTGGGAGTCCAATGACTACGACTCGCTGTATGTGCTGACCCTGACCTGGCACAACGGCAAGGCCAGTCTGCAGAGCCACAGCTACAAGCAGGGGTTGGACAACGGGCAGCAGACTTGCCCGACTTGAATTGGTGCTTTAAGTCTTGTAGTGCCTTGACGGCCCCCTTCGCGAGCAAGCCCGCTCCCAGACACAAAATTTGTGTTCACTGAAGATCTACTGTGGGAGCGGGCTTGCTCGCGAAGGGGCCGGCAAAACCACCCTCACCCGCGCCGACCACCCCGCTCGCGCAGATACGCCAACACCGCCTCCCGCTCCCCCGCAAACTCGATCCGCGCCCCTTTCTTCTCCCGCTGAAAGACATACATCGGGTCGTAATACTCCACCAGCAGCCCTTCGATCCACGCCCGGTGCAAATCCACCGCCCCACTGCGCGCCTGCTCGGCCAGCGCGTCTTCCATCAGGATCAGCATCCGCTGGTGCCGTTCACCGCCCAGGCGTTTGCGCACATTGTTCAGGCTCGCCAGCAAACGCTCGGAAAACAGCGCAAAACCTTCCTCACCATGGGCACCGATGAACTCGGCACACAAATCCACCACGTAATCGCGCAGGATCCGCTCGACTCGCCCGTGCAGGCTGTCTTCGAGCCAGACCATCGGAAACTGCTGCATGCCCTGGTACAACGGCAGTGGCAGCGCGCAACTGCCGACCGCGCGGCTCTCGTCTTCGAGCACGAACTGTTCGATTCCGCGGGCGCGTTTTTTCAACACGTCCACCGCCAGGCAGTTTTCAAAGTCGATGTTGGACGGCTGGCCAGTGACGCGTTTGCCGAAACTGGAACCGCGATGGTTGGCATGCCCCTCGAGGTCCAGGCCGTTGTCCAGTTGCGTGAGCACGTCGGTTTTACCGGTGCCGGTCATGCCGCCCAATAACACGAAATCGCACTGGGAGACGGCCTCGTCCATGGTTTCCAGGAGGAAGGTACGCAGGGCCTTGTAGCCGCCGCCCACCCGCGGATAGTCGATGCCCGCCTCGTCCTTGAGCCATTGCTGGACGATCTGCGACCGCAGCCCGCCACGAAAGCAATACAACAGACCATCAGGATGGGCCCGGGCAAAATCCGCCCAGGCCTGGATGCGCTCGGCCTTGATGGCGCCGGACACTAATTGATGGCCCAGCTCGATCGCCGCCTGCTGGCCTTGTTGCTTGTAGCAGGTGCCAATCCGTTGCCGTTCCAGATCGTTCATCAGCGGCAGGTTGACCACGCCGGGGAACGCGCCCTTGAGAAACTCGACCGGCGCACGGGCATCCATCATCGGTCGATCGCTGAGAAAAATGTCGCGGTAATCGGTGCAGTCGACAGGCATCAGGACACCTCGACCGCGTGGCTCTGTCGCGCCACCAGTTCGCCGATCGGCGCCAGGTCCAGCCCCAGTTCGGCCGCCACCGCGAGAAACCCGGCGTTGCCTTCGGGTGTCACGGCGATCAGCAGGCCACCGCTGGTTTGCGGGTCGCACAGCACTCGCTTGTGCAGCTCCTGGAGGCGCCCGACCTTGCTGGCGTAGCTATCGTAATTGCGCAACGTGCCGCCCGGCACGCAGCCCTGGTCGAGGTAATACTCGACGCCCGGCAAGCGCGGTACCCGGTCATACCCGATGCGCGCTGTGAGGCCGCTGCCGTCGGCCATTTCCACCAGGTGCCCGAGCAGGCCGAAACCGGTGACATCGGTCATCGCCGTCACACCTTCGAGCTTGCCGAAACGGCTGCCGGGTTTGTTCAGGGTGCACATCCAGTCCCGGGCCAGGCCGATATCGGCGTTGCGCAATTTGCCTTTCTTCTCAGCCGTGGTCAGCACGCCGATGCCCAAGGGCTTGGTCAGGTACAACAGGCAGCCGGCCGTGGCCGTGTCGTTGCGCTTCATGTGGCGCTTTTCCACGAGCCCGGTGACGGCCAGGCCGAAGATCGGCTCCGGTGCGTCGATCGAATGCCCGCCGGCCAGGGGAATCCCGGCCTCATCGCACACCGCGCGCCCGCCGCGAATCACTTCCCGGGCAATCTCCGGCGCCAGCACGTTGACCGGCCAGCCGAGGATCGCGATCGCCATCAACGGATCGCCGCCCATGGCGTAGATGTCGCTGATGGCATTGGTGGCGGCAATACGGCCGAAATCGAAAGGATCGTCGACGATCGGCATGAAGAAGTCGGTGGTCGATACCACGCCGCGCTCTGCATCGATGGCATACACCGCCGCATCGTCGCGCGAGGCATTGCCGACCCAGAGTTTCGGATCAAGATTCTGCGCACCGCTGCCGGCCAGAATCACTTCCAGCACCTGGGGAGAAATCTTGCAGCCGCAACCAGCGCCATGGCTGTATTGGGTCAGGCGAATCGGTTCGCTCATAGGGCACCTCATGGGGTCAATGGGGCCGATTCTAGCAGAGCGGCCGCTGCCTCTGTGGCAGTGAGCCGGCTCGCGAAGCGGTCATGAATTCACCGTCCGCCAATCCGAATGAATTTTCCCATCGCCCAACGATCCCTCTATGTACACAGGGAGGAAGAAAGGCTCTATGAACAACGCAAAACTGTTCGTCATTGAATACACTCTTCATGGCGTCCCCAAGTCGTTCATCATCCGTCTGGACAAAATGGACAACGCGGAGGCATGGCATTGGGCAAGCTGCGACGCGGGGGTCGGACGTATCCCTCGCTTCGGCCGCGAAAAAGTGCAGAAGACCAGCAAACCGATGGCGGAAAAATTCGGCGTGGAAAACGTCAAGTGGCGCCCGGCCGGTTAACCCGGCAGCGCTCAGGATTGGGGGATCAGTAAATGACACTCGTCAGCAGCCCTGCACATCTGGACTACGGTCTGGATACGTTGTTCGGCCGCATCACCAAGAGCACCGAATGCCGGGTCGGCCTGGAACAGGTCGAAGATGATCCAATGCGCTTCGTGATCCGCGTTCCAGCGCCATTGCCGGAAGACCTGGAGCAGGCCAAGACGGTGGTGGTGCGGGTCGATGGACGACGCCTGGCCGGCACCGTGCGCCACAGCGAACGGCTTGACGACGACAGCCTGAAACTGGAAGTGGAGCCTGACTAGGCCCCACGTTCCCGCGCTGCAAGTGTCAGTGGGCGCACTTGCAGCCTTTATGGGCGCACTCTTCGCCGTGCTCGTGGTGCTTGGAACAGGCTTCACAGCAGCAATGCTTGCCGTGGCGCACGATCGGATGTTCACCGAGCTTGCAGTTGCATTTCGGACAGTCACAGACGCTTTTTTCATCAGTCATGGCGCTGACTCCTTGGGCAGTGGTCGTCGGCGGGCCGCATCAGCAACCCGTTGTACCAGTGTAGGAGTTGATCAAGCGTACACCTGACCGTTCAACCCGCAACCCGACTGCTGCTGCGGTACATGAACACCAGGGCCAGCCCCAACAGCACCATCGCCAACACCCGGCTCCCCGATAACTCGATGGCCGGATTGCCCAGCCAGCCAAAATTATCGATCAGCATCCCCATCCCCAGTTGCCCGACGATCACCGCCACGGTCGCCACCGCCGTCCCCACCCGCGGCACCGCACCGACCATGACCATCATGTAGACCACGCCAAACAGCGCCCCGCTGAGCTGCCACTTCGGCACGTCCAGCAGGCTCGTGGCATGGGCCGGTTCAAAAAAAACGATCAGCAACCCGGTCAGCACCGCGCCCACCACGAAGGTCAGCAAGCTGCTGCGCAACACCCCGACCGTTTCCCCCAGACGCCCGTTGATCGCCGCCTGCACACTCAGGATCGCCCCGGCCGCCACGACCACTGCCAACAAAATAATCAGACTCATCATCAACCCCGTGCAATCAGGACAAGTGCCGCGACAATCAGCAGCAAGGCCAGCCAGCGTTCAGCGTTGACCTTCTTGCGAGTGGTGCCGAACCAGCCGAAATGGTCGATCAGCACACTTTTGCCGACCTGCCCGGACAGGATGGCGATCATGGTCATCGCGATACCGATGTGCGGTGTCGCCAGCGTCAGCACCACGACATAGATCGGCCCGAGAAAACCGCCGATCAGCTGCCAGCGCGGTAATTCGCTCAGCGCCGGGCCCTGTCGCGGGCCGCTGAGCAGCAACAGGAAAAACAGAATCGCCGAGCCGACGCCAAAGATGCTCAAGGTCGCCCACAGGTGACCGACCTGAACGCCCAACGGCCCGAGCAAACCGGCCTCCACGGACAGGCCCATGCCCGCCAGGATCACCAGGGGCAGCAGCAATAGCCGCAACCCTGGCCGGGTGCTCGGTGCCACTGCAGCACCGACGTTGTCGAGAGAAGAAGACTGCATCGATAAAACTCCGTTCGAGAAACATGGCGCGCATTATCGATTGGCGGTGCTTTGCGATAAATGGGAGCATCCTGACAACACTTTTGCGTAACTCGCACAGCAGGACTGACCATGCACGGCCTCAACGAACTGGGATTCAAGGCGCTTCGGCTGTTTGTCGCGGTGCTCGATCACGGCAGCTTTTCCGAAGTCGCCCGCCGCGAGGGCCTGGCGCCCTCTTCGATTTCCCGCCAGATCCAGTTGATGGAACAGGCCCTGGGCCAGCAATTGCTTTACCGCCACACGCGCGCCGTCACGCCCACCGAGGCCGGGCGATTGCTGGGTGAACACGCGCGACTGGTGCTGGTGCAACTGGAGGAAGCCGAACAGGCGCTGCAGGAACAGCAAAGCGAGCCCAGCGGACTGGTACGGATCAACGCGCCAGTGGTGTTCGGCCAGCGGCATTTGACGCCGTGGCTGGGGCAGTTGTGTGCGCGCTATCCCAAACTGCAACTGGACATCCAGCAGACCGACAGCTACGTCTCTCCCTTGCAGGAAGGCGCCGACCTGCTGTTTCGCATTGGCCCAATGCATGACTCCAGCATGCAGGGGCGGATCCTCGCGCCCCATCGCTTTCAGGTCGCGGCGAGCCCGGCGTACCTGCAACGCCACGGCACGCCACAACATCCAGACGATCTCGCTGCTCATCAATGCCTGGCCTACAAAGGCGTGTCAGGCCTGCAGCGCTGGTTTTTCCGCAAAGGCCAATTGCCCTGGACACCCTATACGGTGAAAGGGCCGATCACCGGCAACCACGCCGACACCCTGACCCAGGCCGCCGAGCAGGGCCTGGGGCTGGTGATGTTTCCGTCGTGGTTGATCGGCGAGGCCGTGCGCAACGGCACGCTGGTGCCGGTGCTGGGGGACTACCAGGTGTCCAACAGCCTCGAGCCGCAGCAGATCGCCGTGCTCTGGCCCGGCAGCCGGCGCCTGTCGGTGAAGGTCAGGACGGTGATCGACTTTTTTGTCGAATGCTTTGGCGAAGTGCCGTATTGGGACCTGTAGGAGCCGGCTTGCTGGCGATGCGAGGGTGGCCGTTATGCCGCCTTCGCTGCCGTATGTGAAATCAGAGCACCATCGCCGCAATCCAGCCGAACACCAGCAACGGCAGGTTGTAGTGCAGGAAAGTCGGGACCACGGTGTCCCAGATGTGGTGATGCTGGCCGTCGATGTTCAGGCCGGAGGTCGGCCCCAAGGTCGAATCCGAAGCCGGCGAACCGGCGTCGCCCAATGCACCCGCGGTGCCGACGATACAGACGATGGCGATCGGGCTGAAGCCCAGCTGCACGCACAAGGGCACGAAAATCACCGCCAGGATCGGCACGGTGGAAAACGACGAACCGATGCCCATGGTCACCAACAGCCCGACCAGCAACATCAGCAAGGCGCCGACGGCCTTGCTGTGGCCGATCCACGAGGCCGAGGTTTCGACCAGCGTCTGCACTTGCCCGGTGGCCTTGATCACTTCGCCAAAGCCGGACGCGGCGATCATGATGAAGCCGATCATCGCCATCATCTTCATGCCTTCGGTGAACAGCTCATCGGTGTCACGCCACTTGACGATGCCCGACGCCGAAAAAATCAGGAAACCCACCAACGCGCCGATGATCATCGAATCCAGCAGCAGCTGGATGATGAACGCCGCGGCAATGGCCACGCCGGCAACCATCAGGCTCAGCGGGTTGTACTGCACCGCGACCTGCTCGACCTGTTCGATCTTTGCCAGGTCGTAGACGCGCTTCTTGCGGTAACTGACAAACGCGATCAGCAGGCCTACCACCATGCCCAGTGCCGGGATACCCATGGCGTGAGTCACGTTGATGCCGCTGATATCGACGCCGCTGCGGGCGACGTTGGCCAGCAGGATCTCATTCAGGAAAATGTTGCCGAAGCCCACCGGCAGGAACATGTACGGGGTGATCAGGCCGAAGGTCATGACGCAGGCGATCAACCGGCGATCGAGCTGCAGCTTGGTCAGCACATACAGAAGCGGCGGCACCAGCAATGGAATGAACGCGATATGGATCGGCAGGATGTTCTGGGACGCGATGGCCACGACCCACAACAGGCCGATCAGCAGCCATTTGACCTGGCCACCGCCATTGGCATGTTGGCGGTCGACCATTGCCAGGGCCTTGTCAGCCAGGGCATGGGCCAGGCCGGACTTGGCAATCGCCACCGCAAACGCGCCGAGCAACGCATAGGACAACGCCACCGTCGCACCACCGCCCAAGCCGCTATTGAACGCCTTGAGGGTCGCGTCGATGCCAAGGCCACCGGTCAGCCCCCCCACCAGCGCCCCTACGATCAGCGCGATGACCACATGCACGCGGGACAGGCTGAGTATCAGCATGATGCCGACCGCGGCAATTACTGCATTCATTGTCGTTACCTCTGGGCAAGCGAAAAGAGTCCGGCCGGCAGTCTGCGAGAGCCGCCAGCGGATAAAGGAATAGGTTTTATTAGAGGGCGCGCACTTTGAAGGAAGCCGCTGCAAGCTGCAAGCCTCAAGCGACAAGTTTTGGCTCAAGAAAGCTGCTTTCAGGCCGTTACAGAGCAAAGTCGCAGATATTTATCGAATAAGGACGCCTCCATGTCGCTCAGACAACTTTCCATTCAATGGAAAATCACCCTGTTGGCCGGCCTCTGCCTGGCGGGCATCGTGACCCTGCTGGTGGGTCTTTCGCTGTATCGCATGGAGCACAGTTCCGCGCTGGTGAAAGCCTCGAGCATGGAGATGCTGACCGAAGCGGCCCAGGCGCGGATCGAGTCCCAGGGTGAAAACCAGGCGCTGATGATCCGCCAGCAGTTCATGGACGCCTATCAATATGGCCATGGTTTCTCGCGCCAGGTGCTGTTCCTGCGCGACCAGGCGGAAAAACGCTTCCTCGATGCCTTCGACCTGCGCGAAGACCTGACCCGCCAGGTCAAGTCGGCACTGCAAGCCAACCCCGACCTGCTCGGACTGTCCCTGGTGTTCGAACCCAACGCCCTGGACGGCAAGGACGAACTGTTCAGCGGCCAGGCGGAGCTGGGGAGCAACGACAAGGGCCGTTTCGCCCTCTATTGGTCGCAGCCGACACCGGGCAAGGTGACCTCCATGGCGCTGCCCGAAAGCGACATGGCCGACACCAGCACCGGCCCCAGCGGCGAACCGGCCAACGCCTGGTTCACCTGCCCGCGCGCGCGCCTCACGCCTTGCGTGATCGAGCCGTACTTCTATGTGATCGACGGCCAGAATGTGCTGATGACCAGCATCGTGTTCCCGTTGATGGTCAACGGCAAGGTCATCGCTTCGCTGTCGGTGGACATCAACCTCAACAGCCTGCAGGCAATCAGCCAAAGCGCGAGCGAGAAGCTCTACGACGGCCAGACCAGCGTCAGCATCGTCAGCCCGGCCGGCCTGCTCGCCGGTTACAGTGCCGATGCCAGCAAACTCAGCCAGCGCCTGGAAGCCGTGGACACCCGCACCGGCGCCGAGCTGATGCGCATGCTTGCCACCAGCAGCGCGACCGCCAGCCTGCACAAAAATCAGCAATTGAAAGTGCTGGCCCCATTCCAGCCGATTCCCGGCGGCAAAGCCTGGGGCGTGCTGCTCGACGTGCCGGAAAAAGTCCTGGTCGGCCCGGCCGAGACCCTGAAAAAACAACTGGATGACAGCAACACCGCCGGCACCCTGACCGAACTCGGCCTGGGCATCCTCGCCGCGCTGATCGGCTTGCTGCTGGTGTGGCTGATGGCGCGCAGCGTGACCCGGCCGATCCTCGGCGTGGCGCACATGCTCCAGGACATCGCCAGCGGTGAAGGTGACCTGACCCGCCGCCTGGCCTATGACAAACAGGATGAACTGGGCCAACTGGCGGGCTGGTTCAACCGTTTCCTCGACAAGCTGCAACCGATCATCGCCGAGGTCAAACGCTCGGTGCAGGACGCCCGCGGCACGGCGGACCAGTCGTCCGCCATCGCCACCCAGACCAGCGCCGGCATGGAGCAGCAATACCGTCAGGTCGACCAGGTCGCGACCGCCTCCCACGAAATGAGCGCAACCGCCCAGGACGTCGCCCGCAGCGCCGCACAAGCGGCACAGGCGGCGCGCGATGCCGATCAGGCCACCCGCCAGGGCCTGACCGTGATCGACCGCACCACCGCGAGCATCGACAACCTCGCCGCCGACATGAGCGCGGCGATGGTCCAGGTCGAAGGCCTGGCGGCCAACAGCGAGAAAATCGGTTCGGTGCTGGAAGTGATCCGCGCCATTGCCGAACAGACCAACCTGCTGGCCCTCAATGCCGCCATCGAAGCCGCCCGGGCCGGTGAAGCCGGGCGCGGTTTTGCCGTGGTGGCCGATGAAGTGCGCAACCTGGCGCGGCGCACCCAGGAGTCGGTCGAAGAAACCCGCGTGGTGATCGAACAACTGCAAAGCGGCACCCAGGACGTGGTCGGTTCGATGGGCAACAGCCACCGCCAGGCCCAGGACAGCGTCGAACAGGTTGGTCAGGCCGTGACGGCGCTGCAGCAGATCGGCGACGCGGTCACCGTGATCAGCGACATGAACCTGCAGATCGCCAGCGCCGCCGAAGAGCAAAGTGCCGTGGCCGAGGAAATCAACCACAACGTGGCGACCATCCGCGACGTCACCGAGTCGCTGTCGGGGCAAGCCAACGAGTCGGCGCGGGTGAGCCAATCGCTCAATCGCCTGGCCAATCAACAGCAGAGCCTGATGGATCAGTTCCGCGTTTAGCCCATACACACATCCAATGTGGGAGCGGGCTTGCTCGCGAATGCGGTGTGTCAGTCAACATGAGTATCGACTGACACACCGCATTCGCGAGCAAGCCCGCTCCCACAGGTCTATCTATCGTACATGAGATGCACACCCGGTCAGTTGCCCGGAACCTGCGCGGCGTTTCGGCATCCTATCTACCGATACCGCGCCCCGCCATTCAAACAGCCGTTTTGCGGTTGTTGCCCCTGGGGCCATCGATACACATACATGCCCTTGAGTGGCTCTCAGCGCTCGGGTAATGTCATCAGACCCATAGGACAGAGCACGCCCATGACTTCCAAGCTGGAACAACTCAAACAGATGACCACCGTGGTTGCCGACACCGGCGACTTCGAAGCAATCGCTCGCGTCAAGCCCGTGGACGCCACCACCAACCCTTCCCTGCTGCTCAAGGCAGCGGCCATTCCTGCTTATGCCGAACTGCTCAATGCATGCGTCGCCGACTGCAAGGGCGATGTGGGCCTGGCCAGCGACCGTTTTGGCGTCGCGGTCGGGCAGGAAATCCTCAAGGTGATTCCCGGCCGTATTTCCACCGAAGTGGATGCGCGCCTGTCGTTCGACACTGACGCCGTACTCAAGCGAGCGCACCGTCTGATCGAGCTGTACGAAAACGCCGGTATCGGCCGCGACCGGGTGCTGATCAAGATCGCCTCCACCTGGGAAGGTATCCGCGCTGCCGAGATCCTGGAAAAGGAAGGCATCCAGACCAACCTGACCCTGCTGTTCTCGTTTGCCCAGGCGGCTGCCTGCGCCGACGCCGGGGTGTTCCTGATTTCGCCGTTCGTGGGCCGCATCTACGACTGGTACAAGAAAGCCAACGGTAACGACTACGTCGGCGCTGATGATCCGGGCGTGCAGTCGGTGACGCGCATCTACAACTACTACAAGGCCAATGACTACAAGACCGTGGTCATGGGCGCGAGCTTCCGCAACCTCGGCCAGATCGAGCAACTGGCCGGTTGCGACCGCCTGACCATCAGCCCCGACCTGATCGACAAGCTGGCGGCGGACACCGGCAAGCTGGAGCGTAAACTGGCGCCGGGCAGCGCCGGTGAAGCGCGCCTGAACCTCAATGAAGCGCAATTCCGCTGGCTGTCCAACGAAGACGCCATGGCCACCGAGAAACTGGCCGAGGGTATTCGTCAATTCGCCCGGGACCAGGAGAAGCTGGAGGCGTTGTTGCAGGCCAAGCTGTGATCTGCATCGCGTAATGCAAAAAGGGCGAACCTTGGTGGGTTCGCCCTTTTTTGTGAGTCCTGATCGAGTGAGGTGTTCTTGCGGACGCCTTCGCTGGCAAGCCAGCTCCTACAGGGGGATTTGTTCACGCAACAGATCCAATGTGGGAGCCAGCCTGCTGGCGATGAGGCCAGCCCGGCCAACATCACTTTAAGGGATCAGTGACGCTCCAAAGCATTCACCAGGTCATGAAAGGCTTCCCGATTGGAGTCGTTCAAGCCCATGAGGATCTTGTGCGCTTCCAGCACCTTGATCCGCACCACCTCCTCCGACTGATCCTGATCAGGCAGGTCGTCCAGGCATTCCGGGCATGGCACCGGCTGGTCGACGATGTTGAACACCTGCTCGAACCCCATCGACTGCAACAGACGGGTGATGTCTTCATGGGTGGTGACAACGGTTGGCAGCAGTCCGACCTTCTGCCGCGACAGGATCGACAGTTTGGCCAGCAGGCCCAGGGTGGTGCTGTCGATGCTGCGGGTTTCGGTCAGGTCGATCACGATCGCGTTGAAATTCAACGCGGTGAAGATCCGCTCAATAGTTGCATCCAACGCCGAACACAGGGTCAGGCGAACTTCACCGACGAATTTCAGGACAAAGGTGCCGTCCTGCTCGGCGAACTGGATTCTACCGGTACTCATCAAAGATTCCTGCTCAACACCAACAGGGCGATATCATCCGGCATCTCCCCAAGCGTGGCCAATCCAAAAACCTGCCGCAGGCCATCCAGGCTGCCGCCCGCCGCCTTAACCCGTTCGGGCAAGGCAGCCTCTTTTTCTTTGAGTGTGGGTTCCGGCAAAAGGTCCAGAATGCCATCAGACATCAGCGTCAGGCTGAACGTCGGCGGCAATTCCAGCACGTGATCCTCGTAGGTGGCTTCATTGAAGAGGCCTACCGGCAGACCACGCCCTTCCAGGTAACGAACACTGTCGGGTGTGTACAACACAGGCAACGGCAAATGACCACCGATGCTATAGGTCAACAAACCTGTCTCCTCGTCGATGACTCCACCGACCATTGTGACGTGTTTGCCCAGCTTACAACTGATCAGGCCCCGGTTGATATGCCCAAGCACTTCAGACGGCTTGAATTCCGGCAAGGTGCCGTTGCGCTTGGACTCGAACAACAGGCGCGTGGTCATGAATTTCAACAGCACGGTGACGAAGGCTGAAGAGGCGCCATGCCCGGAAACGTCCGCCAGGTAGAACGCTACCCGGCGCTCGTCGACCCGGAAATAGTCGACAAAATCACCCGACAGGTACAGCGACGGAATGATCTGGTGGGCAAACTTGAAGTCGTCGATGGTCCAGGGGCTGACCGGCAGCATGTTCATCTGCACCTGGCGACCGGCGTTCTGGTCTTCCTGGAGCAGGTTCAGGCTGGCGGCGAGCTCACGGTTGGCCTTTTCCAGCTTCTCGCGGTAGCGCTGGTTTTCCACCAGCAGGCGTGCGCGATCCAAGGCCCGACGCACCGAGTGCTCGAGCACGGCCAGATCTTCGAGAGGCTTGATCAGGTAATCCGCTGCACCCAGGCGCAGGGCCTCGACCGCGTCGTTCATGACGCCGGCACCCGACACCACGATCACCGGTCTTTGCGGTGACAGCTCGGTGACTTGACGGATGAGTTCGAGACCGCCCATCTGTGGCATGCGCAGATCGCAGATGACCAGGTCGGGCTTGTCTTGCTCGAATACCTGAAGACCCTGCTGGCCATTGCTGGCCTGCAAGACGCTGAAACCACTGTCTTCCAAATAGGCCGCGAGGCTCGCGCGCACTACTTCGTCATCATCGATTATCAGCAGCGTGGCACTGGTTTTTGGCATGTGGGCAAACGGCGCCAGAATTAGGTTGGCGTAGCGGCTCGGATTTTCGTCCGGCTCAGACTACTGGATTCGCTTTCTAGCCTCTCTGCTGCACTGTTTTCGAGCGTTTACCCGACTCACAGGTCCACCAGAGGTGCCCTTCTAAGGCGCAGACGGTACTCCCATCCGCGAGGCGTTTCAAGCTCACGCCGATGGTCTCTTGGCGACGAGACTTTTCAAATCACCGGGAGTTATAAGAACCTGCAAAACCGAAACCCAATGAAAGGTCGCTCAGGGCAATAAAAACGAACAAGGCGGCTCGTTGGCCGCCTTGTTTCTTACCGGTCGAGATCAGAAATCGTCTTCGACCTGGCCGTCTTTCACCTTGAATTCACGGTTTTGCAGATAAGCGTTGCGGATGAAGGTGTACTTGTCGCCGGTGATCAGCTTCTCGGAGGACAGCAGGCTCGCACGGGTATCGACGATGTTCAGGCCGAAGATCGAGTTACGCACCGGTACATCGTGGATGTAGCGGTACGGGCCGGTGTAGCCGTCGACGTACTTCGAGGGCGCATCACGCAGCGTACTTGGGCCGAGCAGGGGCAACATCACGTAGGGACCACTGCCAACGCCCCAGTAACCCAGGGTCTGGCCGAAGTCTTCGTCATTGCGGTGCAGGCCCATGTGGGTACCCACGTCGAAGAAGCCCAGCAGGCCGAAGGTGGTGTTGAAGAGCAGGCGCGCCGTGTCGATACCCGCCGCGTGAGGTTTGACCTGGAGGATATTGTTGGCGAGGTTGGTCACATCGCCGACGTTGCGGAACATGTTGTGGATGCCATCTTCGAGAAACTCTGGCGTCACGAACTGATAGCCCTGGGCCAAAGGTTTCAAGGCATAGGTATCGACGAAGTCGTTGAACTCGAAGATCGGACGGTTGACGCCTTCCCAAGGATCATCTTCCGAGGCTGCCTGGGCAGCAAACGGAACCAGCAGCGCACTGGCGCACACACAAAGCCGAGCGAGAGGATTGCTCCAGCGCATAGAAAAACTCCTTGGACTGTAACGTCGCGGGGCGCTTGGCCCGGCGCAAAGATCGATAGTATAAGACGTAACTGCCACTTTAGGCAGTATTGGACCCGCCCCCCTCACAGGTCGAGCAATTCACAACAGTGTCACTCAACTGTCACCGTCGCCCTTTAGCCTCGAGGCTATTTCAGGGACGTAGACATGCCACACGCCGAAATCACCCCGCAAACCGCGCCGAACCTGACTGCCGTGCTGTTCGGCCTGAGTGGTTGCCTGGTGGATTTCGGCGCCTGCATGCGCCTTCAGGCCAGCCATGGTGCCGATCACGCCGAGGTCACCCCCGGCGCCCTGGACAGCCTGCACAGCTTGCAGCGCCAGCAGATCCCCTGCGCCTGGCTCGATGAACTACCTCCCTCGACCAGCCATGCTTTGGCTATCGGCCTGCCGCAATGGATCAAGCCTTCGCAGCCTCTGCAACAGCTTGCAACAATCAAACCCTGGCCGGCACCGGATGCGTGCTGGCAAGCCTTGATGGCCCTGGACATCGAACGCCTGGACGGTTGCGTGCTGGTCAGCGGCGAACCGCGGCTGCTGCAATCGGGTCTCAATGCCGGGTTGTGGACCATCGGCCTGGCCTCCTGCGGCTCGCTCTGCGGGCTGTCGCCGGCGCAATGGCAGGCATTGTCCGCACAGGAACGCGACATCAAGCGCAGCAAGGCCACGGTGCAGCTGTTCGGCCTGGGCGTGCATTCGGTGATCGATCACCTCGGTGAACTCGACACTTGCCTGGCAGACATCAGTTTGCGTCGGCTCAAGGGCGAAAAGCCCTGATACAGATCATGCAGGTTAGGCGCGAGTGGATTAATCTAAAGATAAGCCATAGACCTTTGGCGCGCCGTCGCGGTCTATGCCAGTGCCTATCGATAAAAGGAAGAACGCCATGCCTGCCCGCGAACTGCAAGAACAGCTCAATGCCCTGCGCGAGCAATTGGACCAGAATCCTCCGCTGACCGAAGTCGAGCGCGAAGACCTGCACAAGCTGATGCAACAGATCGAACTTGAACTGGAGCTGGAAACCAAGACCCAGGACGTCAACCTCGCCGATAACGTCAACATGGCCGTCGAACGCTTCGAACTCGAACACCCGACCCTCTCCGACGCCCTGCGCCGGATTGGCACGGCCCTGCACAGCATGGGCATCTGATCCTGCAGATACATGTGGGAGCGAGCTTGCTCGCGAAAAACCAGAGATCACCGCGGGGAGTCAGGCTTCCCGCGTTATCGTTGACCTCCATCGCGAGCAAGCTTGCTCCTACAAATCATTTACTGACGGACCAGGCGATGGTTCGGCAGTTGCACCTCTTCAGTACTGCGATACGGATTGATATCCAACCCACCCCGCCGCACATACCGCGCAAACACCGTCAATTTCTCAGGCTTCAGTAACCGCTGCAGATCAAGGAAAATCCGCTCCACGCACTGCTCATGGAAGTCCGAGTGCTGGCGGAAGCTGACGATGTACGCAAGCAGGCTCGCGTGATCCAGCGCCGCGCCACGGTACTCCACCGCCACGCTGCCCCAGTCCGGCTGGCTGGTCACCGGGCAATTGGACTTGAGCAAATGGCTGTGCACGCTCTCTTCGACAACGCGCGAATGATCACAACGCAGCAGGTCCGGGCGCGGGTGCTCGTAGGTGCTGACGCTGATGTCCAGATCGTCGATGCACTCCCCTGGCAATGCCACCACACCTTCGGCCTCGACTTCTTTCAGGCTGCGGATGCGCACGCCCACGGTCTTGCCGGCGGCGGCCGACAGGTCCTTGGCCAGGGTCGATTCGAGGCTGGCGATGTCGGCAAACGGCGTCTGGTTCAAGGAGTTGAGGTAGAGCTTGAACGACTTGGATTCGATGATGTTCGGCGAATCCGCCGGAATGCTGAATTCGCCGATCGCCACCACCGGTTTGCCCGACGGCAACAACCACGACAGTTCGAAGCAGTTCCAGAAATCCACGCCTTTATACGGCAGTGTTTCAGCCGTCAGGCCCAGCTCCGCCCATTTCGCGGTGCGCGGGATCGGAAACAACAGGGACGGCGTGTAAGTGGCAATGTATTCGCTGGATTTGCCCAGCGGCGAGTGTTCGGCTGCGGGATGCATGGCGGAAACCTGACTGAAGAATCAGCGGATTCTACCAGCCTTTGCCGCAGCCTTTGAGTGCTTACTGACTGACAGTCAATTTGCCTACCATGCCGGCCTGGTAATGACCGGGGATGTTGCAGGCAAATTCGAGGCTGGTGGCCTTGGTGAACGTCCAGGTCAGCTCGGCGGTCTTGCCAGGCTCCACCAGCACGCTGTTGGGGTCGTCGTGCTGCATGCCATGGCCCATTCCGGCCATGGCGCTGTGGTCCATTGCCTTCACGCCGGTAGGCGTGAGCATGCCGTGTTGCTGCATCTGCAGCATTTCCTGCTGATGCCTGGTATGCATCGCGGCATCGCCGAGGTTGAATTCGTGCAGCAACTGGCCTTTATTCACCAGCACGAAGCGCACCGTTTCCCCGGCCTTGATCTCGATCGCCTTGGGGGTGAACGTCATGTCACCCATGACCACCTCGACGCTGCGGCTCGCCTTGGCGGCCGGTGCCGGCTGACCAAAATCCCAGGTTTGCGCCGGCGATGCCCACACCGGCGAACTCAGCGCCAACAGACAGCTGGCCAACAACACGGATTTGCGCAAAAACATCGAAGTACTCCAACAAGATCAAGGTTCAGCCTGTGGAAAACTCTAAACTGCCATCGCTGCCCGTTACCTGACGGCCAGATTACAACTTTGTCAGCTTGGCCTGCAGCGTCGTCGCCCAAGGTATAACGCTGTTGTGCCATTTAGCCCGAGTCGCCCATGAAACTGCTGATCGTCGAAGACCAACCGAAAACCGGCCATTACCTGCGCCAGGGCCTGACCGAGGCCGGGTTCACCACGGAACTGGTGGCCGACGGCAGCACCGGTCAGCAACTGGCGCTGAGCGGTGACTATGCCCTGCTGATTCTCGATGTGATGCTGCCCGGTCGCGATGGCTGGCAGATCCTGCAAGCGGTGCGCAGCGCCGGCCTCGACACGCCGGTGCTGTTCCTCACCGCCCGGGACGCCGTGGAAGACCGGGTACACGGCCTGGAGCTGGGCGCCGACGATTACCTGGTCAAGCCGTTCGCCTTCTCCGAGTTGCTCGCGCGGGTCCGCAGCCTGTTGCGCCGTGGCAGCACCCCACCCCAGGAAACCTGCCTGCAACTGGCCGACCTGCGCCTGGACCTGATCCGTCGCCGCGTCGAGCGCAGCGGCCAGCGCATCGACCTGACCGCCAAGGAGTTCGCCCTGCTGGAAATGCTCCTGCGCCGCCAGGGCGAAGTCCTGCCCAAATCGCTGATCGCATCCCAGGTCTGGGACATGAATTTCGACAGCGACACCAACGTCATCGAAGTCGCGATCCGCCGCTTGCGCCTGAAGATCGACGACGAGTTCCCGAACAAACTGATCCACACCGTGCGCGGCATGGGCTACGTGCTTGAAGAGCGCCAGCCCTGATGCGCCGGCTGTCCTTGAGCGCGCGCCTGGCACTATTGTTCGCCGCGTGCACCGCCGTGGTCTCGCTGTTCGCCGGGTTTCTGTTCAGCCGCGCCAGTGAGGCGCACTTCATCGAGCTCGACCAACAGTTGCTGGACGCCAAGCTTGTTGGATTACGAAGGGCATTGCCGGATATCCAATCAAGCGAAGGTCAAGCCCGGCTGGCCGACGAATTGAGTCGCCAGGCCGACCTGTCACTGCGCATCAGTGGCAGCGATGGCCGCCGCTGGCATGACAGCTCCCCGCGCCTGCCGCCGACCTTGCCGCGCCAGCCCGGCTTGTCCACGGTGAGCCACGACGGCACCGACTATCGCGTGCTGAACGCACCGCTGTATCCCGACCAGGTCGATTCGCCGCAACTGACCCTGCTGCTGGACATCACCCATCACCAGCATTTTCTGCAACGCATGCAACACCTGATCTGGCTGACTGTCGGCCTGTCCGCCCTGGCCACTGCCCTGCTGGGTGCCTGGGCCGCGCGCAGCGGGTTGCGACCGTTGCGCCGCATGAGCGCGGTCGCCCGTGGGGTCTCGGCGCACTCGCTGAACGCACGCCTGCCGGAAGACAACATGCCGCCGGAGCTGGCGCAATTGGCCCTCCACTTCAACGCCATGCTAGGGCGACTTGACGACGCCTTCCAACGGCTCTCGGCCTTCTCCGCCGACATTGCCCATGAGCTGCGCACACCGCTGTCGAACCTGCTGACCCACACCCAGGTCACCCTCACCCGTGAGCGCCCCCTCGAGGATTATCGCGAAGCGCTGCACAGCAACCTCGAGGAACTGCAGTGGATGGCGCAACTGGTCAACGACATGCTGTACCTGGCCAAGGCCGACCACGGTTTGTTGATGCCCAAGCGCGAACCGCTGGAACTGGCTGAGGAAGTGGATGTGTTGCTGGAGTTTTTTGCGCCCCTGGCCGAGGACACTCAACTCACCTTGAGCCGCGACGGAAATGCATGTATCGAGGGCGACCGCAGTATGTTGCGCCGGGCGCTGTCCAACTTGCTGGACAATGCGCTGCGGTTTACCCCGGTTGGGGGCGAGGTTCGGGTGCGGATTGTCGATCGGCCCGAGGGCTTGAGGCTGACAGTGGAAAATAGCGGTGAGGGGATTTCAGCGGATTTGCTGCCGCGCCTGTTTGATCGTTTCTACCGGGCTGATCCGGCGCGACATGAAGGCAGCAGTGAGCATGCGGGGTTGGGGTTGGCGATTACCCAGTCGATCATCCGGGCCCATGGTGGGCAGATTCGGTGTGAATCGGCTGATGGGTGGACGCGGTTTGTGATTGAGTTGCCAAAGGGAGATTGAGGCTAGCCGGGCCGGCCTCATCGCCGGCAGGCCAGCTCCCACAGTATTTTGTGATGTTCACATAATTTGTGTACGACGCGATCCCTGTGGGAGCTGGCCTGCCGGCGATAGCGGTATCAGCGCTTACGAATAACGCAACGCGTGAGCCGGCTCGATCTTCGCCGCACGCCACGCCGGATAAACCGTGGCCAAAAAGCTCATGACAAACCCCGCCGTGCAGATCAGCGCAACGTCCGCACCCTGCAATTCCGACGGCAAATTGCTGACGAAATACACATCGGAACTGAAGATGTGCTGTCCGCTAACCCGCTCTACCCAGCCGACCATGGCACTGACATTCAACGCCGCAATCACGCCCAGCACGCCGCCGATCAGGGTGCCTACAATCCCGATTACGGTGCCCTGGACGATGAAGATCGCCATGATCTGCCGTGGCGTGGCGCCGATGGTGCGCAGGATCGCGATGTCCGCGCCCTTGTCGTTCACCACCATGATCAAGGTGGCGATGATGTTGAACGCCGCCACCGCGACAATCATCAGCAACAACAGGCCAATCATGGTTTTTTCCATCTTCATGGCGCTGAACAGGCTGCCCTGGGTGTGGGTCCAGTCGTCAGCCTTGTAGGCGGCGCCCAGCCCCGTGGCGATGTCGCTCGACACTTGCGGCGCGGCGTACAGGTCCTTCACCGCCAGGCGCACGCTCTGCACCTGGTTCGGCGCCCAATGCTGCATGGCCGCGGCATCGGCCATGTGGATCAGTGCCATCGAACCGTCCAGTTCGGCACCGACCTTGAACACCCCGACCACGTTCAGCCGTTGCATGCGCGGGGTGATGCCGCCCGGCGCATTGCTGACTTCCGGCACGATCAGGGTGATCTTGTCGCCGACATTCAGGCGAAACCGCCGCGCCGTGATCTCGCCGATCACCACGCCAAACTCGCCCGGCTTCAACGCATCCAACCGCCCCTGGACGATATGCTGGGCGACGATCGACACCTTGCCTTCCAGCGCCGGATCGATGCCGCTGACCTGGATCGGCTGCATCGTGCCCTTGTAGGACAGCATGCCTTCCATCTCGGTGAACGGCACGGCGGCCGTGACTTGCGGGTTTTTCATCGCGGCCGCCGCAACGGGCTGCCAGTCATCGATGGGATTGACCCCGACGATGGTCGCATGCGGGACCATGCCGAGGATGCGTGAGCTCATTTCGCGCTGGAAGCCGTTCATCACCGACAGCACCACGATCATGGCCAGCACGCCCAGGGCGAGGCCGATCATCGAGGTCATCGAGATGAAGGAAACAAAGCGATTGCGGCGCTTGGCGCGGGTATAGCGCGTGCCGATAAAGATCGATAACGGTCTGAACATTCGCTGGGGCACCGTAAAAAAATAAAAGACCCGACTGGCTTTTCAGCCCCGTCGGGTTGCAACCGGTCAGATAGGCGTCAGGCAACCTTCCTGCAAATGCAGGACGCGGTCCATCTGGCGGGCCAGGTTCATGTCGTGGGTCACCACCAGGAACGCGGTGCGCATCGAGGTGCTGAGTTCCAGCATCAAGTCCTGGATGCCCTGGGCGGTGTGGGAATCGAGGTTGCCGGTCGGCTCGTCGAGCATCACCAGGCCGGGATTGTTCACCAGGGCGCGGGCGATGGCCACGCGCTGGCGTTCGCCACCGGACAGCTCCGCCGGCTTGTGCTCCAGTCGGTGGCCCAGCCCTACCCGCGTCAGCAACGCGGTGGCACGTTGACGCGCCTCGGGGATCGCGGTCTTGCCGATCAGCAGCGGCATGCAGACGTTCTCCAGGGCGGTGAATTCCGGCAGCAGGTGGTGGAACTGGTACACGAAGCCCAGGGCGCGGTTACGCAGCAGCCCGCGTTTTTTCTCGCTCAGCGCCGACAGCTCTTCGCCGTCGAGCCAGACGCTGCCCTTGGTCGGCGTATCGAGGCCGCCCAGCAGGTTGAGCAAGGTGCTCTTGCCCGAGCCCGACTTGCCGACGATCGCCACACGCTCGCCCGGGTGCAACTCCAGTTGCAGGCCCGCCAATACTTCCACCGACTCCGGGCCTTCCTCGTAGGATTTGCCCAGGCTGCGGCAGCTCAAGATTGCTTTATCACTCATGCCCGACTCACTCATAACGTAGCGCCTCCGCCGGCTGGGTGCGCGCGGCACGCCAGGCGGGATACAGGGTGGCGAGGAAACTCAGGACCAACGCCGCGCAGCAGACCATCAGGACATCCTGGCTCTGCACCTGCGACGGCAGGTAATCGATGAAATACACGTCGGCGTTGAGGAATTTGTGGCCGATGAGGCCTTCAAGCGCCGAGATCGCCGCGCTGACATTGAGCGCGGCGAAGATCCCGACCACCGCGCCGATGGCCGTGCCGACCACGCCGATCACCGTGCCCTGGACCATGAACGTGCGCATGATGGTGCCCGGCGTGGCACCGAGGGTGCGCAGGATCGCGATGTCGCTCTTCTTGTCGTTCACCACCATCACCAGCGTGGAAATGATGTTGAACGCAGCGACCGCGACGATCAGCAGCAGCAACAGGCCGATCATGGCTTTTTCCATGCGGATCGCCTGGTACAGGTTGCCGTGGGTGCGGGTCCAGTCGCGGGCATAGAAACGGTCCTCGCCCAGCTCGCGGGCGATGCTCCACGCCGTGCGCGGCGCCTGGAACAGGTCGTCGAACTTCAGCCGCAGGCCCTGCACCTGATCCGGCTTCCAGCGATGCAGGCGCGCCAGGTCCTGGAGATTGGTGATGCCCAGGTAACCATCGAGCTCGCCGGCACCGACATGGAAGATGCCGACCACGGTGAAGCGCTTCATGCGCGGGAACATCCCGGCGGGGGTCACGGTGACTTCCGGCGCGACGAACGTCAGCTTGTCGCCGATGGCCGCACCGAGCTTGGCCGCCGCCTTGTCGCCGATGACGATGCCGAACTCGCCCGGCGCCAGGTCGTCGAGTTTGCCCTGGGTCATGAAGTTGTCGATGATCGATACCTGGCGTTCCTGCGCCGGGTCGATGGCATTGAGCAGGATCTTGTTGACCTTGCCGTTGTTGGTCAGCAAACCCTGCATCTGCGTGAACGGCGCCACGGCCGTCACCTGAGGGTTCTGCTTGACCTTGGCGGCCAGGCCCTGCCAATCGCTGAGCGGCTCGCCGGATTCGATGGTCGCGTGGGGCACCATGCCCAGCACGCGGGTGCGCATCTCATGATCGAAGCCGTTCATGACCGACAGCACCACGATCATTACGACCACGCCAAGGGCGAGTCCGATCATCGAGGTCAGGGAAATGAATGACACAAAATGATTGCGACGCTTTGCACGGGTATAACGCGTGCCGATAAATACGAAGAGAGGTCTGAACATGTCGGGGCTTGTTCGGAGGGAAAAGGAACGTCCTTGTGGCGGGGGTCGATAACCAGCTTTACACTCAGACCACCGCCGCTACCATGGGTTCGCCATGTCGACATTAGATGAAGAAGATCGCCGCGAATACTACCGTATCGAGGACATGATCGCACTGGAAATTCGGCCCCTGTCCGCCCTCGAAGCCGCCGGGCAGGAAGTGTTGCAGGATGCTTCCCCACTGTTCAATCTGCTCAGCGAACTGCACCTGAGCGAATTCGAGTCGCAGCACCTGCTGCGCCAGATCAGCGAGCGCGACCGCAACCTCGCGGCGTTCCTCAAATCCCAGAACAAGCGCATCGATCTGCTCAGCCAGGTGATCGCCATCACCGTGCTCGGGCAGATCGGCGAACCGCAGCCGGTGATCATCTCCGAAGGCGGCATCGACTTCCAGCACCCTTCCCCCATCGCCGCCGGTTCGCGCCTGTCGATCAAGCTGGTGCTGATGCCCCAGGCCCTGGGCCTGTTGCTGCGTGCGCGCGTCACCCATTGCGACCGCAAGGGCGATGGCTTTGATGTCGGCACCGAGTTCGAACACCTGACCGATGCCCAGCGGCAACTGTTGGCGCGCCATATCTTGCAGAAGCAGGCCCAGGAACGACGCCTGGCCCGCGAACTGAACGAATCAGGCATTTAAATAAAGGAATAATCGTGACCCTCATCTACGGCCACCGCGGCGCCAAGGGCGAAGCACCGGAAAACACCCTGACCAGCTTTCAGGAATGTCTCAAGCACGGCGTACGCCGTTGTGAACTGGACCTGCACCTGTCCATGGACGGCGAGCTGATGGTCATCCACGACCCGACGCTCAAGCGCACCACTGACCGGCGCGGCAAGGTGGTCGAGCACACTGCAGCGGAACTGGTGACCTACGACGCGCGCAAGGGTGGCCCGGGCTGGATCAAACCGTGCCCGATCCCGACCCTCGAAGAGCTGTTCGAGCAATGCGATTTCGAGCATTGGCAACTGGAGGTCAAGAGCGCTTCACGCACCCGCGCCGCGACGACAGTGCTGGCGATTCGCGAAATGGCCCAACGGCATGGCCTGCTGGACAGGATCACCATCACCTCGAGTTCGCGGGAAGTGTTGAAGGCGGCCCTGGACCTGGTGCCGGACGTGTCCCGCGGCCTGGTGGCCGAATACGCCTGGCTCGACCCGCTAAAGGTCGCCCAAGGCTACGGCTGCGAGATCCTCGCGCTGAACTGGACCCTGTGTACGCCGGAACGCCTGCAGAAGGCGCAGCGCCAGGGGCTGCATGTGTCGGTGTGGACAGTCAACGAACCCGCGCTGATGCGCAGGCTCGCTGATTTCGGCGTTGACAGCCTGATTACAGACTTTCCCGGTTTGGCCACTGCCACGCTCGAGAATTGCTGAAATCGGTCTCCCCGGCCGGCTCAGGCCACCGGCCGGAGCCGCTCAAAAAAGCCGGTTGAGGCCGTCGTACGCGGCGACCCGATAGGCTTCGGCCATGGTCGGGTAGTTGAACGTGGTATTGACGAAATACTTCAAGGTGTTCAGCTCGCCCGGCTGGTTCATGATCGCCTGGCCGATGTGCACGATCTCCGATGCCTGGTAGCCGAAGCAGTGAACGCCCAGCACTTCCAGGGTTTCACGGTGGAACAGGATCTTCAGCATGCCTTGCGGCTCGCCGGCGATCTGCGCCCGGGCCATGCTCTTGAAGAACGCCTTGCCCACTTCGTACGGCACCTTGGCCTGGGTCAGCTCCTGCTCGTTCTTGCCGATCGAGCTGATCTCCGGAATGGTGTAGATCCCGGTCGGTACGTCGTTGACGAAGCGCCAGCTACCGTTGTCGACGATGCTGCCAGCGGCCGAACGACCCTGGTCATGGGCGGCACTGGCCAGGCTCGGCCAGCCGATCACATCACCGGCGCCGTAGATGTTCTGGATCCCGGTGCGGTACGCCTCGTCGACTTCGATCTGGCCACGGCTGTTGACCTTCACGCCGATGTTTTCCAGGCCCAGCTGGTCGGTGTTGCCGGTGCGGCCGTTGCACCAGAGCAAGGCGTCGGCCTTGATCTTCTTGCCGGACTTGAGGTGCAGGATCACGCCGTTGTCCACGCCTTCGACGCGGTCGTACTCTTCGTTGTGGCGAACAGTGATGTTGTTGTTGCTGAAGTGGTAGCTCAACGCCTGGGAAATTTCCGAGTCGAGGAAGCTCAGCAACTGGCCGCGGTTGTCCACCAGCTCGACCAACACACCCAGGCCACTGAAGATCGAGGCGTATTCGCAACCGATCACGCCGGCGCCGTAAACGATGAGTTTACGCGGGGTGTGGCCGAGGCTGAGGATGGTGTCGCTATCGTAGATACGCGGGTGATGGAAATCGATGTCGGCCGGGCGATAAGGGCGCGAACCGGTGGCGATGATGATGTGCTTGGCCACCAGTTTTTCCACCACGCCATTGGCGCAGACCACTTCGATGGTTTGCTCGTCGGCGAAACTGCCGGTACCGAAGAACACATCGACGCGGTTACGGGCGTAGTAGCCGGTGCGCGAGGCGACTTGCTTGGAGATCACTTTCTCGGCGCTTTTCAACACGTCCGGGAACGAGAACCAGCGCGGCTCACCAATGGCCCGGAACATCGGGTTGGTGTTGAACTGCATGATCTGCCGGACCGAGTGACGCAGTGCCTTGGACGGGATGGTGCCCAAGTGAGTGCAGTTGCCGCCAACCTGGCGACGGCTGTCGACCATCGCCACCTTGCGCCCTGCCTTGGCGGCGTTCATTGCCGCGCCTTCCCCCGCCGGGCCGGAACCCAACACCACCACGTCGTAGTTGTAGACAGCCATGCGTACTCCTCAGAACAGGCCGTGGCGCCAGCGGCACCTGCGGCTAAATCACGCCAATCTGTGGCATGAAGGAACAATTTGGGGCCCATGCAGAACCCGGACACAGTCTATAGAAGCGTCAACGCCGCGCACATTAACCCTTGGTCGCGTCGTAGGCTAGTTTTGCCTGCACTACAACGCCAGGTTTCAATGCCTGAATCGCCGTTATCATTCGGTTTTTTCGCCACTCAGGCGTGCAAAAGCCTGACTGCTGCGTGTGACGAAACCTGTATCGGTGCGCATCACAAAAAATGCGCCGATGCCGTGTTTTTCCGCGTAGTCCCAGCCCCGCTCGGGGCCAAGAATCAGCAACAGCGTCGATAAGCCATCGGCCATCAGCGCTGAAGGATGAATCACCGTGACTGACGCCAGGTTGTGTGAGACCGGTGTACCGGTCCGGGCATCGAGGGTGTGGGAAAAACGCTGGCCACCCTGTACGAAATAATGTCGGTAGTCGCCGGACGTGGACAGGCCATAGCCGTCGACGGCGATGATGCGCTCGGTCACCTGCTGATCGTCCCGAGGTTCCTCCAGGGCGATGCGCCAAGGAGTGCCGTCCGGTTTGCGGCCCGCCGCCTTGAGTTCGCCGGTGGCTTCGGCGAGGTAGTCGTGGATGCCCATGGTCTCGAGCTTCGCGGCAATGGTGTCCACCGCATAACCGGCCGCGATGCTGTTGAAGTCGACTTCGACGGCGGCGTCCTTGCACAGCCGGTCACCGTCGATGCGCAGATGCTCGTGACCGACACGTCGGCGCGCATCGGCCAGCGCTTGGGCAGTGGGGATTTTTTCTTCACGGGCCTGTGGGCCGAAACCCCAGAGATTCAGAAGCGGCTCCACGGTCAAATCGAAAGAGCCCTCGCTTTGTACTGACAACTGCTCGCCGACGCGGACCAATTCGAGGATCGGCGCGGGCATGACCAGACAGTGATTGGCGGGCAAAGCGTTGAAGCGCTCGATGTCCGAGTCGATGCGGTAGGTCGACATTTGCCGGTCGACTTCAGCCAGGATCTTTTCCACCTGAGCCTGGACCTCTGCCGGGGCAGGAAGGCCGGCGTGTCGCACGTACTTGATCGACCAGGTGCTGCCCATGGTCGGCCCGCCGAAGCTTTCCATGGATTCGCCATTGCCGCAGGCGGACAAGGTGCCAATCAACACCAGAAAAACGGCCTGCCACCTGTTCAACAAATCCCCCACTCCCCAAAGCACTTCCTGACCCAACGCCAAGCTGAGCCATTATGCGATAGAACTGTAGGAGCGAGCTTGCTCGCGAAGGCGTAGTGTCATTCACCAATGATGTTGCCTGACACGCCGCCTTCGCGAGCAAGCCCGCTCCCACAGGGTAATGCTGTTCACTTTAGGTTGGAGGGCTTCAGGTGGATATTTGGATTAGGTGTATATCCCCCAATCCAGTTCTTAACAACACCATGCTTAAGTGAACAGCATTAGCTCCCACAGGGGGGATTTGTGGTGTGAATGAATTGGCGTGGTCAACGTTCCGCCATCTTCAAGGATTGGCTCCACCCTCCCCCCAGCGCCTTGTACAACGTCACTTGATTGATCTCCCGCGCCAACTCCAGCTGCGCCCATTTCTGCTGCGCATCGAACAACGACCGCTGCGCATCCATGGTGGAAAAATAGCTGTCCAGCCCCGATTCGAAACGCAGGCGCGACTGCCGGTAGGCTTCCTGATAATCCCCCACCAGTTTTTTCTGGTACTCGACCTGAGTGAGCATTTCCTGGCGCGCATTCAGGGCATCGGCCGCCTCCCGAAAAGCGTTCTGCACCGTGGCTTCATAGGCCGCCGCCTGGCCGGCGAACCGAGCGTGACTGGCATCGACCTGCGCCCGTCGCGCGCCGCCGTCGAGCAAGGGCAGCGAGCCGGCCAGCGCCACCGACCAGAACTCCGCCGGGCCAGTAAGCAACTGGGAAAACTCTCCGGTCAGGCTGCCCAATGCCGAGGTCAGGGAAAAGGTCGGGAAGTACGCCGTGCGCGCCGCGCCGATATCCGCGTTGGCGGCACGCAGTTGCGCCTCGGCGGACATGATGTCGGGCCGCCGCTCGACCAGCGCCGAAGGCAAACCCGCCGGCACGTCCAGCGTCGCCAACTGCTCCCCCAACGCGCCGGTCGGCAGCAACCCCACCGGCACCGGTTGCCCCACCAACACCCGCAGCGCATTGCTGTCCTGCGCCACTTGCATGCGATAGGTATTGACCTGCACCGCCGCGGTGTTGGTCTGCGCATCCGCCTGATGCACATCGATCCGCGCACTGGAACCGAGGTTATAGCTCTTGCGCAACAACTGCCCGTAACGATCCTGGGATTGCCAGGTGTTCTGCGCCAGGTCGAGCAGATGCTGGTTGGCCTTGAGGCTCAGCCAGGTGCTGGCGACTTCGCCGATCAGCGCCAGCCGCGCCGTCTGGTAATCCGCCTCGGACGCTTCGAAGCGCGCCCCGGCGGCATTGCGCTGACTGCGGATACGCCCGAACAGGTCCAACTCGTAGGAGGTAAAGCCCGCCGTTGCCTGATAGGTGTTGGCGATACTGCCAGCGGTATCGCCGCCTCCGGGTGTGCGCACCAGCGGCGGCAACTTGCTGCGACCGGCGTAAGTGTCGATGCCGATCGTAGGAAAAAGCCCCGAACGCGCACTGTCATACCCGGCCCGCGCCTCTTCGACACTGGCCGCGAACTGTCGCAGACTGCGGTTGTTGGCCAGGGCCATGTCGATCAACTGGCGCAGTCGCTCGTCGACCACAAAACCGCGCCAGTCCTTATCGAACGCCTGCTTGCCTTTGCAACATTCACCAGCGGTATTGGCCGGCCATTGCTGGTCGATGGGCGCGTCGGGTTTCTCGTAGGTCGGTTCCAGCGAACAACCGCCGAGCAAAAACAAAGTCATGAAACATGTAGTGGGCAAGCAACTGTTCATGGCGCGCACCTAAAAACGTTGGCCGAGCAAAGCTCGCAAGGGGGAAAGAAGCAACGACCACAGACCCGACCGACCGACACTGATGTTCGGCAGCGCCTGTTTACGCGAACGCACAGTGATCGGCCGCCAGCGGGGTGCAGGGACGTAGGTCGGCGCCTTGACCGGCTTGGCGGCACGGGTTGCCAGGCGTTTTTCACCGATCAACGAGCGCTGCAGCAACGTGCCGAAGGCCTGCGCCGGCTGCGCCTTGCTGACCACGTTGATCGTGGCGTCACTGAACAGCCGGGCAATCAGTTGCCGCCGCAGCCCTTCGTCAAGGTCGGCAAACCTCAAGCCCAATTGGTCCTCGCCGTGATTGCGCATGACTTCGACGTCAATCCAACCCAACTTGTCGACCCACAGCTGCCCGCACAGCCCCGGCTTGATCGAGGAAGCGAAGGCGCAGTTGAGCGACGCACCGCTGAGGGAAATATCCATCAGGCGCCCCGGCAGCACCTTGCCGCCAAAACGAAAACCGGTGGGTTTGTCGAATGGAAACCGCTCTTCGCCATGCAACCGCGGCCGGTCGACACAAGCCACCAGGGTCGCCAGGTTGTACACCAGCGCGACCACCGTCCAGCACAGGTTGAACAGCATGTTGCCGTCGAACGAGGCGGCGGTGCTGATGGCGATGTAGGCGCCAAATTGCGAGAGCAAGGTCAAGGCCAGAAAGAAGCCGAACAGCTTCCAGTGGACCATGGTTTTCGTCCGGTCGAGGCCCTTGGCGGTGACCTTGAACGGCCTGCCGAACGGACGAATCATGGCGCTGGCGATGGTGGCCGTGACCGCCAGCGAGGCAACGATCTGCGTGACCTCGGTAAAGATCGGCAAGGTTCGCCGGTCCGACACCCAGGTCCCGTAACCCCAGAACGCAATCAGCGCCGGCATGCCGAACGCCAGGAAATCCACCGGATTGGCGTAGAACCCGGCGATGCCGAAGTACCAGTACAGCACCGGCGACACCAGCATCATCAGAATGAACGGCTTGGAAAACCAGTGCATCAGCCCATGGATATAGTGCAAACGGTCATTGAGCGTGTAGCCGCTGCCGCGCAACGGCCCTTCCTTGAGCAGCGCCACCTGGATCGTGCCCAGGCACCAGCGTCCACGCTGATTGATATACTCGGTCAAACCTTCGGCAGACAAGCCAATGGACAGGCGCTCGTTCAACCAGCGGGTGACGTAGCCTTTTTGCAGCAAGCGGTAAGTCGTGTAGATGTCTTCGCAGACCGACCCTGTAGGAAAACCGCCGACTTCGGTGATCAAATCGCGTCGCACCACGAAGGACGTGCCGACACAAAACGCCGCATCCCAACCATCCTTCGCCGGCTGGAACACATCGAAGAACACCCGCTGTTCATCGACCCAGCAGGCCGACGTGCCGAGATTGTGCTGGATCGGGTCGGGGTTGTAGTAGAACTGCGGCGTCTGCACCAGGCCGACCCTGGGATCGTCGAACAGCCCCAGGGTTCGCAGCAGGATCGGTTGCTGCGGTGCAAAGTCGGCGTCGAGCACCAGGATGTACGGCGCGTTGCTGAGGGCCGCCGACTGGCGCAGACCGTTGTTGAGGTTGCCCGCCTTGGCGTGGGAATTGTCGGGGCGCCGCGCGTACTGCACGCCCATTTCGGCGCAGTAGTCGCGCAACCAGTCGCGCCGGGTGTCGTCGAGCACCCAGATGGTGAAGTTCGGGTAGTCGATGGCCTGGGCGGCAATAATGGTTTTTTCGAGGATTTCCAGGCCCTCGTTGTAGGTGGCGATGAAGATGTCCACCGCCGGCACCGCGTTGCCTTGCTGGCGCAGGCGGCGTTCGCCGGCATCGGCCGCTTTGTGGTGATCCGTGCGACAGAGCATCACGACGATGGAAAACAGCGTGTAACCGATCGCCAGCATCTCGAAGAACAGGAAGCTGTAGGCCCAGACCGTGGCAAATCCGGAATGACCGTCGGGCAAGGTGTCGCGAATCCGCCAGGCTGCATAGTTGATCAGCAAAAATGCAGTGATGGCACCGAATCCGACCCGCGCGGCCCATTGATCACGATGGGTCAGGCAAGTGAACAGAATCACCGCCGCCAGGGTCCAGAAATTGATTTGCAGCAGTTGCAGCGAGTCCAGTGCCTGCATGTCAGTCAGCCTCTTGCGAACCGGTAAAGGGATTGACGCCGGTGGCAGCAATCGCCGCCCACGCTGTGGCGCCCAAGTGAGGCAGGTGGTAATAGAAGAAATCGTTGCTGACCGAGTCCGGGCCTATGGCCAGCCCGGTACTGATGCGCGCTTGCGGTGTGGCGAACAGCCAACCGTTGCCCGCCTGCTGGGCCAGCAGCACGCTCCACAGCGGCTGGGCTTTCTCACTCAGGCCGCTCAAGCGCGCCACCGCAGCGGCCTGGGCGGTGCCTTCGGTCCACAGGCCATCGGGGTCGCGGTTGAACCCGTAACCTTCGCCGGCACGGTGAGCGTGGTCGATGAAGGCGAAGACTCGTCGCCAGTCCTTGGGCGGCTCATGCAGGGCGATCAAGGGCCAGATCTGCGCATCCAGCCCCGAGCGCACGCGGTCCGAGGTCTGGCCATCCGCGCCAGTGCCGATCAGGAAGCGGCCTTCCCCGGCATCCCATTGGCTCGAGACAAACTGCCGGGCGATCCGTGCCTGTTTCGCCGCATCCTGATTCGGCGCCACCGCGTCGAGTGCCGACCACGCCGCGGCGAGGTCGACGTTGTGCTCGGTGGACTTCCAGTTCTGCTGGACCTGCTTGTCAAAGTACCCGTAGTAGCCGCCACTGAATCCGGCCGGCGATTGCCCGTCGTAGGTGTTTTGCTGCGACCAGTGCAGGGCTTTGCGCGCGGCCGCAAGGTATGACGCCTCGCCGCTCTGTCGATAGGCCTCCAACAAGGCCAGTGCCGCCCAGGCCTGGTTACCGGTGGCGCTGCTGACCTGATAGGCGTCCTGGTTCCAGGCGTTGCGCTCGACACTCCAATAGCCCGGCAACTTCATCGACGGCGCCGCCACCGGGCCGGCGGCATAGGCGTTGCGCAAGCGTCCGTCCTGGTACTCCGGATCGTGCAGTGTGGCGAACGCCAATGCATCGGCAATCCGCCGCGCCGATTCGGCCTTGCCGCAGGCAAACAGGGCAATGCTGGCCAGTGCGTTGTCGTAAGTAAACGCCACCCCGCGCAACGCCAGGATCGGCGCAGGCTGGCCATCCAGCGGCGGATAACTGGCCACCAGTACCGGGCCCGCCGGCTGTGATGCCACGGCCTGATCCAGGGCGGCGCAGGTCATTGCCGCCAGTTGCGGTCGGGCTTGCGCAGCCCATCCGCTTGCCGCACCGGTCATCAACATCAGCCCCACCATCGCTCGCAATAAAATGCTCATGGCCGCGACACCTCGGCACTGGCCCACAATCCCGGGTTGCAGGTCATGGCACGCTGGCTGTCCGTGAGATCGGCGGCAAAGGTGCCGACCACGTACACCGAATTCTGCTCGGCATAGGGAAACGGCACGCTGTAGGTATTGGCGCGGATGTCCGAAGCGCTGGACAACAACTGCACCACACTGGCCTTGAGCGGCTGGTCGAGGCCGCGGATTTTCACGGTGAGCACGCTGTCGCGGTCGATCTTGCTGGCCATGCGCTCGGGAAACACCGCGATCACGTAGCTCTGCGCGCAATCGGTGGCCCGCAGCAGAGTCGAGCCGGCCTGCACCAGGGTGCCTTGGGGGGCGAGCAGTTCCTGGACGGTACCCGGCGAATACGCCACGACGTCGTAGCCGGCCATCAACTTGATCCGGTTCTGCTCGGTATCGATCAGCTGGTTGAGGTTGGCGAGTTCCTGTTGATAGGTCGCCCGGTTGCGCGCCTGATTCTCCAGGCTGAGCTTGAGCGTAGTCATCTGCGCGCTGAGATCGAACATGCGCAGCTGATCGGGATCGAGGTAGACCCGCTTGTTGGCGGCGCTGACGTCACCATCGGTGATGCGCAACTGCGAACGCACAGACTCGGCCGCGCCCTGCAACGAAGCCAGCTGCGCTTTCGACGAAGCCACCACCGCCCCACTGACCGCCCCCTGGACGAACAACTCGAGATTGCGCTCGACCGTTTCCTGGGCATCGATCAACCGCGCACTGGCGGCACTGTTCTCGGCTTTCAGGGCTTTTTGCGTGTAGAGCTGGCGGGTATGGAACGCGGCCTGGTATTGCTGGCTGGTCTTCTCCAGTTCCTCGTAATAGCGCTGATCGTGCTCGGCCTGGCTGACCGAAGACGACAGCTGCTGCTCCAACGTCAGGCGCCGGGTTTGCAGGGTCAACAAGGTTTCCTGGTTCGCCCGCGGGTTTTCCACCACGGCAACCTTCTGACCCTGGCTGAACGTCACACCGGGCTTGACCGCCAAAGAACTCACCACCCCATCGATTGGCGTGGTCAGCAAAATCACCGGCGCATTCAGAATCGCACGGGTGGCAGACGCCGACACCAGCGGCATGAGCAAGGTCGACAGCAACAGCCAGACAACAAACCCCAGCACACCCAACCCCACCAGGCGCGGTAACAGCGACAACAACTTCGATCGTTCTTCCGCCATGTTCGACTCTCCCGATAGACCAACCGCATATCAGCCAGGCACTAGCAGGCCTGGCTGCGAAAACACTTTTGGCAGGGTGAGCAAAACGTAATTGATTTGTGCACGGCAATTAAGCCGACGCTGGTTTATGTGATTTTTATTGTGATGTGAGCGGAAATGGGATTCCCGTCTTTTTGGAGAGTTGCTGTAAAGCATGACTTTGGTATTGCCCGAGGCAGAGCGGGCGGTGTCATGGGCGACACTAGATTCAGTGCTTTGGGGTGTCAAGTAAATGAATGGAACAATTAAATGACGTCAAATATGTAGCGGGTTGATGATTGGATCCACGTCATGTGTTAGAGCCGAATTGCGCGGCAACCTGTTATTTTTATTGATGGTTTTTATTTTTAATTGCGGATTGAACTTTGTATCGGATTTTAGATAATTATTAAATGATGACTGGAAAGATTAAAATGATATAAGTCAGTCACAATCGATACAGGAGACAGCCTGCATTCATGCTTTGGCGCCTTTCAGGGGCGCGCGTGGTCCGTGGTGCATTGTTTCAAGCGATCCGCATCAGTACCGCTGCCTTCGCTGTGATCAATATCGCCATTTGCATCAAGATAGATGTGCGTAGTGGACCATTTCGGGGATATATTGACGCAGTGCCGGAGATCCTTATCATTCCACCAAGAGATCTCCATGAAAAACTTCTCATCTGGAAACAAGAACCCATAATCCCGTGTACTGCTGCCTGGGGGAAGGCGCACTTTGTAAATCCGGTGCTGTACATTCCAGATGAACCGCAGTTCATCCACGCCGTTCTTGGAGTAATGGACCGTTGAAGCAGGCAGCACAATAATTCGCCAGAGGACAATTATCAAAAACACCAGCAGGGGAATTAATAGCGGTAGCAGCAGAATCCATAGCCACCGAATGTAACATAATCTGGATTTATTTGCTGAGGTGCACACGGACTCCACCCCCCAATTTTATCGAGCAATTCCCAACACTTCATTCATGATGATCAACGCTATTGTCCGAAGCCAATTTTGGCGCCTATCAGGGGCGCGCGGTATCCGTGATACATTGTTTCAAGCGATCCAAATCAGTGCCGCTGGTTTCGCTGAGATCAATATCGCCATTGGCATCAAGATAGATATCCGTATTGGGCCACTTCGGAGTTATGTTTACGCAATGGGCGCGAACACTTTTACTCCACCAGGAGATTTCCATAAAAAATTTATCATCCGGAAATAGATGGCCGTTATCGACTGTGCCTCCGCCGGGCTGCATTCCTCCTTTGTATACCCGATCCTGGACATTCCAAATATATCTGAGCTCCTCCTTTCCACTCTCGGGATAGTGGATAGTTACCGTAGGTAATGCAATATCCCAATGACTGATGGCCAGATACACAACTGGAATCCACAACCACTTTTTGAGAGATCTACCTCTTTTATGTACAGGAGTGAACACGTACTCCATCCCCCCAGTTTTCAGGTGCAACTGCCAGCACTTCGCTCATAATGATCTGAGCTGTTACCCCGCCGCTAGCGTATCGACTGGCGAGTTTCACACCGATGCTTATTGCCACCCTATCAGCTATATCGTCAAATGCCCGCAGCCCATCAAATAGATTCGCAGTTAAATGCGGACCTGGGTACTTCTTACTGTCTTCAATCCACCGTTTTGTGTCCGAGCCAATTTGTTCAACTCCAGCACCATCCAACAATACGCTTTCTGAAAGCCCACCCGCTATGCCGACGTATCCATAATGGATGTTCGACCAAATATCGTAGTAATACTCGTATAGGCCCTGCTTGTGCCGGACGTTATCGTCGTACATCGCCCTCAGCTTCGGCTTGTGGTCCCACTCCATATTTTGACCCACTTGCTTAGTCCAGATCGCCATCGCCTGAAGCTTTAGCGTCCATTCGATGCCGTTGAAATTCGGTGGTCCGGCCAGCCTGGCGTACCAGGGTAACGACCGAAACTTCCTGGCTTCTGCACCGCTGTCGTAGCTCAACAGCTCTTTCATTTTCAACACGGCCGGATGCTTGATGTTCCGATTCATCTCGCCAGCGATGTAACTGGCCAACGCTTCCATTTGGTCTGGATGGTTACAGACTTTGCTTCCACCAAGGTCGCCGGGTTGGATAACGACTTGATCTGCCAGCTTCGGACTAACCACCTGGGGCCTGGTAGTGAAGCTGTTAGCCACCGGGGTCGCCGGTGAGCTTGCGACCCTGGTGGCCGGCTGCGCAGCGCCTTCATTGCTTTGATAGGTGGCCGTGAGCACTGTGGGGATCAGTCGGGCTTTACAGGGGCAATTGCTGTGACTGTCCAGCGTACCCGCCATGGCCTTGCCATGACTGATCATGTGCGAAACGCCACCGACAATCCGATAGGTCTTCCCGTCTTCTCCACAGGTGACTCGATCACCGTCGCGGGCGTGGGCAATGCCATACATCATGATCCGGGTGTCACCATCGAGAACCTTGCCACCACAGGTGGTTCGGTCATTCAAACCGATGAAATGTCCTTCTTTCATTGGATTCCCACTCCCTTACTTTCGGCCGAGTCCGGAAAGTTTGCGAAGATGGGTTGTGATCCCCCCTCAATTAAGCAAGGTTTGTCCAGACTTCGCAGAGACGCTGGAGAATATGAGGGCTGCAAGCGTGCATTCATTTCAAACTCCTTATCCTTGGAAGGTGTTCAGAAATGATGCAGCGGACGCTGACAGCATTGCGACTGCGACGGCGAATTCAAAAAGACGAATCAGACGTTTCGTCAAACTAAACAGTCTTTTTCCTACAGGAGTGCTTCCAGGACGGAGTTACTCGGTAAGAAAAGTCTAAAAGGCGCACAAATAAAAACGCCCCGACCAAGGTCGGGGCGTTTTCATGTGCAGCTAACGGCTTAGCGCGGGAATGCTGGCGGGTTTACACCGGCCATGTCTTCCATTACGCGAACCACCTGGCAGCTGTAACCGAACTCGTTGTCGTACCAGACGTACAGTACAACGCGGTTATCCTGGGTGATGGTCGCTTCAGCGTCCACAACGCCTGCGTGGCGCGAGCCAACGAAGTCGGTGGAAACCACTTCCTGCGAATTGACGTAGTCGATCTGCTTGTGCAGGTCCGAGTGCATGGCCATCTGGCGCAGGTACTCGTTGATCTCTTCGCGGGTGGTGGCCTTTTCCAGGTTCAGGTTCAGGATGGCCATCGACACGTTCGGCGTAGGAACACGAATCGCGTTGCCGGTCAGCTTGCCCTTGAGCACTGGCAGCGCCTTGGCGGCTGCGGTGGCGGCACCGGTTTCGGTGATGACCATGTTCAGCGGCGCGGCGCGGCCACGACGGCTGCCCTTGTGGAAGTTGTCGATCAGGTTCTGGTCGTTGGTGAACGAGTGAACGGTTTCGACGTGGCCGTTGACGATGCCGAACTTGTCATTCACAGCCTTCAGCACCGGCACGATGGCGTTGGTGGTGCAGGAAGCAGCCGAGATGATCTTGTCGTCAGGGCTGATGTCGCCATGGTTGATGCCGTGCACGATGTTCTTCAGCGCGCCCTTGCCAGGTGCGGTGAGGATCACGCGGGCAGCGCCCGGGCAGGCCAGGTGCTGGCCCAGGCCGTCGGCGTCACGCCATACGCCGGTGTTGTCGACGATCAGCGCGTTTTCGATGCCGTACTGGGTGTAGTCGACTTCGGCCGGGCTCTTGGCGTAGATAACCTGGATCAGGTTGCCGTTGGCGGTGATGGTGTTGTTGGCTTCATCAATGGTGATGGTGCCATCGAACGGACCATGGACCGAGTCGCGACGCAGCAGGCTGGCGCGTTTGACCAGGTCGTTCTCGGCGCCCTTGCGGACGACGATGGCGCGCAGGCGCAGGCCGTCGCCACCACCGGTTTTCTCGATCAGGATGCGCGCCAGCAGACGGCCGATACGACCGAAGCCGTACAGGACAACGTCGGTGCCTTTGCGGGCGGAGGCGTTCTGCTGGCCAACCACGTCGGCCAGTTCTTCACGGACGAACTGCTCGGCAGTACGGCCATTGCCTTCAGCCTTGAATTTGGCTGCCAGCTTGCCCAGGTCTACCGAAGCGGCGCCGAGCTTGAGCTCGCTCATCGCCTTGAGCAGCGGGAATGTTTCGTGGACGGACAGCTCGGTATCGTCGGTTTGACGGTGACGAGCAAAGCGGTGAGCTTTGAGAATCGCAATGACTGAACGATTGATCAGGCTGCGGCCATAGATCGAGCTCACCACATTGTTATTGCGGTAGAGCTGACCGATAAGCGGAATCATCGCTTCTGCGAGTGCTTCACGGTCGATCCATTCACCAAGACACTGGTCGGGCTTCTGAGTCACGGGAACCTTCCACATGTAGGGGCAGAAAAAAGGGGCTACATTATGCCGCCGTAAGCCTCGTGTAGCAATGCGCGCCTGTCGTGCGATCCGTAACAATTTTTCCTTCAAAAAAATCACGCATCGCTGGAACCCAATGAAACCGGGGCTTTCAGCGCAGTCAATTTTTTGGAGACAACGCTACCTTGTCCGTAACCCTCCGTAACACCTGCTGGTTTTACCACTACATATTCTGGTTTTTACGGTAAAAAACAGTGGTTTTTTGTCTTTACCACTACATTTCGCCAAACCTGCGTAATAGACACAGTCTGCAACTGACAGGCGGCACCCGGGACCGCTACAATTACCGACTTTGTCGCAACGCTTGGAGCTCAACCTTCCGTGCCCGTTCTGCGTCTACCGCTTCTCCCTGCCGCGGCAGGTAAACAGCACTGGGGCAACCTGCCCGGTGCCGCCCTGAGCCTGGCCATCGCCGAGGCTGCCAGCGCTGCCAAGCGCTTTACCCTGCTGCTCACCGCCGACAGCCAAAGTGCCGAACGGCTGGAACAGGAGCTGAGTTTCTTCGCCCCGGATTTGCCCGTACTGCATTTCCCCGACTGGGAAACCCTGCCCTACGACCTGTTCTCGCCGCACCAGGACATCATTTCCCAGCGCATCGCCAGCCTGTACCGGCTGCCCGAGCTGTCGCACGGCGTGCTGGTGGTGCCGATCACCACCGCCCTGCACCGCCTGGCGCCGACCAAGTTCCTGCTCGGCAGCAGCCTGGTGCTGGATGTCGGCCAGAAACTCGACGTCGAGCAGATGCGCAGCCGCCTCGAGGCCACCGGTTATCGCTACGTCGATACCGTGTACGAGCATGGCGAATTCACCGTGCGCGGCTCGCTGATCGACCTGTTCCCGATGGGCAGCAAGTTGCCCTATCGCATCGACCTGTTCGACGACGAAATCGAGACCCTGCGCACATTCGACCCGGAAAACCAGCGCTCCATCGACAAGGTCGATTCGGTCAAGCTGCTGCCGGCCAAGGAATTCCCGCTGCAGAAAGAGGCCGTCACCCGCTTCAAGGCGCGCTTTCGCGAGCGTTTCGATGTCGACTTCCGGCGCTGCCCGATCTTCCAGGACCTGAGCAGCGGGATTACCCCGGCCGGTATCGAGTACTACCTGCCGCTGTTCTTCGAAGAAACCTCGACCCTGTTCGATTACCTGCCGCAGGACACGCAAGTGTTCTCCCTGCCCGGCATCGAACAGGCGGCCGAAAACTTCTGGAACGACGTGCGCAATCGCTATGAAGAGCGGCGTGTCGATCCATCCCGTCCTTTATTGCCGCCCGCCGAACTGTTCCTGCCGGTGGAAGACTGCTTCGCGCGCCTGAAAAACTGGCCACGGGTAGTGGCGAGTCAACAGGATGTGGAAACCGGCGCCGGCCGCGAACGCTTCCCTGCCCGGGAATTGCCGAACCTGGCGATCGAAGCCAAGGCCACGCAACCCTTGGCGGCGCTGGCCGGCTTCCTCGACGAATTCCCCGGTCGCGTGCTGTTTACCGCCGAGTCCGCTGGCCGTCGTGAAGTGCTGCTGGAACTGCTCGAACGCCTGAAGCTGCGCCCCAAGACCGTTGACAGCTGGCCGGACTTCGTCGCCGGCAAGGAGCGCCTGGCGATCACCATCGCGCCGCTGGACGAAGGGTTGCTGCTGGACGATCCGGCCCTGGCGCTGGTCGCCGAAAGCCCGTTGTTCGGCCAGCGCGTGATGCAGCGCCGGCGCCGGGAGAAACGCGCCGACGCCAACAACGATGCGGTCATCAAGAACCTCACCGAGCTGCGCGAAGGCGCGCCGGTGGTGCACATCGACCACGGCGTCGGTCGTTACCTGGGCCTGGCCACCCTGGAAATCGACAACCAGGCCGCCGAATTCCTCGCCCTGGAATACGCCGAGGGCGCCAAGCTGTACGTGCCGGTGGCCAACCTGCACCTGATCGCCCGCTACACCGGCAGCGACGACGCCCTCGCCCCGCTGCATCGCCTGGGTTCCGAGACCTGGCAAAAAGCCAAGCGCAAGGCCGCCGAACAGGTGCGCGACGTCGCGGCTGAATTGCTCGACATCTATGCGCGCCGCGCCGCCCGTGAAGGGTATGCCTTCGCCGACCCGAAAGCCGATTACGCCACCTTCAGCGCCGGTTTCCCGTTCGAAGAAACGCCGGACCAGCAAACGACTATCGAAGCGGTGCGCGAAGACATGCTCGCGCCCAAGCCGATGGACCGCCTGGTGTGCGGCGACGTCGGCTTCGGCAAGACCGAAGTGGCCATGCGCGCCGCGTTCATTGCCGTGCACGGCGGTCGCCAGGTGGCGATCCTGGTGCCCACTACCCTGCTCGCCCAGCAGCACTACAACAGCTTCCGCGACCGCTTCGCCGACTGGCCGGTGAGCGTGGAAGTGATGAGCCGCTTCAAGTCGGCCAAGGAAGTGAATGCGGCGATCGCGGACCTGGCCGAAGGCAAGATCGACATCGTCATCGGCACGCACAAGTTGCTGTCCGACGATGTCAAGATCAAGAACCTCGGGCTGGTGATCATTGACGAAGAACACCGCTTCGGTGTGCGTCAGAAAGAACAGCTCAAGGCCCTGCGCAGCGAAGTCGACATCCTCACCCTGACCGCCACGCCGATTCCGCGCACGCTGAACATGGCCGTGTCGGGCATGCGCGACCTGTCGATCATCGCCACGCCGCCGGCCCGGCGCCTGTCGGTGCGCACCTTCGTCATGGAGCAGAACAAGAGCACGGTCAAGGAGGCCCTGCTCCGTGAGCTGCTGCGTGGCGGCCAGGTCTACTACCTGCACAACGATGTGAAGACCATCGAGAAATGCGCCGCCGACCTCGCCGAACTGGTGCCGGAAGCGCGGATCGGCATCGGCCATGGGCAGATGCGCGAGCGCGAGCTCGAACAAGTGATGAGCGACTTCTACCACAAGCGCTTCAACGTGCTGATCGCCTCGACCATCATCGAGACCGGCATCGACGTGCCGAGCGCCAACACCATCATCATCGAGCGCGCCGACAAGTTCGGCCTGGCGCAACTGCACCAGTTGCGCGGCCGCGTCGGGCGCAGTCACCATCAGGCCTACGCCTACCTGCTGACGCCGCCGCGCCAGCAGATCACCGCAGACGCGGAAAAGCGCCTGGAAGCGATCGCCAACACCCAGGACCTCGGCGCGGGCTTCGTGCTCGCCACCAACGACCTGGAAATCCGTGGTGCCGGCGAATTGCTCGGCGACGGGCAAAGCGGGCAGATCCAGGCAGTCGGTTTCACGCTGTACATGGAAATGCTCGAGCGCGCGGTGAAGTCGATCCGCAAGGGCGAACAACCCAACCTCGATCAGCCGCTGGGCGGCGGTCCGGAAGTCAACTTGCGCGTACCGGCGTTGATTCCCGAGGACTACCTGCCGGACGTCCATGCCCGCCTGATTCTCTACAAGCGCATCGCCTCGGCCACCGATGAGGAAGGTCTCAAGGACTTGCAGGTGGAGATGATCGACCGCTTCGGCCTGTTGCCGGAGCCGACCAAGAACCTGATGCGCATCACCGCCCTGAAATTGCAGGCCGAGTTGCTGGGCATCAAGAAAGTCGACGGCGGCCCGCAAGGTGGTCGAATCGAGTTTGCGACACAAACCCCGGTCGACCCGCTGACCTTGATCAAGCTGATCCAGAGCCAGCCCAAACGCTACAAATTCGAAGGGGCGACGATGTTCAAGTTCCAGGTCCCGATGGAGCGCTCGGAAGAGCGCTTTAATACTGTAGAGGCGCTGTTTGAGCGCCTCATTCCGAAAACTGCTTGAAGGACGCCGCATGCGCCTGTTTCGCTCACTGACCTTGTTGACAATGTTAATAACAGCACTGGTCACCCCGTCGGTCTTTGCCGATGATCTGTATCAGATTGAAATGATTCTGGTGCGGCAGAACGCCGTGCCGGCGATTGTCAGCCGTGCCGCGCCGGAAGACTGGGCCGCTGGCGCACAAGCCGTCAGCCCTGACAGCCTGCGCACGCCGAGCCTCAATGGCGAAGTGGAAAAACTGACCGCCAGCAATGAATACACCGTGCTGCTGCACAAAGCCTGGCAGCAGACCCTCGGCGAAACACCGGTCAAGGTCGCGGTCAGCGACGGCAAGGAGCAGTTCGGCCAGTACCCGATTGAAGGCACCCTGAACATGACGCTTGGACGCTTCACCGATGTGGACGCCGACTTCTGGGTCAACCAGTTCAACGACGAAGGCCTGGTCACCGCCAGCGAACGCCTGAAACAGGAAAGCCACACCAAGAACGGCCAGCTCAACTTCCTCGACAACGGCCACCTGGGCCTGCTGATCAAGATCACCTCGTTGACGGCGCCCGCTCCCCGGGAAGCCCCTGAAGTCGTTCCGGACTGATTGAAGCCCCCATGTCCGCGACGACCCTGAGCAAACCCCTGGCACCTTCCTGGGTCAGCCGATTCAAGGAACAGAGCCTGGAGCGTGGTCGCCGCTACGCACTGGAAAATCGCGTCAGGATCGTCGAGGTCGGCGACGCGACCATCACCGCGGCATGCGAAGGCTCTGGCGGTAACGTTTACCGTCAGACCATTCGCCTGCGCGAGTCGGCCAAAGGCACCTTGCTGATGGTCGATGCCACCTGCTCCTGTCCGGTCCACAGCAACTGCAAACATTGCGCGGCGGTGCTCCTGCAAGTCCAGGAAACCCTCGACTACCCCGCCGCCGCCAAAGACGCCGAACTCCTGGAAAAACTCCAGGCGGTGCTGGAAAACCGTAGCCCCAAGGCACCACCGCAAGTCCTGGTGGACAACGTGCAACCGGTACCGCGCCTGTGGCTGGCGAGCATCGAATTCAGCGCCTTCGAACCGCGCAACGGGCGGATGCAGCGTTACATCCAGCATCGCGCGGCACTGTCCTTCAGTTATCTGGACGAGTACGTTTCAGGCCAGAAGAATTCCGACATCCTGATTCGCCAGGAGACCCAGACCCTACGGATAAAACGCCACCCGGATGTGGAACAGTCCTACCGCGAACAGCTGCGAATCCTCGGCTTCAAGATCGCCACCCGGCAAAGCAAGGCCCTGCCGGAAAGCGCAGGCGAACTGTATGAGATGGTCAATGACAGCGCCTGGTTGACCTTCACCCTCAATGAACTGCCGAAGTTGCGCACCCAGGGCTGGGAACTGCTGATCAACGAGGACTTCGGATTCGACCTGACCGCCGTGGACGATTGGTACGCCACGGTCGAACAGGCGCCGGAGCGGGATTGGTTCGACCTGGAACTGGGGATCATCGTCAATGGCGAGCGGCTGAGCCTGCTGCCGATCCTGCTGAACCTGATGCGCTCGCACACCGAACTGCTCAACCCGGAACGCCTGGCACGGCGGCGCGACGACGAGCTGATCCTGGTCAACATCCCCAACCGGCCGAACGCCGATCACGGCCCCTTGCAAGTCGCCCTGCCCTTCGGCCGCCTGAAACCGGTACTGGCGACGCTCGGCGAGTTTTACCTGCAAGAGCCGGGTGAAACCGCACTGCGCCTGAGCAAGGCCGACGCCACGCGCCTCAATGCGCTGGAAGACCTGCCGCTGCTCTGGGAAGGTGGCGAGCAGATCCGCACCTTTGCCCAGCGCCTGCGCGACATCAAGGACTACACCGCCACGGCTCCGGACGGCTTGAATGCAACCCTGCGTCCGTATCAGCTTGAAGGCCTGAGCTGGATGCAGTCGTTGCGGCAACTGGAAGTCGGCGGCATCCTCGCCGATGACATGGGTCTGGGCAAAACCCTGCAGACACTGGCGCACATGCTCAGCGAGAAGAACGCCGGGCGCCTCGATCGCCCCTGCATGGTGGTGATGCCCACCAGCCTGATTCCCAACTGGCTCGACGAAGCCGCGCATTTTACCCCGCAACTCAAGGTGCTGGCACTGTACGGCGCCAGCCGCAAAAAGCATTTCGACAACCTGGCCGACTACGACCTGATCCTGACCACCTACGCGTTGCTGCCCAAGGACGTCGACCGCCTGGCGGCGCAGCCGTTGCACGTCCTGGTGCTGGATGAAGCGCAGTACATCAAGAACCCGAACAGCAAGGCCGCCCAGGCCGCCCGTGAGTTGAACGCCCGCCAGCGCCTGTGCCTGAGCGGCACGCCACTGGAAAACCACCTGGGCGAGCTCTGGTCGCTGTTTCATTTCCTGCTGCCCGGCTGGCTCGGCGACGTGAAAAGCTTCAACCGCGATTACCGCGTCCCGATTGAAAAGCGCACCAGCGAAGTACGACTGCAACACCTCAACGGTCGGATAAAACCTTTCCTGCTGCGCCGCACCAAGGAACAGGTGGCCACCGAGCTGCCACCGAAAACCGAGATCATCCATTGGGTCGAGCTCAACGAAACCCAGCGCGACCTGTACGAAACCATGCGCCTGGCCATGGACAAGAAAGTCCGCGACGAAATCACCCGCAAAGGCGTGGCCCGCAGCCAGATCATCATCCTCGAGGCGCTGCTCAAGCTGCGCCAGGTGTGTTGCGATCTGCGCCTGGTCAATGACGCGACCCTTCCGACGCGGGGCAGCACCTCGGGCAAGCTCGACAGCCTGATGGAAATGCTCGAAGAGCTGTTCGAGGAAGGCCGGCGGATCCTGCTGTTCTCGCAGTTCACTTCGATGCTGGCCTTGATCGAGGTCGAACTGAAGAAACGCGGTGTTGAATATGCCTTGCTGACCGGACAGACCCGCGACCGTCGTACACCGGTGAAGGAATTCCAGAGCGGCAAGCGTCAGATCTTTCTCATCAGCCTGAAAGCCGGCGGCGTCGGCCTGAACCTGACGGAAGCGGACACCGTGATTCATTACGACCCCTGGTGGAATCCGGCCACGGAAAACCAGGCCACCGACCGTGCCTATCGCATTGGCCAGGAGAAGCCGGTATTTGTCTACAAGCTGATCGCGCGCGGCACGGTGGAAGAGAAGATCCAGCACCTGCAGAAGGAGAAATCCGACCTGGCGGCGGGCGTGCTGGATGGGCGTCAGGCGGGGGATTGGAAGTTGCAGAGTGATGATATCGAAGCGTTGTTTGCGCCGTTGCCGGACAAGCTGGAGAAGTAGCAAGATTCGAACTGTAGGAGCCGGCTTGCCGGCGAAGGCGGTCGTGAATTTTGTGCTGGGCTTCAGGACCCCTTCGCTGGCAAGCCAGCTCCTACAGGTCAGTCGCTTGTCGATCCTATGAGCACCCGCGACAACGTCGACCTCACCTTACCCATCCCCTCACTCAACGCCTGTTCGATCCCGGCCATGCTGATCACCGTCGCCGACTTGCCAGCCGCCGGGTTCACCACCAGCGCCAGGCAGGCGTAATCCAGTTCCAGCTCGCGGGCCAGGGCCGCTTCCGGCATCCCGGTCATGCCAACGATATCGCAGCCATCGCGTTCCAGGCGCAGGATCTCGGCGGCGGTTTCCAGCCGCGGACCCTGCATGCAGGCATACACACCCTGATCACTGAAACCAATGCCTTCGGCCACCAACGCGGCAATCAAGCGCTGACGCAGCGATTCACTGTAGGGGTAGCTGAAGTCGATATGGGTGACCGGCTCCAGGTCATCGGCAAAGTAGCTGTGCTCGCGACCGCTGGTGTAGTCGATCAATTGATGCGGCACGCAGAAATGCCCGGTACCCATCGCTGCGTTAATGCCGCCCACCGCGTTGACCGCAATTATCGCCTCGGCACCGGCCTGCTTCAGCGCCCAGAGATTGGCCCGGTAATTCACCCGGTGCGGGGCAAAACGGTGCGGCTGGCCATGCCGGGCGAGAAACAGCACTTCGTGGCCGGCGTACTCGCCGATCTGCACCTCGGCAGACGGCGCGCCGTAGGGAGTGTCCAGCGCCAATGACTGACGAATGTCCAGGCCTTCCAGCCGGGTCAGGCCGGTACCGCCGATAATCGCGTAGACCGTCATGGCGCCCCTCCTTATCAATCGATCAACTGTGCATCCCTGAGCGCGCCAACGGCGGCCAGCCAGCGTGGATCCTGGCGGTATTCGGTGCTCGCAAACGCCTGGCCACGCATACGCGCAATGCGCGCCGACGGCTTGACCTTCAGGCGCTGAGCGGCGCTCAAGGCCAGTTCGGCGGCCGCACGGTCGTTGCACACCAGGCCCATGTCGCACCCGGCGGTCAATGCTGCTTCGATACGGCTGGCGGCATCGCCCACCACATGGGCACCGGCCATGGACAGGTCGTCACTGAAAATTACGCCGTCGAATTGCAGCTCGCCACGCAGGATGTCCTGCAGCCAGCGCCGGGAGAAGCCCGCTGGCTGCGCATCGACCTGTGGATAAATAACGTGGGCAGGCATGACGGCGGCCAACTGCTGGCTCAGTCTGGCGAAAGGCACCAGGTCGTGGGCGCGGATCTGCTCAAGGCTGCGCTCATCGTTGGGGATCGCGACGTGGGAATCCGCCTCGGCCCAACCGTGGCCGGGAAAATGCTTGCCGGTGGCGGCCATGCCCGCGGTGTTCATGCCGCGAATGAACGCACCGGCCAGCAATGCGGCACGTTCTGGATCAGCTTCGAACGAACGGGTCCCGACCACGGCGCTACGCTGGTGATCGAGATCCAGCACCGGGGCGAAGCTCAGGTCCAGGCCCACGGCCAGCACCTCGGTGGCCATGATCCAGCCGCACTGCTCGGCCAGGTATTCGGCGTTGGGGTTATCGGCAATGGCGCGCATCGCCGGCAGTCGCACGAAGCCCTGGCGCAGGCGCTGCACCCGTCCACCCTCCTGGTCCACCGCCAGCAGCAGGTCGGGACGAATGGCGCGGATCGCCGCGCTCAGCTCGCGCACCTGGCGCGGATGCTCGATGTTGCGGGCGAAAATGATCAGGCCGCCCACCTCGGGCTGGCGCAACAATTGGCGATCTTCAGCGGTCAGCCAGGTACCGGCGACGTCCACCATCAACGAGCCTTGCAGGCCAGCAGTCATAGCAATTCCTTGATAACGATAAACCCGGCTCGCAGCGATTCACCGCCCTGGGTTGTACCCGGGAGGTCGATGATCATGAGCGGGAACGGGTTGACAACGAGAGTCGGCATGGGCGGCTAGCTTATCGGATGTAAGCAGCCGCGCCCACCCATGAGCGGTTAAACCTTGGCGGCAACCGGTGTCGATTTGCTACGAGGACGCAGCTGCGCGGTGGCCATGGCCGAGTCGGTGACCCCGGATTCGGCACGCATGCCGGCCGCCAGGAACGGCACCATCAGGCGCATGACCTGTTCGATGGAGGTGTTGACCCCGAAGTCGGTTTCGGCGATGGCACGCAAGGCCTTGATACCGGACATGCTGAACGCTGCCGCTCCGAGCATGAAGTGCACGCGCCAGAACAGTTCGATCGGCGGGATCCTCGGCGCGGCCTCGTTGACCAGCATCATGTAGCGGCGAAACACCTTGCCATACATGTCTTCCAGATAACGACGCAAATGCCCCTGGCTCTGGCTGAAGGCCAGCCCGAGCAAACGCATGAAGATCGACAGGTCGTTGCCGCTGCGCGGCTGCACCACCAGGGCCTGCTCGACGAGGATTTCCAGCAGTTCCTCGAGGGAAGGCTTGTTTTCAGGCCTGGCCTGGCGCCGCTCCAGCTCTTTATCGAGGCTGAGGCAGAATGGCCCCAAAAAGCGCGAGAAGACCGCCTGGATCAGCGCCTTCTTCGAACCGAAGTGATAGTTCACCGCCGCGAGATTGACACCCGCCTTGCTGGTGATCAAACGCAATGAGGTTTCAGCGAAACCTTTTTCCGCGAACAACTGCTCGGCAGCATCGAGAATGCGTTCAACGGTTTCCGACTGGGCCATGGCTACTCCGCCTGACAAACACTTGTTTGAAACATACGTTTCAGCCCGTGCATTGTCAAGTCTGGCAGTTCGTTTCGGGAATGGTCGGTCAGACATTTAACCACACAACCGCAAAGCTTCCATCAGCCCGTTGCGCGACCGTCTGGCGGCGGAGAAAAAAAGGGGCATTGCCAAGACCGTTCCACTGTATATAATCCCAGTCACTGTATAAAAAGACAGAGCGATCAATATGCTAAAGCTGACGCCACGCCAAGCCGAGATTCTGGCCTTCATCAAACGCTGCCTGGAAGACAACGGTTACCCGCCGACCCGTGCGGAAATCGCTCAGGAACTGGGTTTCAAATCGCCCAACGCGGCAGAAGAACACCTCAAGGCGCTGGCCCGCAAGGGCGCGATCGAGATGACCCCGGGCGCTTCGCGCGGCATTCGCATTCCCGGCTTCGAGGCCAAGGCCGACGATTCCAGCCTGCCGATCATTGGCCGGGTCGCCGCCGGCGCGCCAATCCTCGCCCAGCAACACGTTGAAGAGTCCTGCAACATCAACCCTGCGTTCTTCCACCCGCGCGCCGATTACCTGCTGCGGGTGCACGGCATGAGCATGAAGGATGTGGGCATCTTCGACGGCGACCTGCTGGCCGTCCACACCACCCGCGAAGCCCGCAACGGCCAGATCGTGGTGGCGCGGATCGGCGACGAAGTCACCGTCAAGCGCTTCAAGCGCGACGGCAGCAAAGTCTGGCTGATGGCCGAAAACCCCGAGTTTGCCCCTATCGAAGTGAACCTTAAAGATCAGGAACTGGTGATCGAAGGCTTGAGCGTCGGCGTCATTCGCCGCTAAAGGAGGCTTTATGCAGTTCCCACAGACACCACAGCAAGCCCAACTGCCGCTACTGTTCGAGGCGTTCATGGCACAGCCATTGGCGCCGATCCTGAAGGAAGTGGTCGAGTCGCCCTGGAGCGCCGAGCCCGAGGTCTTCAGTGAGTTGTCTCTGCGTGGTGCAGCCGGGAATTGCCTGAACCTTCTGGCGCCGATCCTGCGCGAGCTCAGCCAGGACCAGGATGCCCGCTGGCTGACCCTGATCGCCCCGCCCGCCAGCCTGACCCAGACCTGGTTGCGGGACGCCGGCCTCAATCGCGAGCGCATCCTGCTGCTGCAACCCCGGGGCACCCAGAGCGCCCAGCAACTGACTTGTGAGGCACTTCGCCTCGGCCGCAGCCACACGGTGGTCAGCTGGCTCAACCCGTTGAACGCAAACTCTCGGCAACAGCTGATCAGCGCCGCCCGGATCGGGGACGCTCAAAGCCTGAATATTCGTCTGGGGTAACGGCGCACAGTGAAGGTGCGGGGCTTCTACAAGGACGGAGAAGCCAATGGGAGACAGTGTCGGTAAAAACCGACGGGCGGGGTCAATGAAGGACCCGCGGCCCCTCTTCCTTTTCGAAATCGCCTTCAACCAGGCGCCCTGCCATTTGCACGCCGACACTCAACATCGCCTTGGCGACTTCTACGTGCTGGCCTTGCAGGAACGCTTTGGCATCCTCGGAGAAATCCAAAGTAACCAGAGAACCCTCGTCCTCAGCCCTGCGCAGCTCGATTCGGCCGTCTGGTAACTCGACAATTTCTAGAAAGGACGTTGGCATAAAGGTCTGTTCTCCACGAAAGGCGGGCATTATATAGGCATCGGCCAGGCTTCGCTCGGGATCTTGACCAGATGCCATCGCGAAATCAGCTTAGGGGGCAGAGCAAACAACCCTGCGGGTCGTTCGCTGCACCCTTCACTCCCTCAGCACTCGTTCAAGCCTTCGCGAAAACGGACGGCCAGGCTTTTCAAGTTCTGCCGCCAACTCTCAAGCTCCTCACGGCCCAGCTCCTGAGGTGCCTCTTCTTCATCCAGGTTGACTGCCAGGATCAACGGCTGCGTCACATCACCCTTGGGCTTGTGCGGCGCCCGTGGCGGCTGAAACAACGCGGCATGGGCAGCCAACAGTTTGGCCAGCCAGGTTTCCGGGTTGTTGGCCAGCTCGACCATCTCGGCCATTTCCGGAATTGCGATGCTTTCCAGCACTTCACGAGTCAGCAAGGATTCGGCCCGGGAGGCATTGGCTTGGGGCAAACGATAGAAGCCGGCAATCTCGTGACACAACCCCAGCAAGGCACCATACAGGTGAAATAACGCCGATTCTCGCCCCGCCTGAATCAGCGCCAGGGAATTCATCGCCCGCCCCTCTTCGGCCTTGGCGAGCGCTTCCAGCGACAAGCCGGCGAAATAAATCTTCTGGTTGGTACGGGTATAGAGCTCGTGGGCCATGACGGCAGCCTCCACAACGAAATAATTGCTTCACGCAGGTCAGACAGTGTCGTGGATCAACTCCCTTTGCCGCAAGCATTGTCTAATCCTGAAGCAGATACCGGCCCAATAAATCTCCCCGTAGGAGCAAGCGGTGCTGCGTTCCGACTTGCCGGCGCCATCGTCGGAACGCCGCCCGCAGCAAGCCAGCTCCTACAGGTAAATGCGTACGGCTCCCGATCAGGCCGGCCGGTAGGCCGCCTCGCTTTGGCTTTGGCTTTTGATCTGGCTTTAGATTTTCTTGCCACATCGAGAGGCCGAGTGGAGGTTCTGCGCAGTGGGCCCTGTAGGAGCAGCCGGTCGACGCTCGATTGCTCGCGAAAAAACTGAGAACACCGCGGGGTGTCAGGATCCCCGCATCATCGTTGACCTCCATCGCGAGCAATCGAGCGTCGACCGGCTGCTCCTCCAGGCTCTTCAAAGTGACCCGCTGTAGGAGCGGAACCATAGGTGGCCGTTACCGCAGGAATGGATATGTACTCGGTCAACAAATAATAGATCGCCTGTCAGGACGCCATCGCCGGCAGGCCGGCTCCCACAGTGGATCGGGTACAGCCGCAAGTGATTGGTCGGCTATATGGCCGCCTTCGCTGCGATGCGGCGACCCGACAAGCCAGCTCCTACAGTGGATTGGGTATAACCGTGGGAGATCGGTCGGGTGTGAGGCCCTGCGCCGGAGAGCAGGCACCCTGCACAAACAAAAAAGCCGCATGAAAACCCGAAGGTCGTCATGCGGCTTTTTCTGTGGAGAGGCTTTTACGCCTTCGCAGCCGGTCGCTTGTCCTCGACCTTCCACTTGCCACCGTCGTAGAACGCTTTCCAGCCAGTCGGCTTGCCGTCGACTTCGGTCTGCACGTACTGCTCCTTGGTCTTGCGGCTGTAGCGGATCACCGCAGGCAAGCCATCTGGATCTTTCTTCGGCGCTTCGCAAAGGAAGTGGTACTTCGGATCGATCTCATCCTTGTGCGGCAAAATCTCGATCACCAGCGGCGCACGGGTCTCGCGGTTTTTCGGGAATTGGCTGGCGGCCAGGAACAGGCCCGAGGCACCGTCGCGCAGGATGTAGGTGTCGTTGACCTTTTCGCATTTCAGCTCAGGCATCTTCACCGGATCCATCTTCGGCGGCGCCGCATCACCGCTTTTCAGCAGTTTGCGGGTGTTCTTGCAGGTCGGGTTGGTGCAACCGAAGAACTTGCCGAAACGGCCGGTCTTGAGCTGCATCTCGCTGCCGCACTTGTCGCATTCCAGGCTCGGGCCTTCATAGCCCTTGATGCGATAGGTGCCCTCTTCGATTTCGTAGCCGGCGCAATCCGGGTTGTTACCGCAGATGTGCAGCTTGCGCTTCTCATCCAGCAGGTAGGCATCCATCGCCGTGCTGCAGATCGGGCAGCGGTGCTTGCCACGCAGCACCAGGGATTCCGATTCACCCTCGTCGTCCGCGGCGATTTCATCGCCCGGCACCAGGTTGACGGTCGCCTTGCAGCGTTCTTTCGGCGGCAGGCTGTAGCCCGAGCAACCGAGGAACACACCGGTCGATGCGGTACGGATCTGCATCGGACGCCCGCAGGTGGTGCACGGAATGTCGGTCATCACCGGCTGGTTGGCCCGCATGCCGCCGTCCGGGCTTTCGGCCACTTCGAGTTTCTTCTTGAAGTCGCCGTAGAACTCGTCGAGCACGTTTTTCCAGTCGCGTTCGCCCTGGGCCACGTCATCGAGGTGCTCTTCCATGCCGGCGGTGAAGCCGTAGTCCATCAGGTTGGAGAAGCTTTCGGCCAGGCGCTCGGTGACGATGTCGCCCATTTTTTCCGAATAGAAGCGACGGTTGTGCAGCGCCACGTAGCCGCGGTCCTGGATGGTCGAAATGATTGCCGCATAAGTCGAAGGACGACCGATGCCGCGCTTTTCCATTTCTTTCACCAGGCTGGCTTCCGAATAACGCGCCGGTGGCTTGGTGAAGTGCTGGGTCGGATCAAGCTTGATCAGCTTCATCGCGTCGCCCTGGGCCATGTCCGGCAGCACGTCGTCGTCGCCCGGCTTGGCAATTTGCGGCATCATGCGGGTGTAGCCGTCGAACTTGAGGATGCGGCCCTTGGCGCGCAGCTCGAAGTCGCCGGCACCGACGGTGACCGTGGTCGACAGGTATTGCGCCGGCAGCATCTGGCAGGCGAGGAACTGGCGCCAGATCAGCTCGTAGAGGCGCTCAGCGTCACGCTCCATGCCCGACAGCTTGCTTGGCTCAGTGTTGGCGTCGGAGGGACGAATCGCTTCGTGAGCCTCTTGTGCGCCTTCCTTGCTGCTGTAGACGTTCGGGGTTTCCGGCAGATACTTCTTGCCGAATTCGCCTTCAATATAGGTACGCGCCATCGCCACGGCATCGACCGAGAGGTTGGTCGAGTCGGTACGCATGTACGTGATGTAGCCAGCTTCGTACAAACGCTGGGCCATCATCATGGTCTTCTTCACGCCGAAGCCCAGGCGGTTGCTCGCGGCCTGCTGCAGGGTGGACGTGATGAACGGCGCCGACGGCTTGCTGCTGGTCGGTTTGTCTTCGCGCTTGACGATGCTGTAGCTGGAAGCCTTGAGCTTCTCCAGCGCGGCCATGGCCTGGGCTTCGTTGAGCGGCTTGAAAGCTTCGCCCTTCTCGCGAGCGACGTCAAAACGCACGGTCGCGCCCTTGGCGGTGCCGAGGTCGGCGTGGACTTCCCAGTACTCTTCCGGGATGAACGCGCGGATCTCACGCTCACGCTCCACCACCAGCTTCACGGCAACCGATTGCACGCGACCGGCGGACAGGCCACGGGCGATCTTGGCCCACAGCAGCGGCGAGACCATGTAACCCACCACGCGGTCGAGGAAACGACGCGCCTGCTGGGCGTTGACACGATCGATGTCCAGCTCGCCTGGCTGGGAGAAGGCTTCCTGGATCGCCTTCTTGGTGATTTCGTTGAACACCACGCGCTTGTAGCGGGTGTCGTCACCACCGATGGCTTCGCGCAGGTGCCAGGCAATGGCTTCCCCCTCGCGATCCAAGTCGGTTGCGAGATAGATGGTGTCAGCATCCTTGGCGAGCCGGCGCAGCTCTTCGATGACCTTTTCCTTGCCCGGGAGGATCTCGTACTTGGCTTTCCAGCCATGATCGGGATCGACGCCCATGCGAGCGACCAGCTGCTTGCGCGCCTTTTCTTTCGGCGACAAGGCCGGCGCTTCACCCGCAGCAGCCTTGCCGCGCTTGGCGGCTGGCTCTTTGCTGGCGCTAGCCGAACCGCTGGTGGGCAGGTCTCGGATATGGCCGATACTCGACTTCACCACGTATTCGTTGCCCAAATACTTGTTGATGGTCTTGGCCTTAGCCGGGGATTCCACAATGACCAGCGATTTGCCCATGGATCAGAAAATTCCTGAATTCTAGAAGTGAAAGGCGGTTGGCGCCTGACGCGGCACCGCTATATATAGTGGCTACAAGGTGAGGTCAAGCGCAGGGTTCTGCGCGCCCTGCCCTTACGGCTTCGGAAAAACGCTCGGTTCGGCTTGCACCAAAGCAAAGCGTGGCACCTGTTCGCCGTCAACTTCGACGGACTCCAGGAACATGCTCAAGGGGCGTACCCAAAAGCCGTAATCGCCATACAGGGCTTGGTAGAAGACCACTTCTTCCTCGGTTTCCGAATGCCGCGCGACACTGAACACACGGTACTGCGGACCTTTGTAATGTTGATAGAGCCCAGGTTGTATCGGCATGCTTCGGCCCTCACTGAAATCCGTTCAAAATAAAAAAATAAAAAAATCCACAAAAACAAAAACCGGGGCACTGGGCCCCGGCTTCCGTCAACGCAACGTTTAAACGCGTTCGAAGACGGTGGAGATGCCTTGGCCGAGACCAATGCACATGGTGGCTACCCCAAGGTTGCCGCCATTTTGCTTCATCACATTGAGCAAAGTGCCGGAGATACGCGCACCGGAGCAACCGAACGGGTGACCCAGGGCGATCGCGCCGCCGTGCAGGTTAACCTTCTCATTCATCTTGTCGAGCACTTTCAGATCTTTCAGCACTGGCAGGGCCTGTGCGGCGAAAGCTTCGTTGAGCTCGAAGTAGTCGATGTCAGAGATGCTCAGACCCGCACGCTTCAGTGCTTTCTGTGTGGCCGGTACTGGACCATAGCCCATGATCGCCGGATCCACACCTGCCACGGCCATCGAGCGGATCACCGCCATCGGCTGGATGCCCAGGTCCTGTGCACGCTGCGCCGACATCACGATCATGCACGAGGCACCATCGGTGATCTGCGACGAGGTACCGGCTGTCACGGTGCCGCCCTTCGGGTTGAAAGCAGGCTTCAACGCCGCCAGGCTTTCCAGGGTGGTTTCCGGACGAATGGTTTCGTCGTAGTCGAAGGTTTTCAGGAAACCGTTCTCGTCGTAGCCCTGCATCGGGATGATTTCGTCCTTGAACTTGCCTTCCACGGTCGCCTTGTGGGCGAGCTGGTGGGAGCGCACGCCAAAGGCGTCCTGCTGTTCGCGAGTGATGCCGTGCATCTTGCCCAGCATTTCCGCGGTCAGGCCCATCATGCCCGAAGCTTTTGCCGCGTACAGCGACATATGCGGGTTCGGATCGACACCGTGCATCATGCTCACGTGGCCCATATGCTCGACGCCGCCCACCACGAAAACGTCACCGTTGCCGGTCATGATCGCTTGCGCGGCGGTGTGCAGGGCACTCATCGACGAGCCACACAGGCGGCTGACGGTCTGGCCGGCCGAGGTGTGCGGGATCTGGGTCATCAGCGACGCCATGCGCGCGATGTTCCAGCCCTGCTCCAGGGTCTGGTTCACACAGCCCCAGATCACGTCCTCGACTTCGCTCGGGTCGACCTTGACGTTGCGTTCCAGCAATTTGCTGATCAGGTGCGCCGACATGTCTTCGGCGCGGGTGTTGCGGTGCATGCCGCCCTTGGAGCGGCCCATCGGAGTACGACCGAAGTCGACAATCACGACGTCTCTAGGATTCAAGCTCATAAGTTCACTCTCACTCTAGTTGGGGGCGCTTAACCGAAGAAGCTCTGGCCGTTCTTGGCCATTTCGCGCAGCTTCGCGGTCGGGTGGTACAGCGCGCCCAAATCAGCGTACTGGTCAGCCAGGGCAACGAACTGGGCAACACCGATCGAGTCGATGTAGCGCAGCGCACCGCCACGGAATGGAGGGAAACCGATACCGTAGACCAGACCCATGTCGGCTTCGGCGGCGGTTTCGACAATGCCGTCTTCCAGGCAACGCACGGTTTCCAGGCACAGCGGGATCATCATCCAGTTGATGATGTCTTCGTCGGTGACTTCGCGCTGTTCGAAGACGATCGGCTTGAGCACTTCCAGCACCGACGGATCGGCGACTTTCTTCTGCTTGCCGCGCTTGTCGGTCTCGTAGGCATAGAAGCCCTTGCCGTTCTTCTGGCCCAGGCGCTTGGCTTCGTAGAGCACGTCCACGGCCGAGCGACGGTCATCCTTCATGCGGTCCGGGAAGCCTTCAGCCATCACGTCGCGACCGTGGTGACCGGTGTCGATGCCGACCACGTCCATCAGGTACGCCGGGCCCATTGGCCAGCCGAATTTTTCCATGACCTTGTCGATACGGACGAAGTCCACACCGGCGCTGACGAGCTTGGCGAAACCGCCAAAGTACGGGAACAGCACACGGTTGACCAAAAAGCCCGGGCAGTCGTTGACCACGATCGGGTTCTTGCCCATTTTCTTGGCGTAGGCAACGGTAGTGGCAACCGCCAGCTCGCTGGACTTCTCGCCACGGATCACTTCCACCAGCGGCATCATGTGCACCGGGTTGAAGAAGTGCATGCCGACGAAGTTTTCCGGACGCTTGAGGGCCTTGGCCAGCAAGGTGATGGAAATGGTCGAGGTGTTGGACGCCAGGATGGTGTCCTCCTTGACCTTGTCTTCGACTTCAGCCAGTACGGCTTGCTTGACCTTGGGGTTCTCGACGACAGCTTCAACCACCAGGTCGACGTGACCGAAATCACCATAGGACAGGGTCGGACGAATGCCGTTGAGCACTTCAGCCATTTTCGCGGCGGTCATGCGGCCTTTATCAACGCGGCCAACCAGCAGCTTGGCGGCTTCGGCCAGACCCTGCTCGATACCGTGCTCGTTGATGTCCTTCATCAGGATCGGCGTGCCTTTGGACGCCGACTGATAGGCGATACCGCCACCCATGATGCCGGCGCCCAGTACAGCGGCCTGCTTCACGTCCTTGGCGATTTCATCGTAGGCCTTGGCCTTTTTCTTCAGTTCCTGATCGTTCAGGAACAGGCCGATCAGGCTCTGTGCTGCCGAGGTCTTGGCCAGCTTGACGAAACCGGCGGCTTCGATTTCCAGGGCCTTGTCACGACCGAAGTTCGCGGCTTTCTGGATGGTCTTGATCGCTTCGACCGGGGCCGGGTAGTTCGGGCCAGCCTGGCCGGCCACGAAACCCTTGGCGGTTTCGAAAGCCATCATTTGTTCGATCGCGTTCAGCTTGAGCTTTTCAAGCTTCGGCTGGCGCTTGGCCTTGAAGTCGAACTCGCCGGAAATGGCGCGCTTGATCAGTTCCAGTGCGGCATCCTGCAGCTTCTCAGGAGCAACCACGGCATCGACGGCGCCCACTTTCAGCGCGTCTTCAGGACGGTTTTCCTTGCCGGCGGCAATCCACTCGATGGCGTTGTCGGTACCGATCAGGCGCGGCAGACGCACGGTGCCGCCGAAGCCCGGGTAGATGCCCAGCTTGACTTCCGGCAGACCGATCTTGGCCTTGGTCGACATGACGCGGTAGTCCGCCGCCAGGCACATTTCCAGACCGCCGCCCAACGCGATGCCATTGATCGCGGCGACAGTCGGGACGTTGAGGTCTTCGAAATCGCTGAAAATCTTGTTGGCTTCGAGGTTGCCAGCCACAAGCTCTGCATCCGGCAGCTTGAAGTTGTCGACGAATTCGGTGATGTCGGCACCGACGATGAACACGTCCTTGCCACTGCTGACGATCACACCCTTGATCGACGCATCTGCCTTGATGGCGTCTACGGCCTGACGCAGTTCGTTCAGGGTTAGACGGTTGAACTTGTTGACGGACTCACCCTTGAGGTCGAACTTCAGTTCGACGATGCCACTTTCAAGAGCCTTAACCGTGATGGCTTTACCTTCGTAAATCATCAACTGATCTCCACGATATGGAAGCTGAACAGTACACGTCGGACGCAGGCGGATGGCTGGCAGGGACGTCAATCGTCGATGCTACGCCTATCCACCCGTCACACCCGCCAACGCGATAGTCGGGATTCTGTAGGAGCGTTTTGTCGGACAAACGCTCAATTCATACGCCCGTTTGATTTGGGTACGTCACCTTCACGGAATTTCCGACAATTGTCAATCGCCCAAAATGCGGGTTGAAATGCGACTTTGCGGTCATATCCGTACTGCCAGCACCTGCAATACGCACAGGTATGCACAACCATTCATAGGATCAATCATTAGAAAATTCGCCCTAATTCACGGCAGCCTGTGTTTAACGGGCTACGCTGGCGGGACTGGCGAAAAAAGTGAACGCTTTTGGCGAATGCCCAGCGTAAGATCAGCCCACTCAGAATTACCGGCCTGCCTGGCCACCCCCGCCCGATGAAGTTGTCGGGCTTTTTATTGCCCGCAAAAAAACCCCTGTAGGAGCGAGCTTGCTCGCGATGGACCTGAGAACGCTGCGGGGTGTCAGGTTTCAAACGTCATCGTTGACGTCCATCGCTGGCAAGCCAGCTCCTACAAGGGTGGGGGTTCAGGCGAGGGCTTTGAGGGTGGCGTCGATGTGCTGCAAGACCTCGGCCTCGCCCTTCTCGCCCCAATACAGGGTGATCATTTGCTTGTCGGCCTCGACCTTGTAGACATTGGCCGGCAATTTTTCGAAATGATTGAGCAGCGCGGGATCTTCGCAGGGCTCCTGCCACTGGTTGACCCACAGCCCCGGTGATTTTTGCCAGTAGCTCCAGCATGCCGGCTGATTGCCCCGGCGTGGTCGATGGTACTGCGCACAGGGGTTTGGCGGCTCCTGGGCGAGCCAGTGCGGCCACTCCTGTGGCGCCAGCTGCATGGCCAGGCCAATGCGTCGCGCCTCCATCCGCAAGGCCATACGACCGCTCTGATGGCGCGAGGGTCGCAGCCATGCCAGCGGACTGAGCACCACCAGCAGGATTGACACCACTATCCAGACCGTCATATCTGTACTCCCGATTCTTGATGAGCACATTGAGTCACTTTGGAACCAATGCGCTTGAAACCAGCCATACTTACCAATATTGCAATCCTCAGGAGGAGCACCTCATGCCCTACAACCACATCCTGGTCGCTGTAGACCTGACCGAAGAGTGCGACCCTGTCATCCACCGTGCTCGCGAGCTGTCGGTGAGCAATGGGGCGAAATTGTCCCTGGTGCATATCGTCGAGCCAATGGCCATGGCCTTTGGTGGCGATGTGCCAATGGACCTGTCACAACTGCAACAGCAGCAGTTCGACCAGGCCAAGGAGCGTCTCGATCGCTTGATCCTGAAATACCCTGAGCTCTCCAGGGAATACAGCCACCTGACCTACGGCCAGCCACGCCAGGAGATTCACCACCTGGCCAAGGAGCAAGGGTGCGACATGATCGTGGTCGGCAGTCACGGCCGCCATGGCCTGGCACTGCTGCTGGGCTCCACCGCCAACGACGTCCTGCACGGCGCGCCTTGCGATGTGCTGGCAGTGCGCCTGCAAAACAAAAGCTAAAGCAAACCCGTGTAGGAGCTGACGCAGGCTGCGATCTTTTGACTTTGATGTTTAAAAACAAGATCAAAAGATCGCAGCCTTCGGCAGCTCCTACAAAAAGCCCGACACTCGCATTACCGAGGTCGGGCTTTTTTTGTTACAGGATCAATCAGGCATCCAGTTCGGCCCAGCGCTCGACCATGATGTCGAGTTCAGCCTGCAACTGCGCCAACTGGGCGATCACCGCAGCGGTTTCCGCAGCCGGACGCAGGTAGAAGCCGGCATCGGCCATCTGCGCCTCAACGGCAGCGATCTGCTGCTCCATGGCTTCGATCTGCCCCGGCAACGCTTCCAGCTCACGCTGCAGCTTGTAGCTGAGCTTCTTCTTCGCCACCGGTACTTCGGCTGCTGCCGCGACGGGTGCAGGCTCGGCCTTGACCACGGCGGAGTTCAGGTCGGCCTTGCCGGACTTGCTCTCGGTCACGCCCAGCAGGCGCGGCGAACCGCCCTGGCGCAGCCAGTCCTGGTAACCACCGACGTATTCGCGAACCAGACCTTCACCTTCGAACACCAGGGTGCTGGTCACCACGTTGTCGAGGAACGCCCGGTCGTGGCTGACCATCAGCACGGTGCCGTTGAAGGTCAGCAAGACCTCTTCGAGCAACTCGAGGGTTTCCACGTCGAGGTCGTTGGTCGGTTCGTCGAGGACCAGCAGGTTCGCCGGCTTGCTGAACAGCTTGGCCAGCAACAGACGGGCACGCTCGCCACCGGACAGCGCCTTGACCGGCGTGCGGGCACGCTGCGGGCTGAACAGGAAGTCGCCGAGGTAGCTCAGCACGTGGCGGCTCTGGCCGTCGATATCGATGAAGTCGCGACCTTCGGCGACGTTGTCGATCACGGTCTTTTCCAGGTCCAACTGGTGGCGCAACTGGTCGAAGTAGGCGACGTCGATCCGGGTGCCCTCTTCCACCTTGCCGCTGGTGGGCTGCAGGCCACTGAGCATCAGCTTGAGCAGGGTGGTCTTGCCGGTACCGTTGGCGCCGAGCAGACCGATGCGGTCGCCGCGCTGCAACACCATCGAGAAATCCTTGATCAGGAACGGACCGCCCGGGTGAGCAAAGCTCACGTTCTCGAGCACCATCACCTGCTTGCCGGACTTGTCGGCGGTTTCCAGCTGGATGTTGGCCTTGCCGGTGCGCTCACGACGCTCGCTGCGCTCGACGCGCAGGGCCTTGAGGGCGCGGACGCGACCTTCGTTACGGGTACGACGGGCCTTGATGCCCTGGCGAATCCACACTTCTTCCTGGGCCAGACGCTTGTCGAACAGCGCGTTGGCGGTGGCTTCGGCGGCCAGCTCGGCTTCTTTATGCACCAGGAAACTGGCGTAATCGCCGTTCCAGTCGATCAGGCCACCGCGGTCCAGTTCGAGGATGCGGGTCGCCAGGTTCTGCAGGAAAGAACGGTCGTGCGTGATGAACAGCACGGCGCCCTGGAAATCCTTCAGCGCTTCTTCCAGCCAGGCGATGGCACCGATGTCCAGGTGGTTGGTCGGTTCGTCCAGCAGCAAAAGGTCCGGCTCGGACACCAGGGCCTGGGCCAGCAGCACACGACGACGCCAGCCACCGGACAATTCGGCGAGGGTCTTGTCGGCCGGCAACTGCAGGCGACTCAGGGTGCTGTCGACCAGGGTCTGCAAACGCCAGCCGTCGCGGGCTTCGAGGTCGTGCTGGACGTGCATCAGCTTGTCCAGGTCGGCATCGGTGACGCAGTTCTGGCTCAGGTGGTGATACTCGGCGAGCAACGCGCCGACACCGTCCAGGCCTTCGGCAACCACGTCGAACACTGTCCGCTCGTCGGCTACCGGCAATTCTTGCGGCAATTCGCCAATCTTGAGCCCGGGTGCGCGCCAAACCGAGCCGTCATCGGGCTTCTGGTCGCCCTTGACGAGCTTCATCATGCTGGACTTGCCAGTGCCGTTGCGGCCGATGATGCACACCCGCTCTCCACGGGCGATCTGCCAGGACACCTTGTCCAACAACGGCATAGCGCCGAAAGCAAGGGACACATCGCTGAATTTGAGCAGGGTCATGAGCTTCTCCAAAAACCGGGCGCGCATTCTACCTGAAACGGGACCCTAGCAGGCCGGCATTTTCACCTTGGTAGCACTCTGCAGCACAAATGTTGCGAACTGATGCAGACAGCCCGGCAAAGCTTTCGCCCATTGCTGGCAAAAGGCTAAGCTACGAATAATTCAGTGCGGGCGTCGCCAGCACTTGTCATGTTTTTTCTGTCCGGACGTCTCATGCGCAGTCGCCTTTTCAATCTTTTGTCCTGCTTTCTACTTTCTGCCGCTGCCGTTCAATCCGTCCAGGCGGTGGACCTGTCCACCCAACGCCAGTACTACGATGAAGCCAAGCGCGCCTTGGCCAAGGGCGACACCGGCCCGTATTTCCGTTACAGCCAGGCCCTGGCCGACTATCCGCTGGAACCCTACCTGGCCTACGACGAGCTGACCGCGCGCCTGAAGACCGCGAGCAATGCCGAGATCGAGAAATTCCTCGCCGAGCACGGTGACCTGCCCCAGGCCAACTGGATGAAGCTGCGCTGGTTGCGCTGGCTGGCCGAACGCGGCGATTGGGCGACGTTCGTCAAATATTACGACCCCAAGATGAATTTCACCGAACTGGACTGCCTGAACGCGCAGTACCAGATCAGCCACAACCAGAAGACCGAAGGCTACGCCAACGCCAACAAACTCTGGCTGACCGGCAAGACGCAACCGGCGGCGTGTGACGCGCTGTTCGGCATGTGGGCCGCCGAAGGCCAGCTCACCGAGCAGAAGCGCTGGGAACGCACCAAACTTGCCGCCCAGGCGCGCAACTACTCACTGGCCAACAGCCTGGTCAATGGCTTGACCACCCTCGCCCCACGTGGTCGCCTGCTGATCGATGTGGCACAGAAACCGGAGCTGCTCAATTCGCCGTCGCGCTTCACCCCGGCCGACGAACCGATGTCCGACGTGGTCAGCCTCGGCCTGCGCCGTCTGGCCCGCCAGGACCCGGACCGGGCCATGAGCCTGCTCGACGGTTATGCCAGCAGCATGCACTTCTCCCGCGACGAAAAAGTGGCGATCGCCCGGGAAATCGGCCTGACCCTCGCGAAACGCTTCGACAGCCGCGCGCTGGACATGATGACCAGGTACGACCCGGAGCTGCGCGACAACACGGTGTCTGAATGGCGCATGCGCCTGTTGCTGCGCCTGGCGCGCTGGGACGATGCCTACCAGCTGACGCGCCGCCTGCCCCAGGACCTGGCCACCGCCAACCGCTGGCGCTACTGGCAGGCCCGCAGCCTGGAACTGGCGCAACCGCAGAACCCCGAAGCGCAAACCCTCTACAAGAGCCTGGCCCGCGAGCGCGATTTCTATGGTTTCCTCGCCGCCGACCGTTCACAGTCGCCCTATTCGCTGAACAACAAACCGCTGGTGTTCAGCCAGGCGCTGATGAACAAGGTGCGCAACACCCCCGGCATACGTCGCGCCCTGGAGTTCCATGCCCGCGGGCAGATCGTCGACGGTCGCCGCGAGTGGTATCACGTCAGCCGCCACTTCAGTCGCGACGAAATGGTCGCCCAGGCCAAACTGGCCTACGACCTGAAATGGTATTTCCCGGCGATTCGCACCATCAGCCAGGCGCAGTATTGGGACGACCTGGACATTCGTTTCCCGATGGCCCACCGCGAAACCCTGGTCCGCGAAGCGAAGATCCGCGGCCTGCATCCCAGCTGGGTATTTGCCATCACCCGCCAGGAAAGCGCCTTCATGGACGACGCCCGCTCCAGTGTCGGTGCCAGCGGCCTGATGCAATTGATGCCGGGAACGGCCAAGGAAACCGCACGCAAGTTCAGCATTCCGCTGGCCTCGCCGCAGCAAGTGTTCAACCCGGACAAGAACATCCAGCTCGGCGCGGCCTACCTGAGCCAGGTCCACAGCCAGTTCAACGGCAACCGCGTCCTCGCCTCCGCCGCCTACAACGCCGGCCCGGGCCGCGTGCGCCAGTGGCTGCGCGGCGCCGACCACCTGAGCTTCGACGTCTGGGTGGAAAGCATCCCATTCGACGAAACCCGCCAGTACGTGCAGAACGTGCTGTCGTATTCGGTGATCTACGGCCAGAAACTCAACTCACCGCAACCGTTGGTGGATTGGCATGAGCGGTATTTCGACGATCAGTGAGATCCGTTGATACAAGATCAAAAGATCGCAGCCTGCGGCAGCTCCTACAGGGTGTACACCCGCCCCACTGTAGGAGCTGCCGCAGGCTGCGATCTTTTGAATGTGATCCTCAAATCCAGATGGCATCCCACAAGGGATAATCGCCAACCCTGGAAACCAATCCCGCCCGCAACGGATTCATGACGATATACCGCGCCGCGCCCTTGATATCCTCATCACGCCGTAACGCTCGATCGTAATACCCCCGCTGCCACAATCGCTGCTGCTCACCGCGCACCATATTGATCGAACGACTGCTTCTGGACTTGATGCGACACATCAACTCCGCGAGCGTCCCGTGGTTCAATTCAATCAGCCAATGCAGATGATCCGGCATCACGACCCAGGCCATGGAAGTAATCGCCGAGCTTTCATCAGCGCAGCGCAGTTGATCCACCAACAAACGACCCAAGCGCCAGTCAGCGAACACCGGCTGGCGCTGATGAGTGACTGCCGTCAGCAGATAGAGGCGACCCCGTTCAGAAAATCTGGACTTGCGCAGGCGACACCCTTTTGCGGCGATGGGCTTTCCGTTGCCCTCCCTGAATATGAAGATTCCGCAAGGTTAGCCCACTGATGTGAGGCCGCTGATCTGCGCGATTTCTGCATATTTCAGAGGGCCGTTACTGGGTCGGTTACTTGGTCGGTTACTAGGTCGGTCGCCAGCTCACTGAATGCCGCCTTGCAGAATTCAGCAGCGGCGAATCACGCAGCCTCATGTCCATCACTGAACTGCAACGCCGCCAGCCGCGCATACAACGCATTGTTCGCAATCAACGACTGGTGCGTTCCCACTGCCACCAGCTTCCCTTGATCCATCACCGCAATACGATCGGCGTTTTTTACCGTGGCCAGGCGGTGGGCGATGACCAGGGTGGTGCGGTTTTTCATCAGGCTCGGTAATGCCTGCTGGATCAGGTGTTCACTTTGGGCGTCGAGGGCGCTGGTGGCTTCGTCCAGGAGCAGGATGGGCGCATCCACCAGCAGCGCGCGGGCGATGGCCAGGCGCTGGCGCTGGCCGCCGGACAAGCCCAGGCCGCCGTCGCCCAGGTGGGTCTGGTAGCCGTTGGGCATGGCTTCGATGAAGTCGTGGGCGTAGGCGATTTTGGCCGCTTCTCGAACCTCCTCCGAAGTCGCGGTCGGGTTGCCGTAGCGCAGGTTGTCTTCGATGCTGCCGTAAAACAGCGCCGGGGTTTGCGAAACCAGGGCGAAGCAACGCCGCAGGTCCAGGGGATCGAGCTGGGTCAGGGGCACGCCATCGAGCAGGATGCGCCCTTCGGCGGGGTCGTAAAAGCGCAATAGCAGGTCATACACCGTCGATTTACCGGCCCCGGACGGCCCGACCAACGCCAGGGTCTCCCCGGCCTGGATGCTCAGGCTCAGGCCATCGACGGCGTAGCTTTCGGGGCGTGAGGGGTAGCAAAAGCGCACATCCTGCAACATCAGGTCGCCCCGCACCCGCTCGGGCAAGGTCACCAGGCCCGTGGTCGGTGGCTGGATGATGTTCTGCGCCCGCAGCAACTCGGCGATCCGCTCTGCCGCGCCCGCCGCGCGCTGCAACTCGCCAATCACCTCACTCAAGGTGCCGAACGCACTGCCGACGATCAGGCTGTAGAAAACGAACGCCGCCAGCTCACCCGCGGAAATCCGCCCGGCAATCACGTCCATGCCGCCGACCCAAAGCATCACGCCGACGGCGCCCAATACCAGCACGATCACCAGGGTAATCAGCCAGGCCCTCTGGAAGATGCGCTTGCGCGCCGTGTCGAACGCCTCTTCCACGGTGACGGCGAAACGCTGTTCGTCCTGGGCCTGGTGGTTGTAGGCCTGCACGGTCTTGATCTGGCCCAGGGTCTCGGACACATAGCTGCCGATATCGGCAATCCGGTCCTGGCTCAGGCGCGACAGGCTGCGCACCCGCCGGCCGAAAATCAGGATCGGCGCAATCACCAACGGCAAGGCAATCACCACGATGCTGGTGAGCTTGGGATTGGTGACAAACAGCAGGACGATCCCGCCGATCACCATCAGCAAGTTGCGCAGGAACAGCGACAGGGAGGAGCCGATCACCGATTGCAGCAGCGTGGTATCGGCGGTCAGCCGCGACTGGATCTCGGAGCTGCGGTTGTCCTCATAAAACCCCGGGTGCAGGTAGACCAGATGATTGAACACCCGGCGGCGGATGTCGGCGACGCAGCGCTCGCCGATCCACGACACCAGGTAAAACCTGGCAAAGGTGCCGACCGCCAGGCCGACCACCAGCAGCATGAACAAGCCGATGGACTGGTTGAGCAGATGCGGCGACTGGGTCATGAACCCTTGATCCACCAACAGGCGAATGCCCTGCCCCATGGACAAGGTAATGCCCGCCGTGACGACCAGCGCGAACAGGGCACCCAGCGCGTGCCAGCGATAAGGCGCGATGAAACGACTGGCCAGGCGAATCGCACGACGGTGACGAACAGTGAGCATTTGCATCATCCACAACGCAGTAATTGACAGGATCAGCGTACACCGACCCGAGGGTGGAACCTGTTGAATCAGAATGAGTCAGGTTAATTATGACCGTGAAGTCTAGTGCCTAGACGCTATTGGTCTAAAGTTGCGGTAGCCATGTCGGGCTATTTCTGGTCGACTGGCGATGCCGTTCAGGAGCGATCGCAGGGAGTTGTCACAGCCTGGTCACCTGATGGTTTTAATCTAGGCACACAACCTGATGAGGAGACAGGCCATGTCCTTGCAACAACGCAGCGATGACAAGATTGAAGTGATCCGCACGCAGCCAGACCAGTCTCTGGGGTGCTCGATAATCGATGAACAGGGCCGCGAAGTACCGATCACTGAAAACATGATCCAGCACGCGTGCAGCGAACTGGAGAAGCGATTGGTCAAGCCTGCCGAACAAGAGTGATGTAGCCACCGTCTTCATTGACCCGGCCCATTTGGGCCGGGTTTTTTATTACCCGATTTTCAGATAGCCGTCGCGCCCAGAGCCGCCACGATCTGCCGCAACGCCGGCGCATCCCCATCAATGCGCACCTGCAACCCGTCGATCTCGCGTCGCGATGGATAGTTTTTGCGCAGCCCATCGAACGCCGCACGCTGCTCACTCACACTGCCCACAAGGCTGCGGCGAAAATCCGCATCGTCACGGCGCGGGTCGTACACCCCGCGGCACAACATCGCCAGGGCCCAGGCCGGGTCGGTGTCCGCACTCAACGTCACCTGCGACAGCCACGGGGCTGGCAGCAAGTCGGTCAGGCTGACCTGGGGCGCTTGCCCGAGGAACTCGCAGTACGCCTGATAGATCTGCGCCGTGCCGCGTTGCTTGCCATCGAGGCTGTAGCCGGCAATGTGCGGCGTGGCCAGCACGCAGAGTTCGGCCAGGGCCACGTCGACTTCGGGCTCGGCCTCCCAGACATCGAGTACCGCCTGCAGGTCTTCGCGCTGCAGCAGCACCTGGCGCAAGGCCCGGTTGTCCACCACCGGGCCACGGCTGGCGTTGATCAGCCAGGTGCCGGGCTTGAGCTGATTAAGGCGTTTTTCATCGAGCAGATGCCAGGTCGGCTGGGTGCCCTGCCGGGTCAATGGTGTGTGCAGGCTGATCACGTCGCACTGCTCGATGATCTGCTCAAGGCTGACGTAATCGCCCCCTTCAGCGGCCTGGCGTGGCGGATCGCAGACCAGCACCTTCCAGCCCAGGCCCTGCAGGACCTTGACCAATCGTCCACCCACCTCACCAGCCCCCACAACACCGTAAGTGCGTTGAGTCAGGTCGGCGCCTTCGATTTCAGCCAGGGTCAGCAGGCTGCCAAGCACGTAGTCGACCACGCCCCGGGCGTTGCAGCCCGGCGCGCTGGACCAGGTGATGCCGGCCTGTTGAAAGTAATCCAGATCCAGGTGATCGGTGCCGATGGTGCAGGTGCCGACGAAGCGCACCTTGCTGCCTTCCAGCAACGCACGGTCGACGCGGGTGACCGAGCGCACCAGCAACACATCGGCCTGCTCGACCGTGGCGCGGTCGATGGAGCGCCCCGGCACCCGGCGGATTTCACCGAAATGTTCAAAGAAGGCGTCTAGCAGGGGGATATTTTCGTCGGCAACAATCAGCATGTCAGGCTCCTTTGGCGGATCGGCAGTGTAGGCGTAGTTGACGTGTTGCGCCTAGCATCGATGCCCCTGTAGGAACGAGCTTGCTCGCGAAAAACCTGAGAACGCCGCGTTTATTCAGGCAGCCCTCGTCATCGTTGACCTCCATCGCGAGCAAGCTCGCTCCCACAGGATTACAAATCCCCAACACAGTCTTTTCCTGACCGCTGCGTCAATCTGTAGAATGCGCACCCGCGCAGCCAACATATTTGGACGTTTTGCCCTTGAACTCCGTGACCGACCACACCACCAGCCCTTCCCTCTCCCGCCCCGCCCGGGTCCGCCTGGAGCTGAAAAACCTGCTCGGCCTGGCCTTGCCGATCATGATCGCGCAACTGGCCACCACGGCGATGGGCTTCGTCGATGCGGTGATGGCCGGCCGGGTCGGACCGCGCGACCTGGCGGCGGTGGCGCTGGGCAACTCGATCTGGGTGCCGGTGTTCCTGCTGATGACCGGCACGTTGCTGGCCACCACGCCGAAAGTCGCCCAGCGCTTCGGTGCCGGCACCCACAGCGAGATCGGCCCGATCGTGCGCCAGGCGCTGTGGCTGGCCCTGGTGGTGGGCCTGATCGCCACTGGCCTGCTGCTGGGTGCCGAACCGGTCTTGCACGTGATGAAGGTCGATCCCGAACTGATCGGCCCCTGCATGCAGTACCTGCACGGCATCGCCAGTGGCCTGCCGGCGGTCGCTATCTACCATGTGCTGCGCTGCTTCAGTGACGGCCTGGGCCGCACCCGTCCGGCGATGGTGCTGGGCCTGTGCGGCCTGGCGTTAAACATTCCGCTGAACTACGTGTTCATCTATGGCCACTTCGGCGTGCCGGCCATGGGCGGCGTCGGTTGCGGCTGGGCCACGGCGATCGTGATGTGGGTGATGGCCCTGGGCATGGCCGGCTGGGAGCGCTGGGCGCCAGCGTATCAGTCGAGCCAGCTGTTCAGCCGTTTCGACTGGCCGCAATGGTCGGTGATCAAGCGCCTGCTGGGCATCGGCCTGCCGATCGGCATTGCCGTGTTCGCCGAGTCGAGCATCTTCGCGGTGATCGCCCTGCTGATCGGCAGCCTCGGCGCCACCGTGGTCGCCGGGCACCAGATCGCCCTGAACTTCAGCTCGCTGGTGTTCATGATCCCCTACTCCCTGGGCATGGCTGTGACCGTGCGCGTCGGCCAGGCGCTGGGGCGCGAGCAACCCCGGGAAGCGCGCTTCGCCGCGGGCGTCGGCATGGGCACGGCGCTGGCGTATGCCTGTCTCTCGGCGAGTTTGATGCTGTTGCTGCGTGAGCACATCGCAACCATCTACACGGCGGACCCGACGGTGATCAGGGTGGCGGCGATGTTGATCGTGTATTCAGCGCTGTTCCAGTTTTCCGATGCGATCCAGGTCACGGCGGCCGGTGCGTTGCGCGGCTATCAGGACACCCGGGTGACGATGATCCTGACGCTGTTCGCCTACTGGGGCATCGGCCTGCCAGTGGGCTACGCCCTCGGCCTGACCGACTGGTTCGGCACGCCAAGCGGCCCGAGCGGGCTGTGGCAGGGTTTGATCGTCGGACTGAGCTGCGCGGCATTGATGTTGTCGATCCGCCTGACGCGTAGTGCGCGCAAGCGTATTCGTATCAGCCTGAAATGACCTTGTAGGAGCGAGCTTGCTCGCGAAGGCGGTGTGTCCGTCAACATTGATGGTGGCTGATAGGCCGTCTTCGCTGGCAAGCCAGCTCCTACAAGGTTTTGCGGCTCAATCGGATATGACCTTGTAGGAGCGAGCTTGCTCGCGAAGGCGGTGTGTCAGTCAACATTGATGGTGGCTGATAGGCCGTCTTCGCTGGCAAGCCAGCTCCTACAAGGTTTTGCGGCTCAATCGGATATGACCTTGTAGGAGCGAGCTTGCTCGCGAAGGCGGTGTGTCAGTCAACATTGATGGTGGCTGATAGGCCGTCTTCGCTGGCAAGCCAGCTCCTACAAGGTTTTGTGGCTCAATCGGATATGACCTTGTAGGAGCGAGCTTGCTCGCGAAGGCGGTGTGTCAGTCAACATTGATGCTGGCTGATAGGCCGTCTTCGCTGGCAAGCCAGCTCCTACAAGGTTTTGTGGCTCAATCGGATATGACCTTGTAGGAGCGAGCTTGCTCGCGAAGGCGGTGTGTCAGCCAACATTGATGGTGGCTGATAGGCCGTCTTCGCTGGCAAGCCAGCTCCTACAAGGTTTTGTGGGTCAGTCGGATATGACCTTGTAGGAGCGAGCTTGCTCGCGAAGGCGGTGTGTCCGTCAACATTGATGGTGGCTGATAGGCCGTCTTCGCTGGCAAGGTTTTGTGGGTCAGTCGGATTTTTTGCGGATCCAGTAGAGGTAGGTGCCGGCATCTTCATGCTGCCCCACCAGCTCATGGTCAAGAAACACGCAGAACTTGGGAATATCGCGGCGGGTCGACGGATCGGTGGCGATCACCTTGAGCAGGCCGCCGGGCACCAGGTCACGGATGTGCTGGTGCAGCATCATCACCGGCTCCGGGCAGTTGAGGCCGGTGGCATCGAGGGTGCCGTCTACCGGCGTATCAAGCAATTCACTCATGATTCACTCCTGAAACTTGCCGGCATTGTCGCCCATTGCCGGGTGTTCGGTCATCTGTGGCATTACGCCGCCCTTGTGGAATTACCACGGTCATGTGGGAGCGGGCTTGCTCGCGAAAGCGGTGTGTCACCAGCGTTGATGTCGACTGACACGACGCCTTCGCGAGCAAGCCCGCTCCCACATGGGGCCGTTCGTCTCAGCGGGACTTGGTTTTCTTCACGTCCAGGCGGCGCAGGTGGCAGGTCACTTCCTCACGGTCGTGGTACAGCTGTTTGCAGCCGATCTCGACCTTGATGCCCCGCGCCTTGAAACCGTCGGCAATACGCTCCAGCAAACGCTTCACCTCGGCATACCGCTGCTTCATCGGCAGCTTGAGGTTGACCACCGCCTCGCGGCAATGCCCCTCGCCGATCCACTCCTCCAGCATCGCCGCGTTACGAGCCGGTTTCTCGACAATGTCGCACACCATCCAATCCACCGGCTGCTTGGGCTTGAAGGTGAAACCGTCGGCCATCAGGTGCTGCACCAGGCCGGTGTCCATCAGGCTTTCAGCCATCGGGCCATTATCGATGGCGGTCACCAGCATGCCGCGGTTGACCAGCTGCCAGGTCCAGCCGCCGGGCGCCGCGCCCAGGTCGACACCGGTCATGTCGCTGTGCAGGCGCTCGTCCCACTGGTCCCGCGGGATGAAATGGTGCCAGGCCTCTTCGAGCTTCAAGGTCGAACGGCTCGGCGCCTCGCGGGGAAATTTCAGGCGCGGAATGCCCATCGGCCACATCGCCGAGTTGTTCGACTCCGCCAGGCCAACGAACACTTCACGGCCGCTCTTGAACGTCAGCAACAAGCGCGGCTTGGTCGCATCGTCCACCAGCTTGCCGGCGCCGGTCAGCGCCTTGCGCAGCGGGCCTTCGAACTTCTTGCAGAAATTCGACAGCTCCTTGCCATCATTGGTGTCGACCACTTCCAGCCACAGGCTGCCGCAGGTCGGGAAATCCGCCAGGTGCGCGAGGATCACGCTGATGCGATCGCTCTCCGGCAGATCGATGAAGATCCCCCGGGCCCACTGACGCGGGAAGATCAGGTTGGTAAAACGCTGTCCGCGCATCAGGCGCTCGGCGCCGTCTTCTTCGGTGCAGACAAACTCGGCGCAGGCGCTGGCCGCCTTGGCCTTGGCATAACCGGCCACGTTCAGTTGTGCGGCGAGGTCGGAAATCTCGGAACAGACTTCACCTTCGAAGCCCGGCCGGCAATGCATGAAAAGGGTGTTCATTCTTACTCCTGGGCAGATGGCGAGACATTCAACCACTGCGCGATGCCCAGACTTGCGCTAACGCAAAGCCTGTCACGAAAACCGGCGCATGATAGCCGACTTCGGAACCTCGGACTTGCCCATAGAGTCCAGTTATTAGCCAGCTACTTAAAACAGGGCTAGGTTTAATGCTCTGCCCGTTCCCTCAGTCCGTACCCGTGCGGACTCCAAGGAGTGACCGTAATGCCGTCCCTCGATAGCCTGAAGACCCTTAAAACCCTGCAAGTCGACGACAAGACCTACCACTATTACAGCCTGCCGGAGGCCGCCAGGAGCCTCGGCGACCTCGACGCACTGCCCATGTCGCTCAAGGTGCTGCTGGAAAACCTGCTGCGCTGGGAAGACGCCAAGACCGTCACCGGCGCCGACCTCAAGGCCATTGCCGCGTGGCTCAAGGAGCGCCGCTCCGACCGCGAGATCCAGTACCGCCCGGCGCGGGTGCTGATGCAGGACTTCACCGGCGTGCCCGCCGTGGTCGACCTGGCCGCCATGCGCGCGGCCATGGCCAAGGCCGGCGGTGACCCGCAGCGCATCAACCCGCTATCCCCGGTGGACCTGGTGATCGACCACTCGGTGATGGTCGACAAATTCGCCACCAGCAGCGCCTTCGAACAGAACGTCGACATCGAAATGCAGCGCAACGGCGAGCGATACGCCTTCCTGCGCTGGGGCCAGAGCGCCTTCGACAACTTCAGCGTGGTGCCGCCCGGCACCGGCATCTGCCACCAGGTCAACCTGGAATACCTGGGCCGCACCGTCTGGACCAAGGACGAAGATGGCCGCACCTACGCCTTCCCCGACACCCTGGTCGGCACCGACTCCCACACCACCATGATCAACGGCCTCGGCGTACTCGGCTGGGGCGTCGGCGGCATTGAAGCCGAAGCGGCGATGCTTGGCCAACCGGTGTCGATGCTGATTCCCGAAGTGATCGGCTTCAAGCTCACCGGCAAACTCAAGGAAGGCATCACCGCCACCGACCTGGTGCTGACCGTCACCCAGATGCTGCGCAAGAAAGGCGTGGTCGGCAAATTCGTCGAGTTCTACGGCGACGGCCTGGCCGACCTGCCCCTGGCCGACCGCGCGACCATCGCCAACATGGCGCCGGAGTACGGCGCCACCTGCGGCTTCTTCCCGGTGGACGACGTGACCTTGAGCTACCTGCGCCTGTCCGGCCGCCCCGACGCCACGGTCAAACTGGTCGAGGCCTACAGCAAGGCCCAGGGCCTGTGGCGCCTGCCGGGCAAGGAACCGCAATTCACCGACAGCCTGGCCCTGGACCTGGCCAGCGTCGAAGCCAGCCTCGCCGGGCCCAAGCGCCCGCAAGACCGCGTGTCGCTGCCGAACGTCGCACAAGCGTTCAGCGACTTCATCGGCCTGCAACTCAAACCCACCAGCAAGGAAGAAGGCCGCCTGGAAAGCGAAGGTGGCGGCGGCGTGGCCGTGGGTAACGCGGACATGGCCGGCGAAGTGGACTACGAATTCGAAGGCCAGACCATTCGCCTGAAAAACGGCGCGGTGGTGATCGCCGCCATCACCTCCTGCACCAACACCTCCAACCCGAGCGTGATGATGGCGGCCGGGCTGCTGGCGAAAAAAGCCGTGGAAAAAGGCCTGCGGCGCAAACCCTGGGTGAAAAGCTCGCTGGCCCCAGGCTCCAAAGTGGTTACCGACTACTACAAGGCCGCCGACCTGACGCAGTACCTCGACGCCCTGGGTTTTGCCCTGGTCGGTTATGGCTGCACCACCTGCATCGGCAACTCCGGGCCACTGCCGGAACCCATCGAAAAAGCCATCCAGAAAGCCGACCTGACCGTAGCCTCGGTGCTGTCGGGCAACCGCAACTTCGAGGGCCGGGTCCATCCGTTGGTGAAAACCAACTGGCTGGCCTCGCCGCCGCTGGTGGTCGCCTATGCCCTGGCGGGCACCGTACGCATCGACCTCAGCCGCGAGCCCCTGGGCGAAGACCAGAACGGCCAGCCGGTGTACCTGCGCGACATCTGGCCCAGCAGCCAGGAAATCGCCGAAGCGGTCGAACGGGTCAACACCGCCATGTTCCACAAGGAATATGCCGAAGTGTTCGCCGGCGACGAACAATGGCAAGCCATCGAAGTGCCGCAAGCGGCCACCTACGTCTGGCAGGACGACTCGACCTACATCCAGCATCCACCGTTCTTCGACGACATCGGCGGCCCGCCACCGGTGGTCAAGGACGTCAGCGGCGCGCGCATCCTCGCCCTGCTCGGCGACTCGGTGACCACCGACCACATCTCCCCCGCCGGCAACATCAAGGCCGACAGCCCCGCAGGCCAGTACCTGCGGGAAAAAGGCGTGGAACCGCGCGACTTCAACTCCTACGGCTCACGCCGCGGCAACCACCAGGTGATGATGCGCGGCACCTTCGCCAACATCCGCATTCGCAACGAAATGCTGCACGGCGAAGAAGGCGGCAACACCTACTACATCCCCACCGGCGAAAAACTGCCGATCTACGACGCCGCCATGCGCTACCAAGCCTCCGCCACCCCACTGGTGGTCATCGCCGGCCAGGAATACGGCACCGGTTCCAGCCGCGACTGGGCCGCCAAGGGCACCAACCTGCTGGGCATCAAGGCCGTCATCGCCGAAAGCTTCGAGCGCATCCACCGCTCCAACCTGGTGGGCATGGGCGTGCTGCCGCTGCAGTTCAAACTCGACCAGAACCGCAAGAGCCTGAACCTGACCGGCCGCGAAACCCTGGACATCCTCGGCCTGACCGGCGTCGAACTGACCCCTCGGATGAACCTGACACTGGTCATCACCCGGGAGAATGGCAGCCGGGAAAAAATCGAAGTGTTGTGCAGGATTGATACGCTCAATGAGGTGGAGTACTTCAAGTCGGGAGGAATCTTGCACTACGTGTTGCGGCAGTTGATTGCGTCGTAAGCGCGGGACAATCAGTGTTGAGGCTTCAGGCGCTGTTGCATCGGTAACGGCGCCTGAAGCCCTCCCTTACAACCTGCCATCCAAGCACCTTGCCGGCGAAGGCATCCTTACAACCAACTAATTACTTGCGAATGCACTCAATCCACTGTGGGAGCCAGCCTGCTGGCGATAGCGCCCTAACAGCCCACCATTCACTCGCGACTGCACCAAATCCCCTGCAGGAGCCGGCTTGCCAGCGATGGCACCCTCAAAGCCGACCATTCCCTCACGACTGCACCCAACCCCCTGTAGGAGCTGGCTTGCCAGCGAAGGCGCCCTCACAGCCAACCATTCCCTCGCGACTGTACCCAAAACCACTGTAGGAGCTGGCTTGCCAGCGATGGCGCCCTCACAGCCAACCATTCGCCCCCGGATGCACCCGATCCACTGTGGGAGCCAGCCTGCTGGCGATAGCCGCCTGAAAGCCAACAACAATGGCCAAGCCATATTCTGAAAGACCGTATTTGCGTGGGGACCACATCCCTGTGCTCAGTGTTCGCGCTAATGAAAGGACCGGAGCTTCGTCAAACCGCGACTAGTACTCGGTATCGCCTTCGATTTTGAAATGTTGAACCCAACCTTGTATCGATGTAGCAAGAACCATCAACGGTACCAGCATCAACAATGTCACGGTAATCATGGGCCAAGTAGTCATGTGCGTTCCCTGATTCAGGATAATCCGCCAGCTCGCCTTCCAAGTGAATGTCAGGCACCTATAAACATAGTCACAGCCACAGTTCTACACAGCCCATGTTAAGGAAAAAAGTCTGGTGGTTTCTTGCTGCTCCTCGGGTAAATCTGCCTAAATGCACCACTAAAGGTAGTTTCGCCAGTCAACAGGATGACCCCATGCTCGTACTGCCCTGGCCGTACCTGACATTACTCTCTGCCGGTTATGTTCTCGCGCTCACCTACGGTTACCTGACAGCTCAGGCGATCATTGCAATTATTCTGTTGGGACTCGCCGGATACGCCGTTCGGCAACACCGCTTTCGTTATGGCCCCTACCTCGGCCACGCCCTGTTCATCCTCCTGGCACTCGCCTTGACCCTCCATTGGTGGCCTGGATTTCACAATGCCAGGATGATCGACCAGCAACGCTTCACCGAGAATGCCGTGCCCTTCTCGATGAACCTCAATCTGGATAAGCCGCTGATAGGCTTCTGGCTGTTGCTCGTATGCCCATGGATCATCGGCCGCCACTCGTTGTTGCAAGCATTAAAGGTTGGAGCTTTGACACTTAGCCTGACGGTACTCGTCACGCTTGTAAGCGCATGGCTGCTAGGGATTGTCGAGTGGGCACCGAAATGGCCGCCGCAGGCATGGCTGTGGATAAACAACAACCTGCTGCTGGTAACACTGGTAGAAGAAGCGCTGTTTCGTGGCTACCTGCAAGGTGGTCTGAGCCGACTCTTCCAACATCTGCCCTACGGCGACCACCTTACCCTGATGATCGCGTCTCTGTTATTCGGGTTGGCCCATTGGGGCGCCGGTTGGGAATGGGTAATGCTGGCAACTTTGGCAGGCGCTGGCTATGGCCTGGCCTATCGATTCGGTGGATTGGCAACCGCCATTGCTACCCACTTCGGGTTGAATCTGCTGCATTTCGGACTGTTCAGTTACCCGATGCTGGCCAGCTGAACCATCATTCGTCGAACAAACCGAGCCGCCACCGAATGGTTGAACTCCGGCAAAACACCCTGAACGTTGGCAAGAACAACCGACTATCGGTAGGGAACTACACAGCTTGACTCCTGTCGGGCCCAGCGTTTACCCTCCCGCCCCACGAATGGAAGCGATCTGTCCTACATCGACAGTTAGTCCTCTGAAAATGAATTCAAGCAACGCGTTTACCGCGTCGTTGTGCTGTGCGGTAAACCATCTTGAAGCCTCGTTCCTCTCTGCAAATCAAAAAATCGGTCATCTTTGCCCTGGTGTTGCGCGAAGCGCGCGCGCGTATAGGCGCGAGCCGTTTGGGCGCAGTGTGGACGCTGCTGGAACCGATCGCTCACCTTTTAGTCTTGAGTGTTCTGTTTGCACTGGTTCGCGGTAGATCGGTAGCCGGCCTCGAATTTCCTGTCTTCGTCCTGGTTGGACTCGCACCCTTCCTGCTGTTTCGCAACACAGCGTTGCGCTTGATGGACAGCCCCAAGGAAAACCGCTCGCTGTTTGCCTACAAGCAAATCAAACCCCTCGACACCTTCATCGCCCGGGTCCTGGTGGAATTCAGCATCTCCGCCCTGGTCTACGCCATCCTGGTATTCGGCTTTGCCTGGTATGGCTTCGACATGTCGATAAAGTCACCTATCCAATGGGTACTGACTATCCTGCTCGGCCTGCTGTTTGCCTTCGGCCTGGGCATGCTGCTGGCGCTGATTGCCCATGCGATCCCAGGCAGCAAGATATTCATCCGCATGATGTTCTTCCCGCTGTATTTCATTTCCGGCGTTCTGTTACCCGCGGCCTATCTGCCTCACGCCATGCTGCCACTGCTATTGCTCAATCCGTTCCTGCACTTGCTGGAACTGATCCGCGCCGAGATCTTCCCCTACTACGTGCCCGTCGATGGCGTCTCTCTTGAGTACGTAATCGCTGTCACCCTGGTTTTGTTGTTCGTATCGCTCGGCACATACCGGGTTCGTCGACTGCATTTGATCTCCACCAAGAACGGCTAACCGCAGGCTTACCGTGTTCGAGCTCAGAAATATCACCAAGTCGTACCTGACCCCCAAAGGGCGTCGCCACGTGTTTCGTGACCTGTCACTGAAGATCCCCGCCGATAAAAACATCGGCCTGATCGGCCGTAATGGCGCGGGCAAATCGACCCTGGTTCGTCTGTTGGGCGGTGCCGACGTGCCGGACTCCGGCACCATTGCCACCAACAAGAGCATCTCCTGGCCCGTCGGTTTGTCCGGTGGTTTCCAGGGCAGCATGACCGGCCGCGAAAACATCAAGTTCGTCAGCCGCGTCTACGGCGCGGTCGGCGACGCCATGCGTGCAAAGGTCGCCTACGTCGAAGACTTTGCCGAGATCGGCAGCTGGATCGACGAACCCGTAAAGACCTACTCCTCAGGCATGCGTTCGCGCCTGGCGTTCGGCCTGAGCATGGCCTTTGACTTCGACTACTACCTGATCGACGAAGTGATGTCGGTAGGTGACGCGCACTTCAAACGCAAGTGCGCCAACGTCTTCGAAGAGCGCCTGCAGAAATCCAAGGTCGTGCTGGTTTCCCACAACATGAATGAAATTCAGAAGCTCTGCGACGTCGTACTGCTGGTGCGTAATGGCGGAGTGCAGATCTATGACGATGTCGCCGAAGGCATCAAGGCCTACAACACCTGATCGCCCTGACCGTGGCGTGATTGTTTTATTTCAAGGATGCGTGTGCATATGAGCAGTACGGGTAAATTCAAGGGCTGGCGCCTGACACTGGGGCTGATCGTGCTTCCAATGGTACTGGCCATCGTCTACTACAGCTTCTTTGCCGTGGACCGCTATGTCAGCTCCGCGCAAGTGGTGGTGCGCCAGGATGGCAACAATCCAGCCGCCCAAATGCCGGGCCTGGGCATGCTGCTCAGCGGCGCCAACCCGGCCTCCCGCGAAGAAACCCTGTACCTGCGCGAATACATCGTGTCGATGGACATGATGCAGCTGCTGGAAGACCGCCTGCACTGGGTCGAGCAATACAGCAAGCAACGCAACGACCCGTTCTTCTGGCTGAGCACCGACACCGAGCGCGAAGACTTGCTCAAGTACTACCAGCGCATGGTCACCGCGCACTATGACGAAACCACCGGCCTGCTAAAAGTTGAAGTACAAGCCTTCAGCCCGGAACTTGCCGAGCAAATGGTCCAGGTCATTCTCGAAGCCAGCGAGCACTTCGTGAACGAAGTCTCCCACAGCATCGCCCGCGAGCAGATGCGCTTCTCCCAAGGCGAACTGGAAGGCGCGAAAGCCAACTACACCCTGCGCAAGGAAGAGCTGCTGAGCTTCCAGAACCGCAACAAGGTACTGGATGGCAAAAGCTCGGCCCAAGGCCGCGCTAGCATCATCGACACCCTCGAAGGCGAGCACTCCAAAGAGCGCGCCGTGCTCACCCAGATGCTCTACAAGCTTCGTGCAGACTCACCGCAGGTCAAGCAGCAGCAACAACGCGTGAGCGCCATTCGCGAACAGCTGAATGCCGAAAAACGCCTGCTGGTATCCGCACCCGATGGCGACCAACTCAACGTTGTTGCCTCGAGCTTCCAGCAATTGACCCTGGACGCGGGCATCGCTGAAGAAACCTACAAGACTGCCGTCGCCGCACTCGACAACGCCCGTATCGAAGCCAGCAAGAAGATTCGCACCCTGGTCACCGTGGTCAGCCCGAACACCCCACAGCTCGCCATCTACCCGGAACGTCTCTACAACCTGGCAACCATCTTCCTGGCACTGCTGCTGCTCTACGGCATCACCCGCTTCCTAATTGCATCGATCGAGGATCATCGTGATTAAATCCATTACTGGCCTGCCCCTTCGCCCCCTGAACGTGAGCATGCGAAACAGCGCTGTAGCGGGTTTGATCCTGGCAGCTTTGACCCTGGCAGGTTGCGGCGGCACTTTGTCCGGCGCCGGCCCTTACAAGGGCGATATCGAAAGCAAAAACCAGCCGTACAACCTGGTCGAGATCAACGCCAATACCATCGCCCCGTACATGCGTGGCGCGGTGCGTCCGGTACTAGCGAGCATCGCCAAGCCTGTCGCTCCCTCGGCGCGACTGATGGCCGGTGACATCCTCAACGTGCTGATCACTGACAACGCACCGGAAGGCTCGGCGCTGTTCGCCCCGCTGTCCGCTGGCGGCACCCAGCTCAAGACCCGCATCGACGACCAGGGCATGATCTCCCTGCCCTACGTCGGCCGTCAGTTCGTCGCCGGCATGACCCTCAACGAAGTTGAGAACATGATCCGCAAACAGCTCAAAGGCGTGACCACTGACGTGCAGACTCACGTTGAACTGGTCGGTGATCTTTCGGGCTCGGTACTGGTAGCAGGCGCAGTTAAAGCCCCTGGCCGCTTTAGTACCCTGCAAGGACCGCTGACGCTGCTGGATGCCGTCAACCAGGCAGGCGGCCCTGTGATGGAACCACACTTGGTCAACGTCACCGTGCGTACTGGCAGTCAGGTTCAACAGTTCAACTATGAGGATGTGCTGGCCGGCAACAACATGGTGCTGCGCCCGAACTCGGAAGTAGTGCTGGACCGGGCACGACAGCGTTTTGTCGCGATGGGTGCTGTTGCCGAGCCTGGCTTGAAGGACATGCCTGCGCAAAATACAAGCTTGCTGGATGCACTGAGCAGCGTAGGTGGACTGAAAGAAGGTAGCGCAAACCCGGAAGGCGTCTTTGTATTCCGCATGGGAACTGATGGCAACCCAAAGCCGACAGTCATGCGACTGGATATGCGTGATCCGGCAGCTATTTTTTATGCTCGTCAGATTATGCTCAAGCCAGACGATACGATTTATGTAACCAACGCCGCTGTGTACGAGTGGCAAAAAGTTATTAGTCCGATTGTACAAACAATGCTGCTGGGGCGCGCCACTGGCATTCAGTGATATGGAAGACATGACCCGAGTTACGAGCCAATCAAAACGCAAAGTTTTGGGAGGTTGAAGGTAGTACCGTTATCAGGTTGGGCCTGCACGCCAGTGCGTGCAGGACCACCTTCCTGCTCAAATACCGAAGAACAGCTGCTAAAAGCAGAATCCCGGCACTGGACATTTAACTCGATCGGAAGATCGCCCGAGGATCGATCAAGCTGCCAATTTGGCCATGCGCTTGGAAATTTTCTCCTCATCCCCACCGCACTCAAGCGAATCGGCGAGATATTTGGTAGCTAACTGAATATTGCCTTCCAGCATATAAATATCAGAAAGCATCATCAAAACAATGTGCGCCTTTGGATTTGACTTCAAGTAAGTCATGAAATGCATCTTTGCATACGCATGACGCTTATTGAGCATAAGCGCACGCCCCAGACGATAACGAGCCCCCAGATAATGTGGTGCAGAACCAACAGAAATCAGCAACGGCGCTTGGGATTCAGCATATCGCTTGTCCTCCAATAGACTCGTACCCAATAAGTAATTGGCGTACTCGTGTCGTGGATCCAACTCAATTGCTCGAACTGCCGCCTGTTCAACCCCCTTCCAATCCTTGTCACGAAACGCCAAGAACATTTTGTACAGCGCTTTTACCAGTTCGACATTACCAACCGACTCACCAGCCTCAATGATTTCAGGAAGCGCTTCACCACTAGCCCACGCACTCACAAACTCGGACAGGCCATAGTACTCCTTGATAAAAGGCGCGCCACCATGACCCACTCCGGTTAATGTAATGGTCCTGACGTTAGCCAAGTCGTGAACATGCGCCGCAGACAAGAGATCAAGAGAGTCGCACTCGCCTGCGATTTGTAGAACTTTAGCCTTTGACGACTTAATCAACGGGCGCAGATCCGGAAACGCGACAGGAATATCTTTAGGCATCCGCTTCTGACTGCGACTGCCTGGAATTTTTAATTTTGTATCGTAGCCGAACGCAAGAACATTGGCGTCAAGGGCAGCACCATAAAGCACCGCACCATACCCACCCATGCTTACGCCGACGAAATACACTTCATCAACGTTCAAATAGCGCACGAGTGCTTTGATTTTTTCTACCGTACCATCATGACTATCACCAAAGCCGGGGATACCCTGCTGATACCACTCATTGCGTCCATTATTCAAAAACAACAAGTGAGAGGACTGAGCATTCCCCACATTCCAGAAATCAAACTTGCCATCGGTTTTGTCGGTACCCGCCAAAAAGACCATGAGCCGTTTGGAATCAGCACATTCAACAATCTTAAAATGCTTACCTTCCATTGCAGAAAATTCGTGCATGACAACAAACCTATTATTAGAAAAAAATGGCACGGGAAAAATAGACTAGATCCGGCATAAAATCAACATCGCGCGCGCACCGGACTGGTGTTCCACAAACAAATGCGACACATAGCATTCTGCGAACACCAGCCCCATCGTAAAAACCGTGCACCACCGAAAAAACTTATGCCGGCCAACCCCGAAAATCTCGACAGCGGACAGCCAAATGAATGCTCAACTATCCGTACCCAAAACTGACAGGACTCAACGAACACAGTTAGACAGTGTATTATCTTTAACCGTATTACCTTGAGTCTTGCGCCCATCGGGCTTGTTTACATTTTGATATGGCTCAAACACCTGCCGCCGGCTAGCACTGTCAATTCTATTCTGAACGATTATATTATTATCACCCTCAACACGTACTGCAGTCACAGTATTACAAAACTCGTTCCTTTCAACAACATTGTTATTAGCATGATCCGCAAAGAAGCGTCCACTTTCATCTACAGAGGGATCGCCACACCCCCACTTACTCAAATCCTTGCTTTGTCGCGACGCAATCCATACCCCCACCCGCTCATCCCTGAAAGTGTTATCCTGGACGATATTAAAGTCACTTGACTGCCAACGGAGCGCCGATTTGCCGGATGAAAAATTCTCTCCACAGTTCTTATAAATGAAAACCCCACCACCTGCATTACTAATAAAATGATTACCTTTAACAGTATTATGCGCGGACGAATCAATGGCCAACCCTTCACGATGCCCATCCACACCATTATTCCGAATCGTATTATTCAAGATCTGAATGCGCTGAGTTCCCTGCTCCAAATATACTCCCACCTTTCCAGAGCCTTCTACTGTCGAGTTTCTCAACACCGAGTCCGTTACGTAGCTATCAAAATAAACACCACCGCGACCACTTCCCAACACAGCAACATGATCAATCAGAATTTTTTTCGGCGCCAGTTTATAGTTTGCATCTGTATCCGCAGAAAAATCCTTGATTCGGAGCCCTGACGTTATATTGACCCCACGATTTTTAAAGTTCTGGATTCGACAGTTCTCTACCGTCACATTTTCAATAAGCTTTTTTTTGCCATCGATCTGAATTCCGACTGCCCGCTTCCCTTCCCCCTCAAGCGTCGCACCATTACAATCCAGATGCGTATTGCTTTCAACGATCCGAACAGTTTGAAAATAAGTGCATGCGGCATTCAACTTTACGTTACCACTTACCTCCCCCTCAAGCGGCAACACACAGGCTCCATCATCCGCCGCGGGCGATACCAAAGGAAAAACAGTCAACAAAAAAAATACGCCAGGCACACACGAGAAAAACCAAAAATTACGCTTCACCTTCAACATATCCCATCCCTTCTAATCGCTTCCAGTATCTTACCGACCACCAGGCTACATCAAGGTTCCAGCCAACCTGGAGTGTTCCGGACGCAGAAAATATCACCAACCACACATACACTCCACTTGCGCCCGAGAGAATCAGGTAGCGTCTCGCGACCTGAAAGCCGGCCAAAAAAACACTCCCCCCACCCTCACATCAAACCCGAAATTAATCCAACACGAACTTCAGCGCTTTACTTGCAATCACCCCACGAAAAGGAACTCCGTCCTTCATGAGTCGAAACCTGTATCTACCTTTTTCCTCATCGAGAACCATTCCATCGACCTCGTAAAACCCCAATGGCAAACGAACAACCTTACCGAGAAACTCTCTTTTGTCTGAAACCTCTACCACAAAAGCGCTTCTAGCCGACAGGTAAGATCCAGCACCTTCAACATCAGCGACCTTCGGCAAATAAATCCAACCGACCTTGCTCGAAACTACATTCTCCAAAATTCGACCATCCGGGACCCAACACTCTAATCGACCGGTAGGACTGGAAGTTAAATCGTCGAACAATGACAACCAAAGCCTGGTTATCGCACCGCTCGCAAATCTTTTAGCGCTCTCGCGCCCTTTTTCCCCCATATCGGAAACGAGACATTTATCACTCAGCAACAGCGCAACCTTATCGACAAACTCATCTTCAGAGTCAACGATAAAGCCATCCTCACCATCTGTTACAATCTCCTGCGGTCCGTAGTTAGTCCTCGTTGAAACAAGTGGTGTTCCATAGCCCAACGACTCTGCAAAACTAATTCCAAACCCTTCGGTTACCGACATACCCAAACTGACACTGGCACGCCTGAAAACCTCAGACACATCAGTTGCAAACCCCATCAACTTTATGGAGTCCTGCATACCCAGCCCGATAATGAATTCCTTGATATCGTCTTCCTGCTCCCCCGCCCCCCAAATCTCCAGTCGAGCATTCGGGTTGCGCGCAATGACCCTGGAAAAAGCTTTCACCATTGTCTTGATCCGCTTTACACCATGCAGGCGCGAAACCACAACGGCGAGGTTTTCATCTCGAGATACCTGCGCTGTCGCAGGATCGATCGTCACAAGGTTACCAATTACCGTATATCGACCAGCGGGAAATCGCTCGCACACATCCCGCAACTGGCCTTGGGTTAAAACCACCAATCGATCACAACGCTCAATCCCCCGGATAACACCATCATACTTGGGTGCTATGGGTGCCCCGACATTGTGAGGCTTGAGCAAGTGATTGCTATGCATCATCAAAATCCGATAGATACCCCTCCCTTCAACCCGGCAAATCGTATCAGCAGCTCCAATAGAGTCGGCTAGCAAAAAACTTGGTAAACACCCAAGCGACAGGCACTTCAACCAATAAGCATGCACTGACACTAAAGAGTTGAATTTAAGCGGCCGCTCACCCGGAATAAATAATATGACCATCACCACATCATTTTTATTTTGGAAAAACTCCTCCATAAAAACGAAACCAGTGCTCGTCACGTATCGATTTACACCCAGTTGAAAACCATTGACATGTTCAACACGTTTCCTGACCAGAACATTCAGATGCTCAACTGTAGACTGATTGAAATCCACCACACCCATCATCAAGCAGTTGGCCCTGTGCGCAAACCAGCGGTAAAAATGCAAAACTTCCAAGTCCTTGCTTACTCTTGACTGCCGAACAAGATTGGCAAATGTCTGATCAAGTTTTTCATCAAAATCCAACACTGCAATACGAGCCATTAGACCCGCATCCGCCAGCGCCGCGGTTCTCGCCAATGAAACCCGGGTAACCCCACCGCCTTGCTCTGCCAACTCATATAAAACTGATATTACTTGCCTCATAGCAAAGATCGCCCCCGAAAGTTCTAGCCAACACTAAGCAAGTGTTGTTTTATAGTGCAATTGTTGCACGAGGCCTCGCAAATACCCAACAGGATATGCTCTAGACTCAAATCTACGAGCCCCCAACGCGCCTACACCGATATCAAATTGCCATCTATTTTCTCGAGAGGAGCGAACCGCGGGCTAGACCATCAGGCGGCCTTGGCCTCGCAATGTGAAACCGGCCTTGAAAACCGCATTTTAATTTTGACGTCAATAATCCACTAAACCCTGTATACCCCACCCCCCCCCAGCACAGACAACCCAAAAACCTAAAAAAACATCGAAAAATGAGGGAAAACCACCAAAGCTCGTGCCCGGCCTGTTGATGAAGTAAAAATTGACGTCAAATACCCTCACTGAAACGATCGTGCAAGCTATGAAACAATAGTTAAGTGCAGCTAAATTTATCAACCTGAGTGCTTGACACAATTTTGACACATAGTTAAAATCGTCGATTTCATTGGTACCGCATTGAAAAATGCGTGAACAGCTTAAATCTGTCGATTTATGCTGTTTGAATTCTAGCGATTGCATAATGACATCATGGAGCGCGGTAATCTTGGACGACACATTAGTATCTAAACTCGCTAGCGTTTCTAAAGACGCTGTCTTGATGGGCCCTGTAAAGTTGTACGGCGCGGTGACTGTCAATGCCAAGGCGCAGATCGGAAAATATACATATCTGGGTCGCGATGGTTATGTAGGTAGAGGCGCTATTATTGGCAACTATTGCTCCATTGCACGCAACGCAGAAATCAGCCCGATCAACCATCCGACAGATTACTTGAGCTGCCATCCTTTCCAATACAACACAAATCACTTTACTGATGTTGAAGGATATCAAACTCATCAGCGAGTAAAAGGTCCTACTTCCGATCCAGCGGTGATTGGTCACGATGTCTGGATTGGCGCAGGCGCAATGATTTGCCAAGGAGTTACAGTGGGTACTGGCGCAGTGATCGCCGGAGGCGCCGTAGTTACAAAGGATGTTCCCCCTTACGCTATCGTTGGTGGCATTCCTGCTCAAATCATTCGCTACAGATTTGACGACGAAACAATTGAACGTCTGCTGGCCAGCCAATGGTGGGAACTCGAGCCACAAGATATGACAGGCGTTGACTTCGCAGACGTCTCTGAAGCGCTTGACAAGATCAATGCCATCAAGCTGCACATGGGACTGAAGAATCGCACAGCCTTGTCCGGGACGGTTACCAACGCAGCAAGCGGCACCAGTTCCGGCATTGTGTGGTTTACCACGCCAACCGCCCATGCAGACATGAATGCCTTGGATCGCTTCACTTCCATAGAAGTTGTCGCTCATGAGCCAGGTCCAGACGACAAATCTCCACTCGTGGCACCAGGTATTTATCCGATCCAGAGCACATCGTTCGATGCCAAGCGTGGCTGGTACCGACTGATATTCATGGTCGATGGCGAGCCTTACAAAGGTAAGCTTTTCAAGAAAAAATTCAGCTTCAAGCTCGGCACAGCTCAACCTCGGGCAAATGCCTGACTGACTGCGCACTCATAGCCGACTGCAGAGCCCACTCGTAAGTGGTGGGCTTTATGGCTAAAGCAAGCGTCAAGCCAGAGCATCGACGCCCAGCCAAATCTGACGCAGCGCACACCAGCCAGCCCTTTGCGGGCCTGAGCTGAAACCCATACTCGACTTTCATACAGCGCAAGCGTTTAAAAATAGGGATATTTTATGAGAACCATCATCACCTTCGGCACTTTCGACGTCCTTCACATTGGCCACGTCAAAATCCTGCAACGTGCCCGCGCACAGGGTGACAGACTGGTGGTAGGTGTCTCGTCCGACGCGCTGAACTTCTCGAAGAAGCAACGTAACCCGGTTTATCCGGAAACCGAGCGTCGCGACATCATCGCGTCACTTGCCTGCGTTGACGAAGTATTCATTGAGGAATCGCTTGAACTCAAAGGTCAATACATCCAGGAATTCGGCGCCGACGCACTGGTCATGGGTAACGACTGGGAAGGCCGTTTTGATGAGTTCAAGTCGTTGTGCGAAGTCATTTATCTTCCTCGCACCGAAGGCATTTCCACTACCCAACTGATTGCAGAGATCAAAAAGTATGGGTAATACACCCAGGATAGGTTTTGTTGGATGGAACCCTTTTCAGTTCCTCCATATACAAAAGTTAGCCAGCACTTTTCCTGGTGCCTGCTTCGTGATTGAAAAGCGCCAGGACTTCATTTCCGAGTTCAGCGATGACATCCTGAAGAATCCCGGCACCCCGATCATGGTGTGGGACCGCGCGCAAATGGCCAATCTTGATGGCGTCTTCGACATCATCGTGTGCCAGACACCCTTCTCTCGCATTGAAGCTTTCGAAAAGTCGAAAATAGCCATGATCCAATATGGTTATGCCAAGGAACCCCATAATTATGGCCCGTGGCGTGCTTTTGCAGACCTGTGCCTGACTTATGGCCCTTATGCTTCGGAAAGGATCGACTACTTCAGCCCGACCGCTTCCGTTGGAAATCCGCGTTACGATGACTGGCACTCCGACGCTTTTCACGAGGCAGCCAAAAGCAAGCATGCCGCCAAATTGAATCCGAATCGCAAAACGGTACTGTATCTGCCGACCTGGGGCGATCTATCCAGCGTCGATCAGTATGTGAACGCGATTTACGATCTGGCGGAAAACTTCAACGTTCTGATGAAAATGCACCACAACACAGAGCTTCTTGAAAGTGCTCGCAAAGATAAAATGGACATGGGCGCAATTTGTCACTTCGGTGCGAATGATGACCTGCTGGAGCTACTGTCCATAAGCGACGTGGTCATCTCGGATTACAGCGGCGCCATCTTTGATGCCATGTACTGCAGAAAGCCCATCGCACTGCTCGACACAGACCTGGCTGAGCAGATGGGTGGCAAGAAAATCGACGAGTACAGCCTGGAATATTCTCGACGCAGCGAACTGGGCCTGTCGATTAAAACTCCGGTAGCCCTGGCTGATGGAATCGCCGAACTGGCTGACAATTCGCAAAAATATGTCGACTTGTATGAGCCTCTGCGAAGCTCTCTGTTTACCGACACCAAAGACTCGTTAAGCCTGGCCCATGAAGCGCTGGTAAAGCTGTGGAAAGGGGAGTTTGTGCCGAACCAGCCTCAGTCTTACGTACGCAAAGAATTGAAAGAGTATTACAAGACGAAGCGTCAGCTGGCAATTGCCAAGAAAAAGCAGAGCGTAAAAAAATAATGCTATCCATCCAGCGACACATCATTGTAAAAGCGATTTTTCTGCTTTCTAAATTTGGTGCACATCGCGCAAGCCTGGCTTGTACAGATAGACTGCTGCGGCTGAATGTATCACTAGGTCAGCTGCGCCAGGCCGTTAGTGCCGCCAATGCCCATAATAACCATGAGTCAGCACTACGCTACTCAAATTACGCAATTGAAAAATACCCATCAAATTCTTTCGGCTACATTGAGGCGGCCAAGATCCTTGCTGCGCGAGGCGCCAAGGAAGAAGCCGTTGAGACGCTGCTACGGGCCCCATCCTGCAGTCAAGTGTCGGAAGTCCTGGCTCTTTTTCGTCCGGCCAAATCACCACAACAAAAACCGACACTCTCCAAGCCAAAGGCCAAACCACTGGTATCAAGCAGCGAGCTTGAGCAGGCTTTCCTGATGGCGGGCAACGACTCTTCCTGGCTTAACATTATCGTTGACCAGGCACACCAGGCGATCAAGACCGACCCGAGCAATCTGACAAACTTCAACATCCTGGCACGCGTTTACAGTCAGCTGGATCAACACCATAAGGTCATCGAAACTATTAATTCGTTTCCGGTAGAAATCTCATCACTACTGAACTACCGCCTGATGCTATCAAAAGCCTATCAGACGACTCGCAACCAGGAGGCTGCGCTCGAGGTTCTGCTGGCCGCACAAGTTGATTTTCCATCCGAACGCAAACTGCTCATGCGGATCAGTGATATGTTGCGCGATGATGCTCAGGTTGCCAGAGCCTACTCTTACCTCTGTGCGGCTCAGGCTTGCTACCCTGTATTTGGCTCCGTAAAGCGCCTGTCCTTTGAGATTGATAATGCGCTGTACAATGACGCGCGCAACACCTTATTGCATATCTTGAACTTTCCGCGCGAGACGCTGATGAAGTTCATGCCAATGATCAATCGCGCAACGCCGTTCTTCCCGGACTTGCATGAAAAGACTCAAACCGCACGCAATCAGGCACGTGAACTTATCGCATCCGAAAAGGGTAAAAAAGGCATCAATCCGGACGATCAAGTCAAAGTCGCCGTGAAGTGTCGCTGGCTTCACGAAGCGCAGCAAATCATCAACCGGAACAGAACCGGTACTCAGCCTGTATCGGAAGATAACCAGCGCTGGCTGGAAACCGTCATTCGCAATCTTGGTAAAGCCCGCGCGTTAGTAGAAGTCGCCAGCGCCAATGAGATTTCATCTCACCTTTGCGGATTGCGTAATGGAGCGATCGTAGACATTGACCTCAATCATGTCGATCTGTCTAAAACCGTGGAGGTTTTCATCCCTACGGTATTTTTTGCAGCCCCCAATGAAGAAAAACCCAGCTATGCCACCGTTCGCGAGTTTCTTTCGAACGTGTACAGCTATTTGATTGATCGTAGCGATCTGATACTGGTGCCTAGACATCAATGGAACTGGAGGAACTGCGATCCACGAATTCCAGGTGCACGCGTCGTCAGTTACCACACCAATGCCCCACTGAACAGTAACCACCTGCACATCCAGGAAGTCCCCTTGGCTGGCCGCTGCAGCATGGATCACCAAGGTTTTGCAGGGTATTCCTCGCTTGCTACCATTCATGAGCCGATTGAACGCTCTAGCGAAAATTTCTCCTGCGAAGCATTAGCAGAGAATGAACGCGAACTGCGTGATACTTACATTCATAACAATATCTCCAAGTATTCGCAAAAAGCAGAACGTATTACATTCCAGGATGACTACGTCTTCGTCGCACTGCAAATACCAACTGACACTGTAGCTGCCCTGGCAGAAATTACCGGCATCGAACTGGTCCGCACTGTTGCAGAGCACTACTTCGGCAGCTCGACTAAAGTCCGCGTCAAGCGTCACCCCTACTGCAACAGCATGTCCGTGCAAAAAACACTAAATTCGCTTACCGCCTCCGGCGCTATCGAGATGTCCGATGCCTCGGTACATGACCTGATTGCCGGTGCAAAAGCAGTTTTTACTGTGAACTCCGGTGTGGGTCTGGAAGCATTACTACATGGTCGACCTGTGATTGTGACGGGCGAGTGCGACTATTCGTATGCAGTTCACGCCTATCCGCGCACTGTTAGCGAACTTCAAACCCGCCTCGATGAAGAATTTGTTTTTGATCAACAACGCACACAGAAACTTCTGCATTACTACGTAAATTCGTATTCGATGGCAGCAAATGACGATGTCGCAATTCAAAAAAGACTTGCGACATGGCTTAATGAATAACGACACTCAACACGTAACTGGATAAGAAAAGCGGATGATGCCACTACGCACCTATCGCGATGCGGCATCGACAAAACGCGCTTTTCATTATTTACAAAGAGGACTTGTAGACATGATTAAAATCACTCCCAACATTGAATGCTCTAACACCAAACCTTTCGTCCTCTTTGGCGGCGTCAATGTCCTCGAATCCTTGGACCTGGCCCTGACTGCCTGCGCCGAATACGTGCGCGTGACCGACAAGCTGGGCATTCCTTACGTCTTCAAGGCCAGCTTCGACAAAGCCAACCGTTCGTCCATCCACTCCTATCGTGGCCCAGGCATGGAAGAAGGTCTGCGGATCTTCGAAAAAGTAAAAGCTGAATTCGGCGTGCCGGTGATTACCGATGTCCACGAGATTTATCAGTGCGCGCCTGTCGCCGAAGTGGTCGATGTCCTGCAGCTGCCTGCGTTCCTGGCTCGCCAGACTGACCTAGTGATGGCTCTCGCCAAAACCGGCAAGCCAGTGAACATCAAGAAACCCCAGTTTCTGAGCCCATCTCAAGTGCAGAACATCGTGCACAAGTTCAAGGAAGCCGGTAACGACCAGTTGATCCTGTGCGATCGCGGCACATGCCTGGGTTACGACAACCTGGTAGTAGACATGCTGGGCTTCGGCGTGATGAAGCGTACCTGCGCGAATCTGCCGATCATTTTCGACGTAACCCACGCCCTGCAACAGCGTGATCCGTCGGGCGCTGCATCGGGCGGTCGCCGTGAGCAGGTCGTTGAACTGGCACGCGCCGGTATGGGCGTTGGCCTGGCTGGCCTGTTCCTGGAAGCTCACCCGAACCCGGATCAAGCCAAGTGCGATGGCCCAAGCGCCCTGCCGCTGGATCAACTGGAGCCGTTCCTGGCGCAGATCAAGGCACTGGATGACTTGGTCAAATCGTTCCCGCCATTGAACATTGCGTGAAGCCAAGTCTGTTGAAACAAGGATTGTGAACATGGCAAGTACAGAACAACGGGTCGCGATTGTCATTCCGGCCCGCTACGGCTCGACTCGCCTGCCGGGCAAGCCGCTGGCTGATATTGCCGGCAAGCCGATGGTGCAACACGTTTATGAACGCGCCCTGCAAGTTGCCAATGCCCATGTGGTGGTGATCGCCACTGACGACGAGCGCGTTGCAAAAGCAGTGCGGGCGTTCGGTGGTGAGTGCGTCATGACCTCGCCGGATCACCCCTCCGGCACCGACCGCCTGGCCGAAGTCATGGCTCAGATCGATGCGGACATCTACATCAACCTGCAAGGTGATGAACCGCTGGTGCGTCCGGCGGACATCGAGGCGCTGGCTGCGGGCATGCTCGCTGATGCGAGCGTGAAGGTTGGCACTTTGTGCCACCCGATCGAAGCGCACGAAGCTGGCAACCCCAACACCGTGAAGGTGGTGCTGGCCAATAACGGTAACGCGCTGTATTTCAGCCGTTCGCCGATCCCCTACCCTCGGGATGGCGAAGTCGCTCACTACCTCAAGCATGTCGGTGTCTACGGCTATCGTCGCGATGTGCTAGCCGATTACAGCAGCCTGCCGCAGCCGATGCTAGAGCACGCGGAGAAACTCGAGCAACTGAGGCTGATGGCCGCGGGTTACTGCATTCGGGCCTACCAGGTCGAACCGACTGGCCCGGGCGTGGACACCCCAGAATGCCTGGAGCAAGTGCGGGCGCTGATGAGCGGCCAGGCCCCTGCCCCACGACCGACCCTCAACGACATTCGCCTGGTGATCACCGATGTGGATGGCGTGCTCACCGACGGCGGCATCTATTACGATGCTACCGGCGAATGCCTGAAGCGCTTCCATGTGCGTGATGGCATGGGCATGCGGCTGCTGGAAGAAAATGGTGTGCGGGTGGCAGTATTGTCCGGGCGTGATTCGGCAACGTTGCGCAAGCGTGTGGCCGACTTGGGTATTACTCTTTGCCAGTTCGGCGTGAAGGACAAGCAGGCGGCCTGCAACCAGTTGATGGCGGAAGCCGGTGTCAGCGCTGAGCAAACGGCGTGCATTGGTGACGACTGCATCGACCTGCCGGCGTTCGCGGCGTGCGCCTTGTCGTTTGCGGTGGCGGATGCGCCCGTGTATGTGAAAGCTGCTGCCACCCACGTATTGGATGCAGCGGGCGGTACCGGTGCGTTCCGTGAAGTGGCGGACAGTATTCTGTTTGCTCAGGGCAAGGATGCGGTACTGGGTACTGCGGCGGGTTATGCGCAGGTCATGGCGAAGATGGCGCAGTAAGCCGACGAGTCATGCATAGCAGAGAAGTAACGGGGTAGGCGCTCAATAAACTCCATCTAGTCAAAAGCGAGTCGCGCATTTAACTGTAGGGTTGACGCTCGACTGCAGCATGCGCGCCGTCCGCGTTGTAACTGGCGTGAATCATCGCTCAAGAGATAGCCATAGTAGCTATCGGGCAGGTGCGTAGGTACCTCTTGGGCTCGGTTGGTGGAGTAGTTAAAAACCAATAGTCTGTCTTGCGGGTCGTCGCCGCACCTAAATCCAGGATTGGCCACTCGGTTCGCGGCCCGACTCTTTCAACACTTGAACTGGCTTACAAAGATCGACTATAAACTGCGCCCCTTCTAAGTTAACTTCAGTCCTTGCCCTGCTACCTGTCGATTGCATACAATCCAACCCACAGGTAGCACTTCAATATGGCAGACTTCGTTCGCTAGCCTAGGATAGCAATCGAAACTCGATTGATCCGTTTGGTACAATTCCTTGATAAACATTCTTACCCTGAGAAAATTTCAATAGAACACCGCCCTTCTCATCCCTTTCCAATAACTTGATAGAATAAACCCCCGGCTCAATCAGACAGGCCACTCCGTTGAGCATTCGCTTACGGTTAACCCGAATGATCTCAACTCTTCTGAAATCATCTAACTTCTGACTAGCATGTGAAGTGAAAAGAATATTTCCTCCAATGCTGGATCGCGAGTTTTTCAGAGTCTTTGAACGCTTGGATTTATAGCCTTGCCAAGATGGATCAGTGAGATCTTTTACCAAAGTCACCCACCGATCGCCTATCATATCAGCATCATGGGACTGTGCAGTTTTCAAACTACCTGAAGCCAAATCTTTGAAGAGAGCATCATCATTGGCCAACTGGGTTATCCGATCAGCCATCTGCTGCTCATTCTCGACTAAATACCCGTTTAAACCATTCTTAACGATTTCAACTGGACCGTAATTGGAAGCAAGTGCAATAACCGGGCATCCGCAGGACATCGATTCCAAAATGCTTAGGCCAAAGCCTTCAGAAACTGAAGCAGAAAGTGAGGCACGAGCGCCAAAAAACTTTTCAGAAACAGGATTCACATAACCCTTAAGTTGCGCATAATCTGACAAGCCTAACTTGACTATCAATCGATCGAGAGCATCCATCTGGCTCCCATGCCCCCATATTTCCAATCGAAGCTCCGAATCAATATCAACAGCAATTCGAAACGCGCGAATAACCATTGCAACATTTTTCACGGACTCTAGCCGAGAAACGACTACAAACGTTTTAATTGATCTATCGATCGAACTACTTGGACACGCATCTACCGAGTTCGGGATTACGTACAAGTTTTTGACGTATGGGAATTGCTTTGAAACATCATTTGCCTGCGCAACGGTAAGCAATACAAAAGCATCCGCCGACCGTGCACTACCAATAATCCCCATACTAAGAGGCTTTACATCACTTCCGAACTTATAAGGCGAGGCCAGATGATTTCCATGCAAAGTGAGAATCTTTCTAGCTTTCCTTGCCGAAACACTTGCTACAACACCGCTTTTCGTGGATGAATCTGCAATTAATAAACTTGCCTTACCGAAATTAGAGACCTCATTCAACCAATGAGTACAAGCATCATCTCTTGTACCAAACACCAAAACTTCTCTGTCTGGCACCTCCAATTGAAAACTAACAACATGACCGTCTGAACCAACGAGCTCTCTTGCGAAAACTCGACCATTGACATCTGAATACTCAGTCGACCTAAACTCTGTCAGACCCACATATCGGGACTGCCGGTTTAAAACACCATCATTAAGACCTACATAATAATCCTTGATAAGAAGTTTCTTCCCAGCAGATGCAGAAAGTATCGCGTAATAGATAAAAAAATTCAGAACCCCCACACCACTGCCTAAGCGAGTATCGGCCCGAAGTGTAGCGATGGAATCGAATATAATGGGATCGTAATCAAGCGTAGCTATAAGTGATCGAAGGTCGCGACGGGAAAGAATATCAGCTCTGGCCATCGCTACTCGGGTAACGCCACCTGATTGTGCAGACAATTTATTCAGAACCGATACGACCTGAATTTTTTTTGACGGCTTCCCAGCGCGTTTTGAAAAAAAACCAAACACAAAAATTCTTCCATGATCAAAAATGCGTAGGATGTATTATCACCGGATAAATGCGAATCGCACAACAAGCAGTTCCCCGACTGCACGAGGGCGGGAGGGTCGTATTCACTGGATTTGGCAATTTGAAGTCCGAGTGGTTACTCGTAAAACGTTACGTTCGGAGTACAAGGCTCGTGAAGATATCAACCGATATGAGGCACGCTAGAACAGCGTAACGCGCCACAACTACAACAGTTAGCACTCACCGGTAGCGCCAGAAAAGTTAGCGGCGCGAAAAATAAAAAAATTATCCGAGATCACTGGACTATGTTAAACCAGCTCCTACAAAGATCGTACGAGATCGCAGGAACTGGCGGAGCATGGAGGTTGGCGGTATCAGTCAAAGATCTCGACGATACCCACGACAACGTTGTCGCTGTTGGTGACAGCCAGGGCACGAATCTTGTTGTCAAGCATGTAGGTTTCCGCTTCGGAAAGCTGCGCATCATCCTTAATGGTGTGCGGGTTGGCGGTCATGAAGTGGGCAACGGTGGTGTGGATCACACCTTCGTCTTCGAGCAGTGCGCGACGCAAGTCGCCGTCGGTAACTATACCGACAAGGACGCCCTCTTCCATGACCACGGTCAGGCCCATGCGGCTTTGAGTCATCACCAGCAGGCAATCGTGGAAGCTGGTGGCCGGGGTGACGATGGGTGCCGGGGAGTGCATGACGTCGCTGACGCGAGTCAGCAGTTTACGACCCAGGCTGCCCCCGGGGTGGTAGCGGGCGAAGTCCATCGGCTTGAATTGAATGGCTTCGATCAAAGCTACGGCCAAGGCATCACCCATGGCCATGGTCGCCAGGGTGGAAGTAGTCGGTGCCAGGTTGTTTGGGCACACTTCTCGCTCGACGGAGATGTCCAGCCAGATGTCCGCGTGCTTGGCCAGGGTCGACTTTCCGTTGCCGGTCATGGCGATGATTTTGTTGCCGAAGGATTTCAGGCTCGGAATCAGCTTGATGAGTTCTTCTGTCTCGCCGCTGTAGCTGATCAGGATCAGCACGTCGATCGGCTTGAGCATGCCCAGGTCGCCGTGGAAGGCTTCAGCCGGGTGCAGGAAGAAACTCGGGGTACCGGTAGAGGCGAAGGTCGCGACCATCTTTTGCCCGATCAGGCCGGATTTGCCCATGCCGCACACGACGGTGCGACCTTTGCAACCGAGGATCAGCTCGACTGCACGCTGGAATTCGCCATCCAGGCGCTCCGCCAGCTGACTGATTGCTTGCGCCTGCGCATAGAGCGCTTCTTTGGCAATTGGAAGGTGATTCATGGGGACCTTATCGCTCCTTGATTTTGAAGGCGCGTATGGTAACGGCTCAATGTCAGGGAGGGAACGAGGAAGTCCCTCAGTCTGTAGGAAATTTCCCAAATCAGGCGCGTTGCGCGCCACATAATTGGCAATCAGTGGACGGAATCCGTACTATCGCGCCCCTTCTGGTCAACTGTTACGGAAAGTGGGCAAGGATTGCGACGCCTTCACTTATGTGTCAGGCAGAAAATGGATTATTGCTTACAGTTGGAACGCATGGGTACCGAATCGAATAGCACAACACTCGCCAGCAGCAGGAATACCTTCTGGTTAAGTCGCTCCACGCTGGAAAAACGCTTGAGCTTTTCCCTGCCTGTTTACCAAGCTGATGATTTCAGCATCGTCACCACCGACCTGGCATCCAATGCATCGTTCGTGAATTACGTTCGCCATCACCGGCTGACGCATCTCGCTACCGGGGCCACGGTGGATGTGATCGAGAAATCGATTCGCAAAATTCTCTTTATCACCAGCCTCGAGTCGCGCTTCTATCGGGAGCGCAACGTACTGAGCGAAAGCGTTCACTTCAAGCATCCAACGTGCCTGGGCGTGATTGAGACGCCGTGGGAAAGTCTAATATTTACCAGCTACATACAGGGCCGCCCGCCCCGCATGTCGTCTATCGCAAAGACCGTGGCACCGGGCATTGCCGAGATCGAAGCACTGTCCAGTCTTCATCTGAACCTTGCTTCCTCGTGGCAGGCACCCAAGTTTTGGACCATGGATTTCTTTCGGCCCTGGTATATGCTGCGGTCGCGCTTCAATTACGAGCGCTATTTGCATTCCCTTGAAGAACTGGCCCGAGACGATGACCGTTTTGCCGACCTGCCCCGCCGACTTCGCGCGTTGCGGCCAATATTGCGCCGTGAGGCCAATGGGGCAAAAAGGGGTCAGCGCTGTTTTTGCCACATGGATTATTTGCGCAAGAACTTTTTCCTGTCGCCTCAGGGTCTACAAATGATCGACTGGAGCGAGTTCAAGGTTGGGCGTGTCGGATTTGACGGTGGCTCCTATCTCAGCGCGGTGTTTAGACGCAGTGACATGGAACGCTTTATGACAGTGCGCGAGGAGTTCCTCGCGACCTATCTAGAGGTACTGGACACTCGATTCGACCAGCAGCAGGCATTGCGCAACCTCAATTATTTTTTCCTGCAGAATTCCCTTTGGCATTTCCTACGCCCCAAAACGATTGCTGACTATCAGCGACGGGGCAAGTTGGATCTGTTGCATGAGAAGTATGAATATTTGTTGGCGATGCCAGTGACATCGGGCCGTTAGGCGATTCGGTACGCACGCTCTAGGTTCCACGTTCGTCGTTTGACGTGAAGACGCCTCCGCTGGCAAGCCCGCTCATACAAGGTAGGAAATTGATTTTCTGCGGTTGTCAATCGCGCTGTGAGTGCCACGAATGCCGCTCATCGGGCGGATGGTTAGCGGGCCTGCAGGCGTTGAGCGCAATTTCAATCTATGTACAAAAGCGATCAGAAATTACCTACATTTTTGTGAATGCCACCCTCCATTTGTATTATCATTCGCGCCAAATTTCATTGAGCATTTCCTGCAGGCACACGCAATGATGCATGCCTGACTGATGAGTGCGCCCGATATGGATATCCGCTGTTTTTTATGGACTATGCCGCTCCACCGCGTCGCTCTTTGCTGATTTTGTCCAAAGGTGCACAACAGATCCCTACCCTCCCCGCCTTGCTGCCCGAGTATCGGCTGCTGTGTGGAACGGTGGGCGACATTGCCCGGGCCGATGACGTGTTGGCGTGGGGACGCAAACCCAGCGCGCTACGTGCAAAGGCGGCTGCCGACGCTGCCGGGTTGCCGCTGATTACGGTCGAAGACGGTTTTTTGCGCTCGGTGGGCCTGGGTGCTGAAGATCCGCCGCTGTCGCTGATCGTCGATCCGCTGGGCATCTACTACGACGCCAGCGGTCCTTCTCGTCTCGAACAATTGATTCCGCTGCCGCTGACCCAGGCACAGGTGCTGCGTGCCCGCTCCTTGCAGGCGGGCTGGTGCGAAGAGCGTGTGTCGAAGTACAACGGGGCGCGGATCGAGGCCTGTGTATTGCCGCAGCCATGCGTGCTGGTCGCTGATCAGACCCACGGCGATGCCTCGTTGCAAGGTGCCAGCGCCGCCGATTTCCAGCGCATGCTCGACGCCGCGCTGACCCGCCACCCGCAGAGTACGGTGATGGTCAAGGTCCATCCGGACGTGGTGGCCGGGCGCAAGCAGGGGCACTTCGACCTTGCGGCGTTGCGCAAGCAGCCACGGGTGCAGGTGATCAGCGATAACGTGCACCCCGCCGAGCTGCTCTCAGCCGTCCAGGCGGTGTATGTGATGACCTCGCAATTGGGCTTCGACGCCCTGTTGTGGAACGTGCCGGTGCACACTTTTGGCATGCCGTTCTATGCCGGCTGGGGTTTGACCCTTGATGCGCTGCCCGCCCCTGAGCGACGCCGACCAGTCAGTCTTGAGCAATTGCTGCATGCCGCGCTGGTGGAATACCCGCGTTACGTCGACCCGGAGACAGGCACGCCGTGCCAGGTCGAGACGGTGCTGGCGTGGCTGGGTCTGCAGCGACGGATGCGCAGTCGCTTGCCGCAAAGCCTGCACATGGTCGGGTTCAGCAAGTGGAAACATCCGTTGGTGGAGGACTTCTTCAACGGATCACTCACTCAGTTTGCTCCACTGCCCGCAGACTCGAATGCGGACGTGGTGACCTGGGGCTGTCAGCATGACCTGGCAATTGCCCAACAGAACAACGTCAGCCACCTCGGCCGCGTCGAAGACGGCTTCCTGCGCTCCGTCGGCCTCGGCGCGAAAAAAACCCGCCCGTTGTCCTGGGTGTTCGACGACCTGGGCATCTACTACGACGCCACCCGTCCTTCCCGTCTGGAACACATCTTGCAAAACGAGCCGTGTGAACCGGGCTTGTTGCAGCGCGCAGCGGCCTTGCGCGAAGCGATCTGCGTGGCCGGCGTGACCAAGTACAACCTGCCCGGCACCCCGTGGAAACGCCCCGCCGGGGTCGAACGGGTGATTCTGGTGCCGGGCCAGGTGGAGTCCGACGCGTCGATTCGTTATGGCGCGCACCGGATCCGCCGCAATCTGGATTTGCTCAAGGCGGTGCGCAAGCGTCATCCGCTGGCGTGGCTGTTGTACAAGCCGCACCCCGAAGTACTGGCCGGCACCCGCGAGGCCGGCGAAGACGAAGAACGCACCAGCGACTGGTGCAACCAGGTGGTGGGCGATGTGCCTTTCCACTCACTGTTGTCCGAGGTCGACGAGGTGCATGTGCTGACTTCGCAATCGGGATTCGAAGCCTTGTTGCGCGGCGTGCCGGTGACCACTTACGGCCAGCCGTTTTATGCCGGTTGGGGGTTGACCGTGGATCGCGACCTGAGCCCGGACGTCCAGGCGCGCCGCACCCGGCGCCTGAGCCTGGATGAGCTGGTGGCCGCGACCCTGATCCGCTACCCGACTTATGTCAGCCGCATCACCCGAAAATTTACCACTCCTGAACGTACGTTAATCGAGATCCAGAACTGGGATGAAGTACCAACGCAAGGAAGAACTCCAACATGGCGAGAGATGATTCAGCGTTTGCTCCTTACGGTTTTGAAACCACGCCTCAGGAAATCCTAGTTCCCCGTCAGCGCTCCCTGCGCCCGGTGCCGGCCAAACCGCGCAACTCGTTCCTGTTTTTGCAGGGCGTCAGTTCGCCGTTTTTCGCGCGACTGGCCCAAGCCCTGCGCAACGAAGGACAACGGGTCAAGTCCGTCAGTTTCAACATGGGCGATACCCTGTACAGCAGCGGTGCGCTGGAGTTTTATTCGGCGCGCCCCGAGCAGCTGGCGGATTTCTATAGCCACTGCTTCAAGACGGAGAACATCACTGATGTTGTGCTGTTCGGCGATTGCCGTCCGGTGCATCAGCCGGCGGTGGAGCTGGCCAGGTCGCTGGGCATTCGCGTGCACGTGTTCGAGGAAGGTTACTTCCGCCCCTACTGGATCACCCTTGAGCGCAACGGCGTGAACAATCACTCGCTGCTGCCCCGGGATCCGGAGTGGTATCGGGAGGTGGGCAAGTACATCCCGCGTTATCACAACGGCAATGCATTTCGCCTGTCCTTTGCCTCCCGGGCCCTGCACGACGTGATGTATCACGTCGGCGGCGCGCTGAACAAAGTGGTGTTCCCCCATTACAAGACCCACGCGCCGTTCAACGCGGCGGTGGAATATGCGGGCTACATTCGCCAGGGCATTCGCCTGATGAGTGCCAAGGGCCGCGACTCCGAGGTGATCAGTGAGGTGGCGCGCAATCGCCACCGCACCTTCCTGTTGCCCCTGCAGCTGGACAGCGATGCGCAGATCCGCGACCACTCGCCGTTCCGGCACATGAAGGATGTGCTCAAGCACGTGATGGGTTCATTCGCCCGCCATGCCGGCAGCGATGCGCGACTGGTGGTGAAGAACCATCCGCTGACCCCCGGTATCGTCAATTACCAGCGCATCACCCGGCGCATTGCCCACAAGCTGGGCATCGCCGACCGCGTGGACTTCATCGAAAGCGGGCACATGCCGACGCTGCTGTCCCACGTCGCCGGCGTGGTCACGGTCAACAGCACCGTGGGTGGCTCGTCGCTGATGCACAACGTGCCGACCATCGCCCTCAGCGACCCGATCTACAACCTCAAGGGGCTGACCCACCAGGGCGGCCTCGACGAGTTCTGGAACCACCCGGAACCACCTGACTCCACGCTCTTTCAACGCTTTCGCAGCACGGTGATTCACACCACGCAGGTCAACGGCGGCTTCTATACCCGCTGTGGCATCGACATGGCGGTGAACAACTCCCTGGAAGTGTTGATGGCCAAAACCTCGAAAATCGAACAGTACCTATGACGCTGCACAAGTCTCCACGCTGCATTCTCATCACCGGTGCCACAGGCGGCATCGGCGGTGCCCTGGCGCCGGCCTATGCGGCGCCGGGGGTGACCCTGATCCTGCAAGGCCGGCGCCTGGACCGCCTGGAAGAAATGGCCGCGCAATGCCGTGCCCTCGGTGCCCGGGTGTTGCTGCAGCCACTCGACGTGCAGGACCTGGAGGCCTTGCGGCGCTGGATCGGCGAGATCAGCGTGAGCGAGTCTCCGGACCTGATCATCGTCGGCGCCGGGGTCAACACCTCCACCGGCGACAATGGCGAGGGTGAAATTTGGGAGCTGTCCCAGGCGCTGATCGAAATCAACGTGCTGGCGGCATTGGCCACGGTGCAGGCGGCGTTGCCGTTCATGCGCGCGCGCAAGTCCGGGCAGATCGCCCTGTTCAGTTCGCTGGCGGGCTGGCGCGGGCTGCCCGCCACCCCGAGCTACAGCGCCAGCAAGGCAGCGATCAAGGCCTACGGCGAAGCCATGCGCGACCTGGTGGCGGCGGACGGGGTGAAGATCAACGTGATCATGCCCGGCTACGTCGAATCGAAAATGTGCTTTGAAATGCCCGGGCCCAAACCCTTGCTCTGGGCTCCGGAGAAAGCCGCGCAAAGGATTCAGCGTGGCCTGGCGGCGAACCAGGCGCGGATCAGTTTTCCGTTCCCGCTGAACCTTGGATGCTGGGCCCTGGGGGTTATCCCGCCACGGCTGTCGTCGATCATTTTGCGGTGGCTGGATTACGGTGCCTGATGTGTTGAGTAGTGCGTTTGGTCTGGTGGTGGTGTTCGGTTTTGTCCTGTCGTGCGCCTTCGAAAAACTTATGGTGCCCTGCCCCGGCTGGCGTCGTCCGTTGCGCGCGTGGCTGTTGCATGCCGGCGCCTGGGCGTTCGCCGTCGGCTTGCTGTACCTGATCACCGGCCGTGCCTGGTTCAGCGCGGTGAACGTGCTGGCCCTGTGGCTGTTGATCGTGCTGGTGAGCAACGCGAAATATCATTCGCTGCGCGAGCCCTTCGTCTGCGCCGACTTCGAATACTTCAGCGATGCGGTGCGCTATCCGCGCCTGTACCTGCCGTTCTTCGGTATTGGTAAAGCTATTGGCCTGGCCTTGCTGTTTGTCGTCTATCTGGCTTGCGGGCTGTATTTCGAACCGGTTGGCGCCAACGCCCGCGCCGTGGCGACGGGCACCTTGCTGGTTGGGTTGGCACTGCTCTGGCTGGGCGGATTGAAGCCGTTGCAACCGACCTTCGACGCTGCACTTGACCTGGGTCGCTGGGGCCTGGCGGGCAGTTTGTGGACGTACTTTTTTGCTGCCCGGCGTCCCGTAGCGCTGGCGTCATTGAACTCGCCGTTTCTTGGCGAGGAGGCACTCCCCATGGCCGATGCCACCCTGGCGGACCTGGTGTCGGTACAGAGCGAATCGTTTTTCGATGCGCGCCGACTGTGGCCCGGCATTCGTGGGCAGGTGCTCAGCCAGTTCGACACCTTGCGCGGTGAAGCGCTGGCCCAGGGTCGGTTGCAGGTGGCGGCCTGGGGGGCCAACACGGTGCGGACCGAGTTTGCCTTCCTGACCGGGATCAAGGTCGACCAGCTCGGCGTGCACCGCTTCAACCCCTACCGCCATCTGGCGCGCCAGGGCGTTGCCAGTATCGCCCTGGAACTCAAAAGCCGAGGCTACCGCACGGTGTGCGTGCATCCTTATGTGGGCAGTTTCTACGGTCGAGACAAGGTGTTGCCGGCGCTGGGCTTCGACGAATTCATCGACGTGCGCAGCTTCACAGAGCAGCAGAAGGCCGGGCCGTTTATCGGTGACTGCGCGGTGGCCGACAAGATCAGCGAGCTGCTCGATGCCCCGGGTCGCACGCAGCCGTTGTACATCCATGCCATCTCCATGGAAAACCACGGGCCGCTGCACCTGGAAAGCGTCGCGGCAGCCGATCTCGGACAATGGTTCGACCGTCCCCTGCCTGAAGACCTGCGCGACCTCGCCCCGTATGTGCGCCACCTTGGCAACGCCGACCGCATGCTCGGCCAGTTGCGCGAACATTTGCTGGCGCGCGGCACGCCGACCGGGCTGTGTTTCTTCGGTGACCATGTGCCGATCCTGCCCGACGTCTATGGCGCCCTGGGTGAGCCGGATGGCGATACCGAGTACTTCATCTGGTCCAATACCGCACGTAACGGAAGTGCCCCTGCGGACCTGGGTGTCGAGCACCTGGCCAAGGCGTTCATCGACCACCTGGCGGCGGCACGCGATGCAGCGTGAGCCCGTGCAGATCGTCCTTGCCTCCAGTACCTCGGAGCGCACGCCTGCGATTGCACGGTGGATCAGCTCCGGGCGCGGCTCGCTGGCGTTCATCCTTGGCGACGAAGATTGCCGTTTCCGCCTGTTGGCGGACGGGATCAATTGGGACCGGGTGTTGCTTGCCTATCGCAGTGATGGCGCCGTCGGTTATGCGACGTTCAAACACCATCGACGCGGGCCGTTTTCACCTGGGTTGCGGCCCTTCGTGCGTGAGTTCGGCCGGTTGGGCGGCACGCTGCGCTACGGGCTGTTCATGATCAGCGAGTGCCGCGAGTGGTCCTACGGGTTTTACCTGTACGGCTTGCGCGTGCACAAAGTCGCCCGCCGCCAGGGCGTCGCCAGCACCTTGTTGCAGGCGGTGTTCAAGCAGGCGCTGGGCAGCGGCCATGAAAAGATCGAGCTGGAAGTGCAGGCGAAAAACCTCGCCGCCCGGGCGTTTTATGTCCACCACGGCTTTGTGTCGATACGTACCAAGAGCTGGCTCAGCCGCCTGATGCCGATCCCCACGGTCATCAATCTGCGCCGCAGGTTGTCGCCCCGCCCATGAGTGCCCACGAAATGCATCGACCCGTCGCCCTTGAGTCTCTGGTGGAAGGCCCCGGCTGGGTGGGCATCATGTCGCAGTGGGTGATGTGGAAGGTCTTTCACCTTAGCGAATTCCTGGACCCTGAAGGGACGCCGCAGTGGCTGTGGCGACGCGGTCAACAGCGGCCGGCGGGATTGAAGGCGATTTCCGGGATCGGCTACAAAAGCTCGTCCGACCATGCCCGGGTGTTGTGCAAGCGCTGGGGTATTCCCTATGTGGCGCTGGAGGACGGCTTCTTGCGTTCTTCGTCGCTGGGGGTGGAAGGCGATACGCCAATGTCGATGGTGGTCGATCCGATCGGTATTCACTACCTGGCCGATCGGCCTTCGTTGCTGGAAAACATTCTGCAGGCGCCTCACAGCCTGAGCGCAGAGGATCTGGCCACCGCGCAGGAGTTGATTGCGCTGATGCGCAGCAGTGGCATCGGCAAGTACAACAATGCGCCGGACCTGGGTGATGACGATCCGCTGGGTCGGGATCGGCCGTTGGTGCTGGTGGTGGATCAGACCTACGGCGATTTTTCGATTCCCGGTGGCGGGCTGTGTGAAGCGGACTTTATTCGGATGCTCGATGCGGCCCTGGCGGAAAATCCCGAGGCGGATGTGCGGGTGCGGATTCACCCGGATTGCGTCAACGGCCACAAGAAGAGCTGCCTGCTCGATGCCGCGCTCGAGCGCGGCCTGGTGCTGGAGAGTCGTCATGTGTCCTGGGCCTCCCTGGCGCGCCGGGCCCAGCGGGTGTATGTCGGCACCAGCCAGGCCGGGCTTGAGGCGTTAATCCAGGGCATCCCGGTGACCTGTTTTGGCCTGCCGTTCTATGCCGGTTGGGGTTTGACCGATGACCGCCTGGCCCTCCCCCGCCGCCAGGCACGCCCGACCCTGGAGCAATTGGTGGCAGCGGCGTATATCCGCTATTGCCGTTATGTCGACCCGTTGACCGACCAGCGCTGCGACGTCATGACTGTGGCCCGGCAATTGGCTCGGCAGAAGCAGCAGGACAGCCGGTTTGCCGGGAGCGTGACGGTGGTTGGCGTGCCTCGGCGTGAGCGGTCGGCGATGCGCAGGTTGCTTAATAGCCGCTGGGGGGTGTTGACGTTTGCTCGCGATAACGCCGAGTTGCTCCCGGCGGTGGCTCGTGAAACGGGCAAGTTGTTGGTGTGGCATACCTTTGAATCGAGCGACCTGAAAGCCCGGGCCGAGGTCCATGGCGTGCCATTGTGGCGTATTCGACCGGACTCGCTGCAGTTGCCGTGCGGTAATGAACAATCCCTGGCACAGATCCGTGGATTGCCTTGCAGCCCGCAACAGGCTCGAGCTCACAACGCCCGCCCGAAAACCAGCCTGCTCGAGGGCTGTGCACGGTATCGACAGGTTCGTCGGTACCTCAAGGGTATGCTCTGACGATTGTCGGCTGTCTTGATTCTTGTATCGGGCTTGAGGGCCCCTTCGCTGGCAAGCCAGCTCCAATTACAAAAACATCGTGGCAATGCCCGGGACCTGTAGGAGCCGGCTTGCCGGCGAAGGCGGTCTTGAATTTTGTATTTGGCTTGAGGGCCCCTTCGCTGGCAAGCCAGCTCCTACAAGAACATTGTGGCAATGCCCGGGACCTGTAGGAGCCGGCTTGCCGGCGAAGGCGGTCTTGAATTTTGTATTTGGCTTGAGGGCCCCTTCGCTGGCAAGCCAGCTCCTACAAAAACATCGTGGCATTGCCCGGGACCTGTAGGAGCCGGCTTGCCGGCGAAGGCGGTCTTGAATTTTGTGTTGGGCTTGAGGGACCCTTCGCTGGCAAGCCAGCTCCTACAAAAACATCGTGGCATTGCACGGGACTTGTAGGAGCCGGCTTGCCGGCGAAGGCGGTCTTGAATTTTGTGTTGGGCTTGAGGGACCCTTCGCTGGCAAGCCAGCTCCTACAAAAACATCGTGGCATCTGGCTTAGTCATATCCGGAACCAAACCTTTTCAATGGCAAATTTCCCGCGCACTAGCCTTACCCTTTTCGACCGAGAAAGGAGGGCAAGGGATTGTCCATTCGATCACATGCCAACCATCTGCGCTCCGGGCGCTACTCGCAGTCCGGACAGATATACCTGCTCACCGCCGTTACCCGCCTGCGCGAACCGCTCTTCAGCGATTGGCGTGTCGGACGGTTGGTGGTCGAGCAATTTCGTCAGGCCCAGACAGAGGAGCAGGCCAATTCCCTGGCCTGGGTGGTGATGCCTGACCACTTTCACTGGCTGATCGAGCTCCAGAACAACACGCTGGCTGGCTTGATGAGGGCGACCAAATCCCGCTGCGCGAGGGCCGTGAATGCCCGCTTAGGTCGCTCGGGGCAGATGTGGCAGAAAGGTTTCCATGACCGGGCGATTCGTCGCGAAGAGGATTTACGGGCCGTGGCGCGTTACATCATTGCCAATCCATTGCGGGCTGGCCTGGTCAGGCGGGTACACGATTATCCATTGTGGGACGCCATTTGGTTGTAGGAGCCGGCTTGCCGGCGAAGGCGGTTTTGAATTTTGTGTTGAGCTTGAGGGACCCTTCGCTGGCAAGCCAGCTCCTACAAAAAACATCGTGGCATTGCACGGGACCTGTAGGAGCCGGCTTGCCGGCGAAGGCGGTTTTGAATTTTGTGTTGGGCTGGCGGGCCCCTTCGCTGGCAAGCCAGCTCCTACAAAAAACATCGTGGCATTGCCCGGGATTTGTAGGAGCCGGCTTGCCGGCGAAGGCGGTCTGGAATTTTGTGTTGGGCTTGAGGGACCCTTCGCTGGCAAGCCAGCTCCTACAAAAAAATCGTGGCAATGCCCGGGATTTGTAGGAGCCGGCTTGCCGGCGAAGGCGGTCTGGAATTTTGTGTTGGGCTTGAGGGCCCCTTCGCTGGCAAGCCAGCTCCTACAAAAACATCGTGGCATTGGCCGGGATTTGTAGGAGCCGGCTTGCCGGCGAAGGCGGTTTTGAATTTTGTGTTGGGCTTGAGGGACCCTTCGCTGGCAAGCCAGCTCCTACAAAAAATCGTGGCATTGCACGGGACTTGTAGGAGCCGGCTTGCCGGCGAAGGCGGTCTGGAATTTTGTGTTGGGCTTGAGGGACCCTTCGCTGGCAAGCCAGCTCCTACAAAAACATCGTGGCATTGGCCGTGACTTGTAGGAGCCGGCTTGCCGGCGAAGGCGGTTTTGAATTTTGTGTTGGGCTGGCGGGCCTCTTCGCTGGCAAGCCAGCTCCTACAAGGGGCGTTAGAGCTTTTGCAGTTCCTGCGCGACGATGGCCACGGTCTCGGCGATTTGCTCTGGGGTGTGCAGGCACGAGACGAAGAAGCGCACGCGGGCGGCTTTTTCCGGGACGGCCGGGTGCAGGATCGGTTGGGCGTTGATTCCGCGTTTGGCCAGGGCGCCGGACAATTGCGTGGCCTTGAGTGAACTGCCGGTGATCACCGGGATCACCGCAAGCCCGGTGCTGGTGCCGGTGTCCAGCCCCGCCTCGCGGGCCAGGGCGAGGAACTGTTGGCCGCGCGCCTGCAAGGTCGCCACGCGTTCGGCGTCGTGGGCCAGGCAGCGCACCGCGGCCAGTGCCGCCGCCGCCACCGAGGCCGGCATGCCGACGCTGTAGAGAAACCCCGGCGCCATGAACTTCAGGTGTTCGACCAGGGCTGACTCGCCGGCAATGTAACCACCGCAGCTGGCCAGGGTCTTGCTCAGGGTGCCCATCCAGATATCGACGTCCTTGCCCGCCAGGCCGAAGTGTTCGCGAATGCCCTTGCCGTTGGCCCCCATGACGCCCAGCGAGTGGGCCTCGTCGACCATCAGGAACACCTTGTGCTTGTTCTTCAGCTCGACGAAACGCGGCAGGTCCGGGTAGTCGCCGTCCATGCTGTAGATGCCTTCCAGCACCACCAGCACCCGCTCGAAATGCTGGCGCTGATCGCCGAGCAGACGGTCGAGTGCTTCATGGTCGTTGTGGGCAAAACTCAAGCGCCGCGCGCCGGACAACTGGATGCCTTGCAGCACGCTGTTGTGGATAAGTTCGTCGTGGATCACCAGGTCCCGCGGGCCGAACAGGTAGCCGATGGTGGTGACGTTGGTGGCATGCCCACTGACGAAGGTCACCGCGTCATCCACCTCGTACAGCCGGGCCAGTTCGGCCTCCAGCTCGCGATGGATCGGCCGGTCGCCGGACACCAGGCGACTGGCCGACACCGACGTGCCGTAGTGATCGATGGCCGCCTTGGCCGCCTCGGCCACCACCGGATGCCCGGAATACCCCAGGTAGTTGTAGCTGGCGAAGTTGACGAAGCGCTGACCCCCGATCGTGGTTTCGGCGCCCGCCAGGCTTTCGTGCAGCTTGAAGAACGGATTGGCCAGGCCAAAGCGCGCCGCGCCGTCATGCATGATCCGCAGTTGCTGGTAACCGGGATGCTGGTCGAAGCGGTAGAACTGCTCCGGCACCGACCGGGCATTACGACTCACGTCCGCCAGCGAGGCCGGCGGCGCGCTGTCGCCGGTTTGCCGCAGGCGCCGTTCCAGGGCTTGCTGGATCAGCTTGTCTTTCATCGAAGCGCCAAGCCCTGGTGAACTTTTAGAGGTCATAGTCGGTGGTCAATTGATCAAACGGGAGGGTTGGGAATCAGGGTCACGCGCGCCCTCGCGGACCTGGGCCAGCTCGGCTGCGGACAGCTCGGCGCCATGGCGCGCCAGTGTCAGCGCCTGCAAGTTGTCTTCGGCAACGGGCGCATCCTCGGCATCCTGGCTGCCGCGCAGCAGTTCAAGAATGCGCACGGTCAACTTGGCAATGCTCGAGGTTTCGCTCAGTTCCATCACCGGCAGGCGAATGCCGAAGCGCTCCTCGACCGCCACCACCAGCTCCACACTCATCAACGAGTCCAGCCCCAGTTCCTGCAGGGGTCGGCTGCTGTCGAGCTTGCTGGTCGGCATGCGCAGGATCTCGCTGATTTCCTGTTTGAGCATCTCGGCAAACAGCTCGGTGAGTTCCTCGTCGTTCATCTCCTGCAACAGGCGCTGGATGTCATCGACGTTGCTCTCTTCCTCCTGCTCGCCGCTGTGCAGGCGCGCCAGTTCACTGAACTTCGGCGAGCCGGCGGCCGGCAGGAAGCGCGACAGGGCTTTCCAGTCGAGTTCCAGCACACCCAGCCCGGAGCGCTGTTGCAGCAGCAGGCGTTCCAGGGTGTCGAGGGCCGTCTGCGACTGCAAGGCCGCGCCGCCCATGCGGCTTTGCAGGGCGTCCTTGACGTCCTGGTTGCGCGCGAGGAAACCGGCATCGTCGATGGCGCCCCACAGCACGGCAGTGGCCGGCAAACCTTGCAGCAGGCGATGACGGGCCAGGGCTTCGAGCCAATGGTTGGCCGCCACGTAGTTGGCCTGCCCCGGGTTGCCGAACAGGGTGGTCGCCGAGGAGAACAGCACGAAGAAGTCCAGGGCCAGGTGCGCGGTCAGTTCGTGCAGGTACTGCGCGCCCTTGGCCTTGGGTTCGAGCACCCGTTGCAGTTGCGCCTGGGTCAGGTTGCGGATCAGTCCGTCTTCGAACACGGTGGCGGCATGCACCACGCCTCGCAGCGGTGCCTTGGACGCTTCGATGCTCGCCAGTACGCTGCGCAGTTGGGCGCTGTCGGTGATGTCGCAAGCCAGCGCCTGCACTTCGATGCCCTGCTCGCGCCAGGCCGCCAGCGCCGGTTGCGCTTCTTCGGTGGCAGCGCCGCGACGACCCAGCAACGCCAGGTGACGAGCGCCCTTGTCCACCAGCCATTGCGCGGTACGCAGGCCGAAACCGCTGAGCCCGCCAGTGACCAGGTAGGTGCCATCGGCCGCCAGTTGCAATGCCTGCGCCTGTGTCTGCGGTGCGCGGAACACCTGCTGGATCGGCGTGCGGTAGGTGACGACGATCTTGCCGATCTGCCGCGCCTGCTGCATGTAGCGGAACGACTCGACGACATCGTTGGCATCGAACTCGCGGTACGGCAACGGGCTGAGGATGCCGTCGCGGAACAGCTGCATCATGTCGCCGAACAGGCGGCGGGTCAGGTCCGGTCGCTCGCTCATCAGCTGGTCGGCGTCGATACCGAAGTAGCTGATGTTGTTGCGGAACGGGCGCAGGCCGATCTTGGTGTTCTGGTAGAAGTCACGCTTGCCGAGTTCGAGGAAGCGCCCGAATGGCTTGAGCACCTGCAGGTTGCGGTTGATCGCCTCGCCCGCCAGGGAATTGAGCACCACGTCGACGCCACGGCCGGCGGTGATCGCCAGGATCTCGTCGGCAAACGCCAGGGAGCGCGAATCGAACACGTGCTCGACCCCGAGCAGGCGCAGGAAGTCGCGTTTTTCATCGCTGCCGGCGGTGGCGTAGATTTCGGCCCCGCACCATTTGGCGATCTGGATCGCGGCAATGCCGACACCGCCCGCAGCGCCGTGGATGAGGATTTTCTCGCCCGGTTCCAGGCGCGCCAGGTGGTGCAGCGCGTAGTACACGGTGAAGAAGGTGCTCGGAATGGTCGCCGCCGCCTCGAAGGACATACCCTCGGGGATCCGCGCCACCGCGTTGGCATTGGTGATCAGGCGATTGGCGAAGCTCGACGGGCCAAAGCCGACAACCCGGTCACCCGGCTCGAAGTCACCCTCAACCTGAGCACCCTTGCCGCGCACGACACCAGCGAATTCGAAGCCCAGGGTCGGGCCGGAGAAGCCGTTCTCGATGGCTTCGTCGGACAACAGGCCGAGGGCGTACATGACGTCGCGGAAGTTCAGGCCGGTGGCCTGGACCTCGATGTCCAGTTCATCGCCCGACGGCAGCAACGGTGCGTGGGCTTCCCAGCGCAGGTTGCGCAACTGGCCCGGCAGTTCGAAGCCGAGGCTGACCTGGGTCGGTGCCTGTTGCTCAGCGCTGGTTTCCAGCTGATCAGGGCGCACCCGCAGGCGGGCCACGTAGCGATCGCCCTCGGCGCTGATGGCCAGTTCGGTTTCGTCATCGGCATTGAGCAAGGCCGGCAGCAACGCTTCGACCCCGGCCCCTTCGGCCAGGTCCAGCAGGCGCACGCGGCAACCCACGGCTTCGTTGGCCAGGGTGCGACCAAAGCCCCACAACGCCGCATCGGCGAGGGATGAGAGGTGACCGGCGACCTGAGCAGCGGGCGGCAGCAGATGCACTGCCGCACCACGGGTCAGCAGCCAGCAATCGGGACTGATGCCCGCCTGCTCGCAGGCCTGGGTCAGTGCCGCGGCCAGCATGCAGCGCCGCGCCTGGTCGTCCAGCCCCTCGTTGCCGAACAGGCCGCTGAGCAACAGCAGGTGCTGCGGCGCGGACGCAGCGCGCAGTTGCGCGGCCAGGTCCTGGGCCGAGGCTGGCGCCAGCCAGTCAACGTTTTGCCCCTGCTCGCGCAGGGCGGCGGCCAGTTGCTGGGCGAAGGCGTGTTCCGCGCCCTGCTCATCGGCCACCAGCAACCAGCGCTGGGCCGGCAGTGGCTGCGGCTCGAAGGGTGCCGCCGCTTCCGCCGAACCCACCAGCACGTAGCTACCGCTGGACATGGCCGGGCTCAATTCCAGCGCCTCGCCCACGTTCAGGCCGTGGCGGCGCAGTTCCTGTTGCCAGAAACCCGGGCGCTGCTGCACCGACAGGCTGCCCTGGCCCTGCCCGGCCAGCCACCACGAAGGTTGCGCGCCGAACACGAAATCTGCCCAACGGGCCGGGTGCTGCGCCAGCAACATCAGCTGGCCACCGGCGGACAAGCGCGCCGTGGCCTGACCCAGGCCTGCGCTGATGGCTTGCAACGGCGCCAGGTCGGTGGCGACCAGCACCAGGTCAAAACCATCGGCTGGCAATTGCGCGGCGTCGCTCAGGCTGAGCAGATGCAGGTCCGGGAAGTCGACTTGCAGCAAGCTGGCCGGGTCGAGGTCGTCGGCGCTGTACTGGTAGTCGACTCGGTCGAAATCCAGCTGCGCACAGAGTTGCGCGGCGAAAGGCGAACCACCGAAGCCGAGCTCGAGAATGCGCAGCCGCTGGCCGGCCGGAAGCACCGCCAGGCGTTGTTCGATGTGGCGTTTGATCGCATCCAGCACGGCGTGGTAGCCGCTGGCGCCCAGCACCTGGCGGGCGAGTTGCGCCGGCGAGGTTTCCCGGGGCAGCAACGCGTCGATCTGCACCGTGCCGCTGAGCAGGTCCAGCAGGTGGATGCCGATCCGGCCCACCGAGTGAATGATCTGGAAGTGCTCGGGATAACTGCGGAACAGTTCCTGCCAGATGTCCTGGGCACTGGGCCGCTCGTCCTGATCGACCAGCAGCCAGGCATCGCCGCTGGCGATCAGACTGCCGTCGTCCAGCGCCTGCTGAAGCAGATGATTGAGGTAGCCCGAGAAGCCTTGCGCCTCGGCCTGCCAGGTCGCCCGTTGCGCCGCGCTTAGGCGGCCGCCGAGGGACTCGATGGCCTCCAGCACGAAGCTTGCGCACAGGCTGTCCAGTAGAGGGTCGACCTCCTGGCTGTAACGCACCAGGGTCGGTTCATCGACCACCGATGCCAGGCTTTGCGCCAGGACGCTGTGCAATGGCGAGGCCGGTTGCGGCAACTCACGCGCGGCCAGCGGCCAGGGTTTGGCAATGCCGGCGAAATCCACCAGCTTCAGGTCGCCGCTGCGGTCCTTGTGCAATTTGACGGCACGGAAACGCGCGTCCTTGATGCACACCACGGCGCGCCCCTGGGCGTCGTACAGGGTGAAGTCGGCCAGCAGCGAGTGCTCCGAACGGCGCACCAGGCGCACCTTAGCCAGCGTCGGTGGCAGGCTGCCCGCGGCAAAGTTGATGCGCCCCAGTTTCACCGGAATGAACGCCAGGCCATTACGTGCCAGGGGATCACGACTGAGCAATTGGGTGATCAGCTGGAACGCGCTGTCCAGCAGTGCCGGATGCAGGTGCAGGGCCGCCAGTTCCGATTCAATCACGCTCGGGACGCTGAGCTGCGCCAGCACCTGGTCACCGTCGATCCAGCCGGCTTCAATGGCCTGGTAAGCCGGGCCGTAATTCAGGCCGACTGCAGAGGTCAGTTGCAAATGCTCGGCACGGCTGAAATCGGCGGCGCGGGTTGGCAGTGCTGGTGCCGGTTCGCTGAGCAGCACACCACGGGCCTCGCCGGGCAGGCGGGCAACCACATGGCGGGCCCAGGGTTCTTCCTGGGAGGTGCTGCGCGAAACGATCGACACGGTGCCGTCGCTGCTGTCGATCTGCACGCGCACGCGCTTGCTCGACTCGGCGTGCAGCACCAGCGGGCTGTGAATTTCCAGCTCTTCGATGTCGACGAACTCACCCGGCTGGTAGCACTGCGCGGCCGCCAGCACCAGCTCGGTGAAACCGGCGCCGGGGAACAGCACGGCGTCGCCGACCTTGTGGTCTTCAAGGGACGGGAACAGTTGCGTGTCGAGGCGACTGTCCCAGGTCAATTCGTGGCCGGGTACCGCATGACCCAGCAGTGGATGCACCCGGTCCAGGTACAGCGTGCGCGCCGACTCCGGTGTGTCGGCATGCCAGTGGCGCTCGCGCTGCCAGGCATAGTTGGGCAAGCGCACGAAGCGACCGGTGCTCGGGAACAGGCACGCCAGGTCGGTCTCGACGCCACTGATCAGCACCTTGGCCACCGCGCGGGTGACCATCGGCGGCGCGTCGTCATGGCGTTTGAGCGTGGCGATCACTACGCCCTGTTGCTCGCGTGTCGCCAGGGCATCGCTGACATAGCTGCGCAGGATCGGGTGCGGTCCGACTTCGACGAAGACGTTGTAACCCTCCTCGCACAGGGTCTCGCTGGCGGACTGGAACAGCACCGGGAAACGGATGTTCTGCCACCAATATTCGGCGTCCAGGCGCTCGCCATCGAGCAAGCCACCGGTGACCGTGGAATACATCGGGATCTGGCTGGCGCGCGGCGCGATGTCACGCAAGGCCTCGACCACCTGCTCGGCGATGACATTCATCGCCGGCGAATGGAAGGCGTAGTCCAGGCCAAGGCGGCGGACGAACACCTGGCGCTCGGTGAGTGCCTGTTCCAGACGTTCAAGACCGGCCACGGAACCGGCGACGGTGGCGCCCTTGAAGCTGTTTTCGCCGGCCACGACCACGTCGTCCAGACCCAGCTCCAGCAACAGGTTCGCGGTGTCACTGCCCGACAGGCCCACGGCGGACATCTGCCCGGAACCGGCGGTCAGCCCCTGCAGACGACTGCGGTGGTAGATCACCCGGGTCGCGTCGCCAAGGGTCAACGCGCCACAGGCCCAGGCGGCCGCCACTTCGCCAACGCTGTGGCCCATGACCACCTGCGGCACCACGCCCTGGCTGGCCAGCATGCGGGTCACGCCCACTTGCAGGGCGAACAGCGCCGGCTGGGCCAGTTCGGTCAGGTGATAACGCTCCTGGCCATACTCGCCCGCCAGTTCGGCGATCAGCGAGTAGCCGGCCAGTGGCTGAAACAGCGCGTCGACTTCAGTCACGGCGGCATGGAACACCGCATCGGTGAGCAGCGCCTTACCCATACCCTGCCACTGCGAGCCATTGCCGGAGTAGACGAACACCGGGCCCTGGGCCTGATCCAGTGCGCGACCGCTTTCGACCACCGCGCTCAAGGCCGGGGCGGCCGGGTCCAGGGCGAAATCCAACAGCGCCTGGGCGCTTTGCTGTCGATCGGCCTCGAACACCACCACGCGTTGTGGGTGCAGGTCGCGACGCAGCATCGCCTGGTACGCCACGTCATAAAGGCCGGCTGCCGGGTGATCGTCCAGGTGTTGGGCAATGCTTTCGGCCATGGCCGCCAATCCGGCGCTGTCTTTGGCCGTGATCATTAGCGGCACGGCGCCTGTCTGGGCAACGGGCGGTACAACTTGCGGGGTATGGCTTTGCAGGATGACGTGGGCGTTGGCGCCGCCGAAACCGAACGAGTTGACCCCCACCACCAGCGTGCCGTCCGACTTGAGGGCGTGGTTGCGGGTGGCGACGTTGAGGTTGAGTTCGGCGAACGGAATACGCGGGTTGAGGTTCTTGATGCCGATGGTGGCCGGCACCTGGCGCTCGGTGACGCAGTACAGCGCCTTCATCAAGCCGGCCACGCCGGACGCGGCCTCCAGGTGGCCGATGTTGCTCTTGACCGAACCGATCAACAACGGCTTGTCCGCGCCGCGCACCTGGCCCAGGGCCAGACCGATGGCCCGGCTTTCGATGGGGTCGCCCACCGGGGTACCGGTGCCGTGGGCTTCCAGGTAATCGATGTCGGCCGGCGAGATCCCGGCACTGGCGTAGGCCTGGGTCATCAGCGCTGCCTGCGCGTCGGCGCTGGGCACGGTCAGCCCGGACTTGCGCCCGTCGGTATTGACCGCACTGCCGGCGACGACGGCGAGGATCTGGTTGCCATCGGCCACCGCCTTGTCGTAATCCTTGAGGTAGAACAGCCCTGCCCCTTCGGAACGCACGTAACCGTCACCTGCTTCGTCGAAGACGTTGCAGCGCCCTTTGCGCGACAGCATCGAGGCCTTGGAGAAGATCAGGAAACCAAACGGGTGCAGGTGCAGGCTGATACCGCCGGCCAGTGCCTGGTCGATATCGCCGCTTTGAATGGCCTGGCAGGCCTGGTGGAACGCGACCAGCGACGAGGAACACGCGGTATCGACCGCCATGCTCGGGCCGTGCAGGTCATAGAAATACGACAGGCGATTGGCCGCGATGCTGAAGGTGTTGCCCGTGGCCGTGGAAGCGTCCACCAGCGACAGGTCATGGGACAGGCGATAGGCATAGTCGGTGCTGGCAATGCCCAGGTACACCCCGCAGTTGCTGCCGCGCACGCTCGACGGTTTTACCCCGGCGTTCTCGAACACTTCCCAGCCCAGTTCCAGCAACAGGCGCTGTTGGGGGTCCATGATCGCCGCTTCCCGGGGCGAAATGCTGAAGAAGCCGGCATCGAAGGTGGAAATGTCACCCAGCGTGCCAGCCGCCAGGGTGTAGGCGGTGCCAGGGTTGGCCTTGTCCGGGTGGAAAAACGCATCGCGGGACCAGCGGGACGGGTCGACCTGAGTGATGAAGTCGTGACCTTCCAGCAGGTTCTGCCAAAAAGTTGCGGAAGTGGAGCCGGGAAAACGAAACGAAGCCCCAATTATTGCAACTTTTTTACGCATGACTTTCTCCACCTTTTTATATTCTCAACGGTACCGCCATCGCTTCGTGCGATGGGTGCGTCGAACACCCTCATGGGTCCGACATAACCTTGAGAAACTTGCTGAATTCCGTTGGGTAGTGACTCTGTATTTATTATTAGGAGTACTTTTCTCCCCGGCATCGGCCACTGAAGCGCCAGCGCTGGGGGCGCAAAATCATACGCTGAGCGCCTCCCGAGGGAAACCCTTACAAACCGTTACAGTACGACCCGTCGTCGCCTATCCGCCTTGATCGACGCAGAGCGCCCGGCAAAAAAAAATAAATTCAATAAAGCCACTGCACGGCCGACACCCTGTCAAAGCCTTGCGGATTAAATAAGCCATGCGTAATAACCAGCCCATTACACAACGCGAACGGACCTTCCCGGCTCAGCAACGGTTGATTTCCACCACGGATGCCAAGGGCATGATCACCTACTGCAACGACGATTTCGTCGAGATCAGCGGGTTTTCTCGTGAGGAACTGATCCGGGCGCCGCATAACCTGGTGCGTCACCCCGACGTGCCCGCCGCGGTCTTCGCGCACATGTGGGGCACTCTCAAACAAGGCTTGCCATGGATGGGCATTGTCAAGAATCGCTGCAAGAGCGGTGACCACTACTGGGTTAACGCCTATGTGACACCGATCTTCGAAGGCAACCAGGTGATCGGCTACGAGTCGGTGCGGGTCAAGCCCACCGCCGAACAGATTCGCCGCGCCGAAGCGCTTTACCAACGCATCAACCAGGGCAAGTCGGCCATTCCTTCGACGGATAAATGGCTGCCGGTCCTGCAGGACTGGCTGCCCTTCATCCTGGTCAGCCAGTTGAGCTTCATGATCGGTGCGACGCTGAACTCCCAGTGGGGCTTTGCCCTGGCGGCCGGCCTTTCGGTGCCATTGGGGCTGCTGGGCCTGAGCTGGCAGCAACGCGGCCTCAAGCGCTTGCTGCGCCTGGCCGAGCAGACCACGTCCGACCCGCTGATCGCGCAGATGTACACCGACAGCCGCGGCGCCCAGGCACGCCTGGAGATGTCGATCCTCAGCCAGGAAGCACGCCTGAGAACCTGCCTGACTCGCCTGCAGGACACCGCCGAGCACCTGACCGACCAGGCCAGGCAGTCCGATGCCCTGGCGCACGACAGCTCCACCGGCCTGGAGCGCCAACGCGTCGAAACCGAGCAGGTGGCCACCGCCGTCAACCAGATGGCCGCCACCACCCAGGAAGTCGCCAGCCACGTGCAGCGCACCGCCGACGCCACCCAGCAAGCCAATCGCCTGACCGGCCGCGGCCGCGACATCGCCGGGGAAACCCGCGAAGCCATCCAGCGCCTGTCGGTGGTGGTGGGGGAAACCGGTGCGACCGTGACCCAACTGGCCAAGGACAGCAACGAAATCGGCGGCGTGGTCGACGTGATCAAGGGCATCGCCGACCAGACCAACCTGCTGGCACTGAACGCCGCCATCGAAGCGGCGCGCGCCGGCGAGATGGGGCGTGGTTTTGCGGTCGTGGCCGACGAAGTTCGCCAGCTGGCGCAACGCACCAGCGAATCCACCGGGCAGATCCACGCCCTGATCGCCAAGCTCCAGCAAACTGCAGGCACTGCGGTGCAGACCATGGAAGCCGGGCATCGCCAAGCCGAAGAAGGTGTGGCGCGGGTAATGGAGGCGGACCAGGCCCTGGTGGGGATCAGCGAAGCGGTGGCCAACATCACCGACATGACCACCCAGATCGCGGCCGCAACCGAAGAGCAAAGCGCCGTGGCCGAAGAGATCAGCCGCAACATCAGCAACATCTCGGCACTGGCGGACCAGACCTCGGAACAGGCGCAGAATTCGGCGCTGCTGAGTGAAGAGCTGACCAAGACGGCGAATACGCAGTATTCGTTGGTGGAGCGGTTCAACCGCTGATCGATGCTGGCTGATACAGAACCCGGACAGTGAAAGCTTCCGGGTTTTTTGTTGCATCAGTGAAAGCCAAGTTGCCTGACAGGGCCTCTTCGCTGGCAAGCCAGCTCCTACAGGGGTTTGCGGTGTTGATGAATTCGCGTTACGCCTCAAATCATGCATCCGGGTTTTTTGTTGCATCAGTGAAAGCCAAGTTGCCTGACAGGGCCTCTTCGCCGGCAAGCCAGCTCCTACAGGGGTTTGCGGTGTTCATGAATTCGCGTTACGCCTCAAATCATTGTAGGAGCTGGCTTGCCAGCGAAGAGGCCATGACTACCGGCGAGAATCTCACTGAAGAAATTCAGCCACCTGATTCGCCGCAACCGCCAGATCCTGGGCATGCGTAAACCCCGAAACCTTCAACGACTTCACATCATGATTCGTCGCCACCAGCCAAGCGGCACTGGCGGGCCAGACTTCGGAACAGGCGCAGAATTCGGCGTTGTTGAGTGAAGAGCTGACCAAGACGGCGAATACGCAGTATTCGTTGGTGGAGCGGTTCAACCGCTGATCGATGCTGGCTGATACAGAACCCGGACAGTGAAGCTTCCGGGTTTTTTGTTGCATCAGTGAAAGCCAAGTTGCCTGACAGGGCCTCTTCGCTGGCAAGCCAGCTCCTACAGGGGTTTGCGGTGTTCATGAATTCGCGTTACGCCTCAAATCATGCATCCGGGTTTTTTGTTGCATCAGTGAAAGCCAAGTTGCCTGACAGGGCCTCTTCGCTGGCAAGCCAGCTCCTACAGTGGTTTGCGGTGTTGATGAATTCGCGTTACGCCTCAAATCATTGTAGGAGCTGGCTTGCCAGCGAAGAGGCCATGACTACCGGCGAGAATCTCACCGAAGAAATTCGGCCACCTGATTCGCCGCAACCGCCAGATCCTGGGCATGCGTAAACCCCGAAACCTTCAACGACTTCACATCATGATTCGTCGCCACCAGCCAAGCGGCACTGGCGGACCAGACTTCGGAACAGGCGCAGAATTCGGCGCTGCTGAGTGAAGAGCTGACCAAGTCGGCGAATACGCAGTATTCGTTGGTGGAGCGGTTCAACCGCTGATTGATGCTGGCTGATACAGAACCCGGACAGTGAAAGCTTCCGGGTTTTTTGTTGCATCAGTGAAAGCCAAGTTGCCTGACAGGGCCTCTTCGCTGGCAAGCCAGCTCCTACAGTGGTTTGCGGTGTTCACGAATTCGCGTCACAAACCACATCTACGAAACCACTTAAATATCAATAAATCCACTGTCATTTGTGACAGTTACACTGCTGCGGAAAAAATCTTAGGGTGTTCCTCACGGCATCGACAGAACGTCAATGTCAATACCCATGAGATGAAGCTGAAATGGATAACAATTTCGAACGCATGTTAGAGACAATGAAACAACCCAACCCAGGAACCAATGGCACTTTCAAGTGGCGCTTGGATTCGGAGCTCGACTGGACCGAAGCGACCACTGCTCGCGCGGAACTTTGGAATCTTTCTGGTGGACGGAAAAAATGGTGCGTGTATGCCCGGACAGGCTCCCACCTAACAAATGACCTTTTCCACTATATATTCCAGTTTGACTACATTGACGAAAACGTTATTGACAAGACACTTACTCTAGGAGAACAGGGTCTTACCTTCAGACATTATTACTCGATCGGCAATCCAGAATACAACGTAATAGATGCACTATCTGCTAAAGTCTCTATCAAACTCGATCCGAAGAACAACACTTTCAAGGGTAACTTTGAAGCGACATTCGGCTCCAACGTCAAATCCCCCAACGGCGAATTCGATTTGACAAGACAACCACGCTAAAGTTAATGACGTGGAAGACTATCCCAACTAGTGGTAGCTGCCCCCCCACAATGGATGAGTGCACATTATCCATTGTGGGGTTACTCACAATGAGGCCATGAGTGCTGTCGAAAGATTCACTGGAGAAACGCCGCCACCCGACTCGCCGCCGAAGCCAAATGCTGCTCATGGGTAAACCCCGAAGCCTTCAACGGCTTCAAATCATGATCCCCCGCCACCAGCCAGAACACTTCGATGTTCGGTGACAACGCATAACCCTCGACCGCCTCACGATTACCCAACGCATCCCGCTCGCCCTGCACGATCAGCGTCCGCGTTTTCAATCCAGCCAAATGTTCGACCCGCGGTTTCTCCGGTTTGCCCACGGCATAAAACGGATAGCCCAGGCACATCAGTGCGTCCGCGCCAAGTTCATCGGCGAGCAAACTGGCCATGCGCCCGCCCATGGACTTGCCGCCAATGGCCAAGGGCCCAGTGACATGACGTCGCACTTCGCCGTACACCTCACGCCAGCATTCCAGCAGTTTCGCCGCCGGATTCGGCGGGCGTTTGCCGCCATCGACACGCCGCTGAGCCATGTACGGAAATTCAAAGCGCAGCACGTTGACGCCGTGTGCAGCAAGGCGTTGCGCCATGTCGCTCATCCAGTCGCTGTCCATCGGAGCACCGGCGCCGTGGGCCAGGATCAGGGTTGCCGAGGCCTTGCCGCTGGCGGCATTCCACAACCATCCGTGATCCCGCACGCACTGCGCCCATTGATCCCCGTCAATACCGGCCTTGTGCTGTTTGTCCATGCTTGCCTCGCTTTTAGTCTGCCTATAACTCCGGCCAAAGGGTGCGTTTGCACACTTGGGCTGAACCGTGGATGGGGAACCATGAACACTTCTATCAGTACCGCCTACAACTATAAGGTGGTCCGCCAATTCGCCATTATGACGGTGGTGTGGGGCATCGTCGGCATGGGGCTCGGGGTTTTTCTCGCTGCCCAGTTGGTCTGGCCGGAACTCAACTTCAATTTGCCCTGGACCAGCTTCGGTCGCCTGCGCCCGCTGCACACCAACGCGGTGATCTTCGCCTTCGGCGGTTGCGCCCTGTTCGCCAGTTCGTTTTATTCGGTGCAACGCACCTGCCAGGCCCAGCTGTTTGCACCGAAAATCGCCGCCTTCTGTTTCTGGGGCTGGCAACTGGTGATCCTGCTGGCGGCCATCAGCCTGCCGCTGGGCTACACCAGTTCCAAGGAATACGCCGAGCTGGAATGGCCGATCGACATCCTGATCACCATCGTCTGGGTCGCCTACGCCATCGTGTTCTTCGGCACGATCATGCAGCGCAAGACCAAACACATTTATGTGGGTAACTGGTTCTTCGGTGCCTTCATCGTCACCGTGGCGATCCTGCACATCGTCAACAACATGGAGTTGCCGGTCAGCTTCACCAAGTCCTACTCGCTGTACTCCGGTGCCACCGACGCCATGGTGCAATGGTGGTACGGGCACAACGCCGTGGGCTTTTTCCTCACCGCCGGCTTCCTCGGGATGATGTATTACTTCGTGCCGAAACAGGCTGAGCGTCCGGTGTACTCTTATCGCCTGTCGATCGTGCACTTCTGGGCGCTGATCACCCTGTACATCTGGGCCGGCCCCCACCACCTGCACTACACCGCCTTGCCGGACTGGGCGCAGTCGCTGGGCATGGTGATGTCGCTGATCCTGCTGGCGCCAAGCTGGGGCGGGATGATCAACGGCATGATGACCCTGTCGGGCGCCTGGCATAAGTTGCGCAGTGACCCGATCCTGCGTTTCCTCGTGGTGTCGCTGGCGTTCTACGGCATGTCGACCTTCGAAGGGCCGATGATGGCGATCAAGACGGTCAACGCCCTCTCCCACTACACCGACTGGACCATCGGCCACGTGCACGCCGGCGCGCTCGGCTGGGTGGCGATGATTTCCATCGGCGCGCTGTACCACATGATCCCGAAAATCTTCGGTCGCGCGCAGATGCACAGCATCGGCCTGATCAACGCGCACTTCTGGCTCGCCACCATCGGCACCGTGCTCTACATCGCCTCGATGTGGGTCAACGGCATCGCCCAGGGCCTGATGTGGCGCGCCGTCAACGAGGACGGCACGCTGACCTACTCCTTCGTCGAAACCCTGGTGGCCAGCCACCCTGGCTTCGTCGTGCGACTGGTGGGCGGGGCGATCTTCTTCAGCGGCATGTTGCTGATGGCCTACAACACCTGGCGCACCGTGCGGGCCTCGCAGCCTGCCGAAGCCGCCGCTGCCGCGCAGATGGCCTGAGGAGTCCGCCATGAAACATGAAACTATCGAGAAAAACGTCGGCCTGTTGCTGCTGCTGATGATCCTGGCCGTGAGCATCGGCGGCCTGACCCAGATCGTCCCGCTGTTCTTCCAGGACGTGACCAACAAACCGGTGGAAGGCATGAAGCCCTACACCGCGCTGCAACTGGAAGGCCGCGACATTTACATCCGCGAGGGCTGCGTCGGTTGTCATTCGCAGATGATCCGCCCGTTCCGCGCCGAGACCGAACGCTACGGGCACTACTCGGTGGCCGGCGAAAGCGTCTGGGACCACCCGTTCCTCTGGGGTTCGAAACGCACCGGGCCGGACCTGGCCAGGGTGGGCGCGCGTTACTCCGATGACTGGCACCGCGCGCACTTGTACAACCCGCGCAACGTGGTGCCGGAATCGAAGATGCCGGCCTACCCGTGGCTGGTGGCCAACGCGGTCGACAGCAACCACACCGAAACCAAGCTCAAGGCCATGCGTACCCTGGGCGTGCCCTATACCGACGACGACATCGCAAGCGCAGCCGAGTCGCTCAAGGGCAAGTCCGAAATGGACGCACTGGTTGCCTACCTGCAAGTGCTCGGCACTGCGATCAAGAGCAAGAGGTGAGCCATGGTCGTTGAAATGAGCACTGGAATGATCCGCGGCCTTGGCACGGTCGTGGTGTTCGTGGCCTTCGTCGGCCTGACGCTGTGGGTATTCAACGGCAAGCGCAGCGCGCAATTCGCCGAAGCGCGCCTGCTGCCGTTCGCCGACGAGCCACACCCCGAGATCCCCGAAGAATCCGCCACAAGGAGCACCCGGCCATGACCACTTTCTGGAGTACGTGGATCTGCGTACTGACCATCGGCAGCCTGATCGGCCTGACCTGGCTGCTGATCGGCACCCGCAAGGGCGAAACCAAGGGCAGCGTCGACCAGACCATGGGCCACAGCTTCGACGGCATCGAGGAGTACGACAACCCGTTGCCGCAATGGTGGTTCATGCTGTTCGCCGGCACCCTGGTGTTTGCCGTCGGTTACCTGATCCTCTATCCGGGCCTTGGCAACTGGAAAGGCATCCTGCCCGGCTACGCCAACGGCTGGACCGGCGTGCACGAGTGGGAAAAGGAAATGGACCGGGCCGACGCCCGATTCGGGCCGATCTTCGCCAAATTCGCCGCCATGCCGTTGGAGGAAGTGGCCAAGGACCCGCAAGCACTGAAAATGGGGGGTCGCCTGTTCGCCTCCAACTGCTCGGTGTGCCACGGCTCGGATGCCAAGGGCGCGTTCGGCTTCCCCAACCTGGCAGACAGCGACTGGCGCTGGGGCGGCGACGCCGACACCATCAAGGCCACCATCCTGGGTGGACGCATGGCGGCGATGCCGGCCTGGGGTGAAATCCTCGGCGAAGCGGGGGTGAAGAACGTTGCCGCCTATGTCCGCCATGAATTGGCAGGCCTGCCATTGCCGGCGGACAGCAAGGCCGACCTGCAAGCCGGACAGCAAGCGTTCAGCAGCACCTGCACCGTCTGTCACGGGGCCAACGGCCAGGGCACGGCAGCCATGGGCGCGCCAAACCTGACGCACCCGGCCGGTTTCATCTACGGCACGGGGTTGACCCAGCTCGAGCAGACCATCCGCCATGGTCGCCAGGGTCACATGCCGGCGCAGAACGAGTTGCTCGGCAACGATAAAGTACAGTTGCTTGCTGCTTATGTGTACAGCCTGTCCAACGGATTGAATACAGAAAACCTGCAAGTCGAAGGCAAAAAGCAATAGTTCGCAACACCCCCACTGCCGCATTCTTTCGGATGCGGCAGTTCCCTGCCCCTTTGCGACCCATTGTCGCACCCTTCCAAACCTCCCCTTTCGAATCCCCGGATTCGGGTCTACGCTTGATCGATGGGGACTGGCCCGTGCCGGTTCCAGGTCTTCCTTGCACGATGTGTTCAACCAATCGGCCGATTGAAAGGCCGCAAAGGCAGGTAGATACCGGCTGTCGAGCCAAATGCCGTCGGTCGGCGATCAGGCCTTTTCAACACACCCCGTTACAAGTGACCTGAACCCCCTCGCTTCTTCCGTTCCCTGCGACATTTTGTCCGAGGCCAATTTTGACCCTACGCGGCGCATGGAAAGGCCGCAGAATCAGCATTTGAAAGCATTGACCCAGGTCATGGCGCGTTGCAATGACCCCCTGCTTTCTACATACTTGCGGCCGATTTTTAATCCTAATAAAACACCCAAACCGTGGAACCTTAGAATGAGCACAGCAATCAGTCCGACTGCTTATAACTATAAGGTAGTCCGCCAGTTCGCCATCATGACGGTGGTCTGGGGGATCCTTGGCATGGGGCTCGGTGTCTTCATCGCCTCGCAACTGGTCTGGCCGGAATTGAACTTCGGTCTGCCCTGGACGAGCTTTGGACGCCTGCGCCCGTTGCACACCAACCTGGTGATTTTCGCCTTCGGTGGTTGTGCACTGTTTGCCACTTCCTATTACGTCGTGCAGCGAACCTGCCAAACGCGACTGATTTCCGACAGCCTCGCGGCCTTCACCTTCTGGGGTTGGCAAGCGGTGATCGTCGGCGCCATCGTTACCTTGCCGCTGGGTTACACCACCACCAAGGAATACGCTGAGCTGGAATGGCCGATCGCCATTCTGCTGGCCATCGTCTGGGTTACCTACGGCCTGGTGTTCTTCGGCACCATCGTCAAGCGCAAGACCAAGCACATCTATGTGGGTAACTGGTTCTACGGTGCCTTCATCGTCGTGACGGCGATGCTGCACATCGTCAACCACATGTCGCTGCCGGTCAGCCTGTTCAAGTCCTACTCGGCCTACTCGGGTGCGACCGACGCGATGATCCAGTGGTGGTACGGCCACAACGCCGTAGGTTTCTTCCTGACCACGGGCTTCCTGGGGATGATGTACTACTTCGTGCCGAAACAGGCCGAGCGTCCGATCTACTCCTATCGCCTGTCCATCGTGCACTTCTGGGCGCTGATCACCCTGTACATCTGGGCCGGTCCTCACCACCTGCACTACACCGCTCTGCCGGACTGGGCTCAGTCCCTGGGCATGGCCATGTCGATCATCCTGCTGGCACCAAGCTGGGGCGGCATGATCAACGGCATGATGACCTTGTCGGGCGCCTGGCATAAGCTGCGCACCGACCCGATCCTGCGGTTCCTGGTGGTGTCCCTGGCGTTCTACGGCATGTCGACCTTCGAAGGGCCGATGATGGCGATCAAGACCGTCAACTCGCTGTCGCACTACACCGACTGGACCATCGGCCACGTACACGCCGGCGCGCTGGGCTGGGTAGCGATGATCTCGATCGGCGCGATCTACCACATGATCCCGAAACTGTTCGGTCGCGCGCAGATGCACAGCATCGGCCTGATCAACACGCACTTCTGGCTCGCGACCATCGGTACCGTGCTGTACATCGCTTCGATGTGGGTCAACGGCATCACCCAGGGCCTGATGTGGCGTGCAATCAACGACGACGGCACCCTCACCTACTCCTTCGTCGAAGCACTGCAGGCCAGCCACCCTGGCTTCATCGTGCGTGCCCTGGGCGGTGCGTTCTTCGCCGCCGGCATGCTGTTCATGGCCTACAACGTATGGCGTACCGTACGTGCCTCGAACCCGGCAGAAGCTGAAGCTGCCGAACAGATTGCTGTAGTTGGAGCTCACTGATGAAGCATGAAGCAGTCGAGAAGAACATTGGCCTGCTGGCCTTCTTCATGGTTATCGCCGTCAGTGTCGGCGGCCTGACCCAGATCGTTCCGCTGTTTTTCCAGGACGTCACCAACAAGCCGGTCGAGGGCATGAAGCCCCGCCCGGCCCTTGAACTGGAAGGCCGCGACGTCTACATCGCCAACGGTTGCGTCAGCTGCCACTCGCAGATGATCCGCCCGTTCCGTGCTGAAACCGAACGTTACGGCCACTACTCGGTCGCCGGTGAAAGCGTGTGGGACCACCCGTTCCTGTGGGGTTCCAAGCGTACCGGTCCGGACCTGGCCCGTGTCGGCGGTCGTTACTCCGATGACTGGCAGCGTGCGCACTTGTACAACCCGCGCAACGTTGTGCCTGAGTCGAAAATGCCGGCCTACCCGTTCCTCGTGGAAAACAAGCTCGACGGCAAGGAAACCGCGAAGAAAATGGAAGTCTTGCGCACGCTCGGCGTCCCTTACACCGACGAAGACATCGCCGGTGCACAGGATGCCGTGAAGGGCAAAACCGAAATGGACGCGCTGGTGGCCTATCTGCAAGGCCTGGGCACCATCATCAAAAGCAAACGGTGATCTAAATGGATATCGGGATGATTCGTGGCCTGGGCACCGTCGTCGTGATGGTGGCCTTCGTCGGTCTGGCGTTGTGGGTATTCAGTCCCAAGCGCAAGTCGGAGTTCGAAGACGCGACCTTGCTGCCTTTTGCGGATGATCCCGAAGCCATCAAGCACGTCGAGCAAGCTTCTAGGAGTAACAAAGAATGACTACATTCTGGAGTCTGTATGTCACAGTCCTCAGTCTCGGTACGATCTTTTCCCTGACCTGGCTGCTGCTGTCGACCCGTAAGGGCCAGCGCACCGAGGCGACCGAAGAGACGGTCGGCCACTCCTTCGACGGGATCGAGGAGTACGACAACCCCCTGCCGAAATGGTGGTTCATGCTGTTCGTGGGCACCATCATCTTCGCCCTGGGTTACCTGGTGCTGTACCCGGGCCTGGGCAACTGGAAAGGCCTGCTGCCGGGTTACAACTACCTGGATAACGAGAAGCAGACCGCGTTCGCCAACGGCCAGACCGGCTGGACCGGCGTTCACGAGTGGGAAAAGGAAATGGCCCGCTCGGATGCCAAGTTCGGTCCGATCTTCGCCAAGTTCGCTTCCATGCCGATCGAAGAGGTGGCAAAGGATCCACAGGCCCTGAAAATGGGCGGCCGCCTGTTCGCCTCCAACTGCTCGGTCTGCCACGGTTCCGACGCCAAGGGTGCCTATGGCTTCCCTAACCTGACCGACGCCGACTGGCGCTGGGGCGGCGAAGCGGAAACCATCAAGACCACCATCATGGGCGGCCGTCACGCGGTGATGCCGGCGTGGGCTGAAGTGATCGGCGAGCAAGGCGTTGCGGACGTTGCCGCTTTCGTCCTGACCAACCTCGATGGCCGCAAGCTGCCGGAAAACACCAAGGCCGACCCGGTTGCCGGGCAGAAACTGTTCGCGGCCAACTGCGTGGCGTGCCACGGTCCGGAAGGTAAAGGCACCCCGGCGATGGGCGCACCCGACCTGACCCACCCGGCCGCGTTCATCTACGGTTCGAGCTTCGCGCAACTGCAGCAGACCATCCGTTACGGCCGCCAGGGCCAGATGCCTGCGCAAGAGCAGATGCAGGGCAACGACAAGGTTCACCTGCTGGCCGCTTACGTCTACAGCCTCTCGCATGGCGAGAAGGCTCCGGTGGCGGACGCCCAGTAAGGCAAACGCTTGATGCAACAAAAAACGGCCCCGCCAATGTGAATTGGCGGGGCCGTTTCTATTGTGGCTTACGCTAGTCTATAGATGCCCGCGACTCATTCTGGCAGCAATGGGCAACGGCGACCCAAGCGTATTCAATGCCTGCATGAACCTGGGAGAGACTCATGCACGCCCGGCAGCTTATGGAAGGCGACCGCCGCCCAAGGAGTCCAGGCCACCCGTTCCGCGCTTGTTGTCAGCAGCGATCCCCCTGGGGCGGGCTTTATCGATAGAAGACTCAATCGTGTGAGTCGGGGTACTGGACGTCGCCTGAGGAGCTGGAGCCGTGCAACCGGTCACAGGTTTCGGCTCCGGGGTGACTTGTGGCTCGGCAGCCGGGATTTGCGCAGCGGTGGGTTCATCTTCATGATGGGTCATGGTTACTTTTCCTTAAGTAAATTATTGAATGTTCAAGCTGCGACCTGGTTACTGTCGCCGATCCAAAGTACGCATTTCATATTGACGATGCCATCCAGCATTGTTCTCAAACTATTACCCGGACCATAAGCCCTGAAATCGTCCAGGGTGGATAAAGGGCAAAAGCGAATTGTCTATAGTCAAGTGACCTGCATCATGTTTTGTTACATTCGCTACACCATTGTTGATTTTTCCCCAACGCGACCAAAGGTCGCACCCTTGAGCTAGAGCGACAGGCGTATCATTGGGCCACTGCGACACCTCTTTTTGACCGCGGTCGGCACGTACTGACCGAGGCATTTTTCCACTGCCGTGGGATGCAATGATGAGCAACCAGATTCCGGTACACGACGTCACTCCACCCGCCAAGAACGCGAACAACAGCGTCGACCTCTACGCCTCCAGGGAAAAAATCTACACCCGTGCCTTTACCGGCATTTTCCGCAACCTGCGAATGGCAGGCGGTGCCGCGCTGTTCCTGTTGTATTTCGGTACGGTGTGGCTCAACTGGGGCGGGCACCAGGCCGTCTGGTGGAACCTGCCTGAGCGCAAGTTCTTCATCTTCGGTGCCACCTTCTGGCCCCAGGATTTCATCCTGCTGTCCGGCATGCTGATCATCGCCGCCTTCGGCCTGTTCTTCATCACGGTGTACGCCGGCCGGGTCTGGTGCGGATACACCTGCCCGCAGAGCGTGTGGACCTGGATTTTCATGTGGTGTGAAAAGGTCACCGAAGGCGACCGCAACCAGCGCATCAAACTCGACAAGGCGCCGATGAGCGCCAACAAGTTCCTGCGCAAATTCAGCAAGCACTCCATGTGGCTGCTGATCGGTTTCGTGACCGGCATGACTTTCGTTGGCTACTTCTCGCCGATTCGCGAACTGGTGATTCAGTTCTTCACCGGCGAGGCGGATGGCTGGTCGTATTTCTGGGTCGGTTTCTTCACCCTCGCCACCTACGGCAACGCCGGCTGGCTGCGCGAGCAAGTGTGCATCTACATGTGCCCGTACGCACGCTTCCAGAGCGTGATGTTCGACAAGGACACGCTGATTGTCTCCTACGACCCGCGCCGTGGCGAAAGCCGTGGCCCGCGCAAGAAAGGCATCGACTACAAGGCCCAGGGCCTGGGCGATTGCATCGATTGCACCATGTGTGTCCAGGTCTGCCCGACCGGGATCGACATCCGCGACGGCCTGCAGATCGAGTGCATTGGCTGCGCGGCGTGCATCGATGCCTGCGACGCGATCATGGACAAGATGGAGTACCCGCGTGGCCTGATCAGCTACACCACCGAGCACAACCTGTCCGGGCAGAAAACCCATAAGCTGCGCCCGCGCCTGATTGGCTATGCCGTGGTGCTGATGGCGATGATCGGCGTGCTGGTGACCGCATTCTTCATGCGTTCACTGGTCGGTTTCGACGTCAGCAAGGACCGCGTGCTGTACCGTGAGAATGCCGAAGGCCGGATCGAGAACGTCTACAGCCTGAAGATCATGAACAAGGACCAGCGCGACCACAGCTATGTGCTCGAGGCCACCGGCCTGCCGGACCTCAAGCTGCAAGGCCGGCGTGAGATCAAGGTGGCGGCCGGCGACATCATCAGCCAGCCGGTCGAACTGTCGGTGGCCCCGGAACAATTGCCGTCGAGCACCAACGAGGTGAAATTCATCCTCAAGGACGCCGATGACGCCAGCATCCACGTTGAAGCCAAGAGCCGATTCATCGGCCCACAAAATCGTTGAGAGAAGTGATCATGCCCGCAGCAACTGCCGCAAGTCCCTGGTACAAGCACCTTTGGCCGTGGATCATCATCGGGATCCTGGCCTGCTCGGTGACCCTGACCTTGTCCATGGTGACCATCGCGGTGAAAAACCCGGACAACCTGGTCAACGACAACTACTACGAGGCTGGCAAAGGCATCAACCGTTCGCTCGACCGTGAACTGCTGGCGCAGACCCTGTTGATGCGCGCCAGCATTCACCTGGATGACGTGACCGGTGAAGTCGACCTGCGCCTGAGCGGCAACAGCCAGCCGGCGACGCTTGAGCTGAACCTGATCTCGCCGACGCAACCGGAGAAGGACCGCAAGATCACCCTCACCCGCAGCGATACCGAACAGGGCCGCTATATCGGCCAGCTGAGCGACAAGATCGAAGGCCGCCGCTTCATCGAATTGCTCGGCAGCCAGGATGACCACATCTGGCGCATGTTCGAGGAAGAACTGGTCAACCACGACAAAGAGCTGCTGCTGGGTGACGAGCCGCTGCAAGGCGCGGAAGACCTGAAGAAATAGAAAGCTGCGCTTCGCGCTTCAATGTAGGAGCTGCCGCAGGCTGCGATCTTTTGATCTTGCTTGTTAAGATCAAAAGATCGCAGCCTCGCTTCACTCGTCAGCTCCTACAGGGATAGCGCCCTCCCCGGACAATTTTGAATGACCACCCCAACCCCCTGCTACCACTGCGCCCTGCCCGTCCCGGCGGGCAGCCGCTTCACCGCCGCCGTGCTCGGGGAGTCCCGCGAATTCTGCTGCCCGGGCTGCCAGGCCGTGGCCGAGGCCATTGTCGCCGGCGGGTTGGAGAGCTATTACCAGCATCGCAGCGAAGCCTCGGCCAACCCCGAAGCACTGCCGGTGCAATTGGTCGATGAACTGGCGCTGTATGACCGCGCCGATGTGCAACAGCCCTTCGTTCGCCACGAAGGCGAACTGGCCGAAACCACCCTGCTGATCGAAGGCATCAGTTGCGCCGCCTGCGGCTGGCTGATCGAGAAACACCTGCGCACCTTGCCGGCCGTTGCCGAAGCACGCCTGAACCTGTCCAACCATCGCCTGCACGTGCGCTGGACCGACGCGCAATTGCCACTGAGCCGGGTGCTCGCCGAGCTGCGCCACATCGGCTACGCCGCCCACCCCTACCAGGCCGACCGCGCCAGCGAACAACTGGCCAGCGAGAACCGCCTGGCCCTGCGCCAGCTCGGCGTGGCCGGGCTGCTGTGGTTCCAGGCGATGATGGCGACCATGGCCACCTGGCCGGAATTCAACATCGACCTCAGCCCCGAGCTGCACACCATCCTGCGCTGGGTCGCGCTGTTCCTGACCACGCCGATCGTGTTCTACAGTTGTGCGCCGTTCTTCAAGGGCGCCATGCGCGACCTGCGCACCCGGCACCTGACCATGGACGTTTCGGTGTCGCTGGCCATTGGCAGCGCCTACATCGCCGGGATCTGGACCTCGATCACCGGAGTCGGCGAGCTGTATTTCGATGCCGTCGGCATGTTTGCGCTGTTTCTGCTGGCCGGGCGCTACCTGGAACGGCGCGCCCGGGAACGCACCGCCGCCGCCACCGCGCAACTGGTCAATCTATTGCCCGCTTCATGCCTGCGCCTGGGTGGCGACGGCCAGAGCGAGCGCATCCTGCTCAGCGAACTGCGGGTCGGCGATCAGGTGCTGGTGCATCCGGGGGCGATCCTGCCGGCCGACGGCAAGATCCTCGACGGCCAGTCAAGCATCGACGAGTCGCTGCTGACTGGCGAATACCTTCCGCAGCCACGCACCCCGGGCGACGCCGTCACCGCCGGTACACTGAATGTGGAAGGCCCGTTGACCGTCGAAGTCCTGGCCCTGGGTCAGGACACCCGCCTCTCGGCCATCGTGCGCCTGCTCGACCGCGCCCAGGCGGAAAAACCGCGACTGGCGGAAATCGCCGATCGTGCCGCGCAATGGTTCCTGCTGCTGTCGTTGATCGCCGCCGCCGCCATCGGCCTGCTGTGGTGGGGGCTGGACCCTTCGCGGGCCTTCTGGATCGTGCTGGCGATGCTGGTCGCGACCTGCCCCTGCGCCCTGTCCCTGGCCACGCCGACCGCCCTCACCGCCGCCACCGGCACCTTGCACAAGCTGGGTTTGTTGTTGACCCGCGGCCATGTGCTGGAAGGATTGAACCAGATCGACACGGTGATTTTCGACAAGACCGGCACCCTCACCGAAGGTCGCCTGGCGCTGCGCTCGATCCGCCCCCTCGGCACTCTCGACAGCGACCAGTGCCTGAGTCTCGCCGCGGCCCTGGAGAACCGTTCCGAACACCCGATTGCCCGCGCTTTCGGTCGCGCGCCGCTGGCCGCCGAGGACGTTCACAGCACGCCAGGGCTTGGCCTCGAAGGGCGCGTCGGCGCTAAACGCCTGCGCATCGGCCAGCCCGGTTTTGTCTGCGCACTCAGCGGCGCTGCCGTGCCGGCCATTCCGGACGAAGCCGGCCAATGGCTGCTGCTCGGCGATAGCCAGGGGCCGCTGGCGTGGCTGGTGCTCGACGACCGTTTGCGCGCCGACGCCCCTGCCCTGCTCGCCGCTTGCAAGGCACGCGGCTGGCGCACCCTGTTGCTGTCCGGCGACAGCTCGCCGATGGTCGCCAGTGTCGCGGCCGAGCTGGGTATCGACGAGGCCCGTGGGGGCCTGCGCCCGGACGATAAACTGCAGGTCCTGCAACAACTGCACAAGGAAGGCCGCAAGGTGCTGATGCTCGGTGACGGGGTCAACGATGTTCCCGTCTTGGCCGCCGCCGATATCAGCGTGGCCATGGGCTCGGCTACGGACCTGGCGAAAACCAGCGCCGACGCCGTGCTCCTGTCCAACCGCCTCGATGCCCTGGTGCAAGCCTTCAGCCTGGCACGGCGCACCCGTCGGGTGATCATCGAGAACTTGCTGTGGGCGGGGCTGTACAATGGCCTCATGTTGCCGTTCGCCGCCCTCGGCTGGATCACGCCTGTGTGGGCCGCGGTCGGCATGTCGATCAGTTCGTTGACCGTGGTGCTCAACGCCCTGCGCCTGACTCGCCTGCCGAGCGCGCCGACTGCCCGCACCACGCCAGCAACCCGCCCGCTGCCGGCCTGAGCCGCGCGGGCATGGAGTCCAGATGCCAGCTCTCTACGTGATGATTCCCGCCGCGCTGTTGATCGTGGCCATCGCCGTCTACATCTTCTTCTGGGCGGTCGACAGCGGTCAGTACGACGACCTCGACGGCCCGGCCCACAGCATCCTGTTCGACGACCAGGACCCGAACCACACCGCGGCGGTCGACGAGGCCAGCGGCCACCCGCCCAAACCCGACGACAAGGCGCCGCCCCATGCTTGAATTGGCGCCGCTGCTGGTGTCGGCGCTCATCCTTGGCCTGCTCGGTGGCGGGCATTGCCTGGGCATGTGCGGCGGCTTGATGGGCGCATTGACGCTGGCTATCCCCAAGGAGCAACGCAGCCGCCGCTTTCGCCTGCTGCTGGCCTACAACCTGGGGCGCATCCTCAGCTACGCCGCCGCCGGCCTGTTGATCGGCCTGGCCGGCTGGGCGGTGGCCAACAGTCCCGCGGCGATGTTCATGCGTGTGCTCGCCGGCCTGCTGCTGATCGCCATGGGCCTGTACCTGGCCGGCTGGTGGAGCGGGCTGACGCGCATCGAAAGCCTCGGTCGCGGCCTGTGGCGGCATATCCAGCCGGTGGCCAACCGACTGCTGCCGGTGTCGAGCCTGCCCCGCGCGCTGCTGTTGGGCACGCTCTGGGGCTGGCTGCCGTGTGGCCTGGTCTACAGCACCTTGCTGTGGTCGGCCAGCCAGGGCAATGCGCTGGACAGTGCGCTGTTGATGTTGGCGTTTGGGCTGGGGACCTGGCCGGTGTTGCTTGCCACCGGGTTGGCGGCAGAGCGAGTCACGGCGTTGTTGCGTAAACGCAGCGTGCGCATGGCGGGCGGGTTGTTGGTGATGTTGTTTGGGATCTGGACACTGCCGGGGCCGCATCAGCATTGGCTCATGGGGCATTAAAAGCATAAGATCGCAGCCTGCGGCAGCTCCTACATGGGATGGCATTACACCTGTAGGAGCTGCCGAAGGCTGCGATCTTTTGATCTTGATCCTCCTTGATGCAAATCAAGATGCCCCACCCCGCCCTCGCATAAAGTGGCTGACACTGCCAGCCTATCCGGGGGAATGCCCGCATGATGCTCGACGCCATTCGTTGGGACACCGATCTGATCCGCCGTTATGACCTGGCGGGACCGCGCTACACCTCCTACCCGACCGCCGTGCAATTCCACAGCCAGATCAGCCCGTTCGACCTGCTGCATGCCCTGCGCGACAGCCGCAAGGCCGCGCGCCCGTTGTCGCTGTACGTGCACGTGCCGTTCTGCGCGAACATCTGCTACTACTGCGCCTGCAATAAGGTCATCACCAAGGATCGCGGCCGCGCGCTGCCCTATCTGCAGCGCCTGGAACAGGAGATCCAGTTGATCGCCTGCCACCTCGACCCGACACAAAAAGTCGAGCAGTTGCACTTTGGCGGTGGCACACCGACCTTCCTCAGCCACGACGAGTTGCGCCAGTTGATGGCCCACCTGCGCAAACACTTCAATCTGCTGGACGATGATTCCGGCGACTACGGCATCGAAATCGACCCCCGCGAAGCCGACTGGTCGACCATGGGCCTGCTGCGTGAACTGGGCTTCAATCGGGTCAGCATCGGCCTGCAAGACCTTGACCCTGCCGTGCAGCGTGCGGTCAATCGCCTGCAGAGCCTGGAGGAAACCCGCGCAGTGATCGACGCCGCCCGCACCCTGCAGTTTCGCTCGATCAACATCGACCTGATCTACGGACTGCCCAAGCAGACCCCGGAAAACTTCGCCCGCACCGTCGACGAAGTCATCAGCCTGCAACCGGACCGGCTCTCGGTGTTCAACTACGCACACCTGCCGGAACGCTTCATGCCGCAACGGCGCATCAACAGCAACGAGCTGCCGACACCCGCGCAAAAACTGCAAATGCTTCAGGGCACCATCGAGCAACTGACCGCCGCCGGCTACCGCTACATCGGCATGGACCACTTCGCGCTGCCCGACGATGAACTGGCGATTGCCCAGGAGGAAGGGACCCTGCAACGCAACTTCCAGGGCTACACCACCCACGGGCATTGCGACTTGATTGGCCTGGGCGTGTCGGCGATCAGTCAGATCGGCGACCTGTACTGCCAGAACAGCAGCGATCTGAACCAATACCAGAACGCCCTGGCCTCGTCACAACTGGCCACCAGCCGTGGCCTGCTGTGCAACGCCGATGACCGTTTGCGCCGCGCGGTGATCCAGCAGCTGATCTGCAATTTCAGCCTGGAATTCGCCCACATCGAACAGGCCTTCAACATCGATTTTCAAGGCTATTTCGCCGAACTTTGGCCGCGATTGCAGTGTATGACCATGGATGGCCTGATCGAGCTCGATAGCGAACGCATCACGGTGTTGCCGGCAGGTCGCTTGATGGTGCGCTCGGTGTGCATGGTGTTCGATGCCTACCTTGCGCAACACAGTCAGCAAAGGTTTTCCCGGGTGATCTAGATCCCTGCGACAAATCCGCCGCGTGCTGGCCTCAATGTCCTACAGTGGGTTACCCTTACAGCTTATGTGTGTTTTCCCACAAGGATTGAAGAAATGTCCGAGCCAGTAAAATTGCGCGCTCACACCCAGGCACATTGCAAGGATTGCAGCCTGGCCCCGCTGTGTTTGCCACTTTCTCTGAATCTGGAAGATATGGATGCGCTGGACGAAATCGTCAAACGGGGACGCCCGCTGAAAAAGGGCGAGTTTCTGTTCCGCCAGGGCGACCGGTTCGACTCGGTCTACGCCGTGCGCTCCGGCGCCCTGAAGACCTTCAACCTGAGCGATGGCGGCGAAGAACAGCTCACCGGCTTCCACTTGCCGAGCGAACTGGTCGGGCTGTCGGGCATGGACACCGAAAAGCATCCGGTGTCGGCACAGGCGCTGGAAACCACCTCGGTGTGTGAAATCCCCTTCGAACGTCTCGACGAACTGGCCCTGCAACTGCCGCAGTTGCGTCGTCAGCTGATGCGCGTGATGAGCCGCGAGATTCGCGACGATCAGCAGATGATGCTGCTGCTGTCGAAAAAGACCGCCGACGAGCGCATCGCCACCTTCCTGGTCAACCTGTCGGCGCGCTTCCGCGCCCGGGGTTTCTCGGCCAATCAGTTCCGCCTGAGCATGTCGCGCAATGAAATCGGCAACTACCTGGGCCTGGCGGTGGAAACCGTGTCGCGGGTGTTCACGCGCTTCCAGCAGAACGAACTGATCGCCGCCGAAGGCAAGGAAATCCGCATCCTTGACCCGATCCAGCTGTGCGCCCTGGCCGGTGGCTCCCTCGAAGGCTGATTCGGCCGATCGCGGCTGAGCGAAACGGTTCAGCCGCCGTTATACTGTGTCGTTTGCAGCCTGCCAGGACATCTTCGATGGTCTTCGACTCCTTCGACATCAAATCCCTCATCCGCCCCGTGATCGACTTTCCCAAGCCCGGCGTGATCTTTCGCGACATCACCCCGCTCTTCCAGTCGCCCACGGCCCTGCGCCTGGTGATGGACAGTTTCGCCCACCGCTATGTCGAGGCGGATTTCACTCATATCGGCGCCATGGACGCCCGGGGTTTCCTGATCGGTTCGGTGCTGGCCTATCAGCTGAACAAGCCGCTGGTGCTGTTTCGCAAGCAAGGCAAGTTGCCAGCCGACGTCCTGGCCGAAGGCTATGCGACGGAGTACGGCGAAGCGTTTCTTGAAGTGCACGCCGACAGCCTGTGCGAAGGCGATTCGGTGGTGATGTTCGACGACCTGATCGCCACCGGCGGCACCCTGATTGCAGCGGCGAACCTGGTTCGGCGCATGGGTGCGCGGGTTCATGAAGCGGCGGCGATCATTGATTTGCCGGAGCTGGGCGGGTCGCAGCGCCTGGAAGACATGGGGATTCCTACTTTTTGCCTGATGCAGTTTGCTCTTACCGATAAGTAAGCGGCGACTGTACTGACGCTATCGCCGGCAGGCCAGCTCCCACAGGGTTCTGTGTCATGCGCAGGATTTGCGTACGGCGTAGATCCTTGTGGGAGCTGGCCTGCCGGCGATGACGTGAGTCGCTACACAGCAAGCCTCAGAGTCCCATCTGCTTGCTGATGATCTCGTTCATCACTTCCCGCGTCCCCCCGCCAATCGAAAGAATCCGGTTATCCCGGTACAACCGCTCCACCAGGCTCTCGCGCATGTAACCCAGGCCACCGAGGATCTGCACGGCATCGTGGGTGATCCGGTCTGCGGTATCCGTGGCAAAATTCTTGGCCATGGAAATCTCCTTGATCACGCTCTTGCCCGCCGCCATCTTCGCCGCCTGCCGGTAGGTGAATTCCCTTGAGACTTCGAGTGCCGTGGCCATCTCCGCCAGACGATGCTTGATCACCTGGAACTTGCCGATCGGCTTGCCAAAGGCTTCACGCTCGCGCGCCCACTTGAGGCTCTCCTCAAGGGCAAGCTGCGCAGTCATGTTGGCCATCAAGGCCAAGGCCAGGCGTTCGTTCTGGAAATTGCCCATGATGCAGGCAAAACCCATGTTTTCGCTGCCGATCAGATTGCCTACGGGCACTTGGCAATCATCGAAGAACAGCTCGGCTGTGTCCGACGCCCACCAGCCCATTTTCTTCAATGGCCGTCCGACGGTAAAACCCGGTGTACCCTTTTCGATCAGCAACAGGCTGATGCCGGAAAAACCCGGCTCGCCGGTGCGCACCGCGACGGTGTAGAAATCCGCGCGCACACCGCTGGTGATGAAGGTTTTACTACCGCTGACCCGGTAGAAGTCGCCCTCACGCACGGCGCGGGTTTGCAGGTTGGCGACGTCGGACCCGCCGCCGGGTTCGGTGACGGCCAGGGCGCTGATTTTCTCGCCGGACAGCACCTGTGGCACGACCCGGTCACGGATTTGCGGCCTGGCCCACTTGAGAATCGGCGGCAAGCCGATGTCCAGCGACCCCAGCCCCGCCACCAGGCCTCCGGAGCCACAGCGCATCAGTTCTTCGCTGGCGGCGATCTTGGCAAACACATCGCCCTCGTGGCTGCCACCCAGGCTCTGTGGATAACCGATGCCGAGAATGCCCGCGGCGCCGGCTTTCAGGTAAAGCTCTCGGGGAAAGCTTTCGGCTTCTTCCCACTGATCGATGTCCGGCAGGATTTCGCGCTCGACGAAGCGTCTTACGCTGTCGCGGACCATTTGGTGGCTGGGGTCGAAGTATTCCTCGAAGGCAGGAATCGGCGAACTCCACTGAAGGGGTTCAGCGAAGTTAACCGAGCGTTTGCTTGGTTTTCAACAGGATTGTGTGAATCAGCGAGACCGAGGCGCCTGCATCGCCAGCAAGCCGGCTCCTACAGGGGTTCTGTATGCACCGCTAATGCCATGTGGGAGCGGGCTTGCTCGCGAAGGCGTCAGTAAAAACACCACACAACTTAGAGGGAAATCGGCTTACGCCCCGCAAACGAATGCGCCAGCGTTCCGCCATCCACCAACTCCAGCTCGCCCCCCAACGGCACGCCATGGGCGATGCGCGATGCGATCAGGCCTTTGCTGCTGAGCAATTGGGCGATGTAGTGCGCGGTGGCTTCACCTTCCACCGTCGGGTTGGTGGCGAGGATGACTTCAGTGAACGTGCCCGCCTCCTCGATCCGCGCCATCAACTGCGGAATGCCGATCGCCTCCGGGCCAAGCCCGTCAAGCGGCGACAGGTGGCCCTTGAGCACGAAGTAGCGGCCACGGAAACCGGTCTGCTCCACGGCGTAGACGTCCATCGGCCCTTCCACCACGCAGAGCAAGGTGTCGTCGCGCCGGGTATCGGCGCATTGCGGGCAGAGGTCGTCTTCGGTCAGGGTGCGGCACAGACGACAGTGACCGACCCCGTCCATGGCCTGGCTCAGGGCCAGTGCCAGGCGCGAGCCACCACTGCGATCACGCTCGAGCAACTGCAACGCCATGCGCTGGGCGGTTTTCTGACCCACACCTGGCAAAACTCGCAGGGCGTCGATCAGTTGGCGAATCAAAGGGCTGAAGCTCATGGGGAAAAGTCCGACGAAAACAACGAGACGCGGTTTATACCCGCGCCTCCGTTGAGCGTCAATTATTGCGCTGGCGCCACCCGTACCACCAACTTGCCGAAGTTGCGGCCTTCGAGCAGGCCGATGAACGCATCAGGCGCATTCTCCAGGCCATCGACCACGTCTTCGCGGAACTTCACCTTGCCATCGCGCACCCACGACGCCATCGCGCTGATGAATTCCGGCTGGCGATCACCGTAATCGTCGAACACGATGAAACCCTGGATCCGTACGCGCTTGGTCAGCAACGTGCGCTGCAACAGCGGCAGGCGATCCGGGCCGCTCGGTGCTTCGCTGGCGTTGTAGGACGCAATCAGGCCACAGAGCGGAATCCGCGCCTTGGGGTTGAGCAACGGCACCACAGCGTCGAACACCTTGCCACCGACGTTCTCGTAATAGATATCGATGCCCTTGGGGCACGCCTGCGCCAGCTCGTCGACGAAGTCCGGGCTCTTGTGGTCGACGCAGGCATCGAAGCCCAGTTCTTCAACCACATAGCGGCATTTTTCCGCCCCACCGGCCACGCCGACCACGCGCAGGCCCTTGATCTTCGCCACTTGCCCAACCACCGAACCGACTGCGCCGGATGCCGCCGCGACCACCAGGGTCTCGTCTTCCTTTGGCTGGCCGATGTCCATCAAGCCCATGTAGGCGGTCATGCCCGGCATGCCGAGTACACCCAGGGCCATGGACGGGCTGGGCAGACCCGACGGTACCGGGATGATACTGCGACCGTCGTTGATGCTGTGGCTCTGCCACCCCGTGGCGCCCACCACCAGATCCCCTTCATGAAACTTGGGATGGCGCGAACGCTCGACCCGGCTGACCGCACCGCCGGTCATCACGTCGCCGATTTCCACCGGCGCGGCGTAGGACGGCGCATCACTCATGCGCCCACGCATGTAGGGATCCAGCGACAGATAAAGGGTCTTGAGCAGCACCTGACCCTCTTCCAGATCGGGGAGCGCGACGCGCTCCATGCGGAAGTTTTCCGGTGTTGGCGCGCCGACCGGGCGCGAAGCCAGGACGATTCGTTGGTTGAGGGTCATTGGGTCGGACATGGCAGCGTCTCCTTTCGATGAATTCGGGGGTATAGGGAGCAGACCTTTGTGGCGGTATGGCGTTCGATGTTTATTCAGTTGGACCGAGGGGACTTTATCGCCAGCAGGCTGGCTCCCACAGGGATCACTTCGATCCTGTGGGAGCCAGCCTGCTGGCGATAGCGCCCGGGCAGACACCTCACTTCTTCCTGCCAGAAACAAAAATGCCAGGCGCGATGCCTGGCATTTTTTGTAACTCATCTGAGGCCTGAAGGCGAATCAGAATGGCAGTTTCATGCCCGGTGGCAGTTGCATGCCAGCGGTCATGCTGCCCATTTTGTCCTGGCTGTTGGCTTCGATCTTGCGCACGGCGTCGTTGACGGCCGCAGCGAACACCGCTTCCAGCATTTCCTTGTCATCTTCGCTCAGGCCTTCGACCAGGCTTGGGTCGATGGTCACGCGCTTGACGTCGTGACGACCGGTCATCACCACGGTGACCATGTCGCCACCGGCTTTACCGGTGACTTCGGCGTTGGCCAGCTCTTCCTGCATCTTGGCCATTTTTTCCTGCATCTGCTGTGCCTGCTTCATCAGGCCGGCCATGCCACCTTTCATCATGGGAATCACCTCAAAAGTACTTGGATTAAAACGGCGCCCGGCCCGCTCGGGCGAGCGCCTTCAGTTATTAGCCCTGACTGACCAGGGCCTCGACAGGTTCAATAGTATCGTTACGGATGACCGCACCGAACTGCTGCATCATTTGCTGGATGAACGGATCACCATGGATTGACTCCTCGGCCTCGCGCTGACGGTCGGCACGCCGACGGGACGCCGCCTGGGCCGGGGTTTCCTGCTCGGGCTTGATCAGCTCCATGGTCAGGGTCAGGGTGCGCCCGTGATACTGGTTCAACGCTTCGTTGAGGCGCCGCTGTTGCGTGGCGTTGAACAAGGCGCTGTGGGCCGGGTCCAGGTGCAGCAACCAATTGTCGCCATCGACGGCGATCAGCGTGCAGTTGGCGGCGATGCTGCCGGTCATGCCGGAGATCGGCAGGTTCGGGAACAGCTCGAGCCATTGCAGGGCCAGGCCGGTGGCAGGCGCCGCGGCGGGCTCAGGCTCGGGTTCTGCGGCCGGCTCGGCGGCGTGCTCGCTGGCCAACTCGTCGAGGTAGCTGTAGGCCGAGTCCATGTCTGGCTCGATGTAATCTTCGTCCAGCGGCGGCTCGTCATCCAGGTCCATGCCCGGCGTGGCGGCATCGACTTCGGCCACCGACGGTTCTGGAATGGGCGCGGCGGCCCACTCCGGCGCGTCCGGCACCACGCTGTCCGGCGTCGGCAGCGGCATCGGCGGCAACTCGGGCTGCTCGCTGGCGGTTTCCAGCACCGGCTCGACCGCCGGCTGCTGCACGACTGCAGGCTCGACTGGATCATTCCACGGCAGGTCGACCACTTCTTCGACCACGACCGCCTCGACCACCGGCTCAGGCACTGGCTCAGGTACTACAACGGGAGCAACCGGCGCAGGTGCCGCAGCCACGGCTGCAACAGGCGCAGCGGTTACAGGCGCAACGACCGGCGTGGCAGCCACTGATTTGGCGGAATCAACCGTGGCCTGGCTGATCCCCACTGTCTTTAGCGGTTGCCTCGGCGCGTCCGCAGTATCGGCGGGGCGGAACGCCAGCATGCGCAACAGCACCATTTCAAAGCCGCCACGGGGGTCTGGCGCCAGCGGCAGGTCGCGGCGGCCGATCAAGCCCATCTGGTAATAGAACTGCACGTCTTCGGCCGGCAAGGCCTGGGCCAGGGCCAGCACCCGGTCGCGGTCGCCGTGACCGTTGTCGACGCCTTCAGGCAAGGCCTGGGCAATGGCGACACGGTGCAGCACATTGAGGATTTCCGAGAGCACGCCGTTCCAGTCCGGGCCCTGTTCAGCCAGGTGGCGGACCGCTTCGAGCAAGGCCTTGGCGTCGCCTTCGATCAACGCATGCAGGACGTCATAGACCTGACCATGATCGAGGGTACCGAGCATCGCCCGCACGTCAGCGGCCATGACCTTGCCTTCACCGAAGGCGATAGCCTGGTCGGTGAGGCTCATGGCATCGCGCATCGAACCGTCGGCGGCACGACCGAGCAACCACAGCGCGTCGTCTTCGAACGGTACGTTCTCGACGCTCAGCACATGGCTCAAATGCTCGACGACCCGCTCCGGGGTCATGTTCTTCAGGGAGAACTGCAGGCAACGGGAAAGAATCGTTGCAGGAAGTTTCTGCGGGTCGGTGGTGGCCAGGATGAACTTGACGTAGGGCGGCGGCTCTTCGAGGGTTTTCAACAGCGCATTGAAGGAATGGCTGGAGAGCATGTGCACTTCGTCGATCAGGTAGACCTTGAAGCGCCCGCGGCTGGGGGCGTACTGCACGTTGTCGAGCAGCTCGCGGGTGTCCTCGACCTTGGTACGGCTGGCGGCGTCGATCTCGATCAGGTCGACGAAGCGCCCTTCATCGATCTCGCGGCACACCGAACACTCGCCACAAGGCGTTGAAGTGATACCTGTTTCACAGTTCAGGCATTTGGCGATGATCCGCGCAATGGTGGTCTTGCCGACCCCGCGCGTACCGGTGAACAGGTACGCGTGGTGCAGCCGCTGGCTGTCCAAGGCATTGATCAGAGCCTTGAGCACATGGGTCTGGCCGACCATTTCGCGGAACGAGCGCGGACGCCATTTACGTGCAAGAACCTGATAACTCATCGAAAACCGTCGCAGCGAAGGAAGCAGAAGCGGCTAATGCTAGCGGAGCAAGGCACAAATTGCATCCGGTGCGCTCGTCTAATCTGGCTAAGCTGCTCTTTGGAAGGATTTATCGGAGCGTTTATGCGGCTGGGCTTGGGGGCACTGCTGTTGATCAGCCTGGACGGGGCGGCCGCTGACGCGCCGTTGCGCTTCGTGATACCTGACAGTTGGGCCATGCCGATGGTGCAACTCGAACGAGGGCGGCCGACCCAGGGCATCCTGTATGACGTGATGCTCAGCCTCGCCACCCAGGTCGGCGTACCGGCGCAGTTTCACGTATTGCCCCGCGGACGGGTGCAGAGCGCCATGGAGCATGGCGAGGTGGACATTCGCTGCTACGCCGCGCAGTCCTGGACGCCGAACCAGTCCGGCGACTATATCTGGAGCATTCCGCTCTGGACGCAACCCGACTTGCTGATCAGCCAGTCCGGCGCTCCGACGTCAGTGAATCCGACTCACCTGGCCCATCAATCGATCGGCACGGTACTCGGTTACAGCTACCCGGCCCTGCAACCGCTGTTCGACGCCAACCGACTGCAGCGCGACGATGCACGCAACCAGGAACAAGTGCTGGAGAAGCTGCATGCCGGGCGCAACCGTTATGCGGTCAGCAACCAATGGACCCTGGACTGGTTCAACCAGCGATTGCTACCCCAGCAGCAACTGCAAAGGGTGGCGCTGCTGCAGGAACAAAACGTCGGCTGCTATGTGCGCAATGATCCCAAGGTGCCGGTGCAGCGCATTCTGCGCACCCTGCTGCGGATGAAGATGTCTGGGGAGATCGATGACATCATTCGGCTCTACATTGGCGGCAAGGCTGAAGCCAGGCCGTGACCGGTTGCCTGCGCCACCCGCCATTGCGCTGGCGCGACAAAACCGGCGACCCAGCCCGGCACATCGACGGCCGGCATCGGCTGCGCAATGAAATCCCCCTGGGCCACTTCGCAGCCAAGATGCAACAGCAGCTCACCGTGCTCGATACTTTCCACCCCCTCGGCGACCACCTGGCGACCAAATGCCCGGGCCAGGCCGATCACGGCCGTGGTCAAGGCCAGGTCATCACCGTCGTGAACAATGTCGCGCACAAAGGACTTGTCGATCTTGATGGTCTGGGTGCGCAGGCGCTTGAGGTAACTCAGGGATGAGTAGCCGGTGCCGAAATCCCCCAGGGAAAACTGCACCCCCAGCGCCTGGCAGGCCTGCAGGCACGCACTGACATGCTGGATGTTCTCGACTGCGACCGACTCGACGATCTCCAGGTCAAGGCGCTGCGGCGCGACCCGATCGTGCCGCGCCAACAGGTTTTGGAGCCGTTCCACGAAATCCGCCCGCTGAAAATGCCGCGCCGCAATATTGATGCTCACCGGCCAGTCATGCCCATCCTGTTGCCATCGATCCAACTGGGCCAACACCTGATCGATGACCCATTCACCGATATCGATGATCAGGTCTGTCTCTTCCACCTGGGGTAGAAATTCCCATGCGCGCACCAGGCCGTTTTGCGGATGCTCCCAGCGCAGCAATGCCTCGAAGCCGACGACCCGGCCACGGCGCATGTTGACCTTGGGCTGGAAATGCAGGCGCAGTTCGCCGTCCACCAGCGCCTGCCGTACCCGCTCGACCGTCTCGTGAGTGGCCTTGACCTCACGGTCGCGGGTCACGTCGAATATATGAAAGCGCTTGCGACCGCTCTGCTTGGCCACATACATGGCCTGGTCGGCATGCCGCAACAGGGTCCCGGCATCTTCGTTATCGTCAGGAAAGAGCGTAACGCCAATGCTGGCAAACACATGGATGTCCTTGCCATGCAGCGAATACGGTACCGATATGGCTCCCAGCACCCGGTTCAGCGCCGCCCGCAGTTGCGGCAGATCGTGAACGTACCGCAACACCAGGACGAACTCGTCACCTGCCAGCCGCGCGACCACATCCTCGCCACGCACGATGTTGCGCAGGCGCTTGGCCACCTCCACCAGCAGCAGATCGCCCGTGGCATGTCCGTAGCCATCGTTGACCGCCTTGAAGCCATCGAGATCAAGCATGCACACCGCCAGCGCAATGTTCTCCTGGCGGGAGAACTCCAGCGCCTGATCGAGCAGATCCGAGAGAAATGCACGATTGGGCAGCCCGGTGAGCACGTCATGGCCTACCCGCCATTGCAGGGAATGCAGGAGTTGCCGTTTTTCACTGATGTCGAACCGAATCGACAGATACCTCTCGACCCGCCCGGTGGCGCTATCGATCACCGGCACCATGGTGCTGTCGACCCAATACAGGCTGCCATCCTTGGCGCGATTGCAGATCTCGCCCTTCCAGATCTGACCCAGGGCGATGGTGCGCCACATCTCGACGAAAAATTCAGTGGCGTGCATACCGGAATTGAGCATGCGATGGTTTTGACCAAGCAATTCTTCACGGCTATAGCCGGACACTGCGCAAAACTGGTCATTGACGTGGGTGATCCGGCCGCTCAGATCGGTCTCGGAAAAAATCGCGGCGGCATCCACCGCCCTGCGGTACTTCTCATCCATGAGTCAGGCTCGCTGTCGCTGGCGGTGGAACCCGTTCAAGGCAGCAACACCGATGCTGGTAATATTGTGCAAGAGCTCTCGCCGCCTTGCGTGAACGCGCACTGATGGCTTTTTCACATCGTTCCATAATCTGAAACAAGCTCATTCAATGTCGCATTAGCGCGGCAATTCTACGAAATACATCACATTTTGAAAAGCAAGGTGATGGATCATGCAGTTGTCTAATGCGAAAATCTATCGTTAAGTTCTTGATTCTAAATGGGAATTGAGCGATGCACATTTCAAGTTTGGGTCCAGCCATCCGGCGGTACCGCAAGGTCGCGGGGCTTACTCAGGCTGAACTAGGCGAAAAAACCGGTTTTGACCCCAAAACCATCAGCCGCTTCGAAACCGGCACCTATACCCCCAGCGTGGATGCACTGTTCATGTTTGCCAATGTGCTGGGGGTGAAGCTGAAAGCCTTTTTCGCCGACCTTGGCGATGAAGACGAACAGCGGGCGTATCTGTTCGATGTCATACATAAAGCCCCCCCAAAGGATCTGGGAAAGCTGATTGCAGCGGTTGACCAGGCCTTGTCCAAGCCTTAGAGCCAGAAAAGAACAAAGGAGACCGACGTGTCGCGCTCGACAGGTCGCCCTCCTTTTTCCATGTCGCAGGAAAATCACGGACGACAAAAAACCGCTATGGGCAGATGCCATGGCAGTACAGGAAAAATGGTTCGAGGCAAATAACGCGAGAGAGGGTCTCGCGGTTCGTTAAGGTGGTAACCCCACCAGCCACACCCCGGCACACAATGTCACCGCTGCGGCTGCTCCCTTCCAGGCCTGACCGGGTTCACGGCTGATCGTTGCGGGGGGACCGATGGGGTCACCATAACGACGCTCACCTGACGGCGAGCCGCGCCATTGTACCTATCTGAGACGAAGTTACAACCGTTCGAGCGGATTAAAAAAAATGAGCTGGTTCAAGGACATGCAATACCCTTGAAAATCTCGTAGTGGGATCGAGATCCGACGCATGCCCCCCTGTAGGAGCTGGCTTGCCAGCGAAGGCAGCCTCACAGCCAACCCATCGCTCGCGGCCGAACCCAATCC
>NZ_CATKQQ010000005.1:0-157776 GCF_949767605.1 Pseudomonas sp. IT-P218
TTAAAATCAAATGATCGCAGCCTGCGGCAGCTCCTACAGGTGATCTTCATGTCGCCGGGCGAATCGCCTTGATCAACGACTGTAACGAATACCCCAACCGCGGCGCCAGCGCTTCGGCCCGGGCGGTCAGGGCCTGCATATCCACCACCTGGTCCAGCTCCGATGGCACGATCAGGATCACGTTGCCCTCCTTCACCGGCAGCTCCCAGTAATGTCGGTGATAAAGCCCGCGCAGCAACGCAGCGCCCAGTGGCTTGCCATCGTCGGTGGCCCATTGGTTGATCACCAGCCAGCCTCCCGGATTCAGGCGTTTCTGGCAGTTTTCCAGGAACGACCAGGCCAGGTGCCCGACACCCGGACCGACGTCGGTATACAGGTCGACGAAAATCAGGTCGGCAGGTTCAGCGGTGTCGAGCAGCTCCAGGGCATCGCCCACGCGGATATACAGGCGCGGATCATCGTCCAGCCCCAGGTATTCGATCGCCAGGCGCGGCACATCCGGGCGCAGCTCGATGGCTTCGACATCTTCCAACGGCAGGAACTTGAGGCAGGCCTGGGTCAGCGTACCGGCACCGAGCCCCAGGAACAGCGCGCTTTCCGGCTGTTCATGGCACAGCGCGCCAATCAGCATCGCCCGGGTATAGTCGTACTCGAGCCAGCTCGGATCAGCGGTGAACACGCAACTTTGCTCGATGGCATCACCGAATTCGAGAAAACGGTAATCGGCCACTTCCAGCACGCGGATCACGCCAAATTCGTCCTGCACCTCGGCGAGCAGATGCTCGACGCGCTCCTCAGTCATTTCGTCTCCTGATCGTCACCGGGCCTTCTTGGGCAAACAGCAACGCGATAAACCGCAGCGGAAGCGGCAAAGGCGCGATTGTCGGCGAAGCGACGGGAACAGGTCACGCACTAATTTGCTGATAACATGGACGTCCGAGCGGAAAACACTAGAGACCATGATGAGCCAACCCTGGAGCCCTGACAGCTGGCGCGCCCTGCCGATCCAGCAACAACCCCAATACCCCGACGCGGCGCATCTGCAGCACGTCGAGCAGACCCTGGCCAGCTACCCGCCGCTGGTGTTTGCCGGGGAAGCCCGGGAATTGCGCCGTCAGTTTGCCGAAGTGACCCAGGGGCGCGCGTTCTTGCTGCAGGGCGGCGACTGCGCCGAAAGTTTCGCCGAGTTTTCCGCCGCGAAGATCCGCGACACCTTCAAGGTGCTCTTGCAAATGGCCATTGTCATGACGTTCGCTGCCGGTTGCCCGGTGGTCAAGGTTGGACGCATGGCCGGACAGTTCGCCAAGCCTCGTTCGGCCAATGACGAGACCATCGACGGCGTGACACTGCCGGCCTACCGTGGCGATATCGTCAACGGCATCGGTTTCGATGAAAAGAGCCGCGTGCCGGACCCGGAACGCCTGCTGCAGTCCTACCACCAGTCCACCGCCACCCTGAACCTGCTGCGCGCTTTCGCCCAGGGCGGGTTTGCCGACCTGCACCAGGTACACAAGTGGAACCTCGATTTCATTGCCAACTCGGCCCTGGCGGAAAAGTACAGCCACCTGGCCGACCGCATCGATGAAACCCTGGCGTTCATGCGCGCCTGTGGCATGGACAGCTCGCCACAACTGCGCGAAACCAGTTTCTTTACCGCCCACGAAGCGCTGCTGCTCAATTATGAGGAAGCCTTCGTTCGTCGCGACAGCCTGACCAACGATTATTACGACTGTTCGGCGCACATGCTGTGGATCGGCGACCGCACCCGCCAGCTCGACGGCGCGCATGTCGAATTCCTGCGCGGGGTGAACAATCCGATCGGGGTCAAGGTCGGCCCGAGCATGAACCCCGAAGACCTGATCAGCCTGATCGACGTGCTCAACCCCGACAACGATCCCGGTCGCCTGAACCTGATCGCACGGATGGGCGCGAACAAGGTCGGCGATCATTTGCCACAGCTGATCCGCGCCGTGCAGCGTGAAGGCCGACAGGTGCTGTGGAGTTCCGACCCGATGCACGGCAACACCATCAAGGCCAGCAGCGGCTACAAGACCCGCGACTTCGCGCAGATCCTTGGCGAAGTGAAGCAGTTCTTCCAGGTCCACGAAGCCGAAGGCAGTTACGCCGGCGGCATCCACATCGAGATGACCGGGCAGAACGTCACCGAGTGCATCGGTGGTGCGCGGCCGATCACCGAGGACGGCTTGTCGGATCGCTACCACACCCATTGCGACCCGCGGATGAATGCCGATCAGTCGCTGGAGCTGGCGTTTTTGATTGCTGAAACTTTGAAGCAAGTTCGGCGGTAGTTTTTGATCACCTGATGTACCGCTATCGCCAGCAGGCTGGCTCCCACATGGGTTTTGTGTACGACACAGGTCCAATGTGGGAGCCAGCCTGCTGGCGATTGGGCCAGATCATTCATCCCTCTATCTGTGCCAATGCCACCCGCAACCTGTACGCGCTCGCCCTAGGGCAATTCAACTGAACTCGCTCCAGCCCCAACCAATCCGCCATACGTCGCAGATTAATAGCCAACGCAAGCATCCCCTCGTCATCCAACCCCGCCTCCTCCTCATGCACTGCATGCACCGCCAACCGCCCGGCAACCCGCTCGGCACGCAGGTCGATCCGCGCGGCAATCCGCTCATTGTGAAGAAACGGCAGCACGTAATAGCCATAGACCCGCTTGTCCGGCGGCGTGTAGATCTCCAGCCGGTAGCGAAAATCGAACAGGCGCTCGGTACGGCTGCGCTCCCAGATCAGCGAATCAAAAGGTGACAGCAACGCGCTGGCCTCGACCTTGCGCGGCACCTTGGGCCCGGGCAGGCAATAGGCCGGTTGCTTCCAGCCCTGGACTTCGCAGATGAGCAACTCGCCATCCTCGACCAACTCCGCCAGACGCGGACGACTGTCGGCAGGATTCAGACGGAAGTAGTCGCGCAAGTCCTTTTCGGTACCCACGCCCAAGGCTGTCGCGGCATGCAGCAGCAAACCGCACTGGGCCTCGGCTTCATTGAGCAGCGGCTGTGCCAGAACCTGCGAAGGAATGACCCGCTCCGGCAGGTCATAAAGCCGTTCGAAGCCACGCCTGCCAGCCACTGTCACCTCGCCGGCGGCGAACAACCATTCCAGCGCATGCTTTTCCGCGCTCCAGTCCCACCAGGGCCCTGCCCGTTCCTGGCGGGTCGACAGGCTGCCGGCACCCAACGCACCGCGCTCTTCAACGCAGGCCAGCACCCGGCGCACCGTGTCCTGCTGTTCGCGGCCGAAACGCGCCAGTTGTTGATAAATGTCTTCGCCACGGCTGGCCCGCCCCATGCGCCAGCGCATCAGCGGGTACAGCGACAAGGGCAGCAGGGACGCTTCATGCCCCCAGTACTCGAACAAGGTACGGTGTCGCCCCTGGCTCCAGGCCGCCCGGTCGAGCAAGTCGGCTGAATAATGCCCAAGCCGGGAAAACAGCGGCAGGTAGTGCGAGCGCACCAGTGCATTGACCGAGTCGATCTGCAAAATGCCCAGGCGCTCGATCAAGCGGTTGATCGCGGCAGGCTTGACCGACGCTGGTGACTGGCGCCCGGCAAAACCCTGGGCGGCCAGCGCCAGGCGTCTGGCTTGTTTCAAGGAAAAAGACAGGGAAGCAGGCATCTGAAGGCTCATCGGCAAGGCTCTCCCCACCTTAGCGGCAGGCGGGAAAAACGCCAATGGCCACGTCTCATCGCTTGAGTGGATCATCCCAGAACGGGCGAGTCGCCTCCCGGCGGACATCGGCTCGACTCAAGCCAATATCGCGCAGGCAGTCATCGCTCAATTGCGCCAGCTCGCTGCGATCCCTGCTCAGTTGGCGCCAGCGCTGCAGTCGTGTGATCGCTGCCCAGACTGGCTCTCGAAGTCTGTGGAGTGCAGTTCGCACGCCATGCCTCGCGCGTATTCCTTCAATGCTTCGTCGTTCCATGACACCACTCCTCGATGTTGGGGAGAGGATCTTCGGCCAGTGTAAAAACAGGCTCCAGCAAAGCTCTATGACCATCTGTTTCGGGCTCGCGACAACCCCGTCAGCCCGGGCCTTTGCCGGGATGACGGGGTAGTGTCGGGACATTTCATGGGGTGTCGAGCCTACTTTCCATTGCCCATCGGGTCTTGCCAGAAGTGCAGTTCTGCTTCGTGAGCGACGTCGGCACGACTCAAGCCGATGTCCTTCAACGCTTCATCACTCATGCTCGCCAGCATTTCGCGCTCACGGTGCAGCTCGTACCAGCGGCCGACCTTGTGCAACAGATCGGAAATCAGGTGAACCGAATGTTTTTCAGCGCCATGGATTTCATGTTGACCTTTCATCTTGTTGCCCTCCGTTTGGATGGCTCAAGTCTCTGCCCGGGACTAAGATCAATCCAACGAATGTTTCTGATGGTAACCATCTCGGAGATTGATGCATGTCGGCCTACCCGAGTATCGATACCGAAGTGCTGCGCACCTTTGTCGCCATCGCCGACCAGGGTGGTTTCACCCGCGCCGGTGAATTGGTCCATCGCACCCAGTCAGCTGTCAGCATGCAGATGAAGCGGCTGGAAGAAGATGTGCTGCAGCGCCAGTTGTTCCAGCGCGACGGACGCCAGGTGCGGCTCACAGCCGAAGGCCAGGTGTTGCTGGGTTATGCGCGGCGAATCCTCAAGCTGCACAGCGAGGTGTTCAACACCCTGCGTGAGCCACACATGGTCGGCACGGTGCGCATCGGTACCCCGGACGACTACGTGATGCGTTTTCTGCCAGGGATATTGCGCCAGTTTGCCCAGTCCTACCCGCTGGTGCAGATCGAAGTGCACTGTGAATCATCAAAACAACTGCTGATGCGCCAGGACCTGGACTTGTCCATCGTCACTCGCGAGCCGGGCAGCGAAATCGGCCAGTTGTTGCGCAAGGAACGTTTTGTCTGGGCTGAGGCGCAGTGCTACAGCGCCCACGAACAGACGCCCTTGCCCCTGGCGATGTTCAACAGTGATTGCTTCTGCCGGATGTGGGCCTGCAACGCCCTCGATGCCCAAGGGCGCGATTATCGCGTGGCGTATAACAGCGACAGCCTGTCGGCCATCATGGCGGTGGTCAGCGCCGGCCTGGCGGTCACCGCGCAACTGGAAAGCCTGATCACCGCGGACATGCGCATCCTCGGTGAAGCCGAGGATCTGCCGGTGCTGCCCGAGGCCAGCATCATGCTGGTGCGCAACCTGCATAATCCGTCACCGATCACCGAGTGCCTGGCCGAGCACATCGTCGAAGGCTTCAAGCTTTAAAAACAAGCATGACCGCACATAACAGCAGAAAGCCGCAAAACAAGGTGCGCAGCAGGCGCTCCGGCAGGCTGTGGGCGATCTTCACGCCCCAACTGATGCTCATCAACCCACCGATCGCCAGTGGCACACCAATCATCCAGTTCACCTGGTGATGCACCCCATAGGTAATCAGGGTGACGCTGGTGCTCGGTAGCGCCAGTGCCAGGGACAGGCCCTGGGCAACCACCTGGGTGGTGCCGAACACACTGGTCAACACCGGTGTTGCCACCACGGCCCCGCCCACGCCAAACAAACCGCCCATGGTGCCGGATGCCGCACCGAGTACGCCCAGCCAGGGCCATGAATGGTTCATCTGCGCCGAAGGCGGCGTGCTGGCCATGAACATCCGCGCGAGGTTGTAGGCGCAAAGTGCGACCAGGAATGCGACAAATCCGATACGCATGGTTTGCGCATCGACTCCCACCGCCCAGATCGATCCAAGCCAGGCGAAGCAGAATCCCATCAACGCAAGCGGCAGTGCGTGGCGCAACTCGATCCTGTTGCGCTGGTGGTAGCGCCATAGCGCCAACATCACGTTCGGCACCACCATCACCAGCGCCGTCCCTTGGGCAATCTGCTGATCGAGACCGCACAACACGCCCAGCAACGGAATCGCGATCAATCCCCCGCCAATGCCAAACAGGCCGCCGAGGGTTCCCAGGGCCGCGCCGAATACCAGATACAACACAAATTCAATCACAGCGCATTTCTCCACACGTCAGGCGATTCATCCTACGCAACTGGTTCTAGCGGGGAAACGCACAGCAACGCACAATGGCTATGCCAAACTCGCACAAGCATCGAGCCAAACATGAATCCCAATCAACTGACCGAACAACTGGGTCTGTTTCTGGATGTGCTGGAAACCGGCAGCTTTTCCGCAGCGTCCCGCCGTCATCCCCTGACGCCCTCGGCAGTGGCGCGGCGCATCGACAGCCTGGAAAGCGCCGTCGGCAGCCAGTTGTTCATTCGCAGTACCCACGCGGTGCGCGCGACGCCGGCGGGGCTGGCGTTTGCCGAACGGGCACGGCGGATAGTCGCCGAACTGCGCTTGGCCCGGGCCGAAGCGGTGTCCCTGAGCAGTGCTCCGGAAGGCCTGATTCGTATCGACGCACCGGCTGCGTTCGGGCGGCGACATCTGGCACCGGTGATTGCCGATTTCCTGCTGCTTTATCCCGGCCTCGACGTGCAATTGCAGCTGATCGACAGTTTTGTCGACATGCAGGGCTTGAACCTGGGCAAGGTCGACCTGGTGTTGCGCGCCGGGCAATTGGCCGATACGCGGTTGGTGGCCACGCCGCTGGCGAGCATGGTGCGTGTCGCCTGCGCCAGCCCCGACTACTTGCAGCGCCGCGGCGTGCCGAAAGATCCGGCGCAGCTGGTCGAACATGACGGCCTCGACTGGGCCGGCCTGGCCCCGCCCTTCGCCTGGCGCTTCGAACGGGATGGCCAGATGCAACTGCATCGGCCGTCGCGCGTGCGCATGAGCGCCAACAATGCCGAAGCGCTGATCTACAGCGCACTGGCCGGCCTGGGCATCGCCCACCTGCCGACCTGGCTCGTCAGCGAATACCTGTTGCGTGGCGAACTGCTGCCGTTGTTCTGCGAAAACGGCCTGCCGAAACCGGAAAGCTCCGGGATCTACGCCTTGCGACTGCAGCAGCAGCCTAACTCTCGCAGCCGCCTGTTGCTGGAGTATCTGAAAACCCGCTTCAGCCCCATTCCGCCCTGGGACCTGGCGTTGCAAACCAACCTGGGCCGGCATTAGTCGAAAATTGCTGGCGCGTTAAAGATTTGACCGCTAGTTTTATCAGGATCACTGATCAAGGCTTCCAAATGACCACCAAGCGCGACACCCCGGATAACTGCGACGACCTGCTGCTGGACAATCAGGCCTGCTTCGCCCTGCATTCCACTTCGCTGATGCTGACCAAGGTCTACAAACCCTTGCTGCAGGCGTTGGGCCTGACTTATCCGCAATACCTGGCGATGATGGTGCTGTGGGAACAGGACGGCTTGACCGTAGGTGAAATCAGCGCGCGCCTATTGACCGATCCCGGCTCGCTGACCCCGCTGCTCAAGCGCCTGGAAGCCGAAGGCGTGCTCAGCCGCACCCGCAGCCGTGAGGACGAGCGCGTGGTGATCGTCGAACTCACCGAACAGGGCCGTGCCTTGCGCGACAAGGCCCGGGGCATTCCCCAGTGCATCCTCGGCGCCAGTGGGATGACCCTGGAGCGACTGCAAAAGCTTCAAGCGGAACTGCAGGAACTGCGTCGGCATCTGCAAGAAAACCTCTGACTTTCAAACCACCGAAAATCCCACAGTTTGTTTTGCGCTTGTGCTGGAAAATCAGCTGATCTGCATTTTTTTCAAAATTTATCTTGCGCACTAAACATTAGCGCGATACATTTATTTCGCACTTACTTAGCGCGCAAACATTTAGCGCAACTAACCAGACCCGAACGAGGCTTTCACCATGCAAACTCTCTACACCGCAATCGCAACCTCCACCGGTGGCCGTGACGGTCGTGCGATCTCCAGCGACAACATTCTCGACGTCAAGCTCGCCACCCCGAAAGAACTCGGCGGTGCTGGCGGCGCGGCGACCAACCCGGAGCAACTGTTCGCCGCCGGCTACTCCGCCTGCTTCATCGGCGCACTGAAATTCGTCGCCAGCCAGACCAAACGCAAGATCCCCGACGACGCCTCGATCACCGCCCACGTCGGCATCGGCCAGATCCCTGGCGGTTTCGGCCTGGACATCGACCTGCACATCAGCCTGCCAGGGCTTGAACAAGCCGACGCACAAACCCTGGTCGATGCGGCCCACCAGGTCTGCCCGTACTCCAACGCCACCCGCGGCAACGTCGAAGTACGTCTGCACGTCACCGTCTAACCGCTGATCACCCAGGCCCGAACAGGAAACGAACATGAACGCTTTCAGCAAAGTCTTGACCGGTACCCTTCTCGCCCTGTCCGTGCACAGTGCATTCGCCGGCGACGTTGAACGCAACACCCAGGCATTCCTCGATGTGCTGAATGCAGGTACCGGCAAGCCGCTTGAACAACTCAGCCCGAAAGACGCCCGCGCCGTGCTGACGGGTGCACAGGCCGGGGTGAAACTGACGCTGCCAAAAGTCGATGTCAGCCAGAAGACCATTCAAGTCGACGGCCAACCGCTGAACCTGACCATCGTCAAGCCGGCCGGGGTCAAGGGTGAGCTGCCCGTGTTCATGTTCTTCCACGGCGGTGGCTGGGTGCTGGGGGATTTCCCGACCCACGAGCGGCTGGTGCGTGATCTGGTGACGGGTTCGGGTGCCGCGGCCGTGTTCGTGAACTACACGCCATCTCCGGAAGCCCATTACCCGGTGGCGATCAACCAGGCTTACGCCGCGACGAAATGGGTGTCCGAGCACGGCAAGGAGATCAACGTCGATGGCAAGCGCCTGGCAGTAGCCGGCAACAGTGTCGGCGGCAACATGGCGGCGGTGGTTGCGCTGATGGCCAAGGACAAGGGCACTCCGGCAATCAAGTTCCAGGTGTTGCTGTGGCCGGTCACGGATGCCAACTTCGAAACCGCTTCCTACAACCAGTATGCCGAAGGGCACTTCCTCACCAAAAATGCGATGAAGTGGTTCTGGGATAACTACACCACCGACGCCAACCAGCGTAACGAAATCTACGCCTCACCTCTGCGCGCAACCACTGCCCAGTTGAAAGGGTTGCCGCCAGCATTGGTGCAGACCGCCGGTGCCGACGTGTTGCGCGACGAAGGTGAAGCCTACGCCCGCAAACTCGACGAGGCTGGCGTGGCGGTGACATCGGTTCGCTACAACGGCATGATCCACGACTACGGTTTGCTCAACGTGGTGAGCCAGGTGCCGGCGGTGCGATCGGCGATGTTGCAGGCCTCTGAAGAGCTCAAGCAACATCTGAAATAACACGCTTTTTCTGTAGGAGCCCGGCTTGCCGGCGAAAGCGATCTCGAATACGCCTTCGCCGGCAAGCCGGGCTCCTACAAACAGGCACAAAAAAGCCCGACTCAATGGTCGGGCTTTTTCATTCCTCAAGCAGTGCTTATTTGGCACGGCCTTTGTAGGAACCGCCTTCGCGGGTATCGATCTCGATCATGTCGCCGATTTCGATGAAGTCAGCAACCGACAGCTCGGTACCGTTCTTCAGTTTGGCAGGCTTCATCACCTTGCCGGAAGTGTCGCCGCGAGCGGAACCTTCGGTGTAGTCAACCTGACGCACGATGGTGGTCGGCAGCTCTACGGAAACCAGACGATCTTCGAAGAACACGGCTTCGCAAACATCGGTCATGCCTTCTTCAACGAAAGGCAGAACGGCTTCGATGTCTTCAGCGTTCAGTTCGTACATGGTGTAGTCGGTGGTGTCCATGAACGTGTAGCTGTCGCCGCTGATGAAGGACAGGGTCGCTTCTTTGCGGTCAAGGATCACGTCGTCCAGCTTGTCGTCGGCGCTGTAGACGGTCTCGGTCTTGTAACCGGTCAGCAGGTTTTTCAGCTTGGTCTTCATGATCGCGCTGTTACGGCCCGACTTGGTGAATTCAGCTTTCTGAACCAGCCAAGGATCGTTGTCGATACGGATCACGGTACCGGGTTTGAGTTCTTTACCAGTTTTCATTGCGAATATCCGAATTTGGATGGGATTTACAAAAATCTAGGCCGCGTATCATATCCAATTTACATAAAACTGTACCAGCGCCGCGGCAAGATCGGTCTGCAAGGCCTGTTCCAGACACCAGGTCTCGGCGTGTTTTTGCAGCTGTGGCCAGTGTTTGCGGGTCGATTGCCAGTGGTCGGTCATTGTCTCACCGGCATTCCAGGCCCGCCAGAGACCGCTGATCGCCTCGCCGGCCGCAGGCGGCAGGTCCTTGACGTATAGCGCGAGGAAGGCTTCGAGCTTGTCCAGATGGACATCTTCCTCCTGCTGATAGATGTGCCACAGCATTGGCCGCCCTGCCCATTGCGCGCGGACAAAGGAATCTTCGCCGCGTACGGCGTTGAAATCACAGCACCAGAGCAACGGGTCGTACTGGTCCTGTCGGACGAACGGCAGTACCTGCACGGTCAAGGCATCGCGCACATGCAGCGACCCGACCTGCAGGTCCTGCACATTCAGCCAACGCTCGACATCCCCCAGGATGCGCCCTTGCGGCACCAGCAGATGAGTGGGCGTCGAATCGCTGGCCAATGTGTCCAGCCAACTGGCCAAACCGGCATTTTCATAGGCAAACAGCGAAATCAGTAGCGCACCCGGTGAGCGGTCGACCCCCAGGTCTTGCAGGAAGGCCCGCTGAGCCTCGGCACTCTGCTGAAACTGTCGACGCCGTTCGAGCAATCCGCTTTCACGCAGCAGGCCACCCGTATCTTTGTGGAACCCCGGGAAGAAAAAGTGCTTCTGTACGTGTTTGTATTTGACCGACGGCAAGCCGTGGCAGCCGATCACCCAGTCCTCGGCGCTCAAGTAGTCGAGGTTCATCCACAGCGGTGTTTTTTCCCGCTGGGCCATGGCGTCCATGTAGGCGCCGGGCAACTGGCAAGCAAACGCGGCGATCACCACATCGGCCGCCTCGACCGGTTGCCAGTCCGCCGACCATTGGCACACTTCGACACCTTCCTGCCATTGTTGGCCTGCGTGAATGTCGATTTCCGGGCACAAGCGTTCGAAGGCACGCAGGTCGTCGACCCACAAACGCACCGCCAGCCCATGTTCGGCCACCAGTTGCCGCGACAGCCGCCAGGTCACGCCGATGTCGCCATAGTTGTCGACCACGGTGCAAAAAATATCCCAGCGGGTTTTCATATCAGGCATTCCAGGCTCCCGTTGGCAAAGGCAGCGATTGTCCGCATAAATCAGCCCGTGCAGAAGAGCCGACGACGATTTATCTTCGTGCGACAATCGTCACACGCCCGCGACCCTCGCCAGGAGGCAACCATGCCCTACCGCCCTACTCCGCGCCGATCCTTTTCGATTCAACTCAATGCCCTGCAACTGACTGGCAGTATCGCCCTTGGCATGTGGCTGGGCTTTATCGCCATTGTGTTGACCGTCTGGCTGGTGTCCCGGCTGTTTTTCAGCGAACAACTGGCACCGGTCGCAGCCGCGGTGGAGCAACTGGCCAAACCGCCGGTGGTGACTCGACCGGTGCCGGATATCCCGGCACAGAGCCCATTGTTCGAGCAGTATGAAGAAAACCTGCGCAGGAACGAGCAGGCGCAACGACTCGACCAGGCACGCGCCAGCAACCGCAACCTGGCGAACCCCAAATGCCAGTTCTGGTTGCAACAGGACCAGACGGCACCCAGCGAAAAAAGCCGCGCCAACGTCCTGCAATTCTGCGATTGATCATGAATAAGCATACCGTGCACCAACTGATTCTCGACAAGCTGCGAGTCGATCTCGACATTGCCGAGCGCGCCGCGCAAACCGCCTACGAAACCGCGACCCACGAAGAAAACATCGCCGAAAACAAGTACGACACACTGGGCCTGGAAGCGTCTTACCTGGCCGCCGGGCAGGCCAGGCGGGTCGAAGAGATTCGCCTGTCACTGGCGCTTTGCCAGAACCTGGCACTGCGTCCCTATGACGATCAACGGGGTATCGAGATCGGTGCCCTGCTCGGCCTGGAAGACGACAAGGGCCGCGAGCAGTGGCTGTTCCTGGCGCCGGATGCGGCGGGGCTGAAGGTTGACCTGGTGGGGCAACTGATTACCGTCATCACCCCGCGCTCGCCGCTGGGCAAAAGCCTGCTGGGCAAGTTCGAAGGCGACGAGGTGGAGATTCTGGTGGCGGGCGCTCGGCAACAGTTCGCTGTCACCGAGGTGGTTTGACCGGCTGTCCTGCCGGCGCAGCAGGACGGGCTATCAGTGAACAGGCAGTTCGACGCCGTCGAACAGCTCTTCCAGCTCCTGCTTGTTGTGGCACTGGATGGCCTTGGCCATGACTTCGCGGGTCAGGTGCGGAGCGAACTTCTCGATGAAGTCGCACATGAAACCCCGCAGGAAGGTGCCGCGACGGAAACCGATCTTGGTCACGCTGGACTCGAACAGTTCGCTGGCATCGAGTACCACCAGGTCGCTGTCGAGTTTGGTATCGACGGCCATTTTCGCCACGATGCCCACACCCAGGCCCAGGCGAACGTAGGTCTTGATCACGTCGGCGTCAGCGGCGGTGAACACCACCTTGGGCGTCAGGCCGCGGTGGCTGAAGGCTTCGTCGAGCTTGGAACGGCCGGTGAAACCGAACACGTAGGTGACGATCGGGTATTCGGCCAGGGCCTCGAGGGTCAGTTTCGACAGCTTGGTCAGCGGGTGTCCCTGGGGCACGACCACGCAGCGGTTCCAGCGATAGCAAGGCATCATCACCAAGTCGCCGAACAGCTCGAGGGCTTCGGTGGCAATGGCGAAATCCACGGTGCCATCAGCGGCCATCTCGGCGATCTGCATGGGCGAGCCCTGATGCATGTGCAGGGCGACATCCGGGTACTGCTTGATGAAGTTGCTGATCACCGGCGGCAAGGCGTAGCGCGCCTGGGTGTGGGTGGTCGCGATCGACAGGGTGCCTTTCTTCTCGTTGGAGAATTCCTGGGCGATCTGCTTGATGCTTTCGACCTTGCGCAGGATTTCGCCAGCGGTGGTGATGATGCGCTCACCGGCCGGAGTGACGCGGGTCAGGTGCTTGCCGCTGCGGGCGAACACTTCGACACCCAGTTCGTCTTCCAGCAAGCGGATCTGTTTACTGATGCCCGGCTGAGAGGTGTAGAGACTTTGGGCTGTAGCGGAAACGTTGAGGTCGTGGTGCGCCACTTCCCAGATGTAGCGCAGTTGTTGGAGCTTCATATGAATCCCTCAAAGCAGGTAGACGCCACGGGCATCAGCGACGGTATATAACTATATTAATGGTTTGAAGAATAAATCTAGAACTTTTTATCAAAAGGCCATTATTCGTGTTCTAGCGATCCCCTTGGCGACGACGTTGCACCAGCGGCACCAGGTAGACCGGCACCGTGGACAGTTGCAACACCCGAGCGGCGGTCCGGCCCAAAGGCGTTTCCGCCCCCGCACCATGGCTGTGACTACCGACGATCAGCAAATCCACCGAGAGTTTGTGCGCCTGGTCGAGGATCACCTGCGACGGATCACCCTGCAGCACCCGCACCGCCTTGATCCGCTCAAGGTCCTGCTCGCCCTCGTCGCCCAGCTCTTCGCGAAAATTGTCGAGCACCCGCTGCTCGATGCTGGCGATCACGGTGTTAAGACCCTGGCTATGGAATTCGTTCAACGCCTGCTCGTCGAGATAACTCTGCAGCACCGATTCGGCGAACAAGCCCATGGGTTCGACGGCGTGCACCACATACAGGTCGGCATTGAATGTTCGCGCCAATTCCAGGGCATGCTGCATCACCACAGGTGCATACAGCCCGAGGTCAGTGGCATACAGCATCGAACGAATCATATGACCTCCTCGCGTGCCAACATGGCGGAGATTGATTCAGCTTAGCAGTGCCTTGGCGAGTACGACGTCCGGCGTAACACGTTGAACGGCGGGCTTAAACCTTTTGCTCGTTGCTTATGCCATGTGGCACATGGCCGGTGGCGACCACTTCGCGGGCCAACTCGCAATGGCCGGCCTGATCGTCGAAAAACACGTCCGCGGCGAAGGCTTCAAGGAAGGCCGACTTGGTCAGTCCACCGAGGAACAGCGATTCATCCAGGCGAATATCCCACTCGCGCAACGTGCGGATCACCCGTTCATGGGCCGGCGCCGAGCGCGCCGTGACCAGTGCCGTGCGAATCGGACAGGCGTCATCCGGGAATTCGCGCTGCAACAGATTAAGGGCGGCGAGGAAGCCCTTGAACGGCCCCCCGCGCAAGGGCTCGCGGGCCGCTTCGCGTTCGCTGGCCTGGAACGCTTCCAGGCCCCCGGCTTGATAGACGCGTTCGGACTCGTCGGAAAACAGTACGGCATCACCGTCAAAAGCAATGCGCAGTTCATCGCTGGCCGCACGGCTGGCGCCACCGGACAGAATGGTCGCCGCGGCGAACCCGGCGTCCAGCGCACTGCGCACGTCTTCGGCGTGGGTTGAGAGAAACAGGTCGCAGCCAAAGGCCTTGAGGTAGGGATATGGACTGCGCCCGCCGACAAATGCCGCACGGGAAATCGCCAGGCCATAGTGGTGGATCGAGTTGAACACACGCAGGCCGGTGTCGGCGCTGTTGCGCGACACCAGGATCACCTCGACCCGGGCGCGGCCCAGGTGGGCATTGAGGGCGAGGAGTTTCTGCACCAGCGGGAAGGCGTCACCGGGCTCGAGGATTTCGTCTTCGTGCTCGATCTGATATTGCCGGTAGGCCTCGACGCCACTCGACAGATAGACCTTGTGGCTTTCACTCAGGTCGAACAACGCTCGCGACGAAATCGCCAGCACCAGCTTGTCGTCTATGGTCTTTGGCATCCCCTTCCCCCTCCGATTGATCGACTCAGGTATTACGTCGATCGATGAAACTCAAGCTGCGATACATCGCCTCGATGCGCGGCATGTCACAGCCGACGGCCTTCGCCGCTGCCAGTGGCCGGGCATATATGGCCTCCAGTTCCAGCGGCCGCTTGTGCAGAAAGTCGTGGTACATGCTGGGCCAGTAGTCGGGCATTCGCTGCGTCACCTGCAAAAGCTGCTCGGCATAACTGGCTGGCACTTCGTGACCGCAGGCGTTTGCGCCCTGGATCACTTCGGCCATCAGCGACCGGATCAACTCATGGCTGTCGGCATCGGCCATCAGCGGCGTAGTGCTCGCCCCGAGCAGCACGGACAGGCCGTTGTACGGGATATTCCAGACCAGTTTCTGCCAGCGCGCCTGGTGCAGGTTCGCCATGGCCTGGGCGTCAATGCCGGCCGCACGGAACAGCCCAACCCCCTCCTCGACAATGGCCGCACGTTCAGGCTGACCCGGCGCCGGCCCGCTGTGATAGCCGACATGCACCGCCCCCAGCGCCTGATGGGTAATGACCCCCGGCCCCTGGCGATGCACGCAGATATAGCAGAGCCCGCCCAGCACATGCAGAGCGTCGGGCAGCTGTTCACGCAGGTCGTCTTCGACATCCAGGCCATTTTGCAACAGCAGCACCCTGGCATTCGGCGCGGCGGCCTGCACGATGGCCGGCGCGAGGTCGCGGTTACTGGTGGTTTTTGCGCCAACCAGCAACCAGTCGCAGGGTGGCATGTCTTCGGCCGCCGAATAGGCCTGCACCGGATTCAGCGTCAGCGCGCCATGTACCGCGCTGTGCAGCTGCAACCCGCGCTCGGCCACCGCGGCAAACTCACTGCGCAACAGAAAATGCACATCGAACCCGGCCTGCGCCAGCATCACCCCGTAGAACCCGCCGATGGCACCGGTCCCGATTATGCCGATTCTCGGCTTGGCAACTGCTCCCGTCATGGCAACTCCTCTGCTGTTCTACTGAGCGCCTGCCCCAAGGCCGTGTTCAGCTCGGTGCGGGTCAAGCGCGACTTTAGTGCCCCGAAGAATTCGCCGTCGCGTACGACAAACAGTGCCGGCAAGTGAAAGACCTGATAACGCTCGACCACCCCGCCATTGTTGCCAGCGTCGATCCAGCACAATCGATCGACATCCAGATCGAGCGCAGGCAGCTGCTCGCGGGCAAAACGGCAACTGGCGCAGCCGACACTGGTGAAAATCACCAGCGATACGCCGTTCATTGCCAGCAGCCGTTGGTCGGCGTCGAAATCGGTCAGTTCCAATTCGACCACTATACTGGGGGAAACAATGTCAGATGGCCGACACATGGAGTCCGTGCTCATGGGACGTTTTCTTCCTCATCCTGACGATATACCTGTCGAGTTGACGTTGCTCAAACCTGAGTGCATCTCCCGCCAACAGCTGCACACTATCAGCCTCGGGGGCATGGCTTGCAATTATCACCGCGCCTGGCGCCACGGTACGGCGCTGCAGGTACGCATGCCAAGCCTGAACCCGGACCTGTGTTTCCTGGGCTACGTGGCCTGGTGCCTGCGGCGCAAGCGCGGCTACCTGGTCGGCATCGCCTTCGTCGACGAACAGACGCTTTTCAGTGCCCGCATGGGCGAGCAGGTGTGCCAGATCGAGCGCTACTGCCGTCAACATGATGCCCACAACGATCTGCAGGATATCCAGGCCCTGGCCCTCGAGTGGGTCCAGCAGCATGCCGACGAGTTCTCCCACGACACGGTTCGCAAGGCTTTTGCACAGGCTGTGCTGGATTAAACCGGGCCAGCCCATTGTCGAGCCACGGTGTAACGCGCTAAGGTTCCGTTCCCCGACGCGCTTAATTTGCTGTGCTCCGCCGCGCGGGTTCGCTGGCGGCCGGCACCCGTGACCTGACGAGTAAACGATGGCTGATTTACCGATCAACGACCTAAACGTCGCTTCCAACGAGACGCTGATCACTCCCGACCAGCTCAAGCGTGATATCCCCCTGAGCGATGCCGCCCTGCGCACCGTCACCAAGGGCCGCGAAGTCATTCGCAATATTCTGGATGGCACCGACCATCGCCTGTTCGTGGTCATCGGGCCCTGCTCGATCCACGACATCAAGGCGGCCCACGAGTACGCCGAGCGCCTGAAGGTTCTTGCGGCGGAAGTGTCCGATACCCTGTATCTGGTCATGCGCGTGTATTTCGAGAAGCCACGCACCACCGTTGGCTGGAAAGGCTTGATCAACGACCCGTACCTCGACGACTCGTTCAAGATCCAGGATGGTCTGCATATCGGTCGCCAACTGTTGCTGGACCTGGCCGAAATGGGCCTGCCGACCGCCACCGAGGCGCTCGACCCGATCTCCCCGCAATACCTGCAGGACCTGATCAGCTGGTCGGCCATCGGCGCGCGCACCACCGAATCCCAGACTCACCGGGAAATGGCCTCCGGCCTGTCCTCGGCCGTCGGCTTCAAGAACGGCACCGATGGCGGCCTGACCGTAGCGATCAACGCCCTGCAATCGGTTTCCAGCCCGCACCGCTTCCTGGGCATCAACCAGGAAGGTGGCGTGTCGATCGTCACCACCAAGGGCAATGCCTACGGTCACGTGGTACTGCGCGGCGGCAACGGCAAGCCAAACTACGATTCGGTCAGCGTCGCCCTCTGCGAGCAGGCACTGAACAAGGCGAAGATCAAGCCCAACATCATGGTCGATTGCAGCCACGCCAACTCCAACAAGGACCCGGCCCTGCAACCGCTGGTGATGGAAAACGTCGCCAACCAGATCCTCGAAGGCAACCAGTCGATCATCGGCCTGATGGTCGAAAGCCACCTGAACTGGGGCTGCCAGGCCATTCCGAAAGACCTCGCCGACCTGCAATACGGCGTGTCGATCACCGATGCCTGCATTGACTGGACGGCCACCGAGAACACCTTGCGCAGCATGCATGCCAAGCTCAAGGAAGTGCTGCCAAAACGCGAGCGCACCTGACCGACGCTTGTCGCAGACAAAAAAACGCCGGGCTGAGCCCGGCGTTTTTTTATGCATCCGATTCGTTGCAGGTCACTGGCTCAGCTTGGCAGCATGACGCTGGTGACGCTCCATGTAGCGCTCGACGTAGGAGCACGAGGGAATGACGGTATAGCCCATTTCCTCGGCGTACTGCAGCGCCTGTTCGGTCAGGGCCGCGGCGATGCCGCGACCGCGCAATGCGTTGGGCACAAACGTGCGATAGATATCCAGGGTCTGTTTCCCCAGATCCATATAGGTCAGGTAGGCACGATGACCGTCCACATTGGTCTCGAATTGATGACCAGCCTGGTCATGGTGGATGGACAACGCCTCGCTCATCACTACTCCTCGCGGGTCTGGATTTCTGACCCCTACCTTACCGATGTTTTTCCGGCGAAGGAACAACTACGCCACCCCGTGCCTGAATCGACACCGAGAAAAGCTACACCGATCTCGCGCAACCGAGCACGTACAAATAGTAGGCGCCATTGGCAGAAATGCTCAAGGTTCGCTCGTCATCATGCTGGTTGGCGGGTGCTGCTGTGGATAACGCAGGAACAGCTCGACCGAGGGTCTTGCAGCGGTCGGTAGCCTGAACATTGCCGGATGTTGAGACATAAGACGAGCGCCCCTCGTTAAAGTCACCTGTAACATGGAGAAAGATATGAGAGACGCCACGCAAATTCCGAACAAAAGTGTAGACGAATGCATCTAGATGGACTTTAGCCAAGACCGCAAAAAGAGCTTTGGGCATGGGGAACTTTTCCTTGGCGGCTCGCTCATCTCGGGCCTTCTAGCTGGATATTTTTTATACAACGCAGTTAAAAGTTGCTCGAAAAAGAATCAACGCCTACAATTTTTTTTGCTTCTTGCTTCACGTCAGTTTACTTACGACAAGTAATGGGTAGTATGTACGCCGGCTATTTCCTCACTCGGAGGAGACAGCCACTTACTAGAAAGTCCTTGAAGGGGAACACGATGAACAACGTTCTGAAATTCTCTGCTCTGGCTCTGGCCGCAGTTCTGGCTACCGGTTGCAGCAGCGCATCGAAAGAAACCGAAGCACGTCTGACCGCTACTGAAGACGCAGCAGCTCGCTCCCAGGCTCGTGCAGACGAAGCTTACCGTAAAGCTGATGAAGCTCTGGCTGCTGCTCAAAAAGCACAACAGACTGCTGACGAAGCTAACGAGCGTGCTCTGCGCATGCTGGAAAAAGCTAGCCGCAAGTAATAGTCCTTCGGGATTATTATCAAGCCGACCCATTTTTTGGGTCGGCTTTTTTATTGCCTGCTGTTTCCTGCAGCCAATAAAAAACCCGCCGACGCGGCCTGCGTCGGCGGGTTTGTTTCAGGCATTACTGCAGCGGATCGATCGGTGCACTCGTCACCATCGGCGCGGTCGTGTTCGGCACGCCGATTTCCACCGGCAGGCCATCTTCGGCCGCGACAACATCACGTACCACATCCCAGTTCATGCGCAGGTTGTTGGTGATGTCTTCACGCTTGAGCATCGCGTTGATCACGGCAGTGTGCTTGTCGACCACCGACGGGTTGCCCTTGTCGTCCAGCGGTGTGTGCGCTTCCAGGTAAACCTTGCCGCCACTCACGCCGAACTTGTAGGAATCGTTGATGATCCGCACGGACGTCCCGACCGGCACCATGCCCGCCATCTCCAGCACGTTGTTGTTGAACATGCGGAAGCAGCCGTGGCTGGTGCGCATGCCGATGCCGAACTTCTTGTTCGAACCGTGGATCAGGTAGCCTGGAGTCCCCAGGGTGAACTTGAACGGCCCCAGGGGGTTGTCCGGGCCGGCCGGCACCACATTTGGCAGCGGATCACCATCAGCGGCGTGCTCGGCCTTGATCGACGCCGGAGGCGTCCAGGTCGGGTTCGGCGTCTTGGCGATGATGCTGGTGTGGGCAATCGGCGAGCCCCAGCCTTCACGGCCGATCCCCAGCGGGAAGGTGTAGACCACGTTCTTGCCTTTCGGGAAGTAGTAGAGGCGGTACTCGGCCAGGTTGATGACAATGCCTTCACGCGGGCCCGGCGGCAGGATGAAGCGGGTCGGCAGCACGATTTCAGTGCCGGCGCCAGGCAGCCATGGATCGACGCCAGGGTTGGCCGCGACCATTTCCGAATAACCCAGGTCGTAGGTCGTGCCCAGGTCGGCGAAGGTGTCTTCGTACTTGGCCTGGATAACTTGCACCTGACCGACGATGTCTTCACCAGGCGGTGGCAGGGGTAGCTCCAATGCTGCGACGGGACCCGCTACACAGAGGGCGGCAAGTGTCAGGCAGCGGGTGACGGCGGGAAAGCGCGGCAACATCCGGAAAATCCTTTGCATGATCGACAGAGGGTATAAGAACGCGATTGTACACCGCCGGCCGTTATTTCGGGGAGGTCGCGGTAGTGCAGGCGATGCAAGGCATTTCCTGGCGGCCTGTTGTTTGTTGATGGAGTACATATCCATTACTGCGGTAACGGCCGTCTATGGCTTGCCTCTTACCTGTAGGAGCTGGCTTGTCGGGTCGCCGCATCGCAGCGATGGTCGTCAACGATGACGTGCGCTGTCTGAATGAATGCGGTGTCCAGACGTTTTTCGCGAGCAAGCTCGCTCCTACAGTTTGATCGGAGTACATCTACAGGAGATGGGTCGGCTATGAGGCCGCCATCGCCAGCAAGCCGGCTCCTACAGTTGAGCGGAGTACATCTACAGGAGATGGGTCGGCCATGAGGCCGCCTTCGCTGGCAAGCCAGCTCCTACAGGGTTTTCACCCGCCAACGAAGCCGCCGTCACCGCAGAAAGGATCAAAGCTCGAACCGCAACTCCGGCCAGATTGGCGACGTGCCGCGCTTCTGCGATTCAAGAATGGCCCGGCACAACGAGCACAGGCGCTGGTCCTGGAACACCCGGCGGTCGACGTTCGACCAGCGCGGCTGAGCCGGCAGCAGACTGCCGCACAGGGTCCGGTCCGCCGAGCCGCCCAGCTCCAGTTGTCGGGTCACCAGGTGTACCCGCACTTCCTGGCAGGCGAACAGATCCAGCTGTTCGTCAGGCTCGATCAGTTGATAGGCATAAAGTGACCAGGCAGAACGCGGCATCGGGGGCTCCAAATCGGGGGCGCCACCTTAGCCGAAAGCCTGCTCCTAGAAAAGTGTCATAACAGCGGTTTTAGCGTAGGCCAGACATTTTCCAGCAACTTGTCCTGGGCCCCGGCTGCCGGGTGTATGCCATCGGCCTGCATCAGGTCCGGATGACCGCCCACGCCGTCGAGGAAAAACGGTACCAGCGGGATTTTTTTCTCATCGGCCAGGTTGCTGTAAACCTCAGTGAAGGCCTTGGTGTAGCGAGCGCCGTAATTGGGCGGCAATTGCATGCCGAGCAGCAGCACCTTGGCGCCCGCCTGCTGGGACTGCTGAATCATCGACGCAAGATTTTGTTGCAATTGCGATGGCAGCAGTCCGCGCAGGCCGTCATTGCCCCCCAACTCCAGGATCACCAGATCCGGCTTATGCTCTGCAAGCAGCGCCGGCAGGCGTGCCTGGCCTCCGGCGCTGGTGTCGCCGCTGATGGACGCATTGACCACCTTATCGTCGAAACCTTCGCGCTTGAGCCGCTGCTCGAGCAACGACACCCACCCCAAGCGGGTATCCAGCCCGAAACCGGCGCTGATACTATCGCCAACGATCAGGACTGTACCCGCCGCTGCGTTCTGGGCCATGCACATCAAGGCCAGGCCAGCACTCAAAAACCACACACGCATCGGATTCTCCATGGGCGCAAGCATTCTCACCGCGAAGAACCTCAGCAAAGTGGTCCCTAGCGCGGAAGGTGAACTGACTATCCTGCACGAACTCAGCCTGGAACTGAACAAGGGCGACAGCCTGGCCATCGTCGGCGCCTCCGGTTCCGGCAAATCCACCCTCCTCGGCCTGCTCGCCGGCCTCGACTTGCCAAGCAGCGGCGAAGTCACCCTCGCCGGCCAGGGCCTGAGCAACCTCGACGAAGACCAGCGCGCACGCATCCGTGCCGAGCATGTGGGCTTCGTCTTCCAGTCGTTCCAACTGCTCGACAGTCTCAACGCCCTGGAAAACGTCATGCTGCCGCTGGAGCTCGATGGCCGCCAGGATGCCCGCGGCCGCGCCACCGAGCTGTTGCAGCGGGTTGGCTTGGGGCAACGCCTGACCCACTCGCCACGCCAGCTCTCCGGTGGTGAACAGCAGCGCGTGGCGATTGCCCGCGCGTTTGCCGCCGAACCCGATGTGCTGTTCGCCGACGAGCCCACCGGCAACCTCGACAGTCACACCGGCGAGCGCATCAGCGACCTGCTGTTCGAACTCAACCAGGAGCGCGGCACGACCCTGGTGCTGGTGACCCACGATGAACGCCTGGCACACCGCTGCCGGCGCCTGATCCGTCTTGAAGCCGGCCTGCTGGTCGCCCCCCTGGAGCCTTGATGGCACGTCTGCCGCTGTTGCGCCTGTTCAGTCTCGCCGTCCGCCAGTTGCTGCGCGACGCCCGCGCCGGTGAATTGCGCGTGTTGTTCTTCGCCCTGGTCGTGGCCGTGGCGGCAAGTACCGCCATCGGTTACTTCGGCGCCCGCCTCAATGGCGCGATGATGCTGCGCGCCACCGAGTTTCTCGGCGCCGACCTGCTGCTCGAAGGCAGTTCGCCAGCACGCCCCGAACAGACCAGGAGCGGCACCGAGCTGGGCCTGCAGCATGCGCAAGTGGTGGAGTTCTCCAGCGTCATCGCCACCGACAACGGCATCCAGCTCTCCAGTATCAAAGCCGCCGACGACGTCTACCCACTGCGCGGCGTACTGAAAAGCGCCCCTGAGCCTTTCGCCCCGGAAGAACCCGGCGGCGGGCCGAAACCCGGTGAGGCCTGGGTCGAGGCACGATTGCTGACGGCGCTGGACCTGAAGATCGGCGACAGCATCGACGTCGGCATGAAAACCCTGAAGCTGGCACGAGTGCTGACCTACGAGCCCGATCGCGCCGGCAATTTCTACAGCCTGACGCCGCGGGTGTTGATCAACCTCGGTGACCTGCAGGCGACTGGCGTGGTGCAACCCGGCAGTCGGGTCAGCTACCGCGAGCTCTGGCGCGGCGATGCAGCGGCGCTGGAAACCTATCGTCAACTGATCAAGCCCGGCCTGGCGGCCAACCAGCGGATCCAGGATGCCCGCGATGGCAACCGGCAGATTGGCGGCGCCCTGGGCAAGGCCGAGCGCTACCTGAACATGGCCAGCCTGGTGGCGGTGCTGCTGGCCGGGGTGGCCGTGGCGTTGTCGGCGACTCGCTTCGCCACTCGCCGCTTCGATGCCAGCGCGCTGTTGCGTTGCCTTGGCCTGTCCCGTCGGGAAACCATGGTGTTGTTCAGCTTGCAACTGACCGTGCTCGGCCTGCTCGCCAGCCTCAGTGGCGCCGTCATCGGCTGGCTGGCGCAGCTGGGACTGTTTGCCCTGCTGCATGACTTGCTGCCGACCGACGTGCCACCGGGCGGCCTGTTCCCCGCCATCGCCGGGATTGGTACCGGGCTGGTAGCCCTGGCCGGTTTTGCCCTGCCGCCGCTGGCGGCATTGGGTCGGGTTCCGCCCTTGCGTGTATTGCGCCGGGACCTGCTGCCGATTCCCTCCAGCACCTGGATGGTCTACGGCGCCGCATTGGGCGCCCTCGGGCTGATCATGTGGCGCCTGAGCCTGGACCTGGTACTGACCTTCGCCCTGCTCGGTGGCGGCGTGGTCGCGGCACTGGTACTGGGCGGCCTGCTGTTGCTGCTGTTGAAAAGCCTGCGCCGCCTGCTGGCCCGCGCCTCCCTGCCGTGGCGCCTGGGGCTGGGCCAGTTGCTGCGCCACCCATTGGCAGCCGCTGGGCAGGCCCTGGCATTCGGCCTGATCCTGCTGTCGATGGCGTTGATCGCCCTACTGCGCGGCGAGTTGCTGGACACCTGGCAGAACCAGCTACCGAAGAACGCACCGAACTATTTTGCCCTGAACATCCTGCCGGCGGACAAGCAGGCGTTCACCGATCGCCTGATCGCGTTGTCGGCGAAATCGGCGCCACTGTATCCGGTAGTCCCGGGGCGGCTGATCAGCATCAACGGCGAACCGGTGCAGCAAATCGTCACCAAGGAATCGGCCGGTGACCGGGCCATCCAGCGTGACCTGAGCCTGACCTGGGCGGCCGACCTGCCTGAGGGCAACACGATCACCGCCGGCAACTGGTGGCCGCAGCCGCCGCCGGATGAAATCCCCGGCGTGTCGGTGGAGGGCAAGGTCGCCGAAAGCCTGAAGCTCAAGCTCGGCGATCATCTGGTCTTTACCGTGGGCGGGGCCAATCGCGAGGCCAAAGTCACCAGCCTGCGGGAGATCAACTGGGACAACTTCCAGCCGAACTTCTTCATGATCTTCCAGCCCGGCACCTTGAAGGATCTGCCGGCCACCTACCTGACCAGCTTCTATCTGGCGGCGGGGCATGACCAGCAGATCGTCGACCTGTCGCGCAGTTTTCCGGCGGTGACGATCCTGCAGGTCGAGGCGTTGCTGGCGCAACTGCGCAGCATCCTCGCCCAGGTCACCCTGGCGGTGGAGTACGTGTTGTTGTTCGTGCTGGCGGCGGGCATGGCGGTGCTGTTCTCAGGTTTGCAGGCGACGCTGGATGAACGCATCCGCCAGGGCGCGCTGCTGCGAGCGCTGGGGGCCGAACGGCAACTGCTGGTGAAGGCGCGACGTATCGAGTTCGGCTTGCTGGGTGCGGTCAGCGGCTTGCTGGCGGCGCTGGGCTCGGAAGTCGTCAGCCTGGTGCTCTACCGATACGCCTTTGACCTGCCCTGGCATCCGCATCCGTGGCTGCTGGTGCTGCCGTTGATCGGCGCCGTGCTGATCGGTGGCGCCGGCGTGTTCGGCACCCGGCGCGCCTTGAACGCCAGCCCCCTGACAGTCCTGCGCGAGGGTTGATAGACTCAGGCGCTCCTGATTCGAAGAAAAGTTGCCATGAGCCGTTATCGCCCTCCCCGTTCCGCCGGCACCGCGCTGATCACCCCCGAAGGTGAAGCGCGGATGCGCGCCGAGTTTCATGAACTGTGGCACGTCCGCCGCCCCCAGGTGACGCAAGCGGTCAGCGAAGCGGCAGCCCAGGGCGATCGCTCGGAAAACGCCGAGTACACCTACGGCAAAAAGATGTTGCGCGAGATCGACAGCCGCGTGCGCTTCCTGACCAAACGCCTGGAAGCACTCAAGGTCGTCAGTGAAAAACCCAGCGACCCGAACAAGGTGTATTTCGGCGCCTGGGTCACGATCGAGGACGAGGACGGCAAGGAGTCGCGCTATCGCATCGTCGGGCCGGATGAGCTGGATTTGAAACAGGGCCTGATCAGCATTGACTCGCCATTGGCCCGCGCGCTGATCGGCAAGGCACTGGACGCCGAAGTACGGGTCCAGACACCTACGGGTGAGCAGTGTGTGTATATCGTGGCGATCGAGTATCTATGAGCCGCAGCGCCATGAGCCTCAGCGACGGGTAATCAGCGACGGGTAATCAGCCCTTGCCGGGCGACGCGGGTCAGTTGCCGGATCATTTCAGGGGCGTCTTCGACGCTGGGCGACTGAATCACCGCCAGGTCGAAACTGTCCGTGGCAAAGCGCGCCAGGGATTCACCGTCTTCGACAAACTGGATCAGGAAGGCGGCGGGCCCACCGGTACGCCGTGGCCAGCCATCGAGGTAACGCAGGAGCGTCGGCTGATGTTTGCCGCCAAGCAGGATTTTTGGATTGCGCTGGGTGAGATGTGCCGTGATCGGCGCAGGACGTACAACGGGGTTTAGTGCATTCATCGTGTCGTGTCTCTGCCTCAAAAAGTCTGCATGGCAGGTGAGAGGCAACACCGAACCAGCGCTTTAGCGGTATTTCGAAGCCTGCTTCAAGCTTCTGTCGGCAACTGAATGAAGTCACCTGGCGCCCCGCAAGTAGCTGTTTAAATCGGCGCATGGGCAGCATCCTAGAGAAGCTGACCGGACAGTGTCAAGAATGACGCCCAACAAAAAAGGCTCGTCCAATCCAGCGACGAGCCTTGTTCTAAACCAGCCTTGCCCCTGACAGGGCCTGCATCAGAGGCGATCGCGAGCGATCCCGCTGCGAATGCGCAGGATATCGGCGAGCACCGCCAGGGCGATTTCCGCCGGGGTCTTGCTGCCCAGGTTCAGCCCGATGGGCGCATGGATCCGCGCCAGTTGCGCCTCCTCCAGCCCACCAATGCGCCGCAGCCGTTCGAAACGCTTTTGCGAAGTCTGCAGGGAGCCCATCACGCCGATGTAGAACGCGTCGGTGCGCACCGCTTCCATCATCGCCAGGTCATCGATGCGCGGATCGTGGGTCAGCGCCACCACCGCCGTGTCGCTGTGGCAGCCGCCGTCGGCGATGAACACCGACGGCAGTTGACGACGAATTTCCACGTTGTCCAGCACCACGCCTTCCAGCACTTCGTCCCGCGGATCGCACAGGATCACCTCGAAACCCAGGCCCACGGCAAACTCCGCGCAGGCCTGCGCCACACTGGAATAACCGGCCAGCAACAGGCGCTGCGCCGCGCCGATGCGCAGCCTGACGCGATCGATCTCGCGTTCGACGCGTACGCCCTGCTCGCGATCATCCAACAGACTGCGCGCGCCGCTGGCCAGGTCGACTTCACGGATCAGCCGACGCCGGCCCAACAGCGCCGACTCCAGCTCCCGCAGATGCGCCTGCACCTCACAGACCGGCTCAAGCTTCTCCACCAGCACATCGAGCACACCGCCGCAGGGCAGGCTGACCCGCGAGCGCGGGTCATCGCCTTCGCCGTAGCGCACGACGCTGACCGGTTGCTCGAATGCACCTTCGCCGACGCGCGCGAGGAAGTCTTCCTCGACACAGCCGCCGGACAAAGATCCGATCCACTGCCCGCCGGCATTCACCGCCAGCAACGAACCCGGCGCCCGGGGCGCCGAGCCGTAGGTGGCAAGCACAGTGCACAGCCAGACACGCTGCCCGCCTATCGACCACGCCAGCGCCCGCCGCACCACCTGCAGATCCAGATGCTGCATGTCAGTGCGCCTTGTGCTCGAGCGGCGGCGCGTCGGCCCGCAGCTTCTGCACATCGCCCAAGGCCAGGTCACCCGGTTGACCGCCCCAGCCCTGGCGCAGGTAATTCAACAGATCGGTCAGCTGCTCATCACTCAGCTTCTGCGCGAAACCCGGCATCGGCTGCATGTGTTCGAAGCCGGAGAATTTCTGCTCGCCAATGCCATCGTCGATCACCCGCACCAGGTTGCGCGGGTCTTCCAGGCGCAAGGTGGTATTGCCACGCATGGCCACGGCGATGTGCGGCTTGCCCTCGCCACCTGGCGCGTGGCAACCGGCACAGACGTTCAGGTAGTCCTGACGGCCGCGCTGGGCACTGGCGCTGAGCTGGTCCAGCGGCACGTCGGTCAGGACTTTCGCCGCTGGTGGTTGATCACCGAGCAGGAAGGTCGCCATCGCCGCCAGGTCCGCATCGCTGAGGCCCTGGGTGCTGTTGTGGAACACCGGGAACATCTCGTTGAACATGGTGCCCTGGGCGCTCATGCCGTGCTTGAGGAACGAGCTCAGGTCCTGGTGATTCCAACCGCGCGCGGCCAGGTCCGTGGCCAGCAGGCTCGGGGCCAGATAGCCGTTGAGAATGCCGCCGGTCATGCGTTTGTCCTGCTGCATCGCGCCGGGCAAGCCGCGTGGGGTGTGGCATTCGCCGCAGTGACCGAGCACGTCGACCATGTACTGGCCGCGCTTCCAGGCTTCGCTCTTGCCGTCGGCCGGCTCCAGCTTGACGTCCTTGCCGTACATCATGTTCCAGCCCATCAGGCCCAGGCGCACGTTGAACGGAAAGCTCAGGCTGGTGACCGGCGCGGCACGTTCGATCGGCGCGACGGTTTTCAGGTAGGCGTGAATCGCGTCGGAATCTTCACGCGGCATCAGGTGATACGAGGTGTACGGCATCGCCGGGTACAGGTTGGCGCCATCACGACGCTTGCCTTCGGTGAGCGCAGCGAAGAATTCGTCATCGTTGTACAGGCCGATGCCGTGCTCTTTGCTCGGGGTGATGTTGGTGCCGTAGATCGTGCCGAACGGCGAAACGATCGCCAGGCCACCTGCGTACGGCGCGCCACCCGGCGCGGTGTGGCAGGCCATGCAGTCGGCGGCGCGGGCCAGGTAAGCCCCACGAGCGACCTGATCGTCCGCCTGCGCCAGCAACACAGACGCAGCCAGGCCGACCGCCAGGGTCAGGCGGGTGATTAGATGCTTCATGCTCAACCCTCCTTGACCAGGCCGAGATCGGTCAGCACGTTGCGGGTGGCGCTGTAGTAGCGCACGTACCCGGTGCAACGGCAGATGTGATGACCGAGGCTGTCCTCGATGACTTTTTCCAGCTGGCTCTTGACGATCGGCTGGCGCTGCAGCTTTTCCACCAGCACCGTCGCGGCATTCACGAAACCTGGCGCGCAGTAGCTGCACTGGAAGGCGAATTCGTCGACGAAGCGCTGCTGGATCGGGTTCAGCTCGGTGACCTTGCCCTGCTCGTCACGGCTCGCATGGCCTTCGATGGTGCGCACTTTCTTGCCTTCGAAATAGTGCGCGCCGGTGATGCAGGTGCGCACTTCCTCGCTGGTGCCATCGGGGTTGTCGACGATCACCACGCAGGCATGGCAGATACCCTGGCCGCAGCCCAGGCGCGAGCCGGTGAGGTTCTTGTATTCGTGCAGGTAGTCGATCATCGGCAGGTCATCAGGGATGTCCACCGGGCCGACGGATTGACCGTTGAGGGTCAGTTGAAGCGGACGGTTAGCCATTGAGGGCCTCCTTGATGCGTGCAGAAGTGATAGGCAGGTCGCGAACGCGCTTGCCGATGGCGTGGGCCACGGCGTTGCCGATGGCGCCGACCACCGGGATCATCACCACCTCGGCAATGCCCTTGGACGGGTCGCTTGGCGACAATGGCGGGAGGATTTCCGCGGTCTGTTTCCACACCGCCACGTGCCGCGCCATCGGCAGGCGGTAACGGTTGAAGTTCCAGTCGCCCTCCCCCGGCCCGCCTTCGTACAGCGGCATTTCTTCCATCAAGGCATGCCCGATGCCCATGGCGATGCCACCTTCGAGCTGGCCCTTGACCAGTTCCGGCACCAGCACCCGGCCGCACTCGACCCACGAGTGGTGATTGAGCACCGACACTTCGTTGGAACCCTTGTTGACCTTCACTTCCACCAGCGTCGCCACCGGGCTGTAGTAAGTCACCGCCGCGTTGTTCAACTGGGTCGCCGGGTAGGCGATGTTCTGCCGGTCCAGCAGATGGAAACCGGCGCTGCTCATTTGCGCCTTCTTCGCCTTCGGTGCACCGTCGCCGTACTTGACCGCCAGGCCATCGAGCGGCAGACGCTCACGCACGCCATCGATGCTGAACTCGGCCTCGGCCCAGCTCCAGCGGTTGAAGCCGTGCACCGTGGCACCGGTGACCAGCCCGCGCTCGTGGGCACGTTTGGCCAGCACGTCGAACGGCAGCGGTTCCATGCCGTTGGCGGTGAGTTTGCCATCGACCCAATGGGCGTCTTCGCGGCGCACCACGTAAGGGTTGGCCTGGCCGCCGAACGGGCCTTGTCGCCAGATCTCCAGCGCCGCCGGCCACAAACCGTGGTTGAACAGCACGCGCGCCGCTTCACGGGTGGCGTGGCTGAAGTAGTAGGCGGAGTTGGTCGCCGACGAGGCCGACGCGACCTTGCCGACCCAGCGCGGGTTACGCAGGAAGTTATCCTGCTCGGCCTGGCTCATGATGTACGGGTTGCCGCCGCTGATCAGCTGCAACTCTTTCCATTCGGTTTCGCCGGTCTTCACTTCGTGCGCCGGGTTGCCGAGGAAATCGGCCACTACCATCGCCTGGGAGGTGGACATGCCGGTACCGATTTCGATACCGATGTGGCGCAGGGTGATGCGACCGTCAACGGTGTATTCGATGCTGGCCATCGGCGCTTCGGAACCGGTGCCGAAGTCTTTCTGGCAAATGGCGAAACCGACGCCATACCAGTTATCCGGGTCGGCGGCTTCGCGCTGTTGCTTGATCGCGTTGCGGTTTTTCCAGACTTCGTTGACGGCGGCCTTGTCGAGAATTTCGTGCAGGCGCAAGGCACCGGCCGGCACCGCACCCTGGGTGTTCTTCATGCCCGAGCGCAAGGCGTTCTTGCGGCGCAATTCGATGGCATCGACACCGAGGCGATCGGCGATTTCGTCGACCATCATCTCGGTCGACGCCATGCTCTGCAGCGTGCCGTAGCCGCGCATCGACCCGGCTTCCACCGCGCGCGAGTGATAGGCGGTGACCTGCAGGTCGTTCTGCGGCATGTAGTAGATCGACTGCGCCGCCGTGGCGCCGACTGCTGCCACGGACGGGCTGTAGTTGACCCGGCCGCCGCCGTCGACGCTCATTTCGGCGCGGAAGATCTTGAAGCTGTGATCGGTCTTGTCCACCGCCAGCTGGTAGCGGATGTCGAACGGGTGACGCTTGATGCCACTCTGGAACTGCTCGTAGCGGTCGTTGGCCAGGCGCACCGGCACACCGGCGCCGTACAACGCCGCCAAGGCTGCGTAGTAGACGAAGATGTTATGGTCTTTCGAGCCGTAGCCGACGGTGTAGCCAGGGTGCATGTTCAGGTTGGCCAGGCCGAAACGCGACGGCGCGATCATCTTCGCGGTCTCGGTCGCAGTCTCCAGTGGGCACTGCGTCGCAACCACAAAGTGCAGTGTCCTGGTCGCCGGGTCGTACCAGCCGTTGCCGTTGTCCGGCTCCATGGCGGCCGGCTCGATCGACGGGGTCTTGTAGCGTTCGTCGAACACCAGCCAGTTGTCCGGCGGCGTATCGATCTGCTGCTTCATGCGGTCGGCGTAGAACAGGCCGCGCTCGGTCAGGTTGCCGTGCAGGTTCGGCTGGGAATTCCACACCGGGCGACGGTTCTTCAGCATCGGGAACAGGATCGAGTCCTTGAGGCTGGCGAATTCGTCTTCGTCGGCCGAGGTCGGGCCACCCACGCGCACGTAGCGGAAGCTGCCGTAGGGATCGCCTTCGTAATATGGCACCTGGGCGCCGTAACGAATTGCTTTGTCATTGAACTTGAGCTGGGCCTTGGCTTGGCGGAAACGTTCGAAATCGTTCCAGATCAGGATCGCCACCGGGTGACCGATGAACATCGGCACCTTGCCTTCAGGCAGCAATGGATCCGGCGCGTGCTCTTCCGGGAAGACGATGCCGTCCTTGACCAGGTCGTCGGCGGTGACGATGCGGTCAGGCTGCAGGTCGGCGCCGAGCCACGACAGGTCATAACCTGCGTAGATGCGGTCGGCCTTGATGGTTTTCAGCAGCATGGCGTGGCCTTGCTGTTGCGGCCAGCCCGGCATGTCCTTGGCACGGATGTCGCGGGCAAAGACCTTGCTGCCGCAGACCTTGGACAAGGCATCGTTACGGGCGCGCGCCTGGCCGTTGTTGCCGAGCCACTGCTCGGACGGCACGGTCACGCTGTTTTCCATCAAGGCGGCCAGCGCCTGACTGCCGAGCGGTGCAAGCGTCACGCTCACACCCGCCACCAGCCCGCCCTGGAGGAACGAGCGCCGGGATATTTCACGGTTGGACATGGATCATCCTATGGGCGGTCATGGGGGCCGCCCTTCTGGTTATGTTCTGGAAATCTCGAGTCTTGCAGAAGCCCTTCTTGACGATGCAAAGGGCTGTGATGACAGTGCAAAGCTGACCGAAAGGTTAACTTTAAAGGTTTATGCGCTCGCGGAAAACAAAAAACTGACCAAGGAATCAAAAAACCGCGGCTTTTCGACGCAGCAGATCGATGAACAGGCCCAGCTCCCGACTGATGTGTTCGCCCTTGCGCAACAACAACCCGAACGGCGCCAATTGCACATCCAGCTCAACCGGCAACGCCACCACCAAGCCCATTTTAAGGTAGTCGCGCAATGCGGTTTCCGACAGGACCATGATCGCATCGGTCAGTTGAATCAGCTGCTGCATGGAGTACACCGAACTGCATTCGATGATGTCCGCCGGCAGTGGCAAGGCCAGGCGCTGCAAGGCCTGGTCCAGGCCGATGCGCGCCGGGCTGGTTTCCGGTTGCAGGATCCACGGCCAGCCATTGACCAGTTCGGCCATCTCCAGTGTCTCGCGCCGGGCCAGCGGGTGGCCGGCATGCACCACCACCAGCAGGCGTTCGTTGCCCAGTTGTTCGAATGCATAGTGCTCGCTGTCGGTGGCGGCATTGCGCCGGGCGATGGCCAGGTCGATGCGGCCCTGTTCCAGCAACTGGATCACCTGGTCGCTGGTGTCGCCCATGATGCGAATCCGCAGCTGCGGGTTGAGCGCCTTGATCTCGGCAATCGAATCCATCACCAGGTCCGGCGCCGCGCCCATGATGGTGCCGATCGACAGATAGCCGTAACCGCCCTGTTGCCGCGCGATCAGATCCTCGGCGCAACGGTCGAGGCCACTGATGGCCGACTCGGCAAAGCGAATCAATTCCTGACCCAGCGCCGTCGGTCGCATGCCCCGGGGTAAACGCTCGAACAGGTCGCAACCAAACATGTCTTCAATTTCATGGAGCATGCGGGTGGCGGCCGGTTGCGACATGTTCAGGCTTTGCGAAGCGCGGTGCAGGTTCTGGCTGGAATTGAGCGTCACCAGCATGTGCAAATGCTTGTAGCGCAGGCGGTTGAGCAGGCTGCGGGAGATGATGGGCGTGGTCATGGCGGGCCTTGTTATCGATACCCTTAGGGTATCAGTTGTTAGCTAGATTCGATTTGTAACGCATCGATCAGCGGCCGTACAGTCTTCCCCATAAGAACAAATGCCCTACCAAAGGAAAACCGCGATGAAGACTCTACCCGCGCCTCTGCTCGCCAAGATTTCCTGGCGGCTGCTCCCGTTTCTCCTGCTGATGTACATCATGGCCTTCCTCGACCGCGCCAACGTCGGGTTCGCCAAGCAAGCCTTCCAGGCCGATACCAATATCAGTGACGCCGCCTTCGCCTTCGGCGCCGGGGTGTTCTTCGTCGGTTATGCCCTGCTCGAAGTGCCGAGCAACCTGATCCTGCACCGCGTCGGCGCCCGTTTGTGGATGTGCCGGATCATGGTCACCTGGGGCCTGGTTTCCGCGGCCATGGTCTTCGCCCACACCGAAACCAGCTTCTACATCCTGCGCTTCCTGCTGGGCGTGGCTGAAGCCGGGTTCTTCCCCGGCGTGATCCTCTACCTCACCTACTGGTTCCCCAACGCCGTGCGCGGCAAGGCCATGGGTTTCTTCTACTTCGGCGCGCCGCTGGCGTTCATCTTCGGCAGCCCGTTGTCCGGCCTGCTGCTGGAGCTGGACGGCTTTGTCGGCTTCCACGGCTGGCAGTGGCTGTTCGCCGTTGAAGGCTTGATGGCCACGGCGGTAGGCATCTGGGCGTACTTTTACCTGGACAACCGCCCGGCGGACGCCAAGTGGCTGACGGTCGAAGAACGCCAGCAGGTGCAGAACCTGCTCGATCAGGAAGACAGCCACAAACAGAATCACGGTCGCAGCCTGCTCAACGTGATCTGCCAGCCGTCGGTGCTGTACCTGTGCCTGATCTACCTCTTGATCCAGGCCAGCGTCTACGGCGTGGTGTTCTACCTGCCGACCCAGGTCGGCGGATTGCTGGGCACCAAGGTCGGGCTGATGGTCGGGCTGGTCACGGCGATCCCATGGATTTGCGCGCTGGTGGCGGCTTACCTGATTCCCGGCTACAGCGACCGCACCGGCGAACGCCGCCGCACCGCCAGCCTGACCCTGCTGATGGCCGCCGCCGGTATCGCCTGCTCGGTGACCTTCAGCAGTCCGTTCCTGGGCATCGTCGCCCTGTGCTTCGCCGCGTCCGGTTTCATCGCCGTGCAACCGGTGTTCTGGACCTTCCCTTCCAGCTACCTCGCCGGCAGCGCCGCGGCGGCCGGCATCGCCCTGATCAACTCGTTCGGTGCCCTCGGCGGCTTCATCGCCCCGGTGCTGAAGAACTGGGCCGAAGGCGCCTTCCATTCTCCGGCAGCCGGCCTGTACCTGCTGTCCGCCACCACCGTCATCGCCGCGTTGCTGGTCCTGGGCGTGCGTTCGCCCGGGCATGAAGCTTCGAACAAACCGGCCACCGTTTAAACCTGACCGCCGTTAAAAAAAGGAATCACACCATGGGCATTCCAACCATCAAGCACGTCCGCGCTTTCACTCTGCGAGGCGGCGGCGCGGATTACCACGATCAGGCCGATGGCCACTGGATCGACGATCACATTGCCACGCCGATGAGCAAATACCCGGAGTACCGCCAGAGCCGCCGCACCTTCGGCATCAACGTGCTCGGCACCCTGGTGGTGGAGATCGAAGCCAGCGACGGCACGGTCGGTTTTGCGGTGACCACGGGCGGCGAGCCGGCCGCCTACATCGTCGAGAAACACCTGGCGCGCTTCCTCGAAGGGGCGAAAGTCACCGACATCGAAAAGATCTGGGACCAGATGTACCAATCGACCCTGTATTACGGGCGCAAAGGCATCGTGATCAACACGATTTCCGGGGTCGACCTGGCGCTGTGGGACTTGCTCGGCAAGATCCGCCAGGAGCCGGTGCACCAGTTGCTCGGCGGCGCGGTGCGCGATGAATTGCAGTTCTACGCCACCGGCGCCCGCCCGGACCTGGCGCAGAAAATGGGTTTTATCGGCGGCAAGATGCCGCTGCACCATGGCCCGGCCGAAGGCGAGGAAGGCCTGCGCAAGAACCTCGAAGAACTGGCGACCATGCGCGAACGGGTCGGGCCGGACTTCTGGCTGATGCTCGATTGCTGGATGAGCCTGGACCTCAACTACGCCACCAGACTGGCGGTCGGCGCCCACGAACATGGCTTGAAGTGGATCGAAGAAGCCCTGCCGCCGGACGATTACTGGGGCTACGCGGCCCTGCGCAACAACGTGCCCAAAGGCATGCTGGTGACCACCGGCGAACATGAAGCCACCCGCTGGGGCTTCCGCATGCTGCTGGAGATGGGCTGCTGCGACATCATCCAGCCGGATGTCGGCTGGTGCGGCGGCCTCACCGAACTGGTGAAGATCTCGGCCCTGGCCGACGCCCACAACACCCTGGTCATTCCCCACGGCTCGTCGGTGTACAGCTATCACTTCGTGGCCACCCGGCATAACAGCCCGTTCGCCGAATTCCTGATGATGGCGCCCAAAGCCGACGAAGTGGTGCCGATGTTCCATCCGCAATTGCTCGGCGAACCGGTACCGGTGAACGGTCGCATGCGCCTGTCGGCACTCGACCAGCCGGGATTCGGCGTGACCCTCAACCCGGAATGCCAACTGCATCGGCCGTATAGCCGCTGAGCCAGGAGTTCGTGATGAACATGCCGCACAACGCTTTCAAGGCCGCCCTGAACAAACCTGCGCCGCAATATGGCATCTGGGCCGGGTTCGCCACCGGCTACGGCGCCGAGATCGTCGCCACCACCGGTTATGACTGGATGCTGATCGACGGTGAACACGCACCCAATACCGTGCCCGGCGTACTCGCCCAATTGCAGGCCGTGGCGCCCTACCCCACGGCACCCATCGTGCGCGCCGTGAATGGCGACGCCAACCTGATCAAGCAGTTGCTGGATATCGGTGCGCAGACGCTGATGATCCCGATGGTCGAAACCGCCGAACAGGCCCAGGCCCTGGTCCGCGCCATGCGGTACCCACCCCACGGCATCCGTGGCGTCGGCGGCGGCCTGACCCGCGCCACTCGCTGGGACGGCGTGCCGGATTACCTGAACACCGCCCATGAACAGCTGTGCCTGATCGTGCAGGTGGAATCGCGGCTCGGCGTGGAAAACGTCGCAGCCATTGCCGCCGTCGAAGGCGTCGACGCGGTGTTCATCGGCCCGGCGGATCTGTCCATTGGTCTGGGACATGCCGGCAATCCCGGTCACCCGGAAGTTCAGGAACGCATTCAACACGCGGTCAACGCGACGCTGGCGGCCGGCAAGGCCTGCGGCATCCTCGCACCCAATGAAGAAGACGCGCGGCGCTATCAGGGCTGGGGCTGCCAGTTCATCGCCGTGGCCATCGACATCAGCCTGCTGCGCCAGAGCGCCATGGCCACCCTCGCCCGCTACCGCACACCGGCCACCGAACACGCGCCGTCGCGTACCTACTGATCAGCCAAGGAGTCGTTCCATGTCATCCGTGCCTGTTTACGAAAACTTCATCAACGGCCAGTTCGTGGCCAGCGCTGCCCACATTGACGTGATCAACCCGGCCACCGGTGCCTTGTTGTCGAAGGTGCCGGCGTCGAATGCCGAAGACGTCGATCGCGCCCTCGCTGCGGCGCGCTCCGCGCAAAAGGACTGGGCGCGCAAGCCGGCGAATGAGCGCGCCGGTTACCTACGGCGCATCGCCGCCAAACTGCGGGAAAACGTTGCGCACCTGGCGCGCACCATCACCCTGGAACAAGGCAAGATCAGCGGCCTGGCCGAAGTCGAAGTCAACTTCACCGCCGACTACCTCGACTACATGGCCGAGTGGGCGCGGCGCATCGAAGGTGAAATCATCACCAGCGACCGCCAGAACGAAAACATCTTCCTGTTCCGCAAACCCCTGGGGGTGGTGGCGGGGATCCTGCCGTGGAATTTCCCGTTCTTCCTGATTGCCCGCAAGATGGCCCCCGCCCTGCTGACCGGCAACACCATCGTCATCAAACCGAGTGAAGAAACGCCGAACAACTGTTTCGAGTTCGCCCGACTGGTGGCAGAAACCGACCTGCCGCCCGGTGTATTCAACGTGGTTTGCGGTGACGGCCAGGTTGGCGCGGCGCTCAGTGGGCACAAAGGCGTGGACATGATCAGTTTCACCGGCAGCGTCGCCACCGGTTCACGGATCATGGCCGCCGCCGCACCGAACATCACCAAGCTCAATCTGGAACTGGGTGGCAAGGCCCCGGCCATCGTGCTGGCGGATGCCGACCTGGACCTGGCGGTGAAGGCCATTCGCGATTCGCGGATCATAAACAGCGGCCAGGTGTGCAATTGCGCCGAGCGGGTGTATGTCGAACGCAAGGTGGCGGATCAATTCATAGAGCGTATCGCCGCCGCCATGAGCGCGACCCGCTATGGCGACCCGATTGCGCAACCCGATGTGGAGATGGGCCCGCTGATCAATCGCCAGGGCCTGGACAGCGTCAACCGTAAAGTCCGTACAGCACTGAGCCAGGGCGCCAGCCTGATCAGCGGCGGGCAGGTTGCCGACCTGCCGAACGGCTTTCACTTCCAGCCCACGGTCCTGGCGGGCTGCCGCGCCGACATGGAGATCATGCGCGAGGAAATCTTCGGTCCGGTGCTGCCGATCCAGATCGTCGATGACCTGGATGAAGCCATCGCCCTGGCCAACGACTGCGACTATGGCCTGACCTCGTCGATCTACACCCGCGACTTGAGCATGACCATGCACGCCATGCGCGAGCTGGATTTTGGCGAAACCTACGTCAATCGCGAGAACTTCGAAGCGATGCAGGGGTTTCATGCCGGGGTGCGTAAATCGGGGATTGGCGGGGCGGATGGCAAGCATGGGTTGTATGAGTACACCCATACTCATGCGGTGTATCTGCAGGGCTGAATATCTGCGGTGTTGCTGATGCCGCCTTCGCGAGCAAGCCCGCTCCCACATTGGTTTCTGTGTCGAACACACAATCAAATGTGGGAGCGGGCTTGCTCGCGAAGACGTCAGATCAGTCAACACAAGACCATCAGAAGTCCACAGTCGCCGACAGCAAATAGGTCCGTGGCGTCGACAGCGTCAACCCCGGCTCGCTGTCATCCGAAGCCCCCGCCGAACTCCAGTAGCGCTTGTCCGCCACGTTCTCGATATTGCCCCGCACGGTGATGGTCTTTTCATCAACCCTGAACGCATAACGCGCGCCCACGTCGAAACGCTCCCACGAATCGATTTCCTTGTTGTTGGACTGGTCCAGGTACTGCGAGCTGGAGTAGATGCCGCGACTGGTCAGGGTCAGGCCCTGGACGTTCGGCACGTCCCACTCGGCGCCCAGGTTGACGTTGTACTTCGGCGTGGCCGGCGCGCGGTTGCCGTCGAAGGTGCCATTGGTGGTGTCGTTCAACTCGCTGTCGATGTACATCACCCCACCGAGCAGCCGGAATCCGTCGAGCGGTTCGCCGAACACGCTCAGCTCCACACCATCGTTCTGCCGCTTGCCGTTGGGGCCGAAGACCCGGGTCGTGGTGTTGGTCTCGTAGGCCGGTTGCTTGATCCGGAACACCGCAGCGGTGACCGCGAACGCACCGGCGTCGTACTTGGCGCCGACTTCTACCTGGCGGCTGATGAACGGCGGGAAGATCTCATCCTCGTTGACCGAGGTGGACGGGGCGATCTTGCCCTGGCTCAGGCCTTCCATGTAGTTGGCGTACACAGATAATTTGTCGGTGGCCTTGAACAGGATGCCACCCGATGGCGAGAATTTTTCCTCGTCATAGGCGGTGTCGCCCTTGACGTCATCCGACCAGTCGTCCACCTGCACCCGCTGCCAGCGGCCGCCGAGGGTCAGCAGCAGCCGGTCATCGAAGAAGCCCAGGGTATCGGACAAGGCCACGCTGCTGAAGCGGTTCTCGGTATAGACCTCTGGGTCGAAGCGCGTGGGCCGTTCGGGTGTCGGGGTTTCCACGGGGTCGTAAAGGTTGCTGGGGGCCGCAGCGTAACGGGCGCCGCCATTCTCGAAGTCCATGTAGAAATAGCTGGCGGCCAGGTTGACCTGATGGCTGACCGGGCCGGTATGAAACCAGTTGCGTACGCCGGCGGTGGCCGTGCGCACGTTTTCGTCGCGGGTGAAGTCCCGCGGCAGCACACTGAAATCACCCGCATCGTTGGTGACCGCTACGGCATGCCTGAGAAAGTCATGGTTGCTTTTGCGCGCGCCCACACCGCCGTACAACAGCACTGAATCGCTGACATCGAATTCACCGTTCAGCGTGCCGAAAGTGTCCGTGGTGCGCGCCTGGCTCCAGGGTTGCGCATAGTTGTCGCGGACATCGTTGGCATTCGGCACCTTCGCGTTGACGCCAATCTGCACGCGCTCCTGGGGGGCATCGGTATCACGTTCGGTGTGGCCGATGTCGGTCGAGAGGCGCAGGCGGTCACCGCGAAAATCCAGGCCCAGCACCGCCATCTCGCGGTCGACGCTCTGGTGATCCCAGTCGGTGTCGCCAGACTGCTTCACGCCGTTGAAACGAATGCCGAACATGTCCTCCTCACCAAAGCGCCGGCCTACATCCACGGCACCGCCAAGCTGGTTGTTGGAGGCGTAACTGCCGGTGAACGAGGTGATCGGCTGGTCGGTCGCTCGCTTTGGCACCACGTTGATTCCGCCGCCCACGCTGCCCCGTGGCGAGATGCCGTTGACCAGCTGGCTGGGGCCCTTGAGGATGTCGACGCGGTCGGCCATCTCCATGTCGATGGTATAGGTCGGCAGGACACCGTACAGGCCGTTGTAGGAAACATCGCTGTTGAACAGGCTGAGTCCGCGAATGGTGAACTGCTCATAACGCCCTCCCGCCGGATTGGTCGCGCGAACCGAGGGATCGCTGGCCACCAGGTCGCCCAGGGTACGCGCCTGCAGGTTTTTCACCGCCTCGCTGGTGTAGGTGGTCATGCTGAACGGCGTTTCCATGAAGTCTTGCGAGCCGAGCAAGCCTTGCGAGCCACGGCGTGCAACCTGGCCACCGGCGTACACCGGGTCGACGGCGTCACCCGCTGTCGCGTAAATGGAAGTGGCGCCCAGTTGCAGGCTGCTGCCCGATGGTTCGGGAATCAGGATGTACGCCTGCTCGCCCACCGGTTGCAGTTGCAGGCCGGAATTCTGCAACAGGCGCACGAAGCCCTCCTCCACCCCATAGGTACCGGAAAGTCCCGCACTGCTGCGACCCCTGACCAGCGCCGGATCCACCGACAGGTTGACCCCGGCCAGGCCGGCGAACCGGGTGAGCGCATCGCTCAGGCTGCCGGCCGGCACCTGATAACTGCGACGAGTGGCGTCTTCGGCCCAGGCATGGGTGATGAAGATCGGGCTGGCACTCAGGCTCAACAACAGGCTCAGGCGCAACAACGGGCGCAGACCGGACGACGCCGGGCGTGGACGGCAAGACTTTACGGCGGGCATTGAAAAGGCTCTCTTGTGCGTTCAGTTGCCTTGAATGACAAGCGAGTCGAAAAAAGGGGACAGGCTTCACGCAACTTTTTTGCGCGGCGTCAGCGTTACCCAATAGCGAGTACGCATTTGCACCTCCAGCGGCAGGCTGGCCGCGAGCAGCGCGAGGATGCGATCGGTGTCGTCCAGGCGGAAACTGCCAGTGACCCGCAGCGCTTCGAGTTCCGGCGCCCAACGCAGGACACCCGGTCGATAGCTGTCGAGTTCGCGCAGGAATTCTCCCAGTGGCTGGTTGCTGGCCATCAGCACGCCTTCGCGCCAGCCGGGCTGCAGCACATCAAAAGCCTGTATCGCGGCGGCACCTGCCGCTTGCAGGTTGACCTGCTGACCCGCATGCAAAGTGAGCGCCGCGCCCTGCAAGGGTTGCAACTGCACGGCACCGCTGAACACCGATACCCGGCAGCCGCGGCTGCCCTGGCGCACGCAGGCTTCGCCTTGACTGACGGTCACCTGACCGAATCGGGTCTGGATCATCAAGGGCGATGCACCCGGCACCTTCAGCGACATTTCGCCCTCCACCAGTTTCACCCGACGATTCGGCAAATCCACATCGACGGCGCTGGCGGTATTGAGCTGCAGGACACTGCCATCGGCCAGGGGTACCTGCTTGCGCTCGCCCGTGGCGGTGTGCAGGTCGGCGCGCCAGACGTCCAGGGGCAATTGCCGGCTGATCAGCCAGGCTGCCGGCACCAGCGCCACCGCGCCCAATGCGCGTTTGAGCACTACGCGTCGCGCAGGATCGGGGCGATCGAGGCTGCTCATGGCCAGCGCGGGAGGCAGGTCGGCAAAGCGCTGGCGCAAGGCCTGGGCCTTTTGCCAGGCGTGTTCATGACTGCGGCAGCTGTCGCGCCAGCGTTGCAGGTTCGCCCGGTCCTGATCGGTGGCACCTCCGGACTCGAGCAACGCCAGCCACTGCGCGGCGGCGCGCACGGCCTGGCGAACGTCGGCCGCCGGGCTGTTCACAGGTCCACCAACAGGCAATGCTCATAGGCTTGGGCCATGTAGCGTTTGATCGTGCGTTCCGACACCGACAGGCGCTCGGCGATCTGCTGGTAGGTCAAGCCCTCGAGCTGACTCCAGAGAAACGCCCGGCGCACTGCCCTGGGCAAACCATCGAGCAATTCGTCCAGCGCTTGCAGGGTTTCCAGCAGCAGCCAACGCTGTTCCGGGGACGGCGCACATTCTTCGGGCAGGGACGCCAACGCACTCAGGTAAGCCTGTTCCAGACTGCGCCGCTGGTAGAAATTGCTCAGCAGGCGTTTGCCCACCGTCAGCAGATAGGCACGGGGCTCTTGCAGGTCGGCAATGCGCTGGGAGCTGGCGAGCAAACGCAAGAAGGTATCCTGGCTCAGGTCCGCCGCATCACAAGCGTTGCCCATGCGTCGCCTCAGCCAGCTCTCAAGCCAGCTACGGTGATCGCGGTACAGGTCGTGAAGGGTTTGCTCCTTCGCCATCGCTGCATCACTCATCTGAAGAAACCCTGTGCCAGGCGTTATCGTAAATGAGAGTGATTCTAATTAATGTCGCGAGGCAGCACCAAGTGCTTTATGCAGCGGATGCGCAGAAAGATTCGAAGGGAGGCGTTACAGAGGAGAAAAAGCCAAATTCCAGACACAAAAAACCCCGGCCTTTCGACCAGGGTCTTTGCTATCGACTCGAAGTAGCCAGTGGCTTTCTTCGTAGCTCCAAGGCGTTCAGTGGGCCTTGGAGCAGATATGGCGCAGCGGACGGGACTCGAACCCGCGACCCCCGGCGTGACAGGCCGGTATTCTAACCGACTGAACTACCGCTGCGTATCGCTTTGAGCAGATGCTCAAGTAACTCGTCTGATTGAAAACTCAGTAGCTTTTCAATCTCGAGCCAGGCAGGCCTGACTCGGAAAATATGGCGCAGCGGACGGGACTCGAACCCGCGACCCCCGGCGTGACAGGCCGGTATTCTAACCGACTGAACTACCGCTGCGCGTCGGTGCAGGCATTTCAGCCTACGGCTTGCTTTCGCAAGTTTCTCGGGAGTGGTGGGTGATGACGGGATCGAACCGCCGACATTCTGCTTGTAAGGCAGACGCTCTCCCAGCTGAGCTAATCACCCGTTTGCATCTCCGAGGCCGCGAAATTTACGCAGGTAGCGAACCTAAGTCAATAGCAGGATTGAAGTTTTTCTGAAAAAGACAAAATCGTGGCATCACTTACAAGGGTTGCAAACCTTCAGACCGCTTTCGCGAGCAAGCCCGCTCCCACAGTGAACCGCGTTTCTTCAGGCAAAACGCAGTCCACTGTGGGAGCGGGCTTGCTCGCGAAGACGGCGGCACATTCAACGCCGAAGCCTGAGTAAAAACTCGATCTATTCGCTGTAAATCATCTTCTTGGTCATGCCGCCATCGACCACAAACTCCTGACCAGTGACAAAACCAGCATTCTTCGACAGCAGCCAGGCCACCATCGCCGCCACATCCTCAACCGTCCCTACCCTGCCCGCCGGATGCTGGGCATGGTCGGCATCGGTTAGCGGCTCGGCACGACGCAGCGAAGGGTCCCGCGCATCGATCCAGCCGGGGCTCACGGCATTGACCCGAATCTCCGGACCAAGACTGATCGCCAGTGCGTGAGTCAGGGCCAACAAACCGCCCTTGCTCGCGGCATAGGCCTCGGTGTCCGGTTCCGACTGCCCGGCGCGGGTCGAGGCCAGGTTGACGATCGCCCCGCTATGGGCCCGCAGGTACGGCGCACAGTGCTTGGCCAACAGCATCGGCCCACTGAGGTTCACCGCCAGCACCCGGTTCCAGTACGCCAGGTCGAGGCTTTCCAGGGTGATGTTATGCGGATCGGCCACCGCTGCATTGCACACCAGCGCATCCAGGCGCCCGAACTGCCCCAGCACCTCGGCAACGCCCAGGGCCACCTGCCCTTCGTTGGAGACGTCCATGGCGATGAACCAGGCGTTGTCGCCCAGCACCTTCGCCACCTTCGAGCCACGATCGCGATCCAGGTCCGTGAGCACCACTTGCCAGCCTTCGCTGATCAACCAGGCCGCAATACCCAGGCCAATGCCCCGCGCCGCGCCGGTCACCAGCGCGACGCGACCATTGGAACCCGGTGGCGTGGACAACTCGATCACAAGGCAGCCAACCCGCGCGCCAGGTCGGCTTGCAGGTCTGCCACGTCTTCCAGGCCGACCGCAATGCGGATCAGGCTGTCACGGATGCCCGCAGCTTCACGCTCCTGGGGCGCCAGGCGGCCGTGGGAGGTGGTGCTCGGGTGGGTGATGGTGGTCTTGCTGTCGCCCAGGTTCGCCGTGATCGAAATCAGGCGGGTCGCATCGATGAAGCGCCAGGCGCCCTCTTTGCCGCCCTTGACCTCGAAACTCACTACCGCGCCGAAGCCCTTCTGCTGACGCAGGGCCAGCTCGTGCTGCGGATGGCTCTTGAGACCGGCGTAATGGACTTTCTCGATGCCGTCCTGCTGCTCCAGCCACTCGGCCAGCTCCTGGGCGTTGGCACAATGAGCCTTCATCCGCAGGTTGAGGGTTTCCAGGCCCTTGAGGAAGATCCAGGCGTTGAACGGGCTCAGGGTCGGCCCGGCGGTACGCAGGAAGCCAACCACTTCTTTCATCTGCTCGCTGCGCCCGGCCACGACCCCGCCCATGCAACGGCCCTGGCCGTCGATGAACTTGGTCGCCGAGTGCACGACGATGTCCGCACCCAGTTTCAGCGGCTGTTGCAGCGCCGGGGTGCAGAAGCAGTTGTCGACCACCAGCATCGCGCCCTTGGCGTGCGCGATTTTCGCCAGTTCGGCGATATCGACCAGTTCAGCCAGCGGATTGGACGGCGATTCGACGAACAGCAACTTGGTGTTGGTCTTGATCGCCGCGTCCCAGCCGGACAGGTCCGCCAGGGGCACGTAGTCGACTTCGACACCGAAGCGCTTGAAGTACTTCTCGAACAGGCTGATGGTCGAGCCGAATACGCTGCGCGACACCAGCACGTGGTCGCCGGCACTGCACAGGCTCATCACCACCGCCATGATCGCGGCCATGCCGGTGGCGGTGGCCACGGCTTGCTCGGCGCTTTCCAGGGCGGCAATGCGCTCTTCGAAGGCACGTACGGTCGGGTTGGTGTAGCGCGAGTAGACGTTACCCGGCACTTCGCCGGCAAAACGTGCGGCGGCGTCGCCAGCGGTGCGGAATACATAGCTGGAAGTGAAGAACATCGGATCACCGTGTTCGCCTTCCGGCGTACGGTGCTGACCGGCACGTACGGCCAGGGTATCGAACGCTACGCCTTCGAGGTCGCTGTCCAACCGACCGGCATCCCAATCCTGACTCATGCTGTCACTCCTTGCCTTATTCGGTAGTAGATACGAAACCGGCCCTGTAGGAGCGTGGCTTGCCCGCGAAGGATCCTTTGGATACGCCAAAAGCTTCGCGGCAAGCCTCGCTCCTACAAGGCCGGCTTTACTCAGTTGTTGTACAGATCGATGATCGCGCTGACCGCCTGGGTCTTGACCTTGGAGGCATCGTTACGTGCCTGTTCGATCTTGTTCAGGTAAGCCTCGTCGACGTCGCCGGTCACATACTTGCCGTCGAACACCGCGCAATCGAAGTTCTCGATCTTGATCTTGCCGCCACCGACCGCTTCGATCAAGTCAGGCAGGTCCTGATAGATCAGCCAGTCGGCGCCGATCAGGTCCGCAACGTCCTGGGTCGAACGGTTGTGGGCGATCAGCTCGTGGGCGCTCGGCATGTCGATGCCATAGACGTTCGGGAAACGCACGGCCGGGGCTGCGGAGCAGAAGTAGACGTTCTTGGCGCCCGCTTCGCGTGCCATCTGGATGATCTGCTTGCAGGTGGTGCCGCGCACGATCGAGTCGTCCACCAGCATCACGTTCTTGCCGCGGAATTCCAGTTCGATGGCGTTGAGCTTCTGGCGTACGGATTTTTTCCGCGCAGCCTGGCCCGGCATGATGAAGGTCCGGCCGATGTAGCGGTTCTTCACGAAACCTTCGCGGAATTTCACGCCCAGGTGGTTCGCCAGCTCCAGGGCCGCGGTGCGGCTGGTGTCCGGGATCGGGATGACCACGTCGATGTCGTGATCAGGACGTTCGCGCAGGATCTTCTCGGCGAGCTTCTCGCCCATGCGCAGGCGGGCCTTGTACACCGACACGCCGTCGATGATCGAGTCCGGACGCGCCAGGTAGACGTGTTCGAAGATGCACGGGGTCAGGGACGGGTTGGTCGCGCACTGACGGGTGTGCAGCTTGCCGTCTTCGGTGATGTAGACCGCTTCGCCCGGTGCCAGGTCGCGGATCAGGGTGAAACCGAGCACGTCCAGGGACACGCTCTCGGAGGCGATCATGTACTCGACGCCTTCGTCGGTGTGACGCTGGCCGAACACGATCGGGCGGATGCCGTGCGGGTCGCGGAAACCGACGATGCCGTAGCCGGTCACCATGGCCACTACCGCGTAGCCACCGACGCAGCGGTTGTGCACGTCGGTAACGGCAGCGAACACGTCTTCTTCGGTCGGCTGCAGCTTGCCGCGCTGGGCCAGCTCGTGTGCGAACACGTTCAGCAGCACTTCCGAATCGGAGCTGGTGTTGACGTGGCGCAGGTCAGATTCGTAAATCTCCTTGGCCAGCTGTTCAACGTTGGTCAGGTTACCGTTGTGCGCCAGGGTGATGCCGTAAGGCGAGTTGACGTAAAACGGTTGAGCTTCGGCCGAAGTCGAGCTGCCCGCGGTCGGATAGCGCACATGGCCAATGCCCATGTGGCCGACCAGGCGCTGCATGTGACGCTGCTGGAACACGTCACGCACCAGGCCGTTGTCCTTGCGCAGGAATAACCGGCCATCATGGCTGGTCACGATACCGGCAGCGTCCTGGCCGCGGTGCTGGAGGACGGTTAGCGCGTCATACAGCGCCTGATTGACGTTCGACTTACCGACGATACCGACGATGCCACACATGCGACGCAACCCCTACTTAATGGATCTGAACTGAACAACACTCACTGAGGCGTTTTGGCCATCGGCAAGAGCTGCTCCTTGAACGGTATATCAGCGGGTACGCTGATACCGCTGGCAAGCCACTGACTGCTCCACCCGAGAATCAGGTTCTTGGACCAGTCGGCGACCAATAAAAATCTTGGCACGAGCTGGGACTCTTTCCACCACCCGTCCTGCTGTACCGGCCCCAGGCTCAACAGCCCGACCGCCACGACCACCAGCAACACGCCACGCGCCGCGCCGAAGGCCATGCCGAGGAATCGATCGGTCCCGGACAACCCGGTGACGCGAACCAACTCGCCGATAAGATAATTGATCATTGCGCCTACGATCAGCGTGGCGACAAACATGATGGCACAGCCCGTGATTATACGAGCCGATGGGGTCTGGATGTATCCGGCGAGGTACTCGGACAATGAGCCACCAAACATCCAGGCAACGGCTCCTGCGATGATCCAGGTCACGAGCGACAGTGCTTCCTTGACGAAGCCGCGGCTCAGACTGATCAATGCGGAGATGGCGACGATTGCAACGATCGCCCAGTCAACCCAGGTAAATGGCACAGTGCAGCCTACAGACGGATAAGGCGGCGCATTTTAGCAGAGCCCATGCTTATCGGTAAGCTGCGATTGTCAGTGCATTTCAAATCGTGTCGATAGATTTAGCCACGCTCTGGCTGAAAGCGCACGACAAACCCCTTTAGGTTCTGCTGGCGGTTCAGCAAGTCGCGCAGGCGATCGGCTTCTGCACGCTCGATCAGCGGCCCGACGAACACCCGATTCTTGCCATCGGCAGTGCGGATGTAGGCATTGTAACCCTGGCTGCGCAGGGTTTTCTGCAGCTTTTCCGCACTCTCACGGTTGGCCAGGCTGGCCAGTTGCACCGACCAGCTGACCGACAGGCCATTGGCGTCGACACGGCTTTGCGTGGTATCCGGCTTGCCCGGTGCGGCGCTGATCGGTTGCGACGGCGCCGTGGCAGGCTTGGCAGCCAGCGCCGGGACGGGCGCAGGTGCCGGGGGCGGCGTGACCGGCTTGACGGTGGGCGCCGGAGCGGCAGGCGCAACCGGGGCAACCGGCGCTTCCTGCTGGGCGATTTCCTCGTCGCTCGGCACGGGCTCCTGCGGCAGGGCCTGGGGTTCAGGCACCACCACCGGCTCCACCTGCACTTGCGGTATCACCGGCGCTTGCGGCGCCGCCGGGGCCTGGACCGTCACCTGGCGCTGCTCGTCCTGGCGGGAAAACAGCATCGGCAGGAAAATCACCGCCAGCGCCACCAGAACCAGGGCGCCGACCATGCGCTGCTTGTAAGCCTTATCCAGCAATGCCATTTGCCGCTTCCTCCGTGGAGCGCCGGGCCAGCCACTCGAGGGCCTCGGCAACACAATAGAATGATCCGAACAACAGAATCTCGTCGTCGCTCGTCGCCTGCGCACACTGCCCTTCCAGGGCGGCGGCCACGCTGTCATAGGACGTCACCGCAGCACCGCGCTTGTCCAGCGCCTCGCGCAAGTCGGCCACCGGTCGCGCCCGCGGCGAATCCAGCGGCGCAACGGCCCAGTGCTCGACACTAGCACTCAATTCGCCCACAACACCATCCAGATCCTTGTCCGCCAGCAATCCGAAGACCGCCAGGCGCTTGCCAGCCGGTGGTCGGCTGGCCAGGCGACGGGCCAGATACTCGGCGGCATGGGGGTTATGCCCCACATCCAGCAACAAGTTAAGGCGCTTGCCCTGCCAGTCGACTTGCCGACGATCAAGACGACCGATCATCCGCGTCGCTTGCAGCGCCTGGACAATCTGCGCCTGCACCCAAGGTAAACCGAGCAGCAGATAGGCCTGCAACGCCAAGGCGGCGTTTTCCATCGGCAGGTCGAGCAACGGCAGGTCGCGCAGCTCGACTGCACGCCCTTGCGCGTCAACACCACGCCACTGCCAGCTGTGGTCAGTCACACCCAGGTCGAAATCGCGCCCACGCAGGAAAAACGGGCAGTTGAGCTCGCGCGCCTTGTCCAGCAGGGGTTGCGGGGGATTCAGGTCACCGCAGAGCGCGGGCGCGCCCTGACGGAAGATCCCGGCCTTCTCGAAAGCCACGGACTCACGGGTATCGCCCAGGTAATCCGCATGGTCGACGCCAATGCTGGTGACCAGCGCCATGTCGGCGTCCACCACGTTGACCGTGTCCAGACGCCCGCCCAAGCCGACTTCCAGCACCACGGCGTCGAGCCTGGACTGTTGAAACAGCCAGAACGCTGCCAGGGTACCCATCTCGAAATAGGTCAGGGATGTGTCGCCGCGGCCGGCCTCGACCGCCGTGAAAGCCCGGCACAGCTCGGCGTCAGTAGCTTCGACGCCATTGACCTGCACCCGCTCGTTGTAACGCAGCAGGTGCGGAGAACTGTAGACACCGACGTTCAGGCCCTGCGCCCGCAGCAATGACGCCACGAACGCACAGGTCGAGCCCTTGCCATTGGTGCCGGTGACCGTGATCACCCGAGGCGCCGGCTTGCCCAGTCCCATACGGGACGCTACCTGCTGCGAGCGCTCAAGGCCCATGTCGATGGCCGAAGGGTGCAACTGCTCAAGGTAGGCGAGCCACTCGCCAAGGGTACGTTCGGTCATATGTTGGCAGGTACCGGTGGAACGACGATTGGCTCGATGGGTGCAGCGACGAATTTCGGCGTCGGCAGGCCCATCATTTGCGCCAGCAGGTTACCCAGGCGCGGCCGCAGTTCCTGACGGTGAATGATCATGTCGATCGCGCCGTGCTCCAGCAGGAACTCGCTGCGCTGGAAGCCTTCCGGCAGTTTTTCGCGCACGGTCTGCTCGATCACGCGCGGGCCGGCAAAGCCGATCAGGGCTTTCGGCTCGCCGACGATCACGTCGCCCAGCATCGCCAGGCTGGCGGAAACACCACCGTAGACCGGGTCGGTCAGCACGGAGATGAACGGAATGCCTTCTTCACGCAGACGCGCCAGGACCGCCGAGGTCTTGGCCATTTGCATCAGGGAGATCAGGGCTTCCTGCATCCGCGCGCCACCGGAGGCGGAGAAGCAGATCATCGGGCAGCGATTTTCCAGGGCGTAGTTGGCGGCGCGCACGAAGCGCTCACCGACGATGGCGCCCATCGAACCACCCATGAAGGAGAATTCGAACGCCGACACCACCACCGGCATGCCCAGCAGGGTACCGCTCATCGAGATCAGCGCGTCTTTTTCGCCGGTCTGCTTCTGCGCCGCGGTCAGGCGATCCTTGTACTTCTTGCCGTCGCGGAATTTCAGGCGGTCAACCGGCTCCAGGTCGGCGCCCAGTTCGGTACGACCTTCGGCATCGAGGAAGATGTCGATGCGCGCGCGTGCACCGATACGCATGTGGTGATTGCACTTGGGGCAAACGTCCAGGGTCTTTTCCAGCTCCGGACGATACAGCACAGCCTCGCAAGACGGGCATTTGTGCCAAAGACCTTCAGGCACCGAGCTCTTCTTGACCTCGGAACGCATGATCGAAGGGATCAGTTTGTCTACTAACCAGTTGCTCATGCTTTCTTTCTCCAGTACCGGCGGCCCGAACGCTCTGGTTCGCAGCCCCGCGTATGCCCTTGAGCTAAATTCATGTGTGCGGCGATGTTCGATGGGTGCCGGGTCAGTGAAGCGTGACCTGCGTACAGCCCATCAATCCTCAGCCGTTTTGTACAGTGCAGTGGACGGCGGCAGTCTGCCAGCCGTCACATCAAGGTGCCACGGACTGCCTTGATGAATGCCTGAATCTTTGCGTGATCCTTGATGCCCTTGCTCGCCTCTACCCCGCCACTGACATCCACCGCATACGGTCGAACCCGCGCCACCGCCTCGGCGACGTTTTCCGGGGTCAGGCCGCCCGCCAGGATGATCGGCTTGCTCAAGCCTTGCGGTATCAATGACCAGTCGAACGCCTGACCGGTTCCACCGGGAACACCTTCGACATAGGCGTCGAGCAAAATACCGCTGGCACCCGGATAAGCGTCGCAAGCTGCCGCGATATCGTCCCCGGCCTTGACCCGCAGGGCCTTGATGTACGGACGATGCCAGCCTTCGCAGTCCTCAGAACTTTCATCGCCATGGAACTGCAACAGGTCCAGCGGCACCGCGTCGAGGATTTCTCCCAGCTCGCAACGGCTGGCGTTGACGAACAGGCCCACGGTGGTGACGAACGGCGGCAACGCCTTGATGATCGCGCGCGCCTGCTGGAACGTCACGTTCCGCGGGCTCTTGGCGTAGAACACGAAGCCGATGGCATCGGCCCCGGCCTCGACCGCCGCCAACGCATCCTCTATGCGGGTAATCCCGCAAATCTTGCTGCGAACGGCTGACATGTCGATTAATCCCCACGGCAAATCCGAGAAAGTCCCGGATGGTAACAAAAGCGTTCGAAGGCGTCAGCCGTCAAGTTCGCTGAAACCGGTGAGGAAATGTGGGCCAATGAAACGCTCCGGCAGCTGGAACTCGTCACGATACTCGACCTGCACCAGATACAGGCCGAACGGATGCGCTGTCACCCCGCCGGAACGGCGAATACGGCTCTCCAGCACTTCCTTCATCCACTCCACCGGACGCTCGCCGGAACCGATGGTCATCAGTACGCCGGCAATGTTGCGCACCATGTGGTGCAGGAAGGCGCTGGCACGGATATCCAGCACGATCATCTTGCCGTGACGCGTGACGCGCAGGTGATGAAGCTCCTTGATCGGCGACTTGGCCTGGCACTGGCCGGCACGGAAGGCGCTGAAATCGTGGGTGCCCACCAGGTAGCGGGCCGCTTCGGCCATGCGCTCGACATCCAGCGGGCGGTGGTTCCAGGTGATTTCTTCGTTCAGGTGCGCCGGACGGATCTGGTCGTTGTAGATCACATAGCGATAGCGCCGGGCAATGGCCTTGAACCTGGCATGGAAATGCGCCGGCATGACCTTGGCCCAACTGACGCTGACATCGTGGGGCAGATTGATATTGGCACCCATGACCCAGGCCTTCATCGAACGCTCGACCTGCGTGTCGAAGTGCACGACCTGTCCACAGGCGTGCACGCCGGCATCGGTGCGCCCGGCGCAGAGCAGCGAAACGGGGGAGTCGGCCACCTTGGACAAGGCGTTTTCGAGGGTTTCCTGCACCGTGAGCACGCCCGAGGCCTGGCGCTGCCAGCCACGATAACGCGAGCCCTTGTATTCAACGCCCAACGCGATCCGGAAAAAGCCGTCGGCCGCCATTTCGGCGGCCGGGTTATCTATGTTTGCCAAGGAGGGACAGCCTGCTGATGTGCGCAAAGGAGGGCATTATAAGGCGGCCAGACGAGGACGCCAGTACAACAGGCGGTACTGCGGCGAATGGGAGGGCCCCATCGCCAGCAGGCTGGCTCCCACAAGGGTTTTGTGTGGGAGCTAGCCTGCTGGCGATAGCGGCACCACAGACACCATCACATCACCCGCAAACAAAAACGGCAGCCTCGATGGGCTGCCGTTCTGCTTGCAACAAATGACTCAAGCCAGACGCGCCAGCATCTCCCTGGCTTCGCTCTTCTGGCCGTCGTCGCCTTCGGTCACCACCTCGTTGAGGATGTCGCGGGCACCATCGTTGTCGCCCATGTCGATATAGGCCTGGGCCAGGTCGAGCTTGGTGGCGACTTCGTCTGTGCCGGACAGGAAATCGAACTCCGGCTCGTCATCCACGGTGGCCAGGGCGTCATCTACCGTGAAGCTCGGCTCGCTGATGCTCCGGGACAGGTCGTCCAGTTCGGCGCTGACGTCATCCAGCTCAGTGCTGAACGCCTGCGCAGGCGGCGTTTCGTCCATTTCATCGGCCAGCGACAAGTCGAAATCGGCCGGTAGGTCCAGATCGTCGAGGGTCACTTGTGGCACGTCTGGTACTGGCGCGGCCGGCAGGTCCTTGATGTCTTCGTCCAGGCTCAGCAGGAAATCGTCCTCGGCCAGGATCGCCGGCGAAGGCTCGCCACCGAGGTCCATGTCCAGGTCGAACTCCGACAGGTCATCGAGGTTTTCCTTGATTTCAGTCTGTTGCTGCAAGACCGACTCGAAACTCAGGTCATCGTCCTGGGGGAAGTCTTCCAGGTCGGCCAGGGTTGCTTCCGGTGCTGGCTCTGGCAATGGCTCCGGCGCTGGCTCTGGCGCAACCGTGACCGGCGTGACATTTTCCAGGTCATCCAGGCTCAGGTCGAAAGCGCTGTCGAAATCGTCATCGGCCGCAGCCGGCGATTGCGGCTCGTCGAGCAACAGATCCTTGACGTACTGCGCGTCCAGTTCCGCAGCAGCGGCGGCAGCGGCAATACCGCCGGCAGCGACCAGTGCCATGGCCGGGAAACGGCTCTTGAGTTTTTCGACCTGGGCATAGTTGTCGCCGTTGGCCACCAACTGCCGCTCCTGGACCACAAACGCGTCGCGGTCACCCTGCAAGCCGTAGACTTCCATCAGCTTAAGGCGCAACTCGCTGCGTTGCGGCTCCTGCTTGACGCCCTCTTCCAGCAGCGCGGCGGCCTGATTCAGGCGACCACCGTCGATGTGCGACTGCGCCCGGCCCAGCACGTCGTCGGAATGCTCGGCGGCGGGCGATACCAAGGGTGCAGCAATCGGCGGCGTGACTACAACCGGGGCAATCACCGGGGCTGGAGCTGGCGCTGGAGCGGGTGCCGTGGCCAGTTTCGGGGTCGGCGGCTCGACGTCCAGGTCCTCGAAGATGCCTTTGGACAGGTCAAGCTCGCTGGAGAACTCCTGCTCTTCTGCCAGGGCGCGGGCCATGCGCAGGTGTTTTTCGGCTTCCTGCTGGGCTTTGCGGCGACGGGCCAGCAACAGCAGCAACAGCAGCACCACGATTGCCCCGCCACCCGCCAGGCCCAAGAGCAACGGATTGGTCAGCAGCTCGTTGAATTTCTGATCGTTGGAGGCAGCAGGCTTCGGTTCGATCGGAGTGTCGGCCGGAGCCGCAGTTGGAGCAGCAGGGGCTTCAGGCGTCGCTGCAGCCGGGTCTGCCGTGGGCGCTGTCGCTTCGGCTGGCGCCGGCGCTTCGGCAGGCGTTGCCGCAGGATCGGTCGCCGGCTCAGCCGGGATCGCCGCAACGGTTGCAGTCTCCGCAGGCGCCCCGGCCGCACCGTCGGCCTGCAATTTGGCCAGTTGGTTGTTCTTCAGCTCGATGAGACGTTGCAGCTTGTCCATCTGGCTTTGCAGATCGGTCATGCGGCTTTTCAGTTCAGCGCTGTCACGGCGCTTGGTATCGAGGCTTTCCTGGGTCACCGCCAGCTGGTTGTTCAAGGCCTTGGCATCGCCCGCGGCGCCCTTGGCACCGGCCTTGCCGGATTCGGCGGACACCAGGCTCAGCTTGTCCTGGGCGGCTTGTGCCGAAGGTGCTTCACCGCGACCGCGATTGGTCGCATCGAGCTGCTGCTGGCCAGTACCCGGCTTGGCGACATAACGACGCCCCTGACGCCAGGCGGTGTTTTGTGCAGCCACTTCGGCGATGGCCTTGGCTTGCGGCAGGCTCGTGGTTTGGGCCTGATCCGGCAGACGCAGCACCTGGCCGGTCTTGAGCCGGTTGATGTTGCCATCGATGAAGGCATCCGGGTTCAGCGCCTGGATGGCGAGCATGGTTTGCTGGATCGAACCGCCATTGCGCGCCTTCGCGGCGATTTCCCACAGGGTATCGCGCTTTGTGGTGGTGTATTCAGCCGGTGGGGTCGCACCGGTGACGGGCGTTGTACCGGTTTGAACAGGTGCAGGCTGCGCAGCCGCGTCAGCGGTCTGCGGCGAGAATTTGGACGGATCGAGCAATACGCTGTAATCGCGCAGCAGACGACCGTTGGGCCACATCACCTGAACCAGGAATTTCACCATCGGCTCGCTCAGGGGCTTGCTGGAGGTCACGCGCAGGATGCTTTTACCGCTGGCGTTGAGCACCGGGGTAAAGGTCAGGTCGTTGAGAAACGCCTGGCGGTCGACACCGGCCTTGGCGAAATCTTCTGGTGAAGCCAGGCTCGGCACCACTTCGGCGGCGGTGAGTTCCTTGACGTCGAGCAACTCGATTTCCGCCACCAGCGGCTGGTTCAGCGTCGATTTCAGGGTCAGTTCCCCAAGCCCGAGGGCATGCGCCATACCGGAGGACAGCGCCGAGGCGGCCGCTATTGCTAACACCAGTTTGCGAACTTGAACCATAGCTTATCCTTAGTTTTTACATTCCTCGGCCAGCGAGGTAGGTAGCCGCTGCCGTAAGGCATTGCGCGCGGGCGAAGGTCGCCGCGCGCGATCGTTTCATGCATGCCCTGCAACGCCCTGCAGGGTGGCTCGCCTTCGGCATTACGGCCAGGCATGGCGCTCGTTTGGAAGTATCTTTTACAGCAGGTCTTTTATCAACAACTCGGCCAGCTGCACAGCATTGAGGGCCGCGCCTTTGCGTACGTTATCTGACGTCAGCCACAGATTAAGTTCCGACGGTTCGTCGATCCCCAGGCGCACCCGACCAACGTAGACCACATCCTGCCCCACGGCATCACCGACCGCTGTCGGGTAGTCGCCGGCTTCCACCAGCTCGATGCCGGGCGCGTCTTCGAGTGCGGCATTGACCTTGACCAGATCGATGTCGCTCGCGGATTGCAGAGTCACGCTATAGCTATCGCCAAAAAACACCGGGGCTTGAATGCAAGTCACGGAAATCTTCAAAGAAGGCAGCGCCATGACCTGGCGCAGCTCGCGCACCAGGCGCTTTTCCAGCACGGTATGGCCCTGCTCATCCGGCTTGCCGACCTGGGCCAGCAGGTTGAATGCCATCTGCCGGTCAAAGAAGGTTGGCTCCAGTGGGCGCACATTGAGCAGTTCGGCGGTTTGCCGGGCCAGTTCGGTCACGGCTTCGCGGCCCTGGGCCGACACTGCCAGGCTGGCGGTCAGGTTGATGCGCTGCAAATCGAGCAAACCCAGCAAGGGGGCGAGCACGACTGCCAGGGTGGTGGCCGACGGGCTCGGGCTACTGACCTGAAATGGCTTTTTCAGGCCGGCCAGCACCTGCGCATTCGCTTCCGGGACCACCTGTGGCGCCTGGTCGGCCGGCAAGGCGCCGGAGAGGTCGATCAGCGAGCAACCGGCGGCGGTGGCACGGGCGGCATAACTCAATGTCACGGCGGGACCGGCGGCAAAAAACACCAGTTGAACCTTGCTGAAGTCGAACTCATCGACTTCGCGCACCCGCACGTTCTTGCCGCGATACGGCACCGAACTGCCGGCGGATTCGCTGCTGGCCAGTAAATGCAGGGTGCCGATCGGGAAATCGCGCTCTTCGAGAATCTGCACCAGCGTTTCGCCGACAGTACCGGTGGCGCCGATCACGGCAATATCAATGGTCTGGCTCATGGGTTTTACCTCTGGCGAAACGGGGGGAGCGGCACTTTACCGGGTGGTGGATGTACAGGCAATTCGGGCGAGCCCTTCGGCGCCCGTTATGGCCCCTTCGCTGGCAAGCCAGCTCCTACAGGGATTGCGCTGTCCTTGTAGGAGCTGGCTTGCCAGCGAAGGGGCCAGACCAGACAACCGAGAAACCCGGAATAAAAAAACCCGCGCCTCTCGCAAGGCGCGGGTTTTTCATTGCATCAACCGATCAACGCTCGAGCAGGATCCGCAGCATGCGACGCAGCGGTTCGGCCGCGCCCCACAGCAGCTGGTCGCCGACGGTGAACGCGCCGACGAACTGCGAGCCCATGTTCAGCTTGCGCAGACGGCCTACCGGGATGTTCAGGGTGCCGGTGACCTTGTTCGGGCTCAGCTCCTGAATGCTGGTTTCGCGGCTGTTCGGCACCAGCTTGACCCAAGGGTTGTGCTGGCTGATCAGCCCTTCGATATCGGCGATCGGCACGTCTTTGTTCAGCTTGATGGTCAGCGCCTGGCTGTGGCAGCGCATGGCGCCGATGCGCACGCAGATGCCATCCACCGGGATCGGGCTCTTGAAGCGACCGAGGATCTTGTTGGTTTCGGCCTGGGCCTTCCACTCTTCACGGCTCTGACCATTCGGCAGTTCCTTGTCGATCCACGGGATCAGGCTGCCGGCCAGCGGTACGCCGAAGTTTTCGGTCGGGTATGCGTCGCTGCGCATGGCTTCGGCCACACGACGGTCGATGTCGAGGATCGCGCTGGCCGGATCGGCCAGTTGATCGGCGACAGCGGCGTGGGTCGCACCCATCTGCTTGATCAGTTCACGCATGTTCTGCGCGCCGGCACCGGAAGCCGCCTGATAGGTCATGGCGCTCATCCACTCCACCAGGCCAGCCTCGAACAGGCCACCCAGGCCCATCAGCATCAGGCTGACGGTGCAGTTGCCGCCGATGTAGTTCTTGGTGCCCGCGTCCAGCTGCTGGTCGATGACCTTGCGGTTCACCGGGTCCAGCACGATGACCGCGTCATCCTGCATGCGCAGGCTGGAAGCGGCGTCGATCCAGTAACCCTGCCAGCCCGCTTCGCGCAGCTTCGGGAACACTTCGCTGGTGTAGTCGCCACCCTGGCAGGTCAGGATCACGTCGAGGGTTTTCAGCTCTTCAATGCTGTAAGCGTCCTTGAGCGGAGCAATGTCCTTGCCCACGGACGGGCCTTGGCCACCGACATTGGAAGTGGTGAAAAACACCGGCTCGATAAGATCGAAATCCTGCTCTTCCAGCATCCGCTGCATGAGCACGGAACCGACCATACCGCGCCAACCGATCAGACCTACACGTTTCATCGCAACTACACCTTCTTGAAAAGTGGGCCGCTGCTTCCGGGGGTAAAAGCGGCAGCGGGCCCGAGAGATTACAGATTCCGCAGCGCGGCGACTACTGCGTCGCCCATTTCCTGCGTACCGACTTTAGTGCAACCGGCCGACCAGATGTCACCGGTGCGCAAGCCCTGGTCCAGGACCAGGCTGACGGCTTTCTCGATGGCATCGGCCGCGGCCTGCTGGTTGAAGCTGTAGCGCAGCATCATCGAGACAGACAAAATGGTCGCCAACGGGTTGGCGATGCCTTGGCCTGCGATATCCGGCGCCGAACCGTGGCACGGCTCGTACATGCCCTTGTTGTTGGTGTCCAGGGACGCCGACGGCAGCATGCCGATGGAACCGGTGAGCATCGACGCCTGGTCGGACAGGATATCGCCAAACATGTTGTCGGTGACGATCACGTCGAACTGCTTCGGCGTGCGCACCAGTTGCATGGCGGCGTTGTCGACGTACATGTGGCTCAGTTCGACCTGCGGGTAGTCCTTGGCCACTTCCTCGACGATTTCACGCCACAGCTGGCTGGAGGCCAATACGTTGGCCTTGTCCACAGAGCAGAGCTTCTTGCCGCGGACCATGGCCATGTCGAAACCGACTCGGGCGATGCGGCGGATTTCGCTTTCGCTGTACGGCAGGGTGTCGTAGGACTGACGCTCGCCGTTTTCCAGGGTGCGGGTGCCACGTGGCGCGCCGAAGTAGATACCGCCGGTCAGCTCGCGAACGATCAGGATGTCCAGGCCGGCAACGATTTCCGGCTTCAGGCTGGAGGCCTCGGCCAGTTGCGGGTAGAGGATCGCCGGGCGCAGGTTGCCGAACAGGCCCAGTTGCGCACGGATTTTCAGCAGGCCGCGCTCAGGGCGGATGTCACGCTCGATGGTGTCCCATTTCGGGCCTCCCACGGCGCCCAGCAATACCGCGTCGGCGGCGCGGGCACGCTCCAGGGTTTCGTCAGCCAGTGGCACGCCGTGCTTGTCGATGGCCGCGCCGCCGATTACGTCGTGGCTCAGCTCGAAGCCCAGGGCGAACTTGTCGCTGGCCAATTCCAGCACCTTGACCGCTTCGGCCATGATTTCCGGGCCAATACCGTCACCTGGGAGAATCAGAATCTGCTTGCTCATGCTTTCCTCATGTCATCAGTCGGTGCGCCCTGGGGGCGCGCCCGGAAAAATTCTATCGCTCGGCCATCAATACCAGCACATCCGTGCTGAACGAACCATCGGCCTCAATCTCGAAATATTCGCGTACTTCGTTGCCCATCGACTGCTGCAATTCGCGGATCGCCGCGCGCATCACCTGCGGGGTACGCATGCGCTCGACCCAGGAGCTGTATTCCAGACGCAGCCGCTGACGGGTGGTGCTGCGGGTATGCAGCCCGGCCTCACTGACCTGGCGCAACCACTCACCGGCGCTATAGTCGCGCACATGGCTGGTGTCGCGCAGCACTTCGACGCTTTGCAGGTAAGTGTCGAACAATGGACTGCCCGGCGACAACACGTCGACGAATGCCGCGACACCGCCCGGCTTCAATACCCGCCGCACTTCCCGCAGGGCCAGGCCGAGATCGCTCCAGTGGTGTGCCGAATAACGGCTGAACACGAAGTCGAACTCGCCATCGGCGAACGGCAGGCGCTCGGCGGCGCCGTTGACTGTGGTGACGTTGCTCAAGCCACGATCGACGGCGGCAGCGGCCACCACGTCAAGCATCTGTTGCGACAGGTCGTAGGCGACCACTTCCTTGACCAGCGATGCCACCTGGAAACTCACATGACCAGCGCCACAGCCCAGGTCCAGGACCCGAGCTTCGCCCTGCCCTGCCAGTTCGGCCTGTAGCAGCGCGAATTCGGTGCCTTGAGCGTGTACGGCGCTGCTCAGGTAGGCCGCGGCCTGTTCACCGAATTGCTTTTGGACTACCTGGCTGTGCTGGGCGGTGCTGGTCATGGGAACTTCCTTTTTGGGATTTAGCCTTGTGTCGTCTGTCCGGGCCTCATCGCTGGCAAGCCAGCTCCTACAGGGATTTGCGGTGCTCACAAAACCTGTGGGAGCTGGCCTGCCGGCGATGGGGCCGGCCCTGCCTACATCAATATCGGATCAATCAAGCGTCGCGAAACAACCACGGCTGGCTCGCACGATGCTTGGCTTCAAACGCCGCAATCGCATCGCCGTCCTGCAAGGTCAGGCCGATATCGTCCAGGCCGTTGAGCAGGCAGTGCTTGCGGAAGGCATCGATCTCAAAGTTCAACACCTTGCCGTCCGGACGGGTCACGGTCTGGGCCTGCAGATCGATCTGCAACTGATAGCCGGGGTTGGCCTCGACCTGCTGGAACAGCTCATCGACTTCGGCATCGCTCAAGATAATCGGCAGCAAGCCGTTCTTGAAGCTGTTGTTGAAGAAGATGTCGGCATAGCTCGGCGCGATGATGCTGCGGAAACCGTATTCTTCCAAAGCCCATGGCGCGTGCTCGCGGCTGGAGCCGCAACCGAAGTTCTCGCGGGCAAGCAGTACGCTGGCGCCCTGGTAACGCTCGGCGTTGAGGACGAAGTCCTGGTTCAACGGACGCTTGGAGTTGTCCTGATACGGCTGCCCCACATCCAGGTAGCGCCACTCGTCGAACAGGTTCGGACCGAAACCGGTGCGCTTGATCGACTTCAGGAACTGCTTCGGGATGATCTGGTCGGTGTCGACGTTGGCACGATCCAGAGGCGCGACAAGTCCAGTGTGCTGGGTAAAAGCTTTCATGCTGCGCTCCTTTAGATCAATTCACGGACGTCGACGAAACGACCGTTCACAGCGGCGGCCGCGGCCATGGCCGGGCTGACGAGGTGGGTACGGCCACCGGCGCCCTGACGGCCTTCGAAGTTTCGGTTCGACGTGGAAGCGCAATGCTCGCCGGACTCCAAACGGTCCGGGTTCATCGCCAGGCACATCGAGCAACCCGGCTCACGCCACTCAAAACCGGCTTCAAGGAAGATCTTGTCCAGACCTTCGGCTTCGGCCTGCGCCTTCACCAGGCCCGAGCCCGGCACCACGATCGCCTGCTTGATGGTCGAGGCCACTTTGCGGCCCTTGGCGATGACGGCTGCGGCGCGCAAATCTTCGATCCGCGAGTTGGTGCAGGAGCCGATGAATACGCGGTCCAGCTGAATGTCGGTGATCGCCTGATTGGCGGTCAAACCCATGTATTTCAAGGCGCGCACGATCGAATCGCGTTTGACCAGGTCCATTTCCTTCGCAGGGTCCGGCACGTTCTGATCCACCGCCAGGACCATCTCAGGCGAGGTGCCCCAGCTGACTTGCGGCTTGATCTGGGTCGCGTCGAGTTCAACGATAGTGTCGAACTTGGCGTCTTTATCAGAAACCAGGTCTTTCCAGGCTTCCACGGCCAGGTCCCATTCCGCGCCTTTCGGGGCGAATGGACGGCCCTTCACGTAAGCCACGGTTTTTTCGTCCGCAGCGACCAGGCCAACGCGGGCACCGGCCTCGATGGACATGTTGCAGATGGTCATGCGGCCTTCGACGGACAGGTCACGAATCGCGCTGCCGGCGAACTCGATGGCGTGGCCGTTACCGCCGGCGGTGCCGATCTTGCCGATCACGGCGAGGACGATGTCCTTGGCGGTCACGCCGAACGGCAACTTGCCTTCGACGGAAACCAGCATGTTCTTCATCTTTTTAGCGACCAGGCACTGGGTAGCGAGCACGTGCTCGACCTCGGAGGTGCCGATACCGTGAGCCAGGGCACCAAACGCGCCGTGGGTCGAGGTATGGGAGTCGCCGCAGACCACGGTCATGCCCGGCAAGGTGGCACCCTGCTCCGGGCCGATGACGTGGACGATGCCTTGGCGGACGTCGTTCATCTTGAATTCGACGATGCCGTATTCATCGCAGTTGTCGTCGAGGGTCTGGACCTGCAAACGCGAAACCTCGTCGGCAATGGCCGCGATGCCGCCCTTGCGCTCAGGGGTGGTCGGTACGTTGTGGTCCGGGGTCGCGATGTTGGCATCGATGCGCCATGGCTTGCGCCCGGCCAGCCGCAGGCCTTCGAAGGCTTGTGGCGAGGTCACTTCATGGATGATGTGACGATCGATGTAGATCAGCGCGGAGCCATCGTCGCGCTGCTTGACCAAATGCGAATCCCAGAGCTTGTCGTAGAGCGTTTTGCCGGCCATCAGACGGTTTCCTCATCAGCTTCTTTCTATGCCCTGGGTCTTGAGCGATTCAATAACCCCTTGGCTTGTGAGGCTGATCCTATGGGGTTACATTAAATAACTCAAATTCATATTTTTTATGCTTTGGATAACCAACTGGAATACGAGCGTGGACCTGGCCAACCTTAATGCCTTTATTGCCATCGCCGAGACCGGAAGCTTCTCCGGAGCCGGCGAACGCTTGCACCTGACTCAGCCGGCGATCAGCAAGCGCATCGCCGGGCTGGAGCAGCAACTGAAGGTGCGGCTATTCGATCGGCTGGGCCGCGAAGTCGGCCTGACCGAAGCCGGCCGCGCCCTGCTGCCCCGGGCCTACCAGATTCTCAATGTCCTCGATGATACGCGCCGCGCCCTGACCAACCTCACCGGGGAGGTGAGCGGTCGTCTGACCCTGGCCACCAGTCACCACATCGGCCTGCACCGTTTGCCACCCTTATTAAGGGAGTTCACCCGGCGCTATCCCGAGGTGGCGCTGGATATCCAGTTTCTCGATTCGGAAGTGGCCTACGAAGAAATCCTCCACGGAAGGGCCGAACTGGCGGTGATCACCCTGGCGCCGGAACCCCACGCCCTGGTCAAGGCCACGCCGGTGTGGGACGACCCGCTGGACTTCGTGGTCGCCCCCGAGCATTCGCTGCTCAACAATGGCAAGGTCAGCCTCGCGGACATCGCCCGCCACCCGGCAGTGTTTCCCGGCGGCAACACCTTTACCCACCACATCGTCCAGCGCCTGTTCGAAGCACAGGGCCTGACGCCGAACATCGCCATGAGCACCAATTACCTGGAAACGATCAAGATGATGGTGTCGATCGGCCTGGCCTGGAGCGTCCTGCCACGGACCATGCTCGATGACCAGGTTGCGCGGATACCTTTGCCGGGCATACAACTGACTCGCCAGCTAGGCTATATCCTGCACACTGAAAGGACGCTATCGAATGCAGCACGGGCCTTCATGGCCTTGCTGGATGGCCAGATCGATCTGCCAGGGACTCAAGGCTAACTTGTGCTACTCCTATAGAGCCGCGAATTCCTGTACCCGATACACAATTCAGCCCAAGGCTTGCCAATGCCGAAATCTGTTGACCGTATTCCGCCAATGCCGCGCATCCAGGCGCTTGACCCGAAAAGCTCCGAACAGAGCTGGGAAAGTGCCTCGCAACTGCTGGCCGCGCTCAACGGCGCGCGCCTGGGCGCCTGGTATTGGGACATCGAGCGCGGGCAGATCAGCTGGTCCCGGGGCACCCAGGCGCTGTTTGGCTTCGATCCCCGGCAACCGTTGCCGGCCGACCTGGAATACCTTGACTTGTTGCCTGTGGAAGACCGGGCCAAGACCCTTCGCGCCTTCCATGCCGTGATCGGCGGCGCGCCGCTGGAGCAGGCAATGCACCATCGCGTTCGCTGGCCCGACGGCAGCCTGCACTGGCTGGAGATCAGCGGCAGCCTGCTGCCGGACAAGCACGGCCGTCCACGGATGATTGGCGTGATCCGCGAAATCACCCACCAACGCCAGCGCGAACAGGCGCTGAGCAGTTCGGAGAAACGCTTCGCCACGCTGTTCCACCTGTGCCCGAACATGGTCCTGCTGACGCGCCAGGAAGACGGCCTGATCACCGAAGCCAACCAGTATTTCGAAAGCCTGTTCGGCTGGCCGGTCCAGGACGCGATCGGCCGTACCACCCTGGAACTGGGCCTCTGGGTGAACCCCGAACAACGCGCACAACTGGTCAAGGCCACCAAGGCCAAAGGTGAGCTGACCAGCATGGAGGTGCAGTTTCGCGCCAGCAACGGGCAGATCCACGATGGCATCCTCAGTGCGCAAAAGGTCGAACTCGAAGGTCAGCCCTATCTGCTCAGCACCTTCCTTGACACCACCGAACGCAAAGCCGCCGAACACGCCCTCAAAGACAGCCAGGAGCGCCTCGACCTGGCCCTGGACTCGGCGCAACTGGGCACCTGGGACTGGCACATTCCCAGCGGCATGTTGTATGGCTCGGCCCGCGCCGCACAGTTGCACGGCATGGAGGCCAAGCCGTTCCATGAATCCTTCGACGAGTTTTTCGAAGGCGTGCCCGGCGAAGAACGCGACACCATGCGCGATGCCTACCGCAGCCTGCGCGAAGGCCCGGCCGGCAACTATCAGCTGACCTATCGGGTGCAAATGCCGGATGGCAGCTCACGCTATCTGGAGAGCCGCGCCCGCCTCTACCGCGATGAAAACGGCGTGCCCTTGCGCATGGCCGGCACCCTGCTCGACATCACCGACCAGGTCGAGCGCGAACAACGCCTGGTGGCCTCCGAAGAGAAATTCGCCACCCTGTTCCAGGTCAGCCCCGACCCGATCTGCGTGACCCGCCAGGACACCGGGCAGTTCATCGAAATCAATTCCAGCTTCACCCAGACCTTCGGCTGGAGCGCCGCCGATGTGATCGGCCGCAGCGCCGACGAAATCGGTTTGTGGGACGCCTCGGCGAAAAGCCTGCAACGGATCGAACAGGTGATCCGCGAGCAAGGCCTGAACAATGTGGCGATCCTCGTCCAGCACAAGGACGGGCAGTCGCTGACCTGCGTGATCTCCAGCCGCCAGATCAATGTCAGCGAACAGCCGTGCGTCGTCACCACCTTACGCGACATCACCCAGCAGCAACGCTCGGAAGCGGCGCTCAAGGCCAGCGAAGAGAAGTTCGCCAAGGCCTTCCACTCCAGCCCCGACGCCATCACCATCACTGAACGCGATACCGGACGTTATCTGGAGGTCAACGACGGTTTCTGCCGCCTGACCGGCTACCGCGCCGACGAAGTGATCGGCCGCACCGTGTACCAGGTGGGGATCTGGGCCGAAGAGAAACAGCGCTCGACCTTACTCGCCGAACTGCAGATCAAGGGCCGGGTACATCACCTGGAGATGCTCGGGCGCAACAAGCGCGGCGAGCTGCTGACGGTCGAGGTCTCGGTAGAACCGATCACCCTCAACGAAACCGCGTGCCTGCTGCTGACCGCCCGGGACGTCAGCCTGCTGAAAAATGCCGAGGCGCAGATCCGCCACCTGGCCTACCACGACCCCCTGACCAACCTGCCCAACCGCGCCCTGCTGATGGATCGCCTGAGCCAGCAGATCGCCCTGCTCAAGCGCCATAACCTGCGCGGAGCATTGATGTTTCTCGACCTCGACCACTTCAAGCACATCAACGATTCCCTCGGCCATCCGGTGGGCGACACGGTGCTGAAAATCATCACCGCGCGCCTGGAAGCCAGCGTGCGCATGGAAGACACCGTCGCGCGCCTGGGCGGTGATGAGTTCGTGGTGTTGCTCAGTGGCCTCGAAGGCACGCGCAACCAGGTCAGCGATCAGGTCCGCGAGCTGGCCGATACCATTCGTGAACTGCTGTCCGAACCGATGTTCCTCGACGGCCAGCGCCTGCAGGTGACGCCGAGCATCGGCATTGCCTTGATTCCCGACCACGGCTCGACGCCGACCGACTTGCTCAAGCGCGCCGACATTGCTCTTTATCGGGCCAAGGATTCGGGGCGCAATACCGCGCAGATGTACCACAACACCATGCAGAAGGCCGCGAGCGAACGCCTGCGCATGGAAACCGACCTGCGCCTGGCACTGTCGCGTGGTGAGTTTCGCGTGCATTACCAACCCCAGGTGGACGCCCGGGACAACCGCATCGTCGGTGCCGAAGCGCTGGTGCGCTGGAATCATCCAGAGCTCGGCGCGCAGTCGCCCACCGAGTTCATCAAGGTCCTGGAAGACAGCGGACTGATCCTCGAGGTCGGCACCTGGATCGTCGATGAAGCCTGCCAGGCCTTCAAGAAACTGATCGCCGATGGCTTGGTGGACCCGCTGCAATTCAGCCTGTGCGTCAACATCAGCCCGCGCCAGTTCCGCCAGAACGATTTCGTCGAGCGCATCGAAAGCAGCCTCGCCACCTACGGCCTGCCCTGCTCGCTGCTGAAACTGGAAATCACCGAAGGCATCGTCATCCAGAACCTGGAAGACACCATCAACAAGATGCTGCGCCTGAAAAAACTCGGCGTGAGCTTTGCCATGGACGATTTCGGCACCGGTTACTCCTCGCTCACATACCTCAAGCGCCTGCCGGTCGACACCCTGAAAATCGACCAGTCGTTCATCCGCGACGCCACCACCGACCCCAACGACGCCGAGATCATCCGCGCCATCGTCGCCATGGCCCGCAGCCTGGAACTGAAGATCATCGCCGAAGGGGTGGAGACCGTGGAACAGCTAGAGTTCCTGCAAGGCTTGGGCTGCCATCTCTACCAGGGGTACCTGCATAGCCGGCCGCTACCGGTGGAGGATCTGCAGAAGCTCCTGTAGGAACGACCTCACTGGCTGAATATCCCTTTCCTACACGCGTGCCGGAAGCGTCCGATTTACGCCTGACTGCCTCGCATAGAACCCTTGCGCTGCACTTTGCCCTGCCTTCATTCCTTCGGAGGCAGACGCAATTTGATCGTCATCAGACAAGGAGTTCAAGCGATGGCCAAGGGATATTTCATTCGCAAGGGCGACAAGACCAGTTGCGGTGGCGAGGTGCTGGAAACCGATACCCGCATCATGATGTTCGGCTTCGCCCATGCTCGCGAGGGGTATCAGCAAAGGGTCGAAAACGTCGTGGCGCCGGGCGGCAAACTGATCGCCGATCCGAAGACGCGCAACAAGGCGATCAATGCCGCCTACGCGCAATTGTGGCGCCTCGATCCACGATTTCAGTGGGCAGGGCTGGCGGCCTTCGCCTCGAAACAGGTGGGCTGTGGATTGCTGCACGCCGCCGAGACGATCGAGAAGATGCAAGCGGAAGAGCAGGCGATACAGCAACTGAGGGACAGTGCCAGACAAGGATTCGGAGGCTTGTTCAGCCGCAGCGAGTGGGAAAAGCGCGCGAAAATTCGCGAGTTCGAGCAGCGCCAGCACGAGTACGAACAGGCCAACCGTGACAACCCGGTGTGGGGCTTCACCCACTGGGGTGCCGACATGCCCTTGTCGTACTCGCAACGGATGTACCGGTTTGTGTACGAGATGCTGGCGATGGGCAATACCACGCTGTTTTTGGATGTGTATCCGCTGCATGTGTTCTACAGGGAACGTGGGCTGGAGGCGCTGAAGGATTGCCTGCCTTCACGGAAAAACATCTATGGGAGTGGGCAGTATCCGGTGCTGTGGCCGGTCGGACAGGAAAAGCTGAGATTCGGGACTGACCATAAGGAAATCCTGCAAGCCTTTGAAGCGTCACTAACTTGCCCTCCGGTGCTGCCCAAGCCATTGAACTGACGCTGGCTAGCCAATGCAGCCCCGTCGATGACAGGCGCACTATTGGTTTTGGCAACAACCCCGTTGCCAACCTGGCCAACATCGACTAGCGCATGGCTTTCGTGCTGAGGGCGGCGCAGCAATTTGATGATCTGCTGCAGGGCGACCAGCGCGAGCAGATTGAGCAATCGATTCGGGATATTGCCTGGGGTGGAGGCGTGCGATGAACCTGATGCAACGCATGGGTTGGCGACACGGCATATTGGCACTGCCGGTCGCGGTCCTCGTGACACTGGCCGCGATTGAGGCCCTATCGAATGAACCGGAAATTTCGCTGGTAATTGGTGAGCCGTACGAAGCCATGCGCCAGCGTTCCAGCGCAAGAATCGATCCAGTCATATCTGGGCACTCCTGGTTCAATGCTCCCAAGTCTGATGCCCGCCTGCGTTTCGCAGATCCTGAGTTTGGCTTTGTAACCCCACTGGCCCGGTTCTTCACGGTGGGTTTTGGACGTGATGAACGGATAGACGGTGTCCGTATGTCCCCACAAGTCGAGCCACTGCTGCTCGACGATACCCTCAAGGTCGTACTGGATCTGCAAGACCAATTATGCAAGGCCGGCTGGACACCCATCCGCATCAAGGAAGATCCACCGTTCGCCGACACGCCAGAGTGGCGAGCCCGATTGCGCGACGTGAACAAGGGCGGAACATCCTATTGGCATGCAGACGACAAGTACCAGGTGATGCTGGTGGTTGGTCGTTTCAGGGACGAGAAGCGTCCCACAGAGGAGCGCTACCTCATCACGCTGGCACTGGCCAAGCCATGGACGAATCCCTGACTTTTACTCATCGCGACAAGATCAAGCTTTCAGCATTAACCCCATGCATCGGAAGCTGTCGCCAAATCCATCCCAAGATGCCATCTACACTCAGTAACCATATCGCCTCCCCCGAGACCTCTCCAACGTGCCCAGCATCTACCAGATCAAACCCGCGTTCCAAAACCTCCTGCGCCCCCTGGTCCGGCGCCTGTTCGACAAGGGCACCACCGCCAACCAGATCACCCTGATCGCCGGCATCGGCTCGATCCTGGTGGGCTTGGTGATCGCAAGTTTCGTGCATCACCCCTGGATCTTTGCACTGGTACCCATCTGGATGATCGTGCGCATGGCGCTCAACGCCATCGACGGCATGCTGGCTCGGGAATTCAACCAGCAGTCGCGTTTGGGGGCGTATTTGAATGAGCTGTGCGACATCACTGCCGACTGCGCCCTGATCCTGCCGTTCGCCCTGCTGCCCGGCGTCAGCCTGTGGCTGGTGTTGCTGGTGGCGCTGCTCGCCTTGTTCAGCGAGTACAGCGGCGTGCTGGGGCCGATGGTCGGGGCTTCGCGGCGCTATGACGGGCCCATGGGCAAAAGTGACCGGGCTTTTGTCCTGGGGGTGGTGGCCGCTGGCATCGTACCGGGCTGGATCGGCGCGTTCTGGATCAACACGGTGTTCGCGATCATCGCGATGCTGCTGGTTTATACCTTGATCAACCGGGTCCGCCAGGGCCTCAGGGAAGCACAAATTGACAGCTCTTCAGCCTAAGGAAATGGCAATGCGCGAAGCACAACAACAGACATTCACCACCCACGATGACGTGCAACTGTTCTACCGACACTGGCCCGGCACCCCGGAACCTGGGGAGCCGCGCAAGGCCGTGCTGCTGTTTCACCGCGGCCACGAACACTCCGGGCGCATTGCCCATCTGGTGGATGAACTGGACCTGCCCGGTTTTGACTTCTTTGCCTGGGATGCCCGGGGCCATGGCCTCTCGCCGGGCGCCCGGGGCGACAGCCCCGGCTTTGCCACCAGCGTGCGGGACGTGCAGACTTTCTGTGAGCACCTGAGCGCGACCTATCAGATCGACGAAGAAAATATTGCGGTGATCGCGCAAAGCGTCGGCGCGGTGATCGTCGCCACCTGGGCCCACGATTACGCGCCACGCATCCGAGCGCTGGTGCTGGCGTCCCCGGCGTTCAAGGTCAAGCTCTATGTGCCCTTCGCCCGCCAGGGATTGGCACTGATGCGTCGATGGCGCGGCAATTTTTTCGTCAACAGCTACGTCAAGGCGCGCTTTCTCAGCCACGACCCGCAGCGCGTCGCCAGTTATGACAGCGATCCGCTGATCACCAAGGCCATTTCAGTCAATGTCCTGCTCGGTCTCTACGAGGCCGCCGAACGGGTCGTGGCCGATGCCCAGGCCATAACAATACCCACCCAGCTGTTGATCTCCGGTGCCGACTTCGTCGTGCATCGCCAACCCCAGGAGCAGTTCTTCGAGCGCCTGGGCAGCCTGCGCAAGGAAAAACACATCCTGCCGGGGTTCTTCCACGACACCCTGGGCGAAAAGAACCGCGGGCACGCCGTCGCCAGCGCACGTCGCTTCATCCAGCAGAACTTCGCACAGCCGAGCGAACGCCCCAGCCTGCTGAATGCCGATCGCCTGGGCCTGACCTGCGCCGAATCCGAATCACTGGCCGCGCCGCTGCCGCACAACTCACTGCGCGACCTGTATTGGCGCATGACCCGCGCCAGCATGCGCCTGGGCAGCCAACTGTCGTCCGGGATCAAGCTGGGGTTCGACACCGGCTTCGACTCCGGCAGCACCCTGGACTACGTCTACCGCAACACAGCCACGGGCAAGTCAGGCGTCGGCCGCCTGATCGACCGCAATTACCTCGATTCCATCGGCTGGCGCGGCATTCGCCAACGCAAGCTGCACGTCGAAGAACTGCTGCGCCTGGCGATGCAGCAATTGCGCGACCAGGGCCGCGAAGTGCGCATCGTCGACATCGCCGCCGGCCACGGACGCTACATTCTCGAAGCCCTTCAGGGCGTCAGCCCGTTACCCGAGTCGATCCTGTTGCGCGACTACAGCGACATCAACGTGCGCGACGGCAGCGCGCTGATCCGCGAGAAAGGCCTGGAAGGGATCGCACAATTCGTCAAGGGCGACGCCTTCGACCGTGCCGACTTGGCTGCGCTGCAACCCAAGCCGACCCTGGCGGTGGTCTCCGGTCTGTACGAGCTGTTCGCAGACAACCAGATGGTCGCGGCTTCCCTAGCTGGCCTGGCCGAAGCCGTGGAGCCGGGCGGATACCTGGTCTATACCGGTCAACCCTGGCATCCGCAACTGGAACTGATCGCCCGCGCCTTGACCAGCCACCGTGAAGGCCAGGCCTGGGTCATGCGCCGGCGCACCCAGGTGGAAATGGACCAACGGGTGGAGGCCGCCGGCTTTCGCAAGGTCAGCATGCGCGTCGACGAGTGGGGCATTTTCAGCGTGGCTCTCGCGCAACGGGTGTCTTGATGCTGGGCAACACGACGACAACACGCGAACCCGGTTTGCTCAAACCTGCGCTGCTCTGGTTGCTGCTCCTGGCGCCATTGTTCTTCGGCACCTACGGCTTCGCCACTTGGTACACCACCCAGCGCGACGATGTCGGCAGCCTGGTGTTCGGCTGGGAAAACCACATGCCGTTCTGGGCCTGGACCATTGTTCCCTACTGGTCCATCGACTTGCTGTACGGTTTGTCCCTGCTGCTGCCCGACAGTCGCCAGGAACTCAAGCGCCACGCCTTGCGCCTGCTGACCGCGCAACTCATTGCGGTCAGCTGTTTCCTGATCTGGCCGTTGCGCTTCACCTTCGCCCGGCCGGAACTGGACGGCGTATTCGGCTGGCTGTTCGATGTCCTGGCAGGCTTTGACAAGCCATTCAATCAGGCGCCATCCCTGCACATCGCCTTGCTGGTGATCCTGTGGACTTGCTACCACCGGCACTTGCAGGGCCTCTGGCGCGGATTGATGCATGCCTGGTTCATCCTCATCGGGATCTCGGTGCTGACCACTTACCAGCACCACTTCATCGATCTGCCGACCGGCGTGCTGCTTGGCTGGCTGTGTGTCTGGCTGTGGCCGCTGGAGCGACCTGGCCCTTTGCAGCGCGCCCGACTGGCAACCGGGAAAAAACGCTGGCAATTGGCGCTGTATTACCTGGTGGGGGCTGCTGCTTTTGCCGTCCCGGCCTTCAGCTTCGGGGGCATCTGGCTGTGGCTGACCTGGCCTGCATCGGCCTTGCTGCTGGTGGTGCTCAATTACGCCGTGCTGGGTGCAGAAGGTTTTCAGAAAGGCGCCGATGGACGCCTGTCCCCTGCCGCACGCTGGTTGATGGCGCCCTACCTGGCTGCCGCCTGGCTCAACTCGCGCCTGTGGACGCGCAACAATCCGCAGCCTGACCAGGTGCTCGATGACGTCTGGCTGGGGCGCATACCGACTGGCCGGGAACTCAAGGGCAGCCCCTTCAGTGCCGTGTTCGACCTGTGTGCCGAACTGTCGCTCGATCCTGGCAGCGTCGCCTATCGCACGCTACCGGTGCTGGACTTGACCACCCCCACCCCCTTGCAATGCCAGGAAGCCGCGTTGGCCATCGAAAGCCTGCGCCAGCACGGGCCGCTACTGGTCTGCTGCGCCTTGGGCTATTCGCGCAGCGCCACCGCAGTCGCCGCCTGGCTGCTGCACACCGGGCGGGCCAGCAGTGTCGCCGAAGCCTTTTTGGTGATCCAGCGCGCACGCCCGGGGATTGTTCTGGGTCTCCTGCACCGAGAGGCGCTGGAGCCGCTGGCGACCCGCATGGAGAAGAAAGGTGTCCATTGATATGCAACTGCAGGTGACAGTCAGTCTGTTGCGCCGTGGCGACTCCCTGGATCGATTGTCCAGCGGCCTCACCCTGCTCGGCGCCTTGCTCGGCCTGGGCCAGTACCTGATGCCCGGCCCGGGGTTGTGGAGCCTGGCCTGCAGCGGCGGACTACTGGTGCTCGGCCTGTGGCAAAAATACTGGGCACTGCGGGTAGCCTTCGACGCCGATCTGTTCCGCCATCTGGCCGACCGTGCCGAAGACCTGCCCCAGCGCACCCAAGACCTGGACCAGGCGCTGACGACCCTGGGCCTGCAACCTGCCGAGCGCGGCGGCCGCCCCTGGAGCGAACGCATCGCCGGCGCCTTGAAACTGTTACGCCGCCAGGCATTGCTGGTGGCGGCCCAACTGTTGTTGACCCTGGTGTTCATCCTGGCCGGCCCCTGGCTGGCCTATGCCGGATAAGGAGCTCTCATGCTGGAACCCGTGGTTGCCACCCTCATCACCTCGACCGCGCGCCTGCTCACCGGAGCGCGCAGCCTTTGGCTCGGTTGTGCGCCGCAACCGGTACAGCGCATCTATTTCGCCAACCACAGCAGTCATGGCGATTTCGTCCTGCTGTGGGCCTCCCTGCCGCCGACCTTGCGCCGCATCACGCGACCGGTCGCCGGTGCGGATTACTGGCTCAAGAGCCCCCTGCGCCGGTACATCATCAACCGGGTGTTCAACGGCGTGCTGATTGACCGCGAGCCCAAGGACAGTACCGACAATCCCTTGCAGCCGATGCTCGACGCCCTGGAGCGCGGCGATTCGCTGATCCTCTTCCCGGAAGGAACCCGCAATCCCGAAGACGGCCTGCTGCCCTTCAAGAGCGGGCTGTATCACTTGGCGAAACAGTACCCCCAGGCGCAGGTAATCCCGGTGTGGATCGCCAACCTCAACCGCGTCATGCCCAAGGGTCGCGTGCTGCCGCTGCCGCTGTTATGCACCATCAGCTTTGGTGCCGCGCTGGCCATCGACGAAGACGAAAGCAAGGCGCAGTTCCTCGAACGCAGTCGCGAAGCGCTGCTGAGCCTGGCCGGGGAGCATGCCTGACATGGACAGACAGACCTTGATGTTGTTCGCCGGGATTGGCGCGTTCCTGCTGCTGGCCTCGATCATCGGCCTGGTGCTCAAGCGCCGCACCCGCGGTACCGACAACCCGGTGATCGACAACCTCAACGCGCGGATCAACGCCTGGTGGGTGATGGTGCTGGTGATCGGGATCGCCTTCTGGCTCGGCACCGGCGCGGTGATCCTGCTGTTCTACACCGTCTCGTTCTACGCCCTGCGCGAATTCCTCACCCTCACGCCCACCCGCCGCAGCGACTACCCGGCATTGGTCGCGGCCTTCTACCTGGCGCTGCCGCTGCAGTACCTATTGATCTACTACGACTGGTACGGGCTGTTTTCGATCTTCATTCCGGTCTACGTGTTCTTGCTCCTGCCGATCCTCGCTTCCCTGGGCGGCGACAGCACGCACTTCCTCGAGCGCGCCTCGAAAGTCCAGTGGGGCCTGATGATCGCGGTGTTCTGCGTCTCCCATGTGCCCGCCCTGCTGACGTTGGACATCGTCGGGTATGAGGGACGAAACCTGCTGTTGATCGCCTATCTGGTGATCGTGGTGCAGATGTCGGATGTACTGCAGTACGTGTGCGGCAAATTGTTCGGCAAACGCAAGATCGCCCCGAACCTGTCGCCCTCCAAGACCCTGGAAGGGTTTGTCGGCGGCATTGTCCTGGCCTCGCTGATCGGCTGTGCCTTGTGGTGGATCACGCCGTTCACCCCCTGGCAGTCACTGGTCATCGCCCTGCTGATCAACTTGCTGGGGTTCGCCGGCGGCATCGTCATGTCGGCGATCAAGCGCGACCGTGGCGTCAAGGACTGGGGGCACATGATCGAAGGCCATGGCGGCATGCTCGATCGACTGGACTCGGTGTGCTTTGCGGCGCCGATCTTCTTCCATCTGGTGCGCTATGGCTGGACTTGACCCCACCGAATCACGCCCACAAAAAAGGGCGCCTGATGGCGCCCTTTTTCTGCTCTGGCTTAGTGTTGCAGAGCCGGTTTTTGCGTCCCGTTGATCGGGATGCGCTTGGCTTTCGCCTCTTCCGGAACCACCCGCAACAGGTCGATGCTCAACAGACCGTTGCGCAGGTCCGCGGCCTTGATCTCGATGTGATCGGCCAGGCGGAACGACAGCTTGAACGCACGCTGGGCAATGCCCTGGTGCAGGAAGGTCACGCCCTCATTGGCGTCGCGTTTGCCACCGCTGATGGTCAGCACACCCTTCTCGACTTGCAGGTCCAGGTCTTCTTCCTGGAAACCGGCCGCCGCCACGACGATGCGGTATTGATCGTCGCCGTGTTTTTCAACGTTGTAGGGTGGGTAGGTGCTGCCCGGCTCGTTGCGCAGCGCAGTTTCGAACAGGTCGTTGAAACGGTCGAAACCGACAGAGGAACGGAACAGTGGAGCCAGGGAAAATGCAGTACTCATGATTCAAATCTCCTGAAAACAATCAGCAAGGTTTTTTGTCTCCGCGACCCGAATTCGGCATCGCGTAACCCTTAGATAGGGACCGCTGAGTGCATTTCAAGAGATTTTTTGGAGATTTTTTTCAGGCCGCTTCAGCCACCTGGAGCCCCAGCAAACGCGACACCTGGTCCAGTTCCGTCTCACGGCGCAGCACACTGAACAGCTCGACCGCCTCGGGATAGTTGCGCGTCAGCATGGCCAGCCATTGCTTCAGGCGACCGGGCGATTGACGCGCGGTCATCTGCGCCTTGGCTTGCAGCCAGAAATCCTGGATCAATGGCAACAGCTCGGCCCAGGTCATCTCGACGACCTCTTCACCGGCCTTGGCCGCGACAATCTGCCGGGCCAGGTCGGGACGCGAGACCAGGCCGCGACCGAGCATGATGTCTTCCACACCACTGATTTCCCGGCAACGGCGCCAGTCTTCGACGCTCCAGATATCGCCGTTGGCGAACACCGGCACCTTGACCACTTCCTGTACGCGCGGGATCCACTCCCAATGCGCCGGCGGCTTGTAGCCATCGACCTTGGTCCGGGCATGCACCACGATATGCTCGGCGCCGCCCTCGGCCAGCGCGGTGGCGCAGACCAGCGAACCGTCCGGGCTGTCGAAGCCCAGGCGCATCTTGGCGGTCACCGGAATGTGCGCGGGCACGGCGCGTCGCACGTGCTCGACGATCTGGTTGAGCAGTTCGGGCTCCTTGAGCAACACCGCGCCGCCACGGGACTTGTTCACGGTCTTGGCCGGGCAGCCGAAGTTCAGGTCGATCACTTCAGAGCCCAGTTCACAGGCCAGCGCGGCGTTTTCCGCCAGGCACACAGGATCCGAACCCAACAGCTGCACACGCAACGGCACGCCGGAGGCCGTACGGGCACCGTTGAGCAACTCGGGGCCGAATTTGTGGAAGTAGGCCGGCGTGAGCAACTGGTCGTTGACCCGAATGAACTCGGTCACGCACCAGTCGATGCCACCCACTCGGGTCAGTACGTCGCGCAGGATGTCGTCGACCAGCCCCTCCATGGGCGCCAGGGCAATTTGCATGGGGAAAACACTACTCAAGGAAAAAACGTGCGGTAGTTTACCGGGTTTCACCCCCCTGTAGGAGCTGCCGCAGGCTGCGATCTCTTGACTTTGATTTTAAGATCAAAAGATCGCAGCCTGCGGCAGCTCCTACAGGGGGATTGTGTCAGGCAGGGGTTTGGATGGCGGGGCCATAGCCTTCGATGAATTCGGCCGGCATGCGCTTGGGCTTGCCGCTGGATAGTTCAATGCAGACGAAAGTGGTCTGGGCGCGCAGCAGGGTGGTGTTGTCGCTGGGACGCTTCAACTGGAAATGCCGGGTCATTTTCAGGCGCTGGTCCCAATCGACGATCCAGGTCGCCAATTGCAACTCGTCGCCTTCATAGGCAGCCGCCAGGTAATCGATCTCGTGGCGCGCCACCGCCATCGCCCGGTCCAGGCGCCGATACTCGACCAGATCCAGGCCCAGGCGCTGGGAGTGGCGCCACGCACAGCGTTCGAGCCAGGTCACGTACACCGCGTTATTGGCGTGCCCCAGCCCATCGATGTCCTCGGCACCCACTTGCAGATCAATGATAAACGGCGTTGCCCGATCCCAGCCCATGCCCCACTCCCCGGTCAGATTGATTCGACCGGGGCAGTGTAACGGATGCTCAGGCCGATTGGCGCGATTGCAGGCTGCGACCAGCCAGCAGTGATAACACGCCATCAATGACCCGTGGGTCGGCCAGTACCCGCTGATGGCCGCCTTCCTGCAGGCGCAGCAGACGACTGTCGAACCAGGATTCGTGGATCAGTTGCGATTCCTTGACCGGAACGTGGGTGTCGTCTTCGGCATGCACGATCAGGCCTGGCATGTCGAGCTGGTAGTGCGCGACATCCAGCATCGCAGCGCGCATGCCGACATCGGTCTCGACCTGGCGGATGAACGCCGAACGGGCTTTCGGCGGCAGCCCTACATAGCGGGCGAAACCGCGCAATACTCCGAGGATCCGCGCCGGGGCAGCAATGCTGACCAGGGTTTCGGTGCGCAGGCCCAACTGCACGGCGAGCATCGCACTGGCGCCGCCCATGGAGTGGCCGATGACCGCTTGCAGCGGCGGTAACTCGGCGGCGGCTTCGAGCATGGCACGGGCGAACAGCACCACGTTCGCCTCGCGCCCGGGAGAGCGACCATGGGCCGGGCCGTCCAGGGCGACCACCGAATAACCGGCATCGACCAGCGCCGTTATCAGGCTGGCGAACTGCGTGGGCCGCCCTTCCCAGCCGTGCATCAGCAATACTGCCGGGCCCTGCCCCCAACGCAGTGCCGACAGACCGAAACGCAGGGTGATGCGCTCCGACTTTGCCAGCAGCGGCAGCTCCCAGTCACGGGGCGGGAAGTCGCGCGGCGTCATGAACGCCAGGCGCATCTTGCTCGCCACCAGCTTCGGGGCGAACCAGCCCAAGGTGCCATTAACGCCACGAACCCACTTCAACGTGCTCATCGCATTCTCCCCAGGCCGCAGCCTTCAGGTCAACGCACCGCCGACTTGGCCGCGCGCAGCAATCGATCGGATAAATCACCGGGGCCCAGCGCCCGTGCCAGCGCCAGGCCGCCCACCATCAAGGCCAGGTCGGCCAGGGCTTTGTCGGTGTCTTCAGGACTGGCCGCCAACTGCGCGACCATCAGCTCCATATGTTCATTCAGCGCGATTCGAAACGCCTCGGGCAGGCGACCGAGCTCACCGATCGAGGCCGGGATCGGGCACGCCGACTCGCTGGAGTCGCGGTGCTTGCGTGACAGATAAAAGGCTGCGACCAGGGTGCGGCGCTCTTCACCGGTCAATTGGGCATCCATGTCGGCAATCAGGTCACGGCGGTGACCCAGCAACTGCTTGAACGCCTCCAGCATCATGGCGTCCTTGCTTTCGAAGTGCGCATAAAAGCCGCCGACCGTCAGGCCGGCTGCGCCCATCACTTCGCCAACGCTCGGCTCGGCCGGACCACGCTGGATCAGCGCGGCGCTGGCAGCCTTGAGGATGCGTTCGCGGGTTTGAGCTTTTTTATCGTTCATCGTTGCCTCCGAATATTACGACTAGAATATTATTCTCATAATAATATTCTACAAGTCATGGATGTGACCGCTGGTCTGAAGAACAGTTTGAGAGAAAGAGGGAGATTTGGCCAAACGCCAGACAAACAAAAGGGTCATTCAATAATTGAATGACCCTTATAAAATCCCGCAGAGCGGGTAATCGTGGCGTCCCCTAGGGGACTCGAACCCCTGTTACCGCCGTGAAAGGGCGGTGTCCTAGGCCACTAGACGAAGGGGACACAAACCCTTCTATACAACTGATCAGTGCTGAGAGCTGATCGATTCAAGGCCGGTGTGGCCAGACCTTGAACTTGTAAAATTGGTGGAGCTAAGCGGGATCGAACCGCTGACCTCCTGCATGCCATGCAGGCGCTCTCCCAGCTGAGCTATAGCCCCGGATTTTTCGCCTCGCGGCGGAACGACATCTTGCAACATCGTTTCTGTAAAACTGGCGTCCCCTAGGGGACTCGAACCCCTGTTACCGCCGTGAAAGGGCGGTGTCCTAGGCCACTAGACGAAGGGGACGCAAACCCTTCTACACAACAGATCAACGCTGAGTGCTGATCGCTTCAAGGCCGGTGTGGCCAGACCTTGAAGTGTAAATTGGTGGAGCTAGACGGGATCGAACCGTCGACCTCTTGCATGCCATGCAAGCGCTCTCCCAGCTGAGCTATAGCCCCTCATCGTTGATGCATCTTCGATGTCATCGCTGAGGACGGGGCGAATCTTAAGGGCGTATCGAAAGCCTGTCAAACTTATTTTTCAAAAAATTTAAAATTTTTTGCCGACATAACAACCACTTACCGCCCTCGCCCAAGAAATCCGGGAGGTTTACACAGAACACGGACCTGTAGGAGCTGCCGCAGGCTGCGATCTTTTGACGTTGGCTTTATAGAAGCAAGATCAAAAGATCGCAGCCTGCGGCAGCTCCTACAGGGGGAAATCAGGCGATCGCGCCCAACAGCTTTTCCCACTCCTTGTTTTCTTTCTTCGACACGCCGCCCAGCAGGTCGATCGCCTGGCGCAGACGGAAACGGGTCAGGTCCGGCCCGAGGATTTCCATTGCATCAAGCACCGACACCGAACTGGCTTGCCCTGTGATCGCGGCGAACATCAGCGGCATGGCATCACGCAGCTTCAGCTCCAGGGATTCGACCACCGCCTGGATGGTCGCGGTGATGTTGTCTTTTTCCCACTGGCGCAGGCTTTCGAGTTTCCACAGGATCAACTGCATCAACTGGCGAACCTGGTCACCCGACAGCTTCTTCGATTCGAACAGCTTGGCATCGGGGTTCACGCCACCGGCAAAGAAGAACCCGGCCAGTGGTGCCACCTGGCTGAAGGTCTCGACGCGGCCCTGAACGTGCGGCGCGATCTTCATCATGTATTCGGAATTGAACGCCCACTTCTGCACGCGCGCGGCGAATTCTTCCACCGGCAGGTCACGCAGCCACTGGCCGTTGAGCCACGACAGCTTCTCGATGTCGAAAATCGGCCCGCCAAGGGAGACACGCTTGAGGTCGAAATTGTCGACCATTTCCTGCAGCGAGAACTTCTCGCGCTCGTCCGGCATCGACCAGCCCATGCGGCCCAGGTAGTTGAGCATGGCTTCAGGCATGAAGCCCATGCGCTCGTAGAAAGTCACCGACGTCGGGTTCTTGCGCTTGGACAGCTTGCTCTTGTCCGGGTTACGCAGCAGCGGCATGTAGCACAGCTCTGGTTGTTCCCAGCCGAAGTACTCGTAAAGCAGGATCAGTTTCGGTGCCGATGGCAGCCACTCTTCGCCGCGCAGTACGTGGGTGATGCCCATCAGGTGGTCATCGACCACGTTGGCCAGGAAGTACGTCGGCAGGCCGTCGGTCTTCATCAGGACTTGCATGTCCATGCGGTCCCACGGGATTTCCACGTCGCCACGCAGCATGTCCGGCACCACGCAGACGCCTTCGCTCGGCACCTTCATGCGGATCACGTGGGGTTCGCCAGCGGCCAGGCGGCGCGCCACTTCTTCCTTGGACAGCAACAGCGCGCGGCCGTCGTAACGCGGGGTTTCGCCACGGGCCATTTGTTCGGCGCGCATCTGGTCCAGCTCTTCGGCGGTGCAGAAGCACGGGAAGGCATGGCCCATTTCGACCAACTGCTGGCAATACTTCTGGTAAATATCGCCGCGCTCACTCTGCCGGTACGGACCGTGCGGGCCGCCGACGTCCGGGCCTTCGCTCCAGTCGATGCCCAGCCAGCGCAGGGCGTCGAAAATCTGCTGTTCCGATTCGCGGGTCGAGCGCAGCTGGTCGGTGTCCTCGATCCGCAGGATGAACTCACCGCCGTGCTGCTTGGCAAAGCAGTAGTTGAACAATGCGATGTAAGCGGTACCTACGTGGGGGTCCCCGGTAGGCGATGGCGCGATGCGCGTGCGGACGGTGGTCATGGCAAGTCTCGAAAAAGAAGGTCAAACAAAGGGCGAATGGTAACAGGCGACACCCGCCCCGCTCCAGTGAACAGGGCATTTAAGCCAAGGTTGCGTCTACAACGCGCGTATAGCGTGGTGAATGGCCGAATATCAGCCGATGGCATTTACCGTTTATCGGCTGTATGCCAGATTCACCTGCTGATAACTTTCCTTACATATTCTCGACTACAGTTTGCCCCATGCCTGCCCAACTCAAGCGTCGCCTGTCCATCTTCCTGTTGATTGTCCTGCTGATCGCCGGGGGCTTTTTTGCCCATTGGTTTTTCAACGGGCGCTTTTATGAAAGCACTGACAACGCCTATGTCCAGGGCGAGATCACCCGCGTGTCGAGCCAGTTGGGTGCACGAATCGATCAGGTGCTGGTGCAGGACAACCAGCACGTCGAGAAAGGCCAGTTGCTGATCAGGCTCGAAGGCGACGATTTCCGCCTCGCCGTCGACCGCGCCAATTCGACCCTCGCCACCCGCCAGGCCGAACGCCTGCAAGCCCAGAGCAAACTGACCCAGCAGGCCAGCCTGATTGCCGCCAGCGATGCGCAAGTGGCATCCAGCCAGGCAAGCCTGGGCCGCTCCCAGATCGACCTGACCCGCGCCGAGACCTTGCGCAAGCCCGGTTATGTCTCCGAAGAGCGCGTGACCACCCTCTCCGCCGACAACCACATCGCACGCTCGCAACTGACCAAAGCCCAGGCGGATGCCCAAGGACAACGCCAGCAGGTCAACGCATTGACCGCTGAAATCAAACGCCTCGACGCGCAGATCGCCAATGCCAGGGCCGACCTGGCCCAGGCCGAGCTGAACCTCACCCGCAGTGAAATCCATGCGCCGATCAGCGGCCTGATCGGCCAGCGTGCCGCCCGTGAAGGCCAGTACGTGCAGGCCGGCGCCTACCTGCTGTCGGTGGTGCCCGATGAAGACATCTGGATCCAGGCCAACTTCAAGGAAACCCAGATCGGCCACATGCAGCCCGGGCAGAAGGCTGAGCTGACCTTCGACGCCTACGGCGACACGCCGATCGAGGCGCGGGTCGACAGCCTGTTCGCCGCCTCGGGTGCGCAGTTCAGCCTGCTGCCGCCAGACAATGCCACCGGCAACTTCACCAAGGTCGTACAACGCATACCGGTCAAACTGACTTTCGCCGCCGACAACCCGCTGCGCGGCAAGATTCGCCCGGGCATGTCGGTCACCGCCAAGGTGAATATCAAGGACGCACCGGACAACGCCAGCGCCAAATTGAGCAGCCAAGACAACCCTGACGATGGCCGGTGATCAACTGATCCGCCCGGTCGGCGAGCCGACCCGGCGGGACTGGATCGCGGTGATGAGCGTGATGCTCGGCGCCTTCATGGCGGTGCTCGACATCCAGATCACCAACTCCTCGCTCAAGGACATCCAGGGCGCGCTGTCGGCAACCCTGGAAGAAGGCTCGTGGATTTCCACCTCGTACCTGGTGGCGGAAATCATCATGATTCCCCTCACCGCCTGGCTCGTGCAGCTATTGTCGGCGCGGCGCCTGGCGGTGTGGGTGTCCCTCGGCTTCCTCGTCGCCTCCTTGCTGTGTTCCATGGCCTGGAGCCTGGAAAGCATGATTGTCTTCCGCGCCCTCCAGGGTTTTACCGGCGGCGCCCTGATTCCGCTGGCGTTCACCATGACGCTGATCAAACTCCCTGAACATCACCGTGCCAAAGGCATGGCCATGTTTGCCATGACCGCCACCTTCGCCCCCTCCATCGGCCCGACGCTGGGCGGCTGGCTGACCGAAAACTGGGGCTGGGAATACATCTTCTACATCAACATCCCGCCCGGCCTGATCATGATCGCCGGCCTGCTGTACGGCCTGGAGAAGAAGGAAGCGCACTGGGAACTGCTTAAAAGCACCGACTACGCCGGCATTGTCACCCTGGGCGTCGGCCTGGGTTGTTTGCAGGTGTTTCTCGAAGAAGGCCATCGCAAGGACTGGCTGGAGTCGGACCTGATCGTGAGCCTGGGCAGCATCGCCCTGATCAGCCTGATCACCTTCGTGATCGTGCAGTTTTCCAAACCCAATCCGCTGATCAACCTCGGCATCCTGGGCAATCGCAACTTCGGCCTGTCGAGCATTTCCAGCGTCGGGATGGGGGTTGGCCTGTACGGCTCGATCTACCTGTTGCCGCTGTATCTGGCGCAGATCCAGAACTACAACGCCCTGCAGATCGGCGAAGTGATCATGTGGATGGGCGTGCCGCAGCTGTTCCTGATTCCGCTTGTGCCCAAGCTGATGAAGTATGTCTCGCCGAAATGGCTGTGCACGGTGGGCTTCGGACTCTTCGGGTTGGCGAGTTTTTCTTCGGGCGTACTGAATCCGGACTTCGCCGGGCCGCAGTTCAATCAGATCCAGATCATTCGTGCCTTGGGCCAGCCGCTGATCATGGTCACCATTTCCCTGATCGCCACCGCGTACATCCTGCCCCAGGATGCGGGGTCGGCATCGAGCCTGTTCAACATCCTGCGCAACCTCGGCGGCGCCATCGGCATCGCCCTGCTCGCCACGCTGCTGGATGCGCGAACCAAGACTTACTACGATTATTTGCGCGAAGCGATCGTGCCGACCAACCCGCAGGTGGCGGAGCGGATGGCGTCACTGACGGATCGGTTTGGCAGTGAAGCCGCAGCTTTGGGCAAGCTCAGTGAGATCGCCCACCAGCAGGCGTCGATCATGGCCTATAACGATGCCTTTCATTTTGTCGGGATAGCGCTGGGGATCAGCATGCTGGCGGTGTTGTTGACCAGGAAGTTGCCGGCTGGACTCAAGGCTGGCGAAGCCCATTGAGGCCACCGCAACCTCTGTAGGAGCTGGCTTGCCAGCGAATCGATGGTGGCCCTGATGCCGCCTTCGCTGGCAAGCCAGCTCCTACAGGTCAACGGTGTCCGTGCTTTTTCAGACTGTGATCAAGCGCTCGCGCAACTTGGCAATCTCATCACGCATCTGCGCCGCCGCTTCGAACTCCAGGTCCCGCGCCAGCTGGTACATCTTCTCTTCCAGCGCCTTGATGCGCTTGGCGATCTCGCCCGGCGAGCGCAATTCGGCTTCGTACTTGGCGCTTTCCTCGGCGGCCTTGGCCATGCCCTTGCGCTTCTTGCTGCGCGAGCCCGGCACGGTGGCGCCTTCCATGATGTCGGCCACGTCCTTGAACACGCCCTTGGGCGTGATGCCATTGGCCAGGTTGAAGGCGATCTGCTTGTCGCGGCGACGCTCGGTTTCGCCAATCGCCCGCTCCATGGAGCCGGTGATCCGGTCGGCATACAGGATAGCCCGGCCATTGAGGTTACGTGCCGCCCGACCGATGGTCTGGATCAGCGAGCGCTCGGAACGCAGGAAACCTTCCTTGTCGGCATCGAGGATCGCCACCAGCGACACCTCCGGCATGTCCAGGCCCTCGCGCAGCAGGTTGATCCCCACTAGCACATCGAAGGTGCCCAGGCGCAAATCGCGGATGATTTCCACACGTTCCACGGTGTCGATGTCCGAGTGCAGGTAGCGCACGCGCACGCCGTGATCGGCCAGGTAATCGGTCAAATCTTCGGCCATGCGCTTGGTCAGCGTCGTCACCAGCACCCGCTCTTCCAGGGCGACGCGCTTGGTGATTTCCGACAGCAAGTCGTCGACCTGGGTCAGTGCCGGGCGGATCTCGATTTGTGGGTCCACAAGGCCAGTGGGGCGCACCACCATGTCAATGACACGCCCGGCGTGTTCGGCTTCGTAGTTGCCCGGCGTTGCCGAGACGAAAATCGTCTGCGGGCTGATACTTTCCCACTCGTCGAAACGCATCGGCCGGTTGTCCAGCGCCGACGGCAGGCGGAAGCCATATTCCACCAGCGTCTCCTTGCGTGACCGGTCGCCTTTGTACATCGCGCCAACTTGCGGCACGCTGACGTGGGATTCGTCGATCACCAGCAAGGCGTCGGCCGGCAGGTAATCGTAAAGGGTCGGCGGCGGCGCCCCGGCTTCACGACCGGACAGGTAACGCGAGTAGTTCTCGATGCCGTTGCAATAACCCAGCTCGAGAATCATCTCCAGGTCAAACCGGGTGCGCTGTTCCAGGCGCTGGGCTTCCACCAGCTTGTTGTTGGAACGCAGGTATTCCAGGCGCTCCTGCAACTCGACCTTGATGCCTTCGACGGCGCCCATCAGGGTTTCCCGGGGCGTCACGTAGTGGCTTTTCGGGTAGAAGGTGAAGCGCGGCAGCTTGCGGATGACTTCTCCGGTCAGCGGATCGAAGGCCGACAGGCTTTCCACTTCATCGTCGAAGAGTTCGATGCGGATCGCTTCGAAATCCGATTCCGCCGGGTGGATATCGATCACGTCGCCGCGCACACGGAAAGTCGCACGGGCGAACTCCATGTCATTGCGGGTGTATTGCAGGTCGGCCAGGCGCCGCAGCAGTTCACGCTGGTCGAGCTTGTCGCCGCGATCCACGTGCAGAACCATCTTCAAGTAGGTTTCCGGGCTGCCCAGGCCATAGATGCACGACACCGTGGTGACGATGATCGCGTCCTTGCGCTCCAGCAATGCCTTGGTCGCGGACAACCGCATCTGCTCGATGTGATCGTTGATCGAGGCGTCTTTCTCGATGAAGGTGTCCGAAGACGGCACGTAGGCTTCGGGCTGGTAGTAGTCGTAGTAGGAGACGAAGTACTCCACGGCGTTGTTCGGGAAGAACGCCTTGAACTCACCGTACAACTGCGCGGCCAGGGTCTTGTTCGGCGCCAGCACCAGGGTCGGGCGCTGCACCTGGGCGATCACGTTGGCGATACTGAAGGTCTTGCCCGAACCGGTCACACCGAGCAACGTCTGGTGCGCCAGCCCGGCTTCGATGCCTTCGACCATCAGGCGGATGGCTTCCGGTTGATCGCCGGCGGGCTCGAAACGGGTGACTAGCTGGAATTCAGACATGTAGAACCTCTGGGATCACTCTTGCCGGTGAAACCGACACGAACGAGAAAGACCACAAACGACCGATGTCGCCCGAGGAAAAAACTGGATTGCGCTCAATGTGGAGTCGATTGCCAGCGCTTTCAAGGCAAACGTCCTACAACGGGTAAAGACTTAGACGACGCCAATCGACTAACGGTCGAAAAATAATCGGAAAAACTTACCTTAAAAGCGGATTCGTCTGTCGCCATCACTCGCGGATGGCCTCTATACTAGCTCCCCGTTTGTGCACCGCTCTAGTGCATTCGGCTGGAGCGCGACACGTCCCTCCACTCTCCATTCAGAGCCGCCGCAAAAATGAGCCTGTTCTCCGCTGTCGAAATGGCACCACGCGATCCAATCCTGGGCCTCAACGAAGCATTCAACGCCGATACCCGTACCAACAAGGTCAACTTGGGCGTCGGTGTTTACTGCAACGAGGAGGGGAAAATTCCACTCCTGCGCGCCGTTGTCGAAGCCGAAACCATTCGCGTCGCTCAACACGCTTCCCGTGGCTACCTGCCAATCGACGGCATCGCCGCCTACGACCAGGCGGTGCAAAAACTGCTGTTCGGCAATGATTCGCCGCTGATCGCCGCTGGCCGCGTCATCACCACCCAGGCCGTTGGCGGTACCGGCGCCCTGAAAATCGGTGCCGACTTCCTCAAGCAACTGCTGCCAAACGCCGTCGTGGCGATCAGCGACCCGAGCTGGGAAAACCACCGCGCGCTGTTCGAAACCGCCGGTTTCCCGGTGCAGAACTATCGCTACTACGATGCCGCGACCCACGACGTTAACCGCGCCGGCCTGCTGGAAGACCTGAACGCCCTGCCGTCCGGCTCGATCATTGTCCTGCACGCCTGCTGCCACAACCCGACCGGCGTGGACCTGAGCCCCGCGGACTGGAACAACGTCCTGGAAGTGGTGAAAGCCAAAGGTCACGTGCCGTTCCTCGACATGGCGTACCAGGGTTTCGGCGATGGCATCGACGAAGACGCCGCTGCCGTGCGCCTGTTCGCCGAATCGGGCCTGACCTTCTTCGTCTCCAGCTCGTTCTCCAAATCGTTCTCGTTGTACGGCGAGCGCGTTGGTGCCCTGTCGATCGTCAGCGAATCGAAAGAAGAAAGCGCACGCGTCCTGTCGCAAGTCAAACGTGTGATCCGCACCAACTACTCCAACCCGCCGACCCACGGCGCAAGCATCGTCGCTGCCGTGCTCAACAGCCCGGAACTGCGCGCCCAGTGGGAAGCCGAGCTGGCCGAAATGCGCCTGCGCATTCGTGGCATGCGCACGCAGATGGTCGACACCCTGGCGAAAAACGCGCCGCAGCGCGATTTCAGCTTCGTCGGTCGTCAGCGCGGCATGTTCTCCTACTCCGGTCTGTCGGTTGAACAAGTGCATCGCCTGCGCAACGAATTCGGCATCTACGCCCTGGACACCGGCCGTATCTGCGTGGCTGCGTTGAACCAGAGCAACATCAAGGTTGTGACGGATGCGATTGTTCAGGTGATCTGACTTTCGCGTGGTACGAAAAACGGGAAGCCTTTGGGCTTCCCGTTTTTTATTTGTCGCAGATAATTCTCAAAGCCATGACCTCCCCCTCTAAACTGCACACAGATCAAAATGTGGGAGCGGGCTTGCTCGCGAATGCGTTCTGACTGCCACATTAATGTTGAATGTGCTGTCGTCTTCGCGAGCAAGCCCGCTCCCACAAGTTATGTGTACACCCGAGATACTTATGAGAGCCGATATGAAAAACGATGACCTACGTGCCGACCGCGATGACCTGGATGACTTCATCCCCCGCACCCCGGCCAAACAACGCGGCAACAACCTTGTGATGCAAGTCGCTGCCGGCGTGTTTCTCGGCGGCCTGGCCCTGTGGCTGGTGCAACTGGGCGCCACCGCGCTCTACGCCAAACTGATGCTGGGCACCATTACCTTCGGCGGCTAGGCCAGTTCGCTCGCGCGCTGGCTGGCAGCGTCGTCATAGGCGACATACAGCGATTCAGCAACCTGGCTTTTGATCGCCTTGGTGCTTTCCAGGCCCAGGACAAACCCCTCGGCCTTCCCCCCTGCACGGTTCAGCTCATCGGCGTTGCTGGCCTGGGTGATGGCATCGAACAGTTTTTCGGCGTGCGGGCCGACCCCCTTGGGCAGGCTGATTTGCGCGATGCTCATGGGAACACCCCGTTGCTTCGAGGTTGTGTGGCGGTCAAGCAAGTCATGGCGCGTACCTTATCGGCGAATGGCCGGCAGCGCGTGTAACCACTTCCGGGCCGCCATGTTAGCCCCCACAGGCAATTCCGGTAACCGCCAATCACCGATAAACCACCGTCCGTCCCGAGAAAACCCTCCCGCTGCTATCAAATGCTTGACTTCTCTTTTTGAATCAGTAACATAGGCGCCATTCCGCGATAGCTCAGTTGGTAGAGCAAGTGACTGTTAATCACTGGGTCCCTGGTTCGAGTCCAGGTCGTGGAGCCAGACAGCAAAATCGAAAAGCCCCTGAATCGAAAGATCCAGGGGCTTTTTTGTGGCCGATGTAAAAGTAAAAAAACCACAGCCTGCGGCATGTAGGAGCTGCCGCAGGCTGCGATCTTTTGATCTTAAGCGTTTAAACCGTCAGACATGCTCACTGCTTTTGGCATGCACCGCCCGTGGCTCGCCATGCCCGTGATCCACTTCAACCACCGGGATTTCCTTGCCATCACAGTCATGCAACTTGCCGTCGCTGAAGTAATCCCCTTCGCGCAATGCCGCCAGGTCCTGGTAGCGCAGTACCCGCTCGGTACCCGCCGCAAACACCGACTGCTGGTCGGAGTTACCGGCGGTGAGGTGGTTGAAGGTCAGGTTGAGCACGATGGCCATGATTGCCGAAGAGCTGATGCCCGAATGGAAGATCGTCGCGAACCAGCTTGGGAAGTGATCGTAGAAGTTCGGCGCGGCAATCGGGATCATGCCGAAACCGATGGAGGTCGCGACAATGATCAGGTTGACGTTGTTGCGGTAGTCGACCTTGGACAGTGTACGAATGCCACTGGCCGCGACGGTGCCGAACAGCACGATACCGGCCCCGCCGAGGACCGAAGTCGGCACGGCGGCGATGACGCGCCCCATGAACGGCAGCAGGCCGAGGATCACCAGGAACAGGCCGCCGGTGGCCACCACATAGCGGCTCTTGATCCCGGTCACCGCCACCAGCCCGACGTTCTGGGCGAAGGCGCTTTGGGTGAAGGAGCCGAAGATCGGTGCGATCATGCTCGACAGCATGTCCGCGCGCAGACCATTGCCCAGGCGCTTGGAATCGACCTTGGTATCGATGATTTCACCCACGGCCAGGATATCGGCGGACGTCTCCACCAGCGTCACCATGACCACGATGCACATCGACAGGATCGCCGCGAAGTGGAAGGTCGGCATGCCGAAGTGGAAAGGTGTAGGGAAACCGAACATCGGGCCCTGGCCGACGGAGGAGAAATCCGCCATGCCGAGGAACACCGCGACGACCGTACCGATGACCATCGCCAACAGGATCGACAACCGGGAGATGGTGGCGCTGCCGATCTTGCTCAGCAACAGCACCAACACCAGCGTCATCGCTGCCAGGCCGATGTTGGCCATGCTGCCAAAGTCAGGGGCATGACTGTTGCCACCCATGGCCCAGCGTGCCGCCACCGGCATAAGCGTCAGGCCGATGGTGGTGATCACGATACCCGTGACCAGCGGCGGGAAGAACTTGGTAATTCGCGAGAACACCGGTGTGATCAGCAACCCGATCAGGGACGCGGCTATCACCGCCCCCAGGATTGACTGAAATCCACCCTCGCCTCCACTGCTGACGATCGCCACCATGGTCGCGACGCCGGAAAACGACACACCCTGCACCAGCGGCAACTGACAACCGAAAAACGGTAGACCCAGGGTTTGCAGCAACGTGGCCAGCCCCCCCGCAAACAATGAAGCAGCAATCAACAATCCAATGTCCGCCGGCGAGAGGCCGGCCGCCTGACCAATGATCAAAGGCACCGCGACGATGCCACCGTACATGGTCAGAACATGTTGCAGGCCGTAAGCCATATTCGCGCCGATCCCGAGATTTTCATCTTCAGGCCGTTGGTGTGAAACATGGGGCGTTTTCATGTTAGGGGGTTCCCTGGTTTTTGTTATGCGCACACTGTATTCAATACTCAGGACAAATGTCCATAGAGTTGTATACAACTTGCCAGTCAAATTATGAACGGTCGTTCATGCAGACTGTGTGCCACCACGCTCCTTCTCGTAAAAAACCTTGAAATACATCCGTCCGGCCCATTGTCCTGCGCCCACTAGTCTTTTGAATTCATGGCGACCATCGGTAGTAATCGCCGTCTTCCAAATACATATAAAGTATGCATAATGAAGCCATTCGAAATTCAGTATCACAAGGCGAAGAACGCGGCCAACAAACTCAAGCATCTGGGCATCAGCCTGGCAGAGACAGAGCCGGTGTTCTACGACGAACGTGCCCTGACCTTGCAGGACGATCACCATGATGAACCGCGCTGGATCATCATGGGGCTGGATGGCAAGGGGCGTTTGCTGGTCGTTGCGTACACCTACCGTGAACCGAATTTCGTTCGAATCATTTCCGCGCGCCTCGCCAGCAAAAACGAGCGCCGCCAGTATCTGGAGGCTTGACCCATGAAAGACGAGTACGACTTCAGCCATGCCAGCCGCGGGGCGGTTGCCCCCGGCAAAGGCAAGACCCGCATCACCATCATGCTCGACGACGTCGTCATCGAGGCAGCGCGAGCGCTCGCGCAAAGCGAGGGTTATGGCTACCAGACCGCGATCAACAACACGCTGCGCCGGGCGTTGCTGACCGAACACGACAAGGCAGGGACCGGAACTGTTAAACACCTGAAAAAGGGGATCACCGGCTCTGATCTGAAAAGCCTGGAAAAAAAGCTCGCGCAAGCCCTTAGCGAAATTCAGCGGCTGATGGAGCCCGAAGCCCGTCCGTAGGCACGAAAAAGGGGCAGGCTGATCCAATCTGCCCCTTTTTTGTGTGCACGATGATCCGCCTATTGCGGCACTATCAATCTCTCAAGTGTGCGCATCAATGTCGCATTGTTTGGCACCCGAATCCCGAACTCGCTTTCCAGTACACCCATCAACTCCTGCACATTGGCCACTTCCCGGCGTTCGCTGTCATGCCCCATGCGATGGATCGCAAAGCTGCCGTTATTGAGGGTACGACGCCAGCCCTCCCCCGTCCGCGCCACCATCAGTTGCCTGGCGAAGGACGATTCGGGGTGGGTCGAGACATACCAGTTGCCGACGGCGTAATCGATGTCCTCCTGGCGTTGCAGGTCGAAGATGTACATCGCGCGCCACTCCTCCCCGACCTTCGCGCGAAGGGTGTAGCCGTCGGCATGCTGCTCGATCCGATACGGCTCGTGAGGCGTCGACTGTTCATCACGGCTGTCGAGCAACAGCGGTGCGGTGGGCACCATGCCGCCGAAGCCGACGTCAGTGATGTAGCGCATGCCATCGAGCGTCACCAGGCTCAAGCGGTGCGTTCGAGCGGTCCAGGCGCCTTCTGGCTGGCCCATCACCACACGCCCGCTGATGCCCCGCGCTTCGTAGCCAAGCGCCTGCAGCAAAGCCAGAAAGAGATAGTTGAGTTCGTAGCAGTAACCGCCGCGTCCATCCTGCAGGATCTTTTGCTCGATCGACGACAGGTCGATGCGCACCGGTTCGCCCGCCAGCGTAGTGAGGTTTTCAAACACAAAGGCGCCGGTGTGGCGCAATTGAAGCAGGCGCAGGGTGTCAAGGGTCGGTGCCGGGGGAGCATCGAAGCCCAGACGTTGCAGGTATGACGCAAGGTTTGTCAGACGTGGCTCGCTCATCGCTAGATCCTTATGCACGCAAGCTGCGGATCGCTCCGCCAGGGGGGCTATGTATAAAGGATGAAGGGCCACGGCCGACAATTGATTTAGCCAATCGGCCGGCAAGACAATTCACCGGCGCTTGCGCGAGCCCAATTGAATCCAGGTGGGCGCATGGTCGCTGGCATGGGGCTCGTTGCGCACCCAGGCATCGACCCCGGCTTCTTCGAGGTAAGGACTCAAGGCCGGGTTGAGCAACAGGTGATCGATGCGCAAGCCGGAGTTCTTTTGCCAGTGCTGGCGAAAATAGTCCCAGAAGGTGTAGACCCTCTCCTGCGGATACAGATGACGTACGGCATCGGTCCAGCCCTGGTCCAGCAGACGCTGATAACACTCACGGCTCTCGGGTTGCAGCAAGGCATCCTTGAGCCAGGAACGCGGGTTATAGATGTCGAGATCGGTGGGCACCACATTGTAGTCACCCGCCAGCACCACCGGATGCTCGCTGCCCTGCAGCGATTGCGCGTAGCGTATCAGGCGCTCGAACCAGGCCAGCTTGTAATCGAACTTCGGCCCGGGTTGCGGATTGCCATTGGGCAAATACAGGCAACCCACCAGCACCCCGTGGACGGCCGCTTCCAGATACCGACTGTGATTATCGTCGTCATCGCCCGGCAGACCTCGGCGGCTTTCCAGCGGCTGCGCATCCCGGGCCAGTATCGCCACCCCGTTCCACGACGCTTGCCCCTGCCAGATCGCCCCGTAGCCGATGGCCTCAAGCTGCGCGGCGGGAAATGCGCTGTCGACCGACTTGAGCTCCTGCAGACAGGCGATGTCCGGCTGCTCACGCTCCAGCCAGGCCAACAGATTCGGCAGGCGGGCGCGCATGCCGTTGACGTTGAACGTCGCGATTCGCAACTTTTTCATGACCACCGTCCCGTTTGGCTGGGCCTTTTGGGTGTGACCGCGCCGCCTGCAAGGTGTTCGGTCGGTCACGGCCTGTGCCACTCGTCATCCAGCCGGCACCAACCACCCTGCCCTTCACACCAACTTCAGGTAACGACTCATCTTTTGGAGACGGACCATGATCAACACCAAAATCACTTCGCTGTTTCTCGCTGGATTGCTCTGCGCGGCGCCCTTGGCCACTTTCGCAGAATCCGGCGATGGCGCTGACGCGACGGGCACCAAATCCGGTGCTACCAGCGGCCCGGTCATGCCGCCCGACAACACGCCAAGCTCGCCCTCGGGCGGCAACGCCGGTGACGGTGGCGCAACCGGCTCTTCGAGTGGGAGTGCGGGTGGCAGCAGTAGTTCGGGTGCCGGAGGGGGTACCGGGGCCGGTGGCGGGACTGGTGGGGCTGGCGGCGGGACGGGTAGCTGAACGCGTAAAGGCAGCCGATGGTGATTCAGCGTCGGCTGCCTTTATAGGATGCGCCTACATCTGCTTGACCGCCGGAGGATTCCACTTGCCATTCAACGCCTCGGCCTTCGGACCGTACAAGCGCATGGTCAGGTTGAACGGCCCCTTGGGCGCCGGCAGCCAATTGGCTTCCAGCTCCTTGCCGGGGCTTTCGTTCTGGAAATAGATATCCAGCGAACCGTCGGCGTTGCTCTTGAACGGCATCCAGCTGCTGACCGCGAAGCGGTTGAGCCCGTTGCCCACCTGGAAACCTTCGGGGTCGTACAGCGTGATCGACCAGAAGGCGTTCACCGGAGGCGCCTCGTCCTTGGGGAAATGCAGTACGTACTTGTGCGCTCCATCGAGGGTCTTGCCGTTTTCATCGCCCATATTCAACGGATAAATCGCGTCTTCGGGCAAGTTGGCGCCGAGCCCCATCTGCGCCACGATCGCGCGCTTGAGGTAGTAGTTGCCGTAGACGCCCATGGTGTCGGTGTTCATCGACCACCCGTTGACTACTCGCGCCAGGGTCGGCACCTTCCACGCCATCAGCGCTTGTGCGTCCTTGGGTGCAGTCTCCAGGGCGGCTTTTATTTCCGGGTCCAGTGCATTCATGTCGAACGACTTGCCCGGCTCGATGCCGATACGCTTGAGCTGCGCCAGTAGCGGCTGATCGGTGCTGTGGGCGGGATGCACCTTGAGCAGCTCGGCGGCATAGGCGAAGTAGTCGGCCGCCGACAGGGTGTCGACCTGGATTTTCGGTGGGGTCGTCATGTCCACGGCCGGGTCGATCTTGACACTGACCGGCTCTGCGCCCTTGCCCAGCCGCGACAACGGCGTCACGGTGTAGCCGGCCTGGATCTTGTGCACCGCCGCGTAGTCCGCCGCGCCATCGGTCTTGGTTCGCCCGATGACCCAGACAAAGGGCGTCGGCGCCGGCAGGTGGTTGAGTCCAGCCGGCACAGTGCCGGTCCAGCCCGGTGGCGTTACCAGGAATTGCGCGGCGTCGGTACCCGTGGTGCGCCATCCGGGCGATGCGAATACGTCACTCCACATGTCGAGCATCGGCAGCAAGTAAAAACGTCCGGCGGTGTCCGGGGCAGCGATGACCAGCGGCTCCTTGGTCAGGTCGAGCCATGCAATGGAATACAAGGTGTCGAAGTTCGAGCGCACCACCCCTTTGAAATTCGCCGGCGGGTACTCGGGCACACTCACGAACATGTTCATCGGGCCCTTGCCGAACTCCTTGCCCGGTTCGATGTTGGTGAATTGCTTGCGGGTGATGTCCATGGTCAACAGCGGATAAAAATAAACGTAGGCATCCACGCCGATGGCGTGGGCTTCTTCTGCGGTCATTTTCGCTTGCGCATGACTGACCAGCGGCAAGACAGCGCTGGACACAAGGGTAAGGGCAATGGCGGTCAATGCTTGGGTTATCGACATGGTGGCGATCGTCCGTGCGATGGGGAGATCTGCCGGGAGCGGCAGAGCTACCGCAACTCTAGACGATCAATTGCCCAAGTTCTGACAGGCGGACAATCGGGCAATCGAACCTCGCCTCAACGATCCGATCGCATCAGCGCCTCGACCCCGCCCTCCATCGACAACACCGCCGAACGGTTTCTACCCGAATGTTTGGCCTGATACAGGGCAGCATCCGCGCGCTGGATGAACACCTCCATGCTGTCACGCCCCGTCGGCACGAACGAATAACAACCGAGGCTTACGGTCACGTATCCGGTAGGCGAGCCCGTATGGACGATGTTCTTGCCCATGACGCTGCGGCGAATCTGTTCGGCGAGGGTCATGGCACCATGGAGATCGGTGTCAGGCAGCAACACCGCAAACTCTTCTCCACCGTAACGCACCGCCAGGTCGGCCTTGCGATGGCAGCAGCTTTTCACGGCCCGGGCCACTTCGGCCAGGCAGTGATCGCCCACCACATGACCGTAGGTGTCGTTGTAGCGCTTGAAGAAATCGATATCGAGCATGATCAGGCTCAACGGGCTGTTTTGCCGGGCGCCGCGGCCGAATTCGATATCCAGGGCTCGCTCGAACAGCCTCCGATTGGCCAGGCCGGTCAGGCTGTCGTGGGTGGCAATCAGCTCCAGCGCCTGCTGAGCCATGCGCAGATCCGCCTCGACCTGTTCACCGACACGCACCTGGCGAATGAACACCCAACCGATCAGGCCAACGCCCAGCATCACCAGCACGACGATCGCACTGGAACGAAACGCCGTGTCGTACCAGTCCGCCAGGATCGAGTCCCGGGACGAGGCCGCCGAGACCACGAGGGGGTATGCCTCCAGCTGCCGATAGCCATACAGGCGGACAATGCCATCCACTTGGGAAGCGAACATCGCGTTGCCGGAAGTCGCCTGGGGCAACAGGTTCTGAAAGATTTCCCCCTTGGCCAATGAGGTACCGATCTGCGCCTGCACATAGGGTCGACGGGCCAGCAGCGTGCCATCGGTCAGCGCCAGAAACATCGCGCCGTTGTCGTCGATACTGAAGCTTTTGAAGAACTGCTCGAAGTACGACATCTTGATCCCGGCCAACAGCACCCCCTGGAACTGGCCATTGCGGTCGTTGACCCGCCGGGAGATCGGAATGATCCATTCGCCATTTTCCCGACTGCGGATGGCCGGGCCGATGTGCGCCACGGTCGAGACGTTCTGTTGGTGAAACTTGAAGTACTCGCGATCTGCCACGCCGCTGCCGCGAGGCAGTGCCGCAAATGAGGTGACGACCCACTGGCCCTTTTGGTCGAACAGCAGGATGCCGTGCAATTGGCTGAGCGCCTGCACCCGTCGGGTGAAGGTCTTCTGCAAGCGCGGACGCTGGGCCGCGCCGAACCCGTCGGCCTGGATCCAGTCCACCAGGCTGGTCAGCACCAGGTCGGCTTGCATAAAGGTGTCTTCGGCCTGCTGTGCCATGGCCCGCGTCAGGTTCGACGAAGCGACCTGGGCCTGGCTCAGGTCGTGGCGCCGGGATTGTTCCAGTTGCAGATAAAGCAAGGCGCACAGGCACAGGCACACCGTGCCGATAAACCACACTGCCGCCTTGCGCAGCGGGATGCGCTTCAGGGCGACGCCGGGGGCGTGGTACAGGTCATCAAGGCGTGTTGGCAAAAATGCGCTCCCTGAAAGGGCAAGGCATGAGCGATACCCCATGCCCCTGGTTTCGGGCGCCAAGTCTACGGTGTTCCAAACGGGAAAAGGGCACCAGACGCCAAATGGTTGCCCCGCCCACCTGGAAACCGTCAGAGGGCCTGACGCAGGACAACAACCTGATCGCCCTCAAGCAGCTAGGATGTGTCTTACACCACGTCAGGGAATTGAACATGAGCAAGGCAGACGAGCTCGCGATAAAATTGAAACAGACCCGATCTACCGGCATTGATCAGGCGATCGACAGCTGGCCGGGCCAGGTCTACGAGCTGTATCACCAGATCGAGGCCTGGCTGCAGCCTTTGACCGAGGCCGGTCTGGTCCTGCGGCGCAACCCCACTCACGTCTTCGAGAGTCACCCGCTGGGTGACACGTTCGACTATGCCATCGACCAACTGGTGATCAGCGCCAATCGCCTGAGCATCACGTTCGACCCTGTTGCGCGCTTTACGGCGGATGGCGAAGGGCGAGTCGAAATTCACTGCCAGGGCAACGAACTTGCCCTGTTGCGCACCGTGGACGAACACGGTGCAACACATTGGTGGCTGCAAGGGATCGAGCAGGCTGCCACGCGACCGGATGCGGTGGCGTTGACTGAAAACAGCCTGCTGTCGGTGGTACAGGCAGGACTGGCGCTCTGATCAGCGCAAAGGTGGAACCCGGATATCCCCGGCGCGGCATTGGGTCTTCACGCCTTTGCCGCAAGAGGCAAACGCCAGGTCCTTGTCCATGCAGACCCGAACCTCCGACAATTCCGGCCCCCTGCAGATCACCACAATGCCATCCGCCGGAATCTGCGGATTGCTCTGGCGGAACATCCGCGTTATGTCCGCCGCAGTAAAATAATGCGTGGTGCTCAAGGGTTGCAGTTGCTCGGGAATGCTGACCGCGCCCAAGGCCTTGTCGGAGGCCTCCAGGTACCCGTCGGCGCCGAGGCCGCTGCACGTGCCGTGCTTGGCCCATTCGTGCTCGAATAGTTTCCTCGACGGGTATAACATCAAGCCCTTGGCCCGCTCCTCTGCCGAGAGCTTCTCCCTCGGCGCGCAGGACTTCGGCCAACCGCCCCCGGTGTATTGCGGCCAGAGGCCGTGAAGTACAAAGCCATAGCCTTTGCCGGAACATTGCGCGTCGTCAGCATGGGTCAGGCAGTAAGTGGGTGACCAGGACAGCGCCAACACGTAGTAATCAAACACCCCTGCCACGGATGCCGGCCCGCCATTTCGCGAGTCCCGGGCGCTGCTCGTGCCGACGCTGGCGAACGTCAACAGGATCAGCGCGAGCACGGCGTAAAGTCTGTTCATCGGCACGCTCCCGCAGGGTGGCTTGACCGACGATGGGTCGATCAAAAGCCGCTACTTTGGCATAGCCGCCAGCGCTTTCGCACCACGAGAGTGAGTCGAAATAATTAATGTCGTGTGATCCGTCAGAGCAACCTGTCGAGCTCTTGCAGCGTCATCCGGGGGATCACCCGCGGTGGAATTTTCGAGATATCGGACAGGTTGTAAACCTGAAAATCCTTGTTCACCACCTGCTGCGACAGGATCTTGAACGACGGCAGGATTCGCGTATGAAAATGCTCATCGAGCACACAGGGAGAAGCGAAACTGCCCGACCTCTCATAGAAGCGCCCCGCCGTCGGGTCCAGGTCGACGCCCACCAGGAATACCCGGGTAAATCCCAGGTGGTAGGCCAGCTGCAAAGCCAGGTAGGCGACGGTACGGGCGTCAAAAAAACCACGTTTGAGATTCTTGCTGAAACCCAGGGTTTTGTTGCGGCCACTGCCTAGCCTGCGGACCCTGACCAAATCCTTGTCTGTCCTGAAAAACTCGCTCCACGAAAGCCTGGGTGCCCGGCTCAGCAAGTACAGCTTGCCCTGAGGCTTTACCGAGGTGTGCCAGATATGTTTTTCCCACAGCGCAACCCGCTCGCTGAGGCGCATGGCTTCGGTAAACAGTTCCGGTTGCTGCTCGGAAAAACCCTGATCCGTACAGACATAGAAGTACGGCTTGATCCCCGTCCCGGTGAATTTCGAAATGGCACCGTTCATGGTGATCATTGGAACGCCGGCATACTTGTGTAACGGGAAATCTTTTGCCGACGCACCCGACGCCACGATGAACACGGGACCCGTTTGAGTGTTGCGGCACTCATCCAGATCATGCACCCGAAACGAATCTGTGATGTGTGTCATTTTTTTATCGGCAACATCCATCGTCAATGTCTCTATCCCTGTTATTGATCAACTGTGACCCACTTCCATGTCGATAGTTTTCAGCGGGTAAACCTTCGGCTCGGCAGCTCGAAAAGACGCCTGGGGTTACGATTTGTCCTGGCCTGTGACCACCATTGGCGGTTCTGCACGTTGCAACTCCAGAGCGGGCAACTTCGACGGCTGGTTCAAGAGTCGCAGCACCGGGGAATCGTAACCGTAAACGTCGGGTTTGAACGTCACCCGTCCGTCGGTATTCAGGTCCACCGTCCAATAGGCCAGCAGCACGGGCACCTTGACGGGAAGCTTGATGTTTTCGGTTCTACCGTTGGCCAGTTGCTTTTGAATACCCGCCGAATTCCAGCGCACAGGGTCGTTGAACAGCAGTTCGACCAACTGCAACGGATTCTCCACCCGGATGCAGCCGGAGCTGGTGGCCCGCATGGATTTGGCAAACAGTTCGCGATGGGGGGTGTCGTGGAGGTAGATCGCATAGTCGTTGGGGAAGCGGATGACCACCTGCCCCAGTGAGTTTTCCGGACCGGCGTCCTGGCGCAGCGTGATGCCGCGCGCGTTGGACCAGTCGACGGTCGACGGATCGAGCGTGTTGCCTTCGCGGTCCAGGGCGCGAATCCGGTTGGCCGCGAGGTAGCCCGGATTCTGCTGGATCTTGGGCAACATATCCTTGACCAGAATCGTCGGCGGAACGGTCCAGGTGGGGTTGAAGGTGACGTAGGTGATTTCCGACTGGAACACCGGCGTGCTGCGAAACGGTTTGCCGACCTGCACCCGGGAACGCCAGACCGGCTGGCCGTCGCGGTACAAGGCGACCTTGTAGCCGGCGATATCGACGATGACAAAAGTGCCTTGCAGCTTATAGAGCAACCAGCGCGCCCGTTCCATGTTCACCCGAACCTGATCGATTCGCGCCTCGACCGGCACATTCAGTGCCGCCAGCGTCGTCGCCCCCGCCACGCCATCGGCGCCGAGGTACTGTTCGAGCTGATACTTCTTCACCGCGGCGATGACACTGTCGTCGTAATCGGTACGCTTCGATTTGTGCGGGTCCAGATAACCGGCTGCCACCAGGCGTGCGCGCAATTGCCGGACCGCGGCATTGTCCATGCCGGGCTTGAGCGACTGCCCTTCGGCGACTTTTGGCCAGCCACCGGCGTCACGAATCTGGCGCAACTGCGCAAGGCTCTCGCGCAGGCTGCGATAAACCGCCTCCTGAGGTGGCGCCAGAACGAACGCACGAGCGACGTCGTGATCATCCAGGGCAGTAAAGAAGCTGTTCATATCCTCGCGCGGGTCAATGCCCTCGGGCTCGAAGTTCCAGTGAAAATCCAACCGGGCCGGATCTACCTTGCCACGGCGCAACTGCAGCAGCGCCGTGATGTACGTACGAGTTGCCGCGATGTCGAAAGCCGCCCATTGCGCCGGCGTCGGCGCCGTGGCCTGCAGCGCCAGTTGCGCCTGGGCCAGTTCGCCAGCCCGGTAATCCTCGGGGATCAGGCCATCGGCCTGGGTACCATCAAGTCCTTGGAGCAACTGGCTGACATCTCGCCCGTTGGTCCAGGCGGCGCGGAAATTGCGATGCGAATAGAAATCCAGGACTACCCGGGCGACATCCACCCGTTGATGTTTGCGCGAGGTCAACAGAGGCGGGAATGAAGATTGCAGCGGTTCGAGCTCCGCCTGGATGGCCTGACCAACGACGTCATCGGGCGCAGCACCGAGCACACTCACTGGAGCCGGAGATACCGGCACGATCGGCGAAGTTTCACCCATCGCAGCGCCGCTGATCAGAAAGACCATAAAAAATACACGGCTTATGACGAATGACCTTGTTAATTGACCCATGGATAATCCTTAATCGCCTGTAATCAAAGGGCTAGCGTCCAACTCACTGCTAGACTCGAAATATTCCTGAAGAGACATTTTTATGGCGCTACATCGCTTTGGCCTGACAGCCCTGTTGCTGACGTCGGCTATCCTCCCGTCAGCCTACGCCGATTCGCTCGAAGTCGCGCTGGCCAAAGCGGCTCCAAACGCCAATGCCAAGGTCATTGCCCTGGCGGTTCGCGCCACACAGTGTACCCGCGCCCAAGGCTCTGTTCCGGCACAGAGACTAGCAGTGATCGATTATTCCCTACCTTCGACCGAACAACGCCTGTGGGTGTTCGATCTGAAAAAACGCAAGCTGCTGTTCCACGAACTTGTCGCCCATGGCCGCAACAGCGGCGAAAACATGACCACCCAGTTTTCCAACCAGAATGAAAGCTTCGCCACCAGCCTTGGCCTGTACCGCACCCAACAGAGTTACGTCGGCAAGAACGGCTATTCCTTGCGCATGGAAGGCCTGGAGCCTGGCTTCAACGATAACGCCTTTGACCGGGCCATCGTCATTCACGGCGCGCCCTATGTCAGCCCGGTGCTGGCTCGCGCCAACGGCCGGATCGGCAGGAGCCTGGGTTGCCCGGCGGTCAGGCCCGCCATCGCTCATCGCCTGATTGACTCGATGAAGGATGGACAGCTGCTGTTTTCCTACTATCCGGACCAGCGTTGGCTGAAATCGTCTTCTTACATCAATTGCGGCGGCGGTACTGTAGCCTCGTCGGACAAAGTCACTTCACGCCAGTAAACGGCCCACGCAAGCGGTCATCGGCCAAAGACGGGAACCACGTCAGGGAAATTGCGTGTAAGCACGCTTATAATCCGCCGGTTCGCCCGCATTCGAGACCGGTATGACCGCTATCCATATCAAGTTCCCCTCCCTGACGCTCAAGGCCGGCACCCGGGCACTGGCACGCATTCGCCAGAACGGCTTGAGCGCCGCCGATGTCGGCACGCTGCCCGGTGCCGCCGGCGGTCCCAAGGCCTTGGGCATTCAGGGACTGGACCTGGCCTTGTTTGGCGAATGGTTGCCGGCGGTGCCGCGCGAGCGCTCGTTGATCGGTGCATCGGTGGGCTCCTGGCGTTTCGCCAGTGCCTGCCTGCCGGATGCCGCCGAAGGCCTGCGGCGCCTCGGCCAGCTGTATACCGAGCAGAACTTTGCCAAAGGCGTGACCATGGCGCAGATCAGCGAAAGCTCCCGGCGCATGCTCGATGATCTGCTCGACGGGCGTGACGCGGCTGTGCTCGACAACCCCCATTACCGCTTGAATATCATGGTGGTCAAAAGCCACGGACTGCTCGCGGACGACCACCGGGGCCGACTGGGCCTGGGCCTGTCGTCAGTGATCGCCGACAACCTGCGCGGTCGTGCGCGGCTGTCCCGGCACTTCGAGCGGCTGATCATCCACGATCCGCGCCTGGCACCGCCGGTCAACGCGCTGAACGACTTTCCGTCGCGCTTCGTCGCCCTGGACAGCGCCAATCTGCGCCAAGCCCTGCTCGCCTCGGGTTCTATCCCGATGGTGATGGAAGGCGTGCGTCATCTTCCTGGCGCAGGTACGGGTACATTCCGCGATGGCGGTCTGCTGGACTATCACCTGGACTTGCCCTACAGCGGCAACGACATCGTGCTTTATCCGCACTTCACCGACCGGGTGATTCCCGGCTGGTTCGACAAGACCCTGCCATGGCGTCGCGCCTGCCCCAAGCGCTTGCAGGATGTGCTGCTGCTGGCGCCTTCGAAGGAGTACCTGGCGCGCCTGCCCTATGGCAAATTGCCAGACCGCAATGACTTCAAGCGCTTCATGGGCGACGCCCCGAGCCGCCAGAAATACTGGCGCACGACCATGGATGAAAGCCGCCGCCTGGGCGACGAGTTTCTCGAATTGGCGGCCAACGGTCGTCTCGCCGAACGCTTGCTGACCCTTTAGTCAGGACAAGCTGTTAAACTCGCCACCTGCCCACATCGCCGCGGCGATCGCCACCTGAACAGAGCTGAAACCACTGTGGAAATCTTCAAAGAATTTACCTTCGAATCCGCCCACCGCCTGCCCCACGTCCCGGACGGCCACAAGTGCGGCCGCCTGCACGGTCACTCGTTCAAAGTGGCGATTCACCTCAGTGGCGACCTCGATCCGCACACCGGCTGGATTCGTGACTTTTCGGAAATCAAGGCGATCTTCAAGCCGCTGTATGAGCGTCTGGACCACAACTACCTGAACGATATTCCTGGCCTGGAGAATCCGACCAGTGAAGTGCTGGCCAAATTCATCTGGGCGGAACTCAAGCCGCTGCTGCCGGAATTGAGCGCCATCCGGATTCACGAGACCTGCACCAGCGGGTGCATCTATCGCGGCGAGTGAGCCAATCGATCAAAAAAACCACCGAGACCGGTGGTTTTTTTATGCCTATGCTTTTTGGCTCGCATCCGCCAAGAGGACACGCACATGACTGACTGGCCGCTGGCTCAAAGCTATCGCTTCAATGGGCATTCCGTTCGCTATGCCGTGCGCGGCGATGGCCCGCCGCTGGTGTTCGTGCATGGCACGCCCTTCTCTTCCCATGTCTGGCACCGGATTGCGCCGCACTTCATCACCACGCATCGGGTGCACTACTTCGACTTGCTGGGCTACGGTCAATCGGAAAAGGTCGATGGCGACGTCTCCCTGGGTGTGCAAAACCAGTTAATGGCGCAGTTGCTGGAACACTGGGGCCTGGATCACCCGGACGTAGTGGCCCACGACTTTGGCGGGGCAACCGCCCTGCGCTGCCATTTGCTCAACGGCAAGGATTACCGCAGCCTCACGCTGATCGACCCGGTGGCACTGACGCCCTGGGGTTCGCCGTTCGTGCAACATGTGCGTCAGCACCAAGCTGCGTTCAGCGGTGTGCCGGACTACATTCAGCGGGCCATTGTCCCGGCTTATATCCGCGGGGCGATCAAGCGCGACATCCCGGATGACGAACTCGCACCCTATGTGCAACCGTGGCTGGGCGATCCGGGGCAGGCGGCGTTCTATCGCCAGATCGCGCAGATGGACGAGCGCTACACCCGCGAGGCCGAGGGGCTGTACCCGACGATTCGCTGCCCGGTGCAGATTCTCTGGGGCGAGGACGACCAGTGGATTCCCATCGATCGCGGGCGGGCCCTGCAGGCCATGATTCCGGGGGCGCAGTTTCATGCGGTGGCCAAAGCCGGGCATCTGGTTCAGGAAGATGCACCGGAAGCCGTTGTCGCTGCATTGATGCGTTTTTTGCCGTTGAACATGACGGTTTGACGCGGCCGCCTTGAACATTGGGTTGGTCTTGAGGCCGCCATCGCTGGCAAGCCAGCTCCTACAGGGGAACGCGCACCACCTGACAACGAGGTCGAGCGTTAGCTCGCCTCGCTTTGGCTTTTGCTCTGCTTTTGCTTTTGATTTTCTTGCCCCATCGAGAGGCCGAGTGGAGGTTCTGCGCAGTGGGCAAACCGGCATGGATGCCGGTTTAGCCGCGTTGGGCCATGGATGGCCCATCGCGGCGGGCCCACGGAGCAGGACCGGAGCGAGGGTATGCCGAGCCACAGCGAGGCACCGAACGCCAGGGGCAAGAGCCCTTGGTTACTTGGGGCCGGGCGGCGTTCCGTTTTTCCAAGTAACTCGCTGTAAGAGCGAAACCATAAGTGGCCGTTACCGCAGGAATGGATATGTACGCGGTCAACAAAACATATGGCGGCGCTAAAAAAGACCGCTGGCGGCATTTGCCGCTGCCGAGCTAACGTAGAGATATCGTCCAAACGGTTCTCTGAAAGGATCTGCCCGATGCACATCATCAACGCCCGGCTGCGCAACCAGGAAGGCCTGCATGAACTGCACCTGGAAAACGGCCTGATCAGCAACATCGCCCGGCAGACCGAAGCGCCGACCCTGGGTCCCGACGATCTGGACGCCGGTGGCAACCTGGTGGTGCCGCCCTTCGTCGAACCGCACATCCACCTCGACGCCACCCTCACCGCTGGCGAACCGCGCTGGAACATGAGCGGCACGCTGTTCGAAGGCATCGAATGCTGGGGCGAGCGCAAGGTCACCATCACCGAGGAAGACACCAAGGTGCGCGCCAGGAAAACCCTCCAGGCCCTTGCCGCCCACGGCATCCAGCATGTGCGCACCCACGTCGATGTCACCGACCCGCAGCTCACCGCGCTCAAGGCCATGCTCGAGGTGCGCGAAGAAAGCCGGCATCTGGTCGACATGCAGATCGTCGCATTCCCCCAGGAGGGCATCGAGTCGTACCGCAATGGCCGCGAGCTGATGGAAGAAGCCATCCGCATGGGTGCCGATGTGGTGGGCGGCATTCCGCATTTCGAGTACACCCGCGACCAGGGCGTCAGCTCGATAAAATTCCTCATGGACCTGGCCGAGCGCACCGGTTGCCTGGTGGACGTGCATTGCGATGAAACCGATGACCCGCAGTCACGCTTCCTCGAAGTGCTGGCCGAAGAAGCCCGCAGCCGCGACATGGGCTCGCGGGTCACCGCCAGCCATACCACGGCGATGGGCTCGTATGACAACGCCTACTGCGCCAAGCTGTTTCGCCTGCTCGGGCACGCGGGGATCAGCTTCGTCTCTTGCCCCACCGAAAGCATCCACCTGCAAGGGCGTTTCGACAATTTCCCGAAACGCCGGGGCGTGACCCGGGTCAACGAGCTGCTGGAAGCCGGCATGAACGTGTGTTTCGGCCAGGATTCGATCGTCGACCCCTGGTACCCCCTGGGCAATGGCAACATCCTGCGGGTGCTCGAAGCCGGCCTGCACATCTGTCACATGCTCGGTTATCGCAACCTGCAAAACGCCCTGGACCTGGTCACCGTCAACAGCGCCAGGGCCATGGCATTGGATGAGCGCTACGGGCTTGAACCCGGACGGCCGGCGAACTTGCTGATCCTGTCCGCGGAGAACGATTACGAGGTCATTCGCAGCCAGGGCTTGCCGCTGTATTCGGTGCGTGGCGGCAAGGTGTTGATGAAGCGGACGATGCCGGTGGTGGAGTTCTCCGGCGAGCAGATCTGAAGGTTGCGGTGACTGGGCTGGCCCCTTCGCGGGCAAGCCCGCTCCTACAGTGGATTGCGAACACTGACCCACTGTGGGAGCGGGCTTGCTCGCGAAGGCGACTTCAAATTCAACCGATCAATCGAGCCGTACCAAACAGGCTGACCCGACTCAGCTCTCCCAGCTCTTCTTCCAGCAAAATCGGCGCCGTGCCACCAGGCATCGTCACCTTCACCTCGCCAGCGCGGACCCAACCGACCCGCCACGCCGCACACGCCACCGCCGTCGCACTCGTCCCCGAGGACGCCGTCGGCCCTTCGCCCCGCTCGAACACTCGCGCAACCACGCACTGCCCGGATTCATGCATCGCCCATTGCAAATTGATCCCCGCCGCACAAGGCTGCCCGGCCCCGGTCGGCATGGCGAACGCGATACGCGTCAGCCCTTCGCCCATCGCCGGCTCGCGCATCTGCTCATTGCTCGGCAAGGCCTCGGCGCTGTCCACCAGCGTCACGCAATGGGGATTGCCGACCCGTACGAACTGACTGCGCGACCAGGCGCCATTGCGCGCCGACAATTGCCGCACGTGACTGAGCTCACACCCGTTCAATTGCGCAGCTTCAACGCCAACGGCACTGACCGCCGACGGCCCGAATCCAGGCTGGCCCAGGTCGAGCCAGAAACCCTGCACGCCCTCGACTTGCGCAGCTTTCACTGCGGTCTGCCCCGGTGAAGGCGTGTCGGATTTGTCGTGATGCACCCTGAGCACGCAGGCTTCGTCGCCGGGAAAAAGCCCCTGGTCGCTCAACGCCTGGGAAAAAATCGTCAGCCCGTTACCGCTGCGCTCGGCCAAGGTGCCGTCGGTATTGACGATCAACAGATCAAAGGGCGGCGCTGACTGAAAGGGGCCGACCAGCAAGCCGTCGCTGCGATGATCCTTGCTGCCCGGCGGTTGCGTGCCGGGTGCCCAGGCACAGCACGCTTTGATGGCCGCCAGCGTCCAGGCCTCACGGGTCTGTGCGGCATGGTCGGCCTGATCGGGCACATCGATGCCCTGCCGGCGCAGCGTCTCTGGCGCCACCACCCCGTAGATATTGCCCCGTGCATCGTACATCCGCGCCATGGCGCCCCTCCCTGCTGGATATTTGGCTTTGGCACAACATATCGCGAAACAGGGTCCGGCTGTGCAAGGATGTCAGCCTGTCGGCGTGCAGGACGCCACGACCGCTGAACGAACCCACGGGGCAAGTCATTGTCCCTTGCAGACGCGACGTTTTTTGCCAAGGATTGATATGACCAACCTCAACACCCGGACCTCATTCGTGCCAGGACGCCAGGAACAGATGTCCACGCGCATCGCCTTTTTCATCGCCGGCTTCGGTATCGCCGCGTGGGCGCCGCTGGTGCCCTATGCCAAGGCGCGGGCCGGGCTGGATGAAGGCACCCTGGGTTTGCTGCTGCTGTGCCTGGGTGTCGGCTCGATACTGGCTATGCCCGTGGCCGGCCTCCTGGCCTCGCGCTTCGGTTGCCGCAAGGTGGCGACCGGCGGCACCCTGTTGATCTGTGCGGCGCTGCCGCTGCTGGCTACGGTAACGTCGATTCCAGCCCTGATTGGCGCACTGTTCATGTTCGGCGCGGGCCTGGGCACTGTGGATTCGACGGTGAACCTGCAAGCGGTGATCGTCGAACGGGCCAGCGGCAAAAACATGATGTCGGGGTTTCACGGCTTGTTCAGCCTGGGCGGAATCGTCGGCGCGGCGGGCGTCAGTGCGCTGCTCGGCCTGGGGCTCGCGCCGCTGGGCGCGATGCTGGTGGTCATTGTCCTGCTGCTGGTTGCGCTGTTGAAGGCTGCGCCGCACATGCTGCCCTATGGCAGCGAAAGTTCGGGGCCGGCGTTCGCGGTTCCCCACGGCATCGTGCTGTTTATCGGCGGGATGTGTTTCATCGTGTTCCTCGCCGAAGGCGCCGCCCTGGACTGGAGCGCGGTATTCCTGACGCAGGAACGCGGCATCGACAAGGCCTATGCCGGTTTGGGCTACGCAGCATTTGCCCTGACCATGACGGTGGGTCGCCTGACCGGCGATTCGATAGTGCGGCGCCTGGGTGCGACCCGGGTCATTGTCTTCGGCGGGGTGACGGCGGCGGCCGGGCTGTGCCTGGCCACGTTCGCCCCCAGTTGGGAAGCGGCGCTGGTGGGTTATGCATTGCTGGGCGCCGGCTGTTCCAACATCGTGCCGGTGCTGTATACCGCAGTAGGCAAGCAAACCGTGATGCCGGAAAGCATCGCCGTGCCGGCCATTACCACCCTGGGTTACGCGGGCATACTCGCCGGGCCCGCGGTGATCGGATTTGTCGCCCATGCCGCCAGCTTGAGTTTTGCCTTCGGCTTGATGGCGCTGTTGTTGCTGGCGGTAGCGATTGGCGGGAAGGTGTTGAAGGTTTAAAAGCTTCGCTGGCAAGCCAGCTCCTACAGGGTTTGCGCGACCCTTGTAGGAGCTGGCTTGCCAGCGAATGCAGGCACCTCGGTCTGTCAGAACCCGACGCTGGCCTGCACAAAGAACGTGCGCGGCGTACCCACATACATGCCCGCATTGTTGTCGCTGGAGCGAGTGAAGTACTGCTTGTCGAAGATGTTCTTCACCCCGGCCCCCAGCTTCAGGTTCGACACCTGCGGACCGAAATCGTAGCCCGCACGCGCGTTCCAGGTGACGTAGCCCGGAATGTCGCCGTACTGCCCATCCGCCGTGCCTTCGGTGATGTAGTTGTTGCTGAAGCTGCCGTCAGCGTTCACCGCCACGCCCGGCGAGCGCTGTTTGGACTGGGCAAAGGCATCCAGGTTGTAGGTCCAGCGATTGATGTCGTAGCGCAGCCCGGCGGTCGCCACCTGGCGCGAGTAGAACGGCAGGTCGCGGCCCTTGAAGTCCGGAATCTCGCCTTCATAGACAGCGCGGGTGTAGGTGTAGCCGGCGTTGGCGGTCAGGCCGGCCAGGCGCGGGTCGAGGGCCGCCATGTCATAGTGCACCGAAGCCTCGATCCCCTGGTGCGTGGTGGCGCCGAGGTTGGTCCAGCCGGCATCGTTGCTGATGTATTGCAGCTCTTTATCGAAGTCGATGTAGAACAGCGTCACTTCACCGCCCCACACTTCATCGTTGTAGCGCGTACCGAGCTCGTAGGTCTTGGCTTTTTCCGGCTCAAGGCCATTGGCGGTCTCGTCACCCGTGCCGCCCTGGCCCAGCTGGAAGTACTGCAGGCTGCCGAACGAAGTCTCGTAGTTGGCGAACAGTTTCCAGGCATCGGAGATGTGATACATCACGCTCAGGGCCGGCAGCGGCTCGTTGCTTTCGATACTGCGGTTCTTCTCCGGCACCGGCCTGCCAGCGGTGTCGAGCACTGGGCGGTCATGCCAATCGGTGCTGATGTGTTCGAAACGGATACCCGGGGTGACGGTCCAGTTGCCGACGTCGATCTTGTTGTCGATGTACACCGAGTTGGCTTCAGTGCCACCGGTACGGTCCTGATAGACGTGGCCGTCCGAACCCGGACGCACCACCGGCTCGTTGTTGACCAGCGCCAGGCGGCTGGCTTCTTCGTGCATGGCTTCTTTCAGGTAGCGATAACCGACGCTGACTTCCTGGGTGCTCGGGCCGACATCGAACACATGGGAGACCCGTGGTTCGATGCCGAAGGTGTAGTAGGTGCGCGGGAACGAGCCGAGGGTTTTCTGATCGCGAGCGGCGATGTTGCTGCCACGAAAACTGTCGGTGTAGTAGGTCAGCACCTCGGCCTGGGTGCGGTCGTCAAGTTGCCGAATCCACTTGAACGACACATCCTTGCGCCGGCCGCTGAAGTTGTCGTGGTCGCGGTCGGACTGGAACGGATCGGCGTCATATTGGGCCTGGGTCAGGCCGCCGGGCATGTCGGCGCTGGCGTCGTAGTAGTGGAAATTGAGACTGAAGTCATCCACATCGGTCGGCGCCCAGTGCGTTTTGAGGATCACGTCGTCGATGTCATTGCCGTTGTTGCTTTTGCGGTAACCGTTGCCGTTCACCGCGGAATACAACAGCGCCACGCCCATGCCGTTGTCGGCGGTGCCGCCGGCGAAAACTGTATCGATGTGCTTCCAGCCACCATGCTGGGAGGTTTCCAGGGTGCTGCCGATTTCCGCCGAGGCTGTTTCAGGGATTGCTCGCGTCACGAAGTTGATCACCCCGCCGACGTTCTGTGGCCCGTAACGCACGGAGCCTGCGCCACGTACCACGTCGATGCTGTCGAGGTTCCCGGAGGAAATCGGCGCCATGGACAATTGCGGCTGGCCATAGGGGGCGAAGGCTGCCGGTACGCCATCGATCAACACAGTCGAGCGTGGCGACAGGCGCGAGGTCAATCCGCGCACGCCGACGTTCAGCGAAATATCGCTACCACCGGTGCCGTTGGCCTCCTGCACCTGCACACCCGGCACACGCTTCAAGACGTCGCCGACATTCATTGCGCCCTGCTCGACCATAGCCTCGCGGCGAATCACGGTACGGGCACCGGGGTGGTTCTGTACCACCGCGGCATCGGCATCACCGAGCCAGTCGCCCACCACCTTGATGTCGGTCACGCCGAGCTCCAGCGGGCCGTTCGCCGCAGAGGTCGCTGCCGCGGCTGGCAGCAGCGTCACCGAGCCTTCATCGATCTGGTACTGCAGGCCGCTGCCTTGCAGCAACTGGCGCAGCGCTTCTTCCGGCGCGATATTGCCTTCCACCGCCGGGGCCTGTTTGCCGGCCACCAATTCCGGACTGAAAAATACCTGCAGCGAGGTTTGCTGACCCAGCTGACTCAGGGCCTGACCCAGGGGTTGCGCCGGAATGTGGATAGCGTCGGCAGCGAATGCCTGAGGCAGCGCCAGGTTGACCGCCAGTGCAAGGGCCAGCGGCAACCAAGTGGATTTGTTGTTTTTAGCGGTGGTCTTTTTCACGTCGAACGTAATCCTGAAGATCGCAAGAGTGTGCGCTTGTTAATGCAAACCAGTTGCAGTTGAACAGGAAGACGATGAACTCGAAAAAAACCTGAATTTTATTTTGAAATTATTTCCTGGCTGCCGTCGTCGAGGGTGCGCACGGCCACCGGCAGGATGTTCGGCAAGGCCTTGAGCAAGGCGTCGGTATTGTCGGACTTGAACACGCTGGTCAGGCGCAGATTGCCCACGGCGGCATTGCCGACCTTGAGCGGCTTTTCCCGATAGCGCGAGACCTGCTCGGCAACGTCGGCCAGGCTGGCGTTGTTGAACACCAGTTTGCCGCTGCGCCAGGCCGTCAGTTCGGCGGGATTGACCGCGTAGGCCGGCGCGACCTTGCCCGCGGCATCGACATGGCTGCCCAGGCCGGCAGTCAGGCTGATGAAGTCGTCGGCGGCGGCGTCGCGTCCCTGCACCTTGACCGTGCCCTGCTCCACCACCACCCGAGTGTCGCTGCTGCCCCGGCGCACATCGAAGCGCGTGCCGGTGACGATGACCTTGCCGCTACCCGCCTCGACCACAAAGGGCCGGTTGCTGTCGTGTTCGACGCTGAACAGCGCTTCGCCATCGCTCAGTTCAATGGCGCGACGATCCTTTTCAAAACGCACCTGAATGCGGCTGCGGCTATCCAGATCGACTGTCGAGCCGTCGGGCAAGGCGACCTGGCGACGCTCGCCCAGCGCCGTGGAAAACTCGGCGGTGTAGGGCGAAGGTTGCTGCAAAACGTTGAATAGCCCCAAGCCGACGGCCACCGCCAACACACTGGCCGCAACCGCGTAGCGCAGCAACGGGCGTCGTTTGCTGCGATTCGGCGCTTCCTCGCACAACGCCTGCAGACGCGCCGTCGGCAGCAGGTCGGCGGCGCTCCACAGGCCCTGGAGCACTTCGAATTCGTTGCGGTGTTGAGGATGCTGGTTCAGCCAGCTGTCGAATTGGCGATACGCCTCGACATCGACCGCGGGTTCCTGAAAACGCACAAACCACCGCGCCGCTTCATCGCGAACCGCTGTTTGCCCGCACGCACAATCACGAGTATCCATCATGGAAGTTCCTGTTTGGCCGGGGATGAGAAATCACGCGGTATGCGGTTGGTGTAGGAGCTGCCGAAGGCTGCGATCTTTTGATCTTCGGCCACTTCAAGACCGCCAAAAGATCGCAGCCTGCGGCAGCTCCTACGGGTATTTTCAAGGCCACCGCACATCATGACTGCAACTCATCCAGGCGGTCACGCAGATGCCGCAGCGTGCGGATCATATACTTTTCCACCATGTTCTTGGACAGTCCCAGGCGTTCGGCGATTTCAGCCTGGGTCAGGCCTTCGATTTTCTGCCAGACAAACACCTTGCGGCAGTTGACCGGCAGCTCGGTGAGCGCCCGTTCGATGGAATCCGCCAACTGGATCGCTTGCATGAAATGCTCCGGGTCGCCGGATGACGACACACTGAGATCGATCGCCTCCGACTCCATGGCGCCCCGCCGATCCTCACGCCGATAACCGTCCACCGCGATGTTGCGCGCCGTCTGGTGCAGATAGGCCCGGGGTTGCTGCACCGCCGCCGAATCCGACTCGAGCACCCGCACGAAGGTATCGTGGGCCAGGTCCTCGGCCTGTTGACGGTTTCTCAGGCGACGGGTCCAGGTGCCAACCAACTCTTCGTAGTGCTCGAAAAAGCCGTGTCTGCGGGGCAGCTTGGGGGTCATTGCAGTGTGCTGTGGGTGCGAGGGCGTGAATAGTAATGCTTCCTATTAAGCCAAGGCAACGGTTTGCGGCCGGGCGGACTAACGGTCGATCAACGACTAACGCTCGATAGCCTTTGCGCCGCGAGCGCCCGGCAGTTCAACACGCGCCACCAACCCCGCGCCGCTGCGATTGCGCAGCGTCAGCTCCCCCGCCTGCTCGCGCACGATCGCCCGCGCGGCGGACAGTCCCAGCCCCACGCCACCGGTATCCCGGTTGCGTGAAGTCTCCAGTCGGTAAAAGGGATCGAACACCTGTTCGAGGGCGGACTCCGGGATACCGGGGCCCTCGTCGCTGACTTCGATGCAGACCCTGCGCCCATCCCCCGTCAGCCCGATGGCCGGTTTCTGGCCATATTTCACGGCGTTTTCCAGCAGGTTGACGATCACCCGCTTGATCCCGAGCGGACGGCCTTCGTACACCAGATGGGCTGGACCGCTGAAGTCGACGACGATGTCCTGGTCGCGAAAGTCGTCGACGATCGTCTGCAGCAGTTCCGAAAGGTCGAATGCGGTGCTCTGCTCCCCGTGGCTTTCATCCCGGAAAAAACCCAGCGCCGCGTTGATCATCGTCTGCATCTCTTCGATGTCGCGGACCATTTTGCGCTGCTGTTCCAGGTCTTCCATGAATTCGCTGCGCAGGCGCATCCGCGTCAGGGGCGCGCGCAAGTCGTGGGAGATCGCCGCGAGCATCTGTGTGCGCTCGCCGAGAAAGTGGCGGATCTGTGCCTGCATGGTGTTGAAGGCAATGATTGCCTGGCGTATCTCATGGGGGCCTTCGATCTTGATCGGCGGCGCGCGCAGGTCACCTCCAAAGCGCCGTGCCGCGCTGGAAAAACGTTGCAGCGGGTTGGCCAGTTGTCGCGTGGCAATCCAGGCGACCAGCAGGGTTGCCACCAGCCCCAAGGCGATGATGATCGGGATCCGTACATTGGAATCGAGCCCCCAGCTGCGTTCCGGGGGTGTGAACGACAGCCAGCTGCCATCGCGTAGCTGAACCAGGGCCACGTAGTGCGCCTGGGGGCTGTGGTCCGGCCAGTCGCCGGGGTTGAAGACCTGGATGTCCCGGGGGACATCACCGAGCAACTCTTGCAGCGGCGAATGTTCAGTCCCCACCTGCGTACCGTTCGAGGGCAGATGGAAATCGCCCCGCCGTTCGTGCCAGACCACCTCAAGCGTCGGATGGCTCGCGGCGGTAGCCAATGACGAGCGCAACGGGACGGGCGCCGCCTCGATCACCCGGACGTTCGCGGCGATCTGCTCCAGCAGGCCGGTGCGGTCGATCGGCGGGCGCCCCCAGGTGCCCGCCAGCTGCACGAACAGGCCATTGAGGGCCAGCGAAGCGAGCATGGCGGCGACGATTGTCAGTGCAATCCGCGACCTGAGGGTATCGAGGCGCCGAATCACGAGCGGGTCACCTTGGCGCAGAACATATAGCCCCCATTACGCACCGTGCGAATGAGGTCCGGGCGCTTGCTGTCGGGCTCGATCTTGCGGCGCAGTCGACTGACCTGCACATCGATGCTGCGGTCATAGGCCTCGTGGTTCTGGCCGCGAGCCAGGTCGATCAGCTGTTCCCGGGTGAGAATGCGCTGCGGATGCTCGAGAAACACCAACAGCAGATCGAACTCGCCAGCGGACAACGGAATCATCACGCCCTCGGGCGAGCGCAATTCGCGGCAGGTGATATCCAGGTGCCAATCAGCAAAGGTGATGATCGGCCGCGACGGCTCGCGCCCCTGGCTTTTCTCGCCAGCGCGACGCTGCACGGCGCGCAGTCGGGCGAGCAATTCCCGCGGGTCGAAAGGTTTGGTCAGGTAATCGTCGGCGCCCAGTTCCAGGCCGACGATGCGGTCGCTCAGTTCACCCATCGCGGTCAGCATGACGATTGCAATGTCCGTCTGCGCGCGTAATTTCTGGCACAGGCTCAGGCCACCTTCGCCGGGAAGCATCAGGTCAAGGATGATGATGTCCGGACGATTTTTCTCGATCATCGTCCACATGGCCTCGCCATGGGTGGCCAGGTCCACCTCGTAGGCATGCTGGATAAAAAACTGCTTCAGCAGGGACAGGATTTCCACATCGTCGTCGACGATCAGCAGTCTGCTCACGTTCAGGGGATCCAGGGTCAAAAAAAGAGCGTATCTAAAACCATTCCGCGGCCAGGGTCATATATTTCAAACCGGAAACATTCCTGCCCGCCCGACATCAATCGGACATACGGTCGTTACTGCCCTGCGGCACCCTGCGCGGATTCCAATTCATGAGGTCTTCCATGCAGGGATCGAATTACGCGACCGAGACAACCGACAGCACTCATACGGTGATCCTCAACCAACGCACCAGTGCGCCAGCGAACGACGAGCCGATTCTATTCCAGCAGGCGTGCCTGGGACTGACCGATGATCGGACCCACGTCGTGTTGCGCCGCTATTTCGAGCAATACAGCCCGAGCACCGGGACCTGGGTGGAATACATCCACCGCGTTCCGATTGCCGAGTTCACCCAGTGGATCATGGCCAACGGCGATCTGCGTATCGAATGCTCGGAAGACCTGCCTAGCTCCCCCCTCCACCCAGGAACCCCTTGATGAGAAAACTCTTCTCGCTGCCGCTTTTGGCAGTCGCCAGCATCGCCCTCTCAGCGTGCAGCAGCAAAACCGTCGCGCCGGACAACTATTCAGGTTTTTTGAACGACTACAGCACCTTGACGGAGCACCAGTCGCCCTCGGGCCAACCGGTACTGAGTTGGGTAAACCCGAAGCTTGAGCTCGACCGCTACACCCAGGTATACATCGAACCGAGCCGCTACTACCCGGAGCCCAAGCCGAGCGAACGCCTGCCACAGACCACCCTTGGCGACACCACCTGGTACTACGATGCGGTGCTCAAGCATGAGCTGGGCAAGGTCTTGACCGTGGTCAACACTCCGGGACCCAAGACCCTGATCGTGCGGCCGGCCATCACTCGAGTGACCGCCAGCACCCAGGGCCTGCGCTTTTACGAATGGCTACCGATCACCCTGGTTGTCGCAGGCGTCAGTACCGCCACCGGAATCCGTGACCAGGACAGTGAAATTGCCACCGAGGTCGCCTTTCTCGATGGCGGGAGCAAAACCCTCGTCGCCACGGTAGTGCGCAAAGGCACGGGAATACCGCTGGAAAACGACAAGCAGGTGATTACCACGGCCAACGTCAAGGGCGTGCTCGACGGCTGGGCCAGCGACCTGCGCAATTCGTATGTGGCGATGCGCAAGTAAAAGGCAGGCAGACAAAGCAATCTGGCAGGAATCCAAAGGCAGGCATCGACTGGCTGTAGCAAAGTGCAACAATGCCAGTCACCGGCTTTTCTCCAGGAATGCACCCATGTCCAGCGCCAAAGCATCGCCCAAAAGATCACCGCTTGCCCGGCTCGCCCTGGCCATTTCCCTGAGTGTCCTCGGCCTGCCTTTGTGCATGGGCACTGCCCAGGCCCACGGTGGCCACGCCGAAATGGTGCCGCTGCAAGCGGGTCTCGAGGAATTTGGTGCCACCGTCAAATGGGACGACTACTCGAACCTGTTCACCATTGCCAAGGACGGCGTCTATCTCAAGGTCAAGCCGGACAGTAAAGTGGCCATGCTCAACGGCAAGCGCATGGAGCTGACAGTGCCCGTGGTGTTCAAGGGCAAGACGGCGTACATGTCCAAGGACTTCATCAACCAGGTCTTCCAGTCCGGCCTGGACACGACCTTCGTCGTCGAGACCCGTCCCAGCCCGCTCAACCCCCTGAGTGCGGCTGAAATCACCACGGCGGTGGACATCGTCAAGCAATCGGAACACTACAAGCCAGGTTTTCGCTTCACCGAAGTATCGGTCAAGGAACCGCCGAAGGATCAGGTGTGGAACTTCGTCTTCACCGGGCAAAACGTCACACAGCCGCGCCAGGCCACTATCGTGGTGCTCGACGGCAAGCATGTGATCGAAGCGCTGGTGGATCTAGACAGCAAGACGCTCAACTCATGGAAGCCGATCGAAGGCGCCCACGGCATGGTGCTGCTGGATGATTTCGCCACGGTGCAGACCGCAGTCGAGACCAGCCCCGAATACGCGCAAGCCTTGGCCAAGCGCGGCATCAACGATGTGAAGAAGGTCGTCGCGACGCCGCTGACCGTCGGTTACTTCGACGGCAAGGACGGTCTGGCCCAGGACAAGCGCCTGCTGAAGATCGTCAGCTACCTCAACGTCGATGACGGCAACTATTGGGCGCACCCGATCGAGGGCCTGGTGGCGATTGTCGATCTGGAGCAGAAAAAGCTCATCAAGATCGAAGACGAAGCGCTGATTCCGGTGCCGATGAAACCGACGCCCTACGACGGACGCGGGCGCAAGGGCGTAGCGGTCAAGCCGCTGGAAATCATCGAACCCGAAGGCAAGAACTACACCATCACCGGCAACAGCATTCACTGGCAGAACTGGGATTTCCACGTTCGCCTCGATTCGCGGGTCGGCCCGATCCTGTCCACGGTCACCTATGACGACCAGGGCAAGAAGCGCAAGGTCATGTACGAAGGCTCCCTGGGCGGCATGATCGTGCCTTACGGCGACCCGGACGTCGGCTGGTACTTCAAGGCCTACCTCGACTCGGGCGACTACGGCATGGGCTCCCTGACCTCGCCAATCGCCCGCGGCAAAGACGCCCCGGAAAACGCCGTGCTGCTGGACGCCACCATCGCCGACTACACCGGCGCACCGACCGCGATCCCGCGGGCCATGGCGGTGTTCGAGCGCTACGCCGGGCCGGAATACAAACACCAGGAAATGGGCCAGCCCAACCTCAGCACCGAGCGGCGCGAACTGGTGGTGCGCTGGATCAGCACCGTCGGCAACTACGACTACATCTTCGACTGGGTCTTCCAGCAGAACGGCACCATCGGCATCGACGCCGGCGCCACCGGCATCGAAGCGGTCAAGGGCGTGAAATCCAGGACCATGCACGAAGACACCGCCAAGGAAGACACGCGCTATGGCACCTTGCTGGACCACAACATCGTCGGCACCACGCACCAGCACATCTATAACTTCCGCCTCGACATGGACGTGGACGGCGAGCAAAACTCCCTGGTAGAGGTGAACCCGGTAGTGCTGCCCAACGACCGAGGCGGCCCGCGTACCAGCACCATGCAGACCGAAACCCGCGTGGTCAGCACCGAGCAGCAAGCGGCGCAGAAATTCGACCCATCGACCGTGCGCCTGCTGACCAACTTCAGCAAGGAAAACAAGGTCGGCAACCCGGTGTCCTACCAGCTGATTCCCTATGCCGGTGGCACGCACCCGGTGGCCAAGGGCGCCAACTTCGGCACCGATGAATGGCTGTACCACCGCCTGAGCTTCATGGACAAACAGCTGTGGGTGACGCAATACAACCCGGAGGAAAAGTACCCGGAAGGCAAGTACCCGAACCGCTCGGACAAAGACTCGGGACTGGGGCAATTCACTCAGGATAACCATTCGATCGAGAACACCGACGACGTGGTCTGGCTGACCACCGGCACCACCCACATCGCCCGGGCCGAAGAATGGCCGATCATGCCGACCGAATGGGTGCATGTGCTGCTCAAGCCGTGGAATTTCTTCGATGAAACGCCGACGCTGAACCTCAACTCCCCGAAATGAGTCACACACAAAAAAACTGTGGGAGCGAGCCTGCTCGCGATGACGGAGTGTCAGGCGACATCTTTGTCACTGAATGACCGCTATCGCGAGCAGGCTCGCTCCCACAGGGTTAAGCGGTGCCCATGCAAACGGTCACGCATGCTGTTTGCGATACTCCCCCGGCGCTATGCCGAAACGCGATTTAAATGCCGTCGAGAAATAGCTCGAATCGGAAAAACCCCACGAATACCCCAGCACCGACAATTTCTCTTCCTTGCGCGATTGGCGCAGGGATTCGGCGCACAGGTCCAGCCGGCGGTTCTTGATGTAGCGCGCCACCACCAGGCCTTTTTTGGCGAACATCCGGTACAGGCCACGAGTCGAAATGCCGACTTCCCGCGCCAGCCATTCCGGGCACAGTTCTTCGCAGCGGATGTGCTGATCGATGAAGCTCAGGGTCTTGCGGAAGGTCCGCTCGTGCGGATCGGTGCAATCGTCGGTCTGGCTGATGGCCGGGCGCAACAGACTGACGATCGCCTCCAGGGTCGCTTCGCTTTCCTGCCGGGTCAGATGCTGTTGGCGCGTGGCGTCGAGGATCAGCCGATGGGAGAGCATGGCAATGGGCGACGACGCAGCGATGCGGTGGCCGCACTTGACCTGGTTGAAGCGCAGGGTCTGTTCGACCAGTTGATACGGCAGGATCAACGACAACTGCCGGGAGTTTTCGCTGTAGGTGAAATCACTGGGCCGCGCCGCATCGATCAAGGTGATGTCCCCGGCGGACAGCAGCACCCGGTCGTCGCCCTGGGCCATGCCCGCGGTGCCATCGAGCTGGAACACCGCAAAGTATTTGCCACCCTCGCCCGCCGCCACTTCCTGCGGCGTGCGGTACAGCCGCGCCTGGCAGGCGTCGACGAAGCTGAGCTTGAGGGCATCGCTGCGGTATTCGCGGATCTGGCCCGCAAAACCGGTGCCCAGGGGTTGTGCGTTGAAGGCGCCACAGATCTGGTTGATCTGATGGATCCACTGATCGAACCCATCCTGGCGCTGTGCAGTTGTAGAAATCATGTCAGGCCTCACGCAGGCTTGTTTTTATTGTCTACGTCAATCAACAGGTTCTCCTGAACAGCGACTCTCCTTTACCCTCGACGGGTTATTTCAACCCGCCAAAGCGTCGATAAAAGCTCTCGCCCACATCCGGCAACGGGCCGTCGGCGGTTTCCAGTGCACTGTTCAGCCATTCCTCGGCCTTGGCGTAGATCAAACGGTAAATGTTGCGGCACAACTGTCGGGCCGCGCGTCCTTCCCAATCGCCGGGCAACAACTCGTCCGGCAGTTGCGGGTCACGCAGCAGCAATTTGCGGTATTCGTGAATAAGCAGGATCCGCGCCAGGAAGCAGTCCGAAGGCTGCAGGTTTTCCTGCTCGCGAAGTGCTTGCCAGAGCGGTCGGAACAGCTGGATGAACTCGCTGTAGTGGGTGGCCAGTTCCTCGATGTTCCAGCTCTCGCGCACCTGCAGCCTCAGAGCCTTGGAGGCCAGTACGTCCTGGGCGGTGGTTTCGAAGACGATGGTTTCTTCCTGGGCGCCGAGGTCCAGCAGCGTGGCGTTGACATCGGTGCGATCACTGCGCGGACAGGCCAGCACCACCGGCGAAATCGCACCAAAACCTTGCCATTCAAGCTCTTCGCGCACTTGTTTGCGCTTGTCCTGGGTCAGTTGCGACAGCATCACCAGGCACCAGGAACCATCCCAGGCCGGCATCGTGGTGCTGTAGACCCGCTTGAACGCCTTGTCGAAACGCCGGCGACCGGTGCCGGTCAGGCTGTAGTAACTGCGCCGACCGACCTTTTCGGCGGTCAGCCAGCCTTCCTTGGTCAGGCGGAAAATCGAGGTGCGGATCAGCCGTTCGTTGATGCCGATCGGTTCGAGCAACTGGATCAGGCTGCCCAGCCACACGGTACCGCCATGGGGCTCGATGGCATCACCGTACAACGTGATGATCAGCGAGCTGGCGCGGATCGGCGTCTGTTCCTGGAAGCGGGTGATCAGGTGATTCAAGGGTGTCAGGGACGACATGGGCGTACCGAGCAAAAAAAGAAAAGGAATATACCGGTAGGAGCTGCCGGAGGCTGCGATCTTTTGATCTTGATCTTTCAAAAATCAACATCAAAAGATCGCAGCCTGCGGCAGCTCCTACGGGGGAATCAACCACCTTTAGGGCGATGGCCGCTGTCGCTGATACGCGGGCGATCCGGCTCTGGCTCCGCCAGCGGTTCACACACCTGCATCTGTTCCAGGCACCGCCTGGCCAGCTGTTGATACTCACGAGTCCCCGCCTGTTTCCACGCCACTTCCTGATCGCTGAGGGTGCGCTTGACGCTGGCCGGTGCGCCCATCACCAGCGACTGCTCCGGGCATTCGAAGCCGGCCTTGACGAAGGCCGCCGCCGAAACGAAGGACCGCGGGCCGATGCGTGCGTTGTCCATCACCACCGCATTCATCCCCACCAGCGCATCGGCGCCGATCCGGCAACCGTGCAGCACCGCGCCGTGGCCGATGTGACCGTTACGCTCCACCACCGTGTCGCTGTCGGGAAAGCCGTGCATCACGCAGGTGTCCTGGATGTTGGCGCCCTCCTCCAGCACGATCCGCCCGAAGTCGCCCCGCAGGCTGGCCAGCGGCCCTACATAACAGTGGGGGCCGATGATCACGTCGCCGATCAACACGGCGGACGGATGCACATAGGCGCTCGGATCAACCACCGGGGTCAGGCCATCAAGGCTGTAGCAGGTCATGGCAGCTTCCTTCACAAAGCGATGCGGATATTGACTTATTTTGTATCATATCGCTTTTCAATTCACAAAGACTAAAAAGCGTATCACTTGAACCGGGCCTTTCCGACGACCTGCGCCGCAACGCAAAAACAGCCTTAAAACCCAATAAAATATGAACTGAAACCGCCACCCATAGTGCTAAAGCATCACTGGATAACAGCTGAACTCACATCAATAAGACACATTAAATGAATTTTGTTATTGCATTTGCGTATCACATTGCAGGTATACTCCGGCAAAACCGGCCCCTGCGGCCGATCCAATAACAAGCCGGCATCACCGCCGAGCGTTCACCGTGAGGGCCTCCGCCATGCCTCAAACCCTTGCCGTCGAATTCATCGAGCCTGGCGTACGCCTGATTACCCTGCAGCGCCCGCAAGCGCTGAACGCCCTGAACACGCAGCTGCTGGGCGAACTGGCGGACGAATTGAGCGTGGCCCAAGCCGATCCCGAGACCCGTGCCGTGGTCCTGACCGGTAGTCGCAAGGCCTTCGCCGCCGGTGCCGACATCAAGGAAATGGCCGAGCGCGACCTGGTCGGCATCCTCGACGACCCGCGCCAGGCCTCCTGGCAGGCCATCACCCGCTTCAACAAACCGCTGATCGCCGCGGTCAACGGCTTCGCCCTTGGCGGTGGCTGCGAACTGGCAATGCACGCCGACATCATCATTGCAGGTGTTGACGCCCGCTTCGGCCAGCCGGAAATCAATCTCGGGATCATGCCCGGCGCAGGCGGCACCCAACGCCTGCTGCGCGCCGTCGGCAAGTCCATGGCCATGCAAATGGTCCTGACCGGTGAGCCGATCGACGCCCGCCAGGCCCAGCGCGCCGGCCTGGTCAGCGAAGTTACCCAGCCGGAATTCACCGTCGATCGCGCCCTGCAGATCGCCCGCCACATCGCCGGCAAAGCCCCGCTGGCGGTGCGCCTGGCCAAGGAAGCGCTGCTCAAGGCGATGGACACGGACCTGGCCAGCGGCCTGCGTTTCGAGCGCCATGCCTTCACCGTGCTGGCCGGCACCCGCGACCGCGACGAAGGCATCGCCGCCTTCCAGGAAAAACGCACGCCGACCTTCACCGGTCAGTAATCACCGAATTCGAGATCGCCAAGAGAGCGCCAAGACCATGAACTTCGAACACATCCTGTTTTCCATCGAGGCCGGCGTCGCCCTGCTCAGCCTCAATCGCCCGGAGCAGCTCAACAGCTTCAACACCCAGATGCATGGCGAAGTGAAGGAAGCGCTCAAGCAAGTGCGGCAGAACCCCGACGTGCGCGTGTTGCTGCTGACCGGCGAAGGTCGTGGCTTCTGCGCCGGCCAGGACCTGAGCGACCGCAATGTCGCGCCGGGCAGCGCCGTGCCGGACCTGGGCGAGTCCATCGAGAAGTTCTACAACCCGCTGATCCGCCAGCTGCGCGACCTGCCGATGCCGGTCATCTGCGCGGTCAACGGCGTGGCCGCCGGTGCCGGCGCGAACATTCCCCTGGCCTGCGACCTGGTGCTGGCAGCGCGTTCGGCCAGCTTCATCCAGGCGTTCTGCAAGATCGGCCTGATCCCCGACTCCGGCGGCACCTGGACCCTGCCGCGCCTGGTCGGCATGGCCCGCGCCAAGGCACTGACCCTGCTCGGCAATCGCTTGACGGCCGAACAGGCCGAGCAATGGGGCTTGATCTATCGCTGCGTGGAAGACGCCGAACTGCGCGATGAAGCCCTGAAACTGGCGCAACACCTGGCCACCCAGCCGACCTACGGCCTGGCGCTGATCAAGCGCAGCCTGAACGCCAGCCTGAGCAACACCTTTGACGAACAGCTGGAACTGGAACGTGACCTGCAACGCCTGGCCGGGCGCAGCGAGGACTATCGCGAAGGTGTCGGCGCCTTCATGGAAAAACGCAGCCCAAGCTTCAAGGGGCGCTGAGTCATGACCGCACTGAACAATTCTGCACGTATCGCGGTGATCGGCGCCGGTGCCATGGGCGCCGGCATTGCCCAGGTCGCGGCGCAGGCCGGGCATCCGGTGCTGCTGCTGGACAATCGCCCCGGCGCTGCCGCCCAGGCCATTGCCGGCATCGACCGGCAACTGGGCAAACGGGTCGAGAACGGCAAGCTGTCCGCCGATGCGCGCAGCGCGACGATTGCACGCCTGCACGCCGTGGAAGCGATCGAAGCCCTGGCCGATTGCGCGCTGATCATCGAAGCCATCGTCGAGAACCTCGAGGTCAAGCGCGCGCTGTTCCGCCAGCTGGAAGAGATTTGCGGCGACCGCTGCATCCTGGCCAGTAACACCTCGTCGCTGTCGATCACCCGCATCGCCGCGCAACTCGATCACCCGCAACGCCTGCTCGGCCTGCACTTCTTCAACCCGGCACCGGTCATGCCGCTGGTGGAAGTGGTCTGCGGCCTGGCCAGCGATCCGGTGTTGGCCGAGTGCCTGTACGACACCGCCAAGGCCTGGGGCAAAAAACCGGTGCACACCCGCTCCACCCCGGGTTTCATCGTCAACCGCGTGGCCCGGCCGTTCTACGCAGAAAGCCTGCGCATGCTCCAGGAAGGCGCCGCCGACTGCGCGACCCTGGATGCGCTGATGCGCGAGGCCGGCGGCTTTGCCATGGGCGCGTTCGAGCTGACCGACCTGATCGGCCATGACGTCAACTATGCCGTGACCTGCTCGGTGTTCGATGCCTATTACCAGGACACACGCTTCCTGCCTTCGCTGATCCAGAAAGAGCTGGTGGACGGCGGGCGCCTGGGGCGTAAAAGCGGCCAGGGATTCTACAGCTACGTCCAAGGGGCCGAGCGCCCGCCCGCCGCCGAGATCAGCAGTGCTGCGGCCGTCGAAGCGTGCATTGCCGAAGGCGACCTGGGCATCGCCCAAGGTTTGCTTGCACGTCTGCGCGAGCAAGGCGTCGACGTCATCCAGCGCGATGGTCGCGGCTTGCTGCGGGTCGGTGACGCGGTGCTGGCCTTGAGCGACGGGCGCATGGCCTGTCAGCGCGCCAGGGAAGACGGACTGCGCAACCTGATCCTGCTGGATCTGACCCTCGATTACAGCAAGGCCCAACGCATCGCCATCAGCCATGCGGCGGGCATTGATCCGCTGGCCCTGGAACAAGGAATCGCCCTGCTGCAACGCGCCGGCCTCAAGGTCAGCCTGCTCAGCGACAGCCCGGCACTGGCCGTCCTGCGCACCGTGGCGATGCTGGCCAACGAAGCGGCCGATGCCCTGCTGCAAGGCGTGGCCTCGGCGGCCGACATCGACCTGGCGATGCGCGCCGGAGTCAATTATCCACAGGGGCCGTTGGCCTGGGCCGACGCCATCGGGCTCGAGCAGATCCTGACCGTGCTGGACAACCTGCAAGCCACCTATGGCGAAGAACGCTACCGGCCGTCGCTACTGCTGCGCCGTCGGGTCGCCGAAGGGAGAACGTTCCATGACTAACCACGAAGCGATGAACCTGGCCGTCAACTGTGCACAAACGCTGCTCCAGCGTGACGCCGCCAGCCAGGGGATGGGCATCCGTCTACTGTCCGCGGCCCCTGGTTGCGCCCGTGTGGGTATGACCGTGCGTGCAGACATGGTGCAGGGCCACGGCACCTGCCACGGCGGCTTTCTGTTTGCCTTGGCCGACTCGGCATTCGCCTTTGCCTGCAACAGCTACAACGAAGCCACGGTGGCCATCGGCTGCAGCATCGACTACATCGCCCCGGCGCGCCTGGGCGACACGCTGACGGCCGATTGCATCGAGCAAAGCCGTTCCGGCCGCACCGGCAACTACGACGTACGCATCGAAAACCAGCAGGGCCAGCTGATCGCCCTGTTCCACGGCAAATCCTACAAAGTGCGCGGCTCGGTGCTGGCGCAGGAGACCCCCAATGAATGACGCCCTGATCATCGACGCGGTCCGCACCCCGATCGGTCGCTACGCCGGAGTCCTGAGCAGCGTGCGCGCCGACGACCTCGGCGCGGTGCCCCTGCGCGAACTGCTGCGCCGCCACCCGCAGGTCGACTGGAGCAGCGTGGACGATGTGATCTACGGCTGCGCCAACCAGGCCGGCGAAGACAACCGCAACGTCGCGCGCATGTCGGCATTGCTGGCCGGGTTGCCGGTCAACGTGCCGGGTACCACCCTCAATCGCCTGTGCGGCTCCGGGCTGGATGCCATCGGCACTGCCGCCCGGGCGATTCGCAGCGGCGAAACCGGGTTGATGCTGGTCGGTGGCGTCGAATCGATGTCCCGCGCGCCATTGGTGATGGGCAAGGCCGAGCAGGCGTTTTCCCGTGCCGCCGAGATTTTCGACACCACCATCGGCTGGCGTTTCGTCAATCCGCTGATGAAAAAGGCCTACGGCATCGACTCAATGCCGGAAACGGCAGAGAACGTCGCCGAACAGTTCAACATCTCCCGGGCCGACCAGGACGCCTTCGCCCTGCGCAGCCAGCAACGCGCCGCCACGGCCCAGGCCAACGGCCGCCTGGCCAGGGAAATCGTCGCGGTGGAAATTCCCCAGCGCAAAGGCCCGACCAAAGTGGTCGAGCACGACGAGCATCCGCGTGGCGACACCACCCTCGAGCAACTGGCCAAACTGGGCACGCCGTTCCGCGAAGGCGGCAGCATCACCGCCGGCAACGCCTCCGGGGTCAACGACGGCGCCTGCGCGCTGTTGCTGGCAAGCCCGGAAGTCGCCAAGCGCCACGGCCTGACCGCCCGCGGTCGCGTTGTCGCCATGGCCACCGCCGGCGTTGAACCACGCATCATGGGCATCGGTCCGGTACCGGCCACGCGCAAGGTGCTGGAAGTGGCCAACCTGAGCCTGGCGGACATGGACGTCATCGAGCTCAACGAAGCCTTTGCCGCCCAAGGCCTGGCCGTACTGCGCGAACTGGGCTTGAGCGACACCGACCCACGGGTCAACCCCAACGGCGGCGCCATCGCCCTGGGCCACCCGTTGGGCATGAGCGGCGCACGCCTGGTCACCACCGCCCTGCATGAACTTGAGGAACGCAATGGCCGCTACGCCCTGTGCACCATGTGCATCGGCGTCGGCCAGGGGATCGCGCTGATCATCGAGCGTCTATCCCACTAAAGAATCGCGATTCCCGGGGAGCCGAGAGGTATCCTTGGGGCATGCACTCAAAGCCCCTGCATGCAGTGGCTGGAACACAAAAACAATTCGAGTGAACACATGAACATGCCAATTGCCCAAGCCGTGCTTGATCCCGTGCTGGACCCGCTGGAAACCGCCAGCATCGACGAGCTGCGCCAGCATCAGCTGGAGCGCCTGCGCTGGAGCCTGAACCACGCCTACAACAATGTGCCGCTGTACCGTCAGCGCTTCGATGCGCTGGGCGTGCACCCGGACGACATCAAGTCCCTCGACGACCTGGCGAAATTCCCCTTCACCACCAAGTCCGACCTGCGCGACAACTACCCCTACGGCATGTTTGCCGTGCCGATGCACGACATCGTGCGCCTGCACGCGTCCAGCGGCACCACCGGCAAACCGACGGTGGTCGGCTACACCCAGAATGACATCGACACCTGGGCCAACGTGGTGGCGCGCTCGATCCGCGCCGCCGGTGGCCGGCGTGGCGACAAGGTGCACATCTCCTACGGCTACGGCCTGTTCACCGGCGGCCTCGGCGCCCACTACGGCGCCGAACGCCTGGGTTGCACGGTGATCCCGATGTCCGGCGGCCAGACCGAAAAACAAGTGCAGTTGATCAAGGATTTCCAGCCGGACATCATCATGGTCACGCCGTCCTACATGCTCAACATCGCCGACGAGATCGAGCGCCAGGGCATCGACCCGCACAAACTGGCCCTGCGCCTGGGCATCTTCGGCGCCGAGCCATGGACCGCCGAACTGCGCAGCGCCATCGAGGCACGCATGGGCATCACCGCCCTGGACATCTACGGCCTCTCGGAAATCATGGGCCCGGGCGTGGCGATGGAATGCGCCGAAACCAAGGATGGCCCGACGATCTGGGAAGACCACTTCTACCCGGAAATCATCGACCCGGTCACCGGCGAAGTGCTGCCGGACGGGCAGATGGGCGAACTGGTGTTCACCTCCCTGAGCAAAGAAGCCCTGCCGATGATCCGCTACCGCACCCGCGACCTGACACGCCTGCTGCCGGGCACCGCACGGCCGATGCGGCGCATCGACAAGATCACCGGGCGCAGCGATGACATGCTGATCATCCGCGGAGTCAACGTGTTCCCGACGCAGATCGAGGAGCAGGTGCTCAAAGTCAAACAACTTGCCGAGTGCTATGAGATACATCTGTATCGCAATGGCAACCTGGACAGCGTGGACGTGCACGTCGAGTTGAAGGCCGAACATCAGCACCTGAGCGATGAACAGCAGAAGGCTATTTGCGGGGAGTTGAGCAAGCACATCAAGACGTATATCGGGATCAGTTCGCGGATCGTGTTGCAGCCGTTCCACTCGATCAAGCGTTCCGAGGGCAAGGCTTGCCACGTATTGGACAAACGCCCTAAAGCATGACTGCTGCACCCCTTATGGCCCCGCTTTTGCGGGGCTTTTTTTTGGGTTTTTTTCATGAAAAACAGACACCCCTCTCTGTAGGAGCTGGCTTGCCAGCGAAGGCATGCGTCCAGTCGATAAATTTGCCAACTGAGCCACCGCTTTCGCTGGCAAGCCAGCTCCTACAGGGGAACGGTGCTTCATGAAGGACCGCTCAACCTGAAAGCGATACAAAAATAAATACGACACGTCATTTTATGTTTGATATTAAATTCTGTATCGCTTATAAAGTTCTCCATGCCTTCAACAGATTCACGGCGGGAGCCCCCCATGTACGCACAGCTCGTAGAAACAGGCGTAAAGCGCATAAAAGACCTCTCGGAGATGTCCGAACAGGAACGCGCCTTCCAGGAAAAAATCGATTCGGAAATCAAGATCGAAGCGAAGAACTGGATGCCAGATGCCTACCGCCAGACCCTGATCCGGCAGATTTCCCAGCACGCCCACTCGGAAATCGTCGGCATGCTCCCGGAAGGCAACTGGGTCACCCGCGCACCAAGCCTCAAACGCAAACTGCAATTGATGGCCAAGATCCAGGACGAAGCCGGTCACGGCCTGTACCTGTACAGCGCCATGGAAACCCTGGGTGCCGACCGTGATGAAGAAATCGCCAAGCTGCACAGCGGCAAGGCCAAGTACTCGAGCATCTTCAATTACCCGACGCTGAACTGGGCCGATATGGGCGCGGTGGGCTGGCTGGTGGATGGCGCGGCGATCGTCAACCAGGTGGTGCTGCAACGCACCTCCTACGGCCCCTATTCCCGGGCCATGGTGCGCATCTGCAAGGAAGAGAGCTTCCACCAGCGCCAGGGCTACGAAATTCTCCTGACCATGATGCGTCACGGTACCCAGGCGCAAAAAGACATGGTCCAGGACGCGATCAACCGCCTGTGGTGGCCGTCGCTGATGATGTTCGGCCCGAGCGACGAACACTCGCCGAACAGCGCGCAGTCCATGGCCTGGAAAATCAAGCGCCAGAGCAACGACGAACTGCGCCAGCGCTTCATCGACCAGACCATCCCGCAGCTGGAACTGCTGGGCTGCACTTGCCCCGATCCGGACCTGAAGTGGAACGCCGAACGCGGCCACTACGACTTCGGCGAAATCCAGTGGAGCGAATTCTACGAAGTGCTCAAGGGCAACGGCCCGTGCAACACCGAACGCGTCGCCACCCGCCGCAAGGCGATCGAAGACGGCGCCTGGGTTCGTGAAGCCGCCGTCGCCCACGCCCGCAAAAAACAAAACAAGAACGCCGCCTGATTCGGCCCGTTTGATGATCTTGATCTTCGGCGACTCCCATGCCGCCAAACGATCGCAGGCTGCGCCAGCTCCTACAGGAGCCGGTGATCCCATGTAGGAGCTGCCGAAGGCTGCGATCTTTTGATCTTCAGCCCCGTCAGCAAAAAACCGAACAGATGTGGAGTAATTGAAATGTCCGAGTGGACCCTCTTCGAAGTCTTCGTGCGCAGCAAGCACGGCCTCAACCACAAACACGTCGGCAGCGTGCATGCCGCCGACACCACCATGGCCATCGAGAACGCCCGCGAGCTCTACACCCGCCGCAGCGAAGGCGTAAGCCTGTGGGTGGTGCCCTCAAAGCTGATCACCGCTTCTTCGCCGGATGAAAAAGACCCGCTGTTCGATCCGTCGGACGACAAGGTCTACCGCCACGCCAGCTTCTACGAGCTGCCGGCCGAAGTCGGGCACATGTGAGGTCGACCATGAACAACAAGACTGATCTGATCGAATACCTGCTGCGCCTCGGCGACAGCGCCCTGATCCAGGGCCAGCGCCTGTGCCAGTGGTGCGGCAAGGCGCCAGCGCTGGAAGAAGAGTTGGCGCTGATGAACGTCGGCCTCGACCTGGTGGGCCAGGCGCGCAACTGGCTGGACTACGCCGCCGAACTGCTGGACGACGGCCGTGACGCCGATCACCTGGCGTTCCGCCGCGACGAGCGCGCCTATCGCAACCTGCTGCTGGTGGAACAACCCAACGGCGACTTCGCGGTGACCATGCTCAAGCAGTTCCTCTATGACGCCTGGCATTTGCCGGTGTTGCAGGGCCTGAGCCAGTCCAGCGACGAACGCATTGCCGGGATCGCTGCCAAGGCCGTGAAGGAAGTGACCTATCACCTGCGCCGCTCCGGCGAATGGATCGAGCGCATGGGTGACGGCACCGAGGAAAGCCACCAGCGCATGCTCGCGGCCATCCCCGAAGTCTGGCGCTTCACCGTGGAACTGATCGCGGCCGATGACAGCGAGCTGCGCCTGTGCGAAGCCGGCATCACTCCGGACATCGCCAGCATCGCCACCCAGTGGCAAGCCAAGGTCAACCAGATCTTCACCAGCGCCACCCTGCCCGTGCCGGCCGCGCCAAGCTATTTTTATCTGAACGCACGCAAGGGCCTGCACAGCGAACACCTGGGCATCCTGCTGGCCGAAATGCAGTTCCTGCCACGAGCGTACCCCGATGCAACCTGGTGAGCTGATCGCCAGCGACCTCGGCGCCCGGCCGGCTCAACCGACCGATCTGGCTGCCGCGTGGGCGATTCTGTCCGAAGTCATGGACCCGGAAGTACCGGTGGTCAGCGTGGTCGACCTCGGCATCGTCCGCGACCTGGACTGGCAGGCCGGCCATCTGCACGTAGTGGTCACGCCGACCTACTCCGGCTGTCCGGCCACCGAAGTGATCGAGGGCGATATCCGCCAGGCGCTGGAACTCGCCGGATTCAAGGCGCCGCAACTTGAGCGCAAATTGACCCCGGCCTGGACCACCGACTGGATCAGCGCCAGCGGCCGCGAACGCCTGCGCGCCTACGGCATCGCGCCGCCCGAAGGCAGCACCAGCAAACGCAGCCTGCTCGGCGAGAGCCCGCTGGTTCTTTGCCCGCAATGCGGCAGCGCCCACACCGAGGTGCTCAGCGAGTTTGGTTCCACCGCGTGCAAGGCGCTGTACCGCTGCGTCGATTGCCGGGAACCGTTCGACTATTTCAAGTGCATCTGAGCGGCGAATCGGCCGACCCAGCTGGAGAACAACAATGAGCAAATTTCACAGCCTGACCATCAAGGATGTGCGCACCGAGACCCGTGACGCGGTGTCCATCGCCTTCGAGATTCCGCAGGATCTGCAAGACAGCTTTCATTACACCCAGGGCCAGCACCTGGTGATGCGTACCCAACTGGACGGCGAAGAAGTGCGCCGCTCCTATTCGATCTGCACCGGTGTCAACGACGGTGAACTGCGTGTCGCCATCAAGCGTGTGGCCGGTGGACGCTTTTCCGCGTTTGCCAACGAACAGCTCAAGGCCGGGCACAGCCTGGAAGTGATGCCGCCCGCCGGGCATTTCAGCGTGGAACTCGACCCCGCTCGCCACGGCAACTACCTGGCGGTCGCGGCCGGCAGCGGCATCACGCCGATCCTGTCGATCATCAAGACCACCCTGCAAACCGAGCCCAACAGCCGCGTCACCCTGCTGTACGGCAACCGCTCCAGCTCCGGCGCACTGTTCCGCGAACAGCTTGAAGACTTGAAGAACCGTTACTTGCAGCGCTTGAACCTGATCTTCGTGTTCAGCCGCGAGCAGCAGGATGTCGACCTGTACAACGGCCGGATCAACGCCGAGAAATGCGAGCAACTGTTCAGCCGCTGGCTCGACGTCAAGGCCCTCGACGCCGCTTTCATCTGCGGCCCGCAGGAAATGACCGAAACCGTGCGCGACAGCCTCAAGGCCAAGGGTATGTCGCCCGAGCGAATCCACTTCGAACTCTTCGCCGCTGCTGGCAGCCAGCAGAAACGCGAGGCCCGCGAAGCGGCGCGCCAGGTGGATGCAGCAGTCAGCCAGATCACCGTGATCAGCGACGGCCGAGCCCTGGCCTTCGACCTGCCGCGCAACAGCCAGAGCATCCTCGACGCCGGCAACGCCCAGGGCGCCGAACTGCCCTACTCGTGCAAGGCCGGCGTGTGCTCGACCTGCAAGTGCAAGGTCGTCGAAGGCGAAGTGGAAATGGACAGCAACCACGCCCTGGAAGACTACGAAGTGGCCGCCGGTTATGTGCTGTCGTGCCAGGCCTTCCCGATCAGCGACAAGGTGGTGCTGGATTTCGACCAGCTCTGAAACACCGCAAAACCCTGTAGGAGCTGGCTTGCCAGCGAAGAGGCCCTTGAGATCACTGTATGTTTTCAGGCCGCCTTCGCTGGCAAGCCAGCTCCTACAGGGGGGCCGGTGATCGACCCGAACACACTGTTTCACCCAAAACAAAAACAACAAAGGAGCGCGCGTCATGACACCCCAGGAAATAGAACTCATCCGCCAGCACCCGGATTTCATCCAGCTGGTGCGCCGTAAACAGAAGCTGTACTGGTCACTGAGCCTGGCCATGCTGGTGATCTACTACGGCTTCGTGCTGCTGGTGGCTTTCTCCCCTTCTACCCTCGGCCAATCCCTGAGCGGCGGCGTGACCACCGTGGGCATGCTGGTGGGTGTCGTCATCGTCGGGCTGGCCTTTGCGCTGACCGGGTTCTATGTCTATCGCGCCAACAACGTGATCGACCCGCTGAATGAAAAACTCAAGCAGGAGTGCGCCCGATGAGCCGTCTTCTTGCGTTGTTCCTGCTGCCGCTGGCGGTGGTCACTGATTTGGCGGTGGCCGCCGACGGCGCTTCCCGACCATTGAACTGGAACGCCATCGGCATGTTCATGGTGTTCGTCCTGTTCACCCTTGGCGTGACACGCTGGGCTGCCCTGCGCACCCGTTCCGCCAGCGACTTCTACACGGCCGGCGGCGGTATGACCGGTTTCCAGAACGGTCTGGCGATCGCCGGTGACATGATCTCGGCAGCCTCGTTCCTCGGCATTTCCGCGATGATGTTCCTCAATGGCTACGACGGCTTGCTCTACGCCCTGGGCGTATTGGCCGGCTGGCCGATCATCCTGTTCCTGATCGCCGAACGCCTGCGCAACCTCGGCAAGTACACCTTTGCCGACGTGGTTTCCTACCGGCTGGAACAGACGCCGGTGCGCCTGACTTCGGCGTTCGGCACCCTGACCGTGGCCCTGATGTACCTGGTGGCGCAGATGGTCGGCGCCGGCAAGCTGATCGAGTTGCTGTTCGGCATCGACTACCTCTACGCCGTGATGCTGGTCGGTGTATTGATGGTGTTCTACGTGACCTTCGGCGGCATGCTCGCCACCACCTGGGTGCAGATCATCAAGGCCGTGATGCTGTTGTTCGGCACCAGCTTCATGGCGTTCATGGTGCTCAAGCATTTCGGTTTCAGCACTGAAGCGATGTTTGCTGGCGCCACCGCCGTGCATGCCAAGGGCAACGCGATCATGGCCCCCGGCGGGTTGCTGTCCAACCCGATCGATGCGATTTCCCTGGGGCTGGGCATGATGTTCGGCACCGCCGGCCTGCCGCACATCCTGATGCGTTTCTTTACCGTCAGCGATGCCAAGGAAGCGCGTAAAAGCGTGTTCTACGCCACCGGTTTCATCGGCTACTTCTACTTGTTGCTGATCATCGTCGGCTTCGGCGCCATCGTCATGGTCGGCACCGATCCGGCATTCCGTGACGCCAGCGGCGCGATCATCGGCGGCGGCAACATGATCGCCGTGCACCTGGCCCAGGCCGTGGGCGGCAATCTGTTCCTCGGCTTCATCTCGGCGGTCGCCTTCGCCACCATCCTGGCGGTGGTTGCCGGGCTGGCACTGTCCGGCGCCTCGGCGGTGTCCCATGACCTGTATGCCTGCGTGATGCGCAAGGGCCAGGCCACGGAACAGCAGGAAATGCGCGTATCGCGTATCGCCACCCTGTGCATCGGTGTGCTGGCGATCATCCTCGGCCTGCTGTTCGAGTCGCAGAACATCGCCTTCCTCTCGGGCCTGGTGCTGGCCATCGCCGCGTCGGTGAATTTCCCGGTGCTGTTCCTCTCGATGTACTGGAAAGGCCTGACCACCCGCGGCGCCGTCGTCGGCAGCTTGTCCGGACTGGTCTCGGCGATTGTCCTGCTGGTGCTGAGCCCGGCGGTGTGGGTCAACGTGATGCATCACGACAAGGCGCTGTTCCCGTACTCCAACCCGGCGCTGTTTTCCATGAGCCTGGCGTTCTTCAGTGCATGGCTGTTTTCCGTCACCGACACCTCGCCCCGTGCAGCCCTTGAGCGCGGCCGTTATCTGGCGCAGTTCATCCGCTCGATGACCGGTATCGGTGCCTCTGGCGCCAGCAAACACTGAATATTGGCAGGGAATAAAAATAATGAAGCCCGCACGTAACGCACCTTGTGAATCACTGTTTTCGCTGGCCGCCGCATTGAGTCTGCCCCTGTTCGCGCCCAGCGCCATGGCCGACTTCATCGGCGACAGCAAGGCCCGTATTGAAATGCGCAACCTCTACCTCAATCGCGATTTCCGCCAGGACAACGCGCCGCAAGCCAAGGCCGAAGAATGGGCCCAGGGCTTCACGGCGCGTGTCGAATCCGGGTTCACCGACGGCACCTTCGGTTTCGGTCTCGACGCCCTGGGCGAGCTGGGGATCAAACTCGACTCCAGCCCGGATCGCCGTGGCACTGGCCTGCTGCCCTTTGGTCCGCAGAGCCATGAACCCGACGACGACTACAGCGAACTGGGCCTGACCGGCAAACTGCGCGTATCGAAAAGCCTGTTGAAGCTCGGCACCCTGCAACCCTTGTTGCCCGTGGCAACTTACAACGACACCCGCCTGCTGGGTTCGACCTTTGAAGGTGGTTTGCTGACCAGCCAGGAAATCGACGGCCTGACGCTCAATGCCGGACGCCTGACCAAGGCCAACCTGCGCGACTCCTCCAGCAACGATGACATCGGCTACGCCGCCGCCAGCAGCGATCACTTCGACTTCGGCGGCGGCAGCTACGCATTCAGCCCGCAACTGAATGTGAGCTACTACTACGGCAAGCTCGAGCAGATCTATCGGCAGCAATTCGCCGGACTGGTGCATACGCAACCACTGGGCAACGGTTTCAACCTGCGCAGCGACCTGCGTTATTTCGACAGCCGCGGCGACGGCGCGGAAAAGGCCGGACGCATCGACAACCGCAACTTCAACGGCATGTTCACCGTATCCCAGGGTGCCCACAAGGTCAGTGCCGCCTACCAGCAGTTGTCCGGCGACAGCGCCTTTCCGTTCCTCAACGGCGGCGATCCGTACGTGGTCAACCTGGTGACTTTCAACACCTTTACCCGCGCCGAGGAAGATTCCTGGCAGCTGCGCTACGACTATGACTTCGCCGCCCAAGGCATTCCTGGCCTGACCTTCATGACCCGCTACACCGATGGTCGCCACGTCAAGGCAGGCACCGTCGACAACGGGCGCGAATGGGAACGCGACACCGATATCAGCTACGTCATCCAGAGCGGTGTGTTGAAGAACGTCAGCCTGCGCTGGCGCAACGTGACCTTCCGCTCCGGCAATGGCCTGACGACCGCCCTCGATGAGAACCGATTGATCGTCGGTTACACCCTGGCGCTTTGGTAATTCCGCAAGGGTGCGGTCGCGACCGCACCCAGACTTTTCAAAATCAGGAGCAATCGTGATGTCCTCCTCACCTACACTGCATGCCCCTACCCTGCAGAGCTTCATCGCCGGTCGCTGGATCGGCCAACACGGCGCACAAGTCTTGCGCAGCGCCCTCGACGGCCATGAAATCTTCCGTACCCATGAAGAGCGCCCGGACTTCGCAGAAGCCATCGAACACGGTCGCCGCCAAGGCGTCAGCGGCCTGATGGCGCTGGACTTCCAGCAACGCGCCCAGCGCCTCAAGGCCCTGGCCCTGTACCTGAGCGAACGCAAGGAACAGCTCTACGCGATTTCCCACCACAGCGGCGCGACCCGTGCCGACAGCTGGATCGACATCGAGGGTGGCAACAGCACCCTGTTCACCTACGCCAGCCTTGGTGCGCGGGAGCTGCCGTCGGGTAACGTGGTGCACGAAGGCCCGGCGCTGCAACTGAGCAAAATGGGCACCTTCGCCGGCACCCACATCCTGGTGCCGCGCGGCGGCGTGGCCGTGCACATCAATGCCTTCAACTTCCCGATCTGGGGCATGCTGGAAAAATTCGCCCCGAGCTTCCTCGCCGGCATGCCATGCATCGTCAAACCGGCCAGCGCCACCAGCTACCTGACCGAAGCCGTGGTGCGCCTGATGGACGAATCCGGCCTGCTCCCGGCGGGCAGCCTGCAACTGATCATCGGCGGCACCGGCGACCTGCTCGACCGCCTGCAGGGCCAGGACGTGGTGACCTTCACCGGTTCCGCCGACACCGCGGCCAAGCTGCGGGTCAACCCGAACCTGATCCGCAATTCGGTGCCATTCACCGCCGAAGCTGACTCGCTGAACTGCGCGATCCTCGCCCCGGACGTCACCCCGGACGACGAAGAGTTCGAGCTGTTCATCAAGGAAGTCGCCCGGGAAATGACCACCAAGGCCGGGCAGAAATGCACCGCCATCCGCCGCGCCATCGTCCCGGCCAAGCACATCGACGCCGTTGCTACCCGCCTGCGTGATCGCCTGGCCAAAGTCGTGGTCGGCGACCCGTCGGTGGAAGGTGTGCGCATGGGTGCGCTGGCCTCCCACGACCAGCAGAAAGACGTGGCCGAACGCCTGGAAGCCCTGTTGCAGAGCAGCGACATGCTGTTCGGCGCCCGCGACGGTTTCGAACCGCGTGGCGAGAATGTCGACAAGGGCGCGTTCTTCGCCCCGACCCTGCTGCAAGCCCGCGACCCGCATGCCGAAGGCGGTGCCCACGATATCGAAGCGTTCGGCCCGGTCAGCACCCTGATGGCCTACGACGACCTGGACGAAGCACTGGCCCTGGCCGCGCGCGGCAAGGGCAGCCTGGTCGCCAGCCTGGTGACCAAGGACCCGCAGATCGCCGCCAAGGCCATTCCGGTGGCGGCTGCGTTGCATGGGCGTCTGCTGGTACTGGATCGCCACTGCGCCGGCGAATCCACCGGCCACGGCTCGCCGCTGCCGCAACTCAAGCACGGCGGCCCGGGTCGCGCCGGCGGCGGTGAAGAACTCGGCGGCCTGCGCGCAGTGAAGCACTACCTGCAACGCGCGGCGGTACAAGGCTCGCCGACCATGCTGGCGGCGGTCACCGGCGAATACGTGCGCGGCGCCAAGGTCATCGAAACCGAGGTGCACCCGTTCCGTCGCTACTTCCAGGACCTGCAGATCGGCGAGTCGCTGCTGACTCACCGTCGCACCGTCACCGAAGCGGACCTGGTGAACTTCGGCTGCCTGTCGGGCGATCACTTCTACATGCACTTCGATGACATCGCCGCCAAGGAATCGCAGTTCGGCAAGCGCATCGCCCACGGTTACTTCGTGCTGTCGGCGGCGGCCGGGCTGTTCGTATCCCCTGGCGTCGGCCCGGTCCTGGCCAACTACGGCCTGGACACCCTGCGCTTCATCAACCCGGTGGGCATCGGCGACACCATCCAGGCGCGCCTGACCTGCAAACGCAAGATCGACCAGGGCAAGAAGAGCCCGCAAGGCATTCCGCAAGGGGTGGTGGCGTGGGATGTGGAAGTCACCAACCAGCTGGGTGAGCTGGTGGCCAGCTATGACATTCTGACCTTGGTGGTCAAACGCGAGGATTGATCAGTTATCTGGTTGACCGCAGATCTTGTGGTCAACCACGGATCAAATGTGGGAGGGGGCTAGCTTCCACAAAGGTTCCTCGCCGTGCCACACATTCCTACTCATTCCTCGGAAAAACCAACGGTAATCCAGGAAATGTCTGACTGCGCACCCGTATCCACTTGGATACAGTCGCGCAATGAATTATCTTGTCCAGCAAACAGCGATTTTTTCCGCATGGCACACCTCAATCCGTGATTTGCGGGCAAGGATTGCCATTGCTCGTCGCATTGAACGCGCGTTCGCGGGTAATTTGGGCGATATCAAGTCAGTGGGTGATGGCGTTTGCGAAATGCGCGTGGATGTGGGTGCCGGATACCGGGTTTACTTCACGATGCGCAAGACTGTCATCATTATCCTGCTCGCCGGGGGCGACAAATCATCACAAAACGCTGATATCAAACGTGCAAAAAAAATGGCAAAGGAGGTTTAACCATGAGCCAGACTTTGACGATTTTCGACATGGCGACTTTGCTCGACAGCGATGAGGCCATCAGCGAATACCTGTCCCAGGTGCTAGCGGATGGTGACAATGAGGAGTTTCTTCGTGCCATCGGGTACGTGGTAAAGGCGCGTGGCATGACACAGGTAGCCAAAGATTCCGGAATGGGTCGCGAAAGTCTGTACAAGGCCTTCGCTCCAGGCGCAAAACCCCGCTTCCATACGGTTTTGAAAGTGATTCACGCACTGGGTATCGATTTGTATGCGCAGCCGGGTCATGTCATCAATCACTCGAACCCTTGAATGAATCACAGGGTTTGAGGTGGTTCGGGCCGCGTTCCGACGAGCTTTTGACTTTCAATGCCCGCGCAACCACTCGATAAACAACGCAAACAACTCCGACTGCGACCCCACCTCCAGCTTCAGATACAGATTCTTGCGGTGCATGCGCACGGTTTCCGGTGAGATGTTCATCTGGCTGGCCGTGGATTTCACCGAGTGGCCCCTGAGCACCATGTGCGCCACTTCCCGCTCGCGTTCGGTGAGCAGGTCGCAACCGAATTGCTCGAACGCCGATTGCACCCGATGCTTGAGATCATCGCGCAGGCCTTGATCGTTATCGCCCTGGATCTTGCTGCTACGTTGCAGGCCACGCCGGCTGAATTCGCTGATGAATTCTCGCACCAGCGGTTCGACGGCGCGCAGCAGGTTCAATTGCTCGACGCCCAGGCAGTCGCCGCCGAAACCTTGAAACAGGCTCACGGAGATTTTCGTGTCATTGCCCGTATCGACGATGTAGTAGCTGTCTTCCGAACAGTTCGCCTTCAGGTAGTAGGTCTTGTAATAGTCGCTGTCGAAGAAGTTGTCCGGCGCAATGTCCGCAAGGTGATAGAAACCCTGCGCCAGGCCCTGCTCCACCGCCAGGCAGAACGGGTCGAGCAGATACCCCCCGGCAAAATAGCGCTCGAGGATCGACACCTGGTACTCCTGGGCAATGCCGCGCTGATGCAGCAACTGCGGTGCGCGGTCCTTGCGCTCCAGGCTGATCATCACCGACTCGATGGACACCAGTTGGCCCAACGCCGTCACCAGGTATTGCAGCGCGTCAGGCTCATCGACATGGGCGAAGGCCTCGCGCATGCCCCCATGCCATTTATGCAATGCCCCGAAGGGCACCGCGATCAGCGTATCGTCGTTTGGTCTGCTCATGCCCCGCAGTCTAGCGGCTGAACACCCCCTTGGTAACAGCCGGACTGACGAAATCATTGGCCGGCGTACTGTCCGCTGGCCTCAAGCTCGGCCGCCACTTCGAGAATGCAAACTCGCAGGATCTCGACGATTTCATCGACCTGGGCATAGGTGAGGATCAGCGGCGGCGACATCACGTTCAGGTGCATGATCGGCCGCACCAACAATCCCCGGGCCTGGGCGCGCACATGGATTTTCTCGCCGATGTTGATCTCGTCGGCGAACAACGCCTTGGTGCGCTTGTCGGCGACGAACTCCACGCACGCCATCAGTTTCAGGCAGCGCACATCACCCACCAGAGGCAGATCGCGCAAGGTGGCCAGGCGCTGTTCCAGGTAGCCGCCGACATCGTCGACGTGGGCCAGCAGGTTTTCCCGCTCGATGATCTCGATGTTCTTCAGCGCCGCCGTGCAGCAGACCGGATGGCCGCTGTAGGTGAAGCCGTGGGTAAAGCAACGGCTCTTGCCCGGCTCGGCGATGACCTTCCAGATGCGGTCGGAAAAGATGCACGCCCCCAGCGGCAGGTAGGCCGAGGTCAGGCCCTTGGCGGTGGTGATGATGTCAGGCTGCACGTCGAAGACATCGAGAGAGGCGAAAAACTTGCCCAGGCGCCCGAACGACGTCACCACCTCGTCGGCGACAAAGAGGATGTCGTAGCGCTGGCAGACTTCCCACATGCGCTTGAGGTAACCCTTTGGCGGAATGATCACCCCGCCTGAGCCCATCACTGGCTCGGCGAAGAAGCCGGCGACCTTGTCGGCGCCGATCGAGTGGATCTTGTCTTCGAACTCCTTGACCAGGAACTCGAGGAACTGCGCCTCGTCCATGCCCTCCGGCGCGCGGTAGGGGTTGGGGTTGGACACGTGGTGAATCAGCGGGTTGGCGTAATCGAACTCCGGCACCCGGTCGGCGGCCTTGTTTCCGATCGACATCGTCAGGGTGGTGGAGCCGTGGTACGCGTTGAAACGGGCGATGACGTGCTTCTTTTCCGGTTTGCCACGGCAGTTCTGGTAGTACTGGATCAGCCGGTACGCGGTGTCCACCGCAGTTGAGCCGCCGGTGGTGAGGAACACATGGTCGAGGTCGCCAGGGGCCAGGCTGGCGAGTTTTTCGCACAGCTCGATGGCGACGTTATTGGACATGTCGGAAAACGGGTTGGAATAGGCCAGTTGCCGCACCTGGTCGGCGATGGCCTCGGCCATTTCTTCTCGGCCCAGGCCGATGTTGGTGCACCACATGCCGCCCACGGCATCGAGAAAGCGGTTGCCCTGGGTGTCGTAGATATAGGCGCCGTCACCGGCAACGATGTTCAGGGAACCTTGCTCGGCGTGTTCGTCGAACACGTGATAGCCGTGCATATGGTGGGCCTTGTCGGCCTTGACCAGCCGGGACTCGTCCGCGGGGGAAAAAACGCTGCGTGTTGGCGTCGCCATAAAAACCTCTAACCGGATTGACTAACGATCGAACGAATCAGATGCCGCTTTTCACGGTGCTCCAGACCCGGGTCATGGCCCGCATGTCCTTGGCGTCCTGGGTCTTCTGCGGGAACAGCCGTTCGCGGGTGGCTTCATCGGGGTAAATCGCCGGGTTGTTGCGCACATCGGCGTTCAACAATGGCGTGGCTGCCGCGTTGCTGTTGGCGTAATGGATGTAGTCGGTGACGTCCGCCATCACCTGCGGCTGCATCAGGTATTCAAGAAACTTGTGCGCATTGGCGACATGGGGCGCGTCGGCCGGGATGTACATGTTGTCGAACCAGATCAACGAGCCTTCCTTGGGAATGAAATACGACAGGTTGATGTTCAGCTTGGCTTCTTCGGCGCGAGCCATGGCCGTCGCGTAGTCGCCTGACCAGGTCATGGCCATGCACACATCACCGTTGGGCAGGCTGGTCAGGTAATTGACCGAATCGAACTTGCGGATGTACGGCCGCACCGACAGCAGCAGTTCCTGCGCCGCCTTCAGGTCCTCGGGCTTGGCGCTGCGTGGATCGCGGCCCAGGTACTTGAGGGCCAGGGGGATCACTTCGGTGGGCGCATCGACCAGGGTCACGCCGCAGTCGGCGAAGCGCGAGACGATCTTCGGATCGAAAATCATCGCCAGCGAGCCGATCGGCGCATCCGGCATGCGCTCCTTGATCTTGTCGACGTTGTAGGTGATGCCGTTGCTGCCCCAGGTGTAAGGCGCCGAATAGGTCGGGCCCGGGTCGAACCCTTGCAGGTCTTGCAGGACTTTCGGGTCCAGGTTGCTCCAGCCCGGCAGCAGTTTCTTGTCCAGTGGCTGGAACACCTTGGCCTGGATCAGCGGCGGCGCAAGGGAGGCATTGAGCACGACCAAGTCATACCCGGAGTGGCCGGTGAGCAACTTGGCCTGCACCGTTTCATAGGCATCGAAGGTGTCGTAGATCACCTTGATGCCGGTGGCCTTTTCGAAATCGGCCAGGGTTTTCTCGCCGATGTAGTCCGCCCAGTTGTACAGCCGCAGCGTATTGCTGTCGTTGACCTCGCCAGCGTGGGCACTCAGGGTCAGGGGTACAACAAACAGACTGGAAATCACCTTAAGCAGTGTCTTGCCCATAGCAAATGCACCTTATCAAGCGAGTTCGGCTCTGGATGAGCGGATGACCCTACTATTGGTGGATTCGCCGGACCGCACCATACCCCGAATGGGTGTGTGGGCGGCTTTGACGGCGCGATATGGCAAAAAGCATCAGGTCGGTTGACCCGTTTTGTCATAGCTGTGGGGCTAAGCTGACGCTTAAAGTGGCCGTCGAACCGACTCTGCAAGAGCCAGCAATGACCGACCTGATCAAGCAAGACCATCACGATGGCGTGCTGACACTGACCATCGATCGCCCGGACAAGCTCAATGCCCTGACCAATGGCATGTACACGCGCCTGGCCGACCTGCTGTTTGCGGCGGACGAGAACAACGAAATCCGCGTGGTCATCGTGACCGGTGGCCCGAATTGCTTTACCAGTGGCAACGACCTGGTGGACTTCCTGCAAGATCCGCCAACGCACCTGGACAGCCCGGCATTCCGCCTGATGCGCGCCGTGACCCACCTGCAGAAGCCGTTGATTGCGGCGGTGTGCGGGGCGGCCATCGGCATCGGCACCACCCTGCTGCTGCATTGCGACCAGGTGCTGGTGACCCGCAACGCCAAGCTGCGCACGCCGTTCGTCAATCTGGGCCTGTGCCCCGAGTTCGGCGCCAGCCTGCTGCTGCCACGCCGCCTGGGCCAGGCTCGCGCCGCGCGCTTGCTGCTGTTGGGCGATAGCCTCGACGGCAACGAGGCGGTGGCCTGGGGCCTGGCCAACGAAGCCTTCGATGACGGCGAGCAATGCCTGGCCGCGGCAGAAAAGATCGCCCAGCGCTTCCTGGCCATGCCTCCGCAAGCCTTGCGTCAGTCCCGACAACTGATGACCCAGGCCGGCATGGCCGAACTGCAAGCCACCTTGCGCGAAGAAAACCTGCTGTTCATCCAGCGCCTCAATACCGTCGAGGCGAAAACGGCCTTGAACGCCCTGCTCAATCGCAGTACAGATAAGAATCCACCGAAAGGAACACAGCCATGAACACTCCGGAAATTTACGTCGTCAGCGCCGCCCGTACCGCCATTGGCACCTTCGGCGGTTCCCTCAAGGACGTACCACCGGCCGAGCTCGCGACCACTGCAGTGAAAGCCGCCCTGGAACGCGCCGCCGTGGACCCGGCGCTCGTCGGCCACCTGGTGATGGGCCACGTGATCCCGACCGAAACCCGCGACGCCTACATCTCCCGGGTCGCCGCGATGAACGCCGGCATCCCGAAAGAAACCCCGGCCTACAACGTCAACCGCCTCTGCGGCTCCGGCCTGCAAGCGATCATCAGCGCCGCGCAGACCCTGATGCTGGGCGATGCCGACATCGCCGTCGGCGCCGGTGCCGAATCCATGAGCCGCGGGCCGTACCTGCTGCCATCCGCCCGTTGGGGCGCGCGCATGGGCAATGTCCAGGCCGTCGACTACATGCTGGGCATCCTGCATGACCCGTTCCACAACATCCACATGGGCATCACCGCGGAGAACGTCGCCGAACGCAACGGCATCACCCGCGAAATGCAGGATGCCCTGGCTTTCGAAGACCAGAAACGCGCCGCCCATGCAATTGCCAACGGCTACTTCACCGAGCAGATCGCGACCGTGGAAATCCCGGATCGCAAGGGCACCAAGCTGTTCAGTGTCGACGAGCATCCACGCGCCACGTCCCTGGAACAGTTGGCGGCGATGAAGCCAGCCTTCAAGAAGGACGGCTCGGTCACCGCCGGCAACGCCTCCGGCCTGAACGACGGTGCTGCGGCACTGGTCATGGCCACCGGCGCGGCGGTACAGGTCAACAACCTGCGCCCACTCGCCCGCCTGGTCAGCTACGCCCACGCCGGCGTCGAACCGACACTGATGGGCCTGGGCCCAATCCCGGCCACCCGCCTGGCACTCAAGCGCGCCGGCCTGACCGTCGCCGACATGGACGTGGTCGAAGCCAACATCGCGTTCGCGGCGCAAGCCTGTGCGGTCAGCCAGGAACTGGATCTGGATCCGGCCAAGGTCAACCCGAACGGCTCGGGCATCGCCCTGGGTCACCCGGTGGGCGCGACCGGCGCCATCATCGCCACCAAGGCCATCCACGAACTGCACCGCACCGGCGGCCGTTACGCGCTGGTGACCATGTGCATCGGCGGCGGCCAGGGGATCGCGGCAATCTTCGAACGCGCCTGACCCCCCTGCTCCCTGTAGGACCTGTAGGAGCTGTAGGAGCTGTAGGAGCTGTCGAGTGAAACGAGGCTGCGATCTTTTGATCTAAAAAAATCAAGGTCAAAAGATCGCAGCCTGCGGCAGCTCCTACTGGACCGTCTCAACCGTCAACATCACCGCGCCGCCGCTTCGACCGCCATCCACGACCCGCCCCCTCCTCCAAACGAACACCTGACAGCCGGCAGCAAAAATCATTTGCGACTAAATATGACATACGTCATATTACGTGCGTAATTAAACCCACAGGTACCTCTTCATGACCAGCATGCCCGCCGTAGAGCCCGACCTTGCCGTCCCGGTGAACACTCGCAAGCCGCTGCTCAAACGCCTGCTCCTGCCGACATTGGGCATCGCCGCGCTGGTGCTGGCCGGCGTGTATGCCGCGCACTGGTGGACCAATGGCCGGTTCATCGAGGAAACCGACGACGCCTACATCGGTGGCGACGTGACGGTGATCGGGCCAAAAGTGGCGGGTTACATCGAAGAAGTGCTGGTGACCGACAACCAGAAGGTCAAGGCCGGCGATGTGCTGGTCCGTCTCGATTCGCGGGACTACCGCGCCAACCTGGCCAAGGCCGAAGGCGCGGTCGCGGCGGAAGAAGCCCTGCTCGCCAATCTCGACGCCACCGAACAACTGCAACAGGCCGTGATCGGCCAGGCCCGCGCCGGCATCGATGCTGCCGGTGCCGAAACCGCCCGCTCACGCGACGACGATGCGCGCTATAAAAAGCTCGTCAGCACCAGCGCCGTCTCAGTGGAAAGCGCGCAACGGGCCAACGCCACGTTCAAGACGGCCCAGGCCCAAAGCAACCGCGCCCAGGCCGAACTGCTGGCCGCGCAACGGCAATTGAATGTGATCGCCACCCAGAAACAGCAAGCCCGCGCCGCCTTGATCCAAGCCAAAGCCGAACGCGACCTGGCGCAGTTGAACGTCGGCTACACCGAATTGAAAGCTCCCGTGGATGGCGTGATCGGCAACCGCCGCGCCCGCACAGGCGCTTATGCCCAAGCCGGCTCGCAACTGCTGTCGGTGGTGCCGTCCAGCGGCTTGTGGGTCGATGCCAACTTCAAGGAGGACCAACTGGCGCACATGGTCCCCGGGCAACGGGTGACCATCCGTGCCGACGTGCTCTCCGGCCAGGAATTCCATGGTCACCTGGACAGCCTGGCGCCGGCCAGTGGTTCGCAGTTCAGCGTATTGCCGCCGGAAAACGCCACCGGTAACTTCACCAAGATCGTCCAGCGGGTACCGGTACGCATCCACCTCGACCCGGCCGACAGCGTGCTTGGCCACCTGCGTCCCGGCCTGTCGGTCACCGCCGAAGTGGACACGCGCAAGGAGCCTGAAACCCCAGCCGTGGCCAGCGCGCCATGAGCCGCGCCCTCGCCGCTCCGGCCCAACCGTTCAATGCAGCGAGCATGGCGACGGCGACCAAGGTCTTCGCCTTCGCCAGCATGTGCATCGGCATGTTCATTGCGCTGCTGGATATCCAGATCGTCTCGGCATCGCTGCGCGACATCGGCGGCGGGCTCTCCGCCGGCACCGACGAAACCGCCTGGGTGCAAACCAGTTACCTGATCGCCGAAATCATCGTGATTCCGCTGTCGGGTTGGCTTTCGCGAGTGTTCTCGACACGCTGGCTATTTTGCGCGTCGGCAGTGGGTTTCACACTGACCAGCCTGCTCTGCGGCGCGGCCTGGAACATCCAGAGCATGATCGCCTTCCGCGCCCTGCAAGGCTTTCTCGGCGGCTCGATGATCCCGCTGGTGTTCACCACGGCGTTCGTTTTTTTCACTGGCAAGCAACGGGTGATCGCCGCCGCGACCATCGGCGCGGTCGCGTCCCTGGCCCCGACCCTGGGGCCGGTGATCGGTGGCTGGATCACCGATATATCGTCCTGGCACTGGCTGTTCTACATCAACCTGGTGCCGGGGATTTTCGTCGCGGTGGCCGTGCCGATGCTGGTGAAGATCGACCAGCCGGAATTGTCGCTGCTCAAGGGCGCCGACTACCTGAGCATGGTGTTCCTGGCGCTGTTCCTCGGCTGCCTGGAATACACCCTCGAAGAAGGCCCGCGCTGGAACTGGTTCAGCGACCGCACCATCCTGACCACCGCGTGGATCAGCGGCCTGGCCGGCCTGGCGTTCATCGGCCGCACCCTGCACGTGGCCAACCCGATCGTCGACCTGCGTGCCCTCAAAGACCGCAACTTCGCCCTCGGCTGTTTCTTCTCGTTCGTCACCGGCATCGGCCTGTTCGCAACCATCTACCTGACACCGCTGTTCCTCGGCCGGGTCCGTGGTTATGGCGCGCTGGACATTGGCCTGGCGGTTTTCTCCACCGGCGTGTTCCAGATCATGGCGATTCCGCTTTATGCCTTTCTGGCCAACCGCGTCGACCTGCGCTGGATCATGATGTCCGGCCTTGGCCTGTTCGCCTTGTCGATGTGGGATTTCAGCCCGATCACCCATGACTGGGGGGCCAGGGAACTGATGCTGCCGCAAGCCCTGCGCGGAATTGCCCAGCAACTGGCGGTCCCGCCCGCCGTGACCTTGACCCTCGGCGGCCTGGCACCGGCGCGACTCAAGCATGCTTCGGGGTTGTTCAACCTGATGCGCAACCTGGGCGGCGCCATCGGCATTGCCGCGTGCGCGACCATCCTCAATGACCGCACCAACCTGCATTTCACCCGGTTGGCGGAGAACCTCAACAGCACCAACGAAGCGCTCAACCAGTGGCTGTCCCAGGTCGGCAACAACTTCGCCGCCCTCGGCCAGAGCGGCGACCTGGGTGTCACCGCGAGCCTGCATCAGCTCTGGTTGCTGACCTACCGCGAAGCGCAAACGCAAACCTACGGTGATGCGTTCCTGATGATCATGGTCTGCTTCATCATCGCCACGGCGATGGTGCCCTTGATGCGCAAGGTGCAGCCACCAGCCGCGCCGAGTGCCGATGCGCATTGAGGCTCGACACGGGGCCGGGACGATAAATCAGGCCTGAGGCGTCTTGCGAAAGCCCACTGCCAGACGGTTCCAGCCGTTGATAGTATTGATCGCCACAGTCAGGTCGACCATTTCCTTGGGCGTGAACTGGGCGCTGACCACTTCGTAGTCTTCGTCCGGCGCATGGGTCAGGCTCAACTGGGTCAGGGTTTCGGTCCAGAGCAGCGCGGCGCGTTCGCGGTCGGTGAAGAATGGCGCCTCGCGCCAGGCCGTCACGGCGAACAGGCGGCGTGGGGTTTCGCCGTCCTTGATCGCGTCGGCGGTGTGCATGTCGATGCAGAAGGCGCAGCCGTTGATTTGTGAAGAGCGCAGCTTGACCAGTTCGATCAGGCTTTTTTCCAGCGGCAGTTTTGATACCGCCGATTCCAGGGCGATCATGGCCTTGAGGGCGTCAGGGGAAGCGGTGTAGAAATCGATACGCTGTTGCATGGCATGTTCCTGGGCAAGTGGGTGTGGCACTAAGTTAGCCCCCGGGGCGGCGTGCACAAATAGCCAATCCTGCAGAAGTCGAGGAGGCCAATGGTCCCTCGCGTCCATCAGACCCGACTACGCAGCCACTGCAAGAACCCTTTCTTCGGCACAACGACGGGCACATCCGCGATCAGCGACTGGGCCTTGTTCAGGCGGAATTCCATCAAGGATTTCATCGCATCGTTGATGTCCTGGCGGGCATCCAGACAGGGCTTCAAATACTGCTTTTCGATGCGATAAAGCGTGCATGGGGTTTTCGCGGTGAAATGGGCGGGCAGCGCGCTGTCGGTCAGGATACCGGCCTCGCCGATCACCTCCCCCGGCCCCATGCGTCCGGATTCGATAGGTATACCGTTGCGGTTCAGCGTGACCGAAACCACCCCGGACTCGATGATGAACAGGTGATCGCTGATCTCCCCCGCCTCCAGGATCGTCTCGCCGATGCGGAAGGTTTGCAGGGCCATGTTCTGGCTGAAGGTTTCTTTCTCTTCGTGGCGCAGGGTGGAAAACAGCGGCGAGCTGTCGAGTAGCGCCCGTGGCCGCGTGATGTCGCTTGAGGGGCTGGGTTCGACACTCGACAGCAGATGGATCCCCGATGCTCGCAAATGCCGGTACGCCAGGTCGAACAGTTGATTGCGTGCCGAGCGCTTTTCGCTCATCGAGGCGACAAAGCCGCTGATTTCGTATTCGTTGCCGGAAGCATTGGAGCTTTTGAGCGCGACTTTGGGGCCGGGTGAAGTCAACATGTTCCGGCAGCCCTGCATCGCGCGCTCGAGGGCATCGATCACGGTTTGTGGGCGGACGTGGGGGCTGACCTGCAGGCTGATCGACAGGCCGAACATATCGCTGGGCCGACTGAAGTTGGTGATCTTGGCCTTGGCCGCCAGCGAGTTGGGAATCACGATCATGCTGCCCTGGGAGGTCTGCAATCGCGTGGCCCGCCAGTCGATATCGATGACCCGGCCTTCGGTGCCGTCGATGGCGATCCAGTCATCCAGTTGATAGGGCTTGGTGGTGTTCAGCACGATCCCGGAAAATACGTCGCTGAGGGTGCTTTGCAAGGCCAGGCCGACGATGATCGCCAGGGCGCCGGAAGTGGCCAGTACGCCCTTGACCGGCAGATTGAGCACATAAGCCAAGGCGGCGATGACCGCGACAAGAAAAATCACAGCACCCAGCAGGTCCTGCAGCAGTCGCCCGGTATGTCCCACCCGTTGCATCAGTCCCGCACCGATCAGCACGGTCAGGGTGCGCGCAGCGAACAGCCACCAGCCGATCTGCAACCCCGTGGCCGCCAGATGCAACGGTACATTGTCGACCCAGGGTGCGGGTTCCAACGGGTTCATGCCTTCGTTGAACAGCACCAGGCTGTACAGGGTGAAAATCACCGGCCGAACCAGAAGCTTCACGTTGTGGCCACGGGTACCGATCAAGCGCCACAACAACAGATCGATCAGGATCAAGGCGAAAGCGCAGATCAACGGGTGTTCGGTGAGCAATGACAGCATCAAGCAGCTCCGGCACGGGACAATGAGCGAAAGATCTCACAGATTGGCCAGAGTGTAGGAGCAATTGGTGGCTTCGGAACACTGTAGGAGCAAGCTTGCTCGCGAAAAGGCCAGCACCTTCCACATCGTGGCGCCAGACAGACCGCTTTCGCTGGCAAGCCAGCTCCTACAGAGGGCAATGTGTGCCTGGTTTATTTACTGTTGGTCAGCGTGCTGTAGCTGGTCATCAGGTTGCGGTAGTCCGGAATGTGGTTGGAGAACAGCGTGCCCAGGCCTTCGATGTCGTTGCGCCAGTCGCGATGCAGCTCACAGGCCAGGCCGAACCAGGTCATCAGCTGCGCGCCAGCGGTGGACATGCGGTTCCACGCCGATTCACGGGTCAGCTCGTTGAAGGTGCCGGAGGCGTCAGTGACGACGAACACATCGAAGCCTTCGGCCAGCGCCGAGAGTGCCGGAAACGCTACACAGACTTCAGTGACTACGCCGGCAATGATCAGTTGCTTCTTGCCGGTGGCCTTGATCGCCTTGACGAAGTCTTCGTTGTCCCAGGCATTGATCTGGCCGGGACGCGCGACATAGGGCGCGTCCGGGAACAGCGCCTTGAGCTCGGGCACCAGCGGGCCGTTGGGGCCGGTTTCGAAACTGGTGGTGAGGATGGTCGGCAGCTTGAAGTACTTGGCCAGGTCGGCCAGGGCCAGCACGTTGTTCTTGAACCGGTCCGGGTCGATGTCGCGCACCAGCGACAGCAGGCCTGTCTGGTGATCCACCAACAGAACGGCGGCGTTGTCCTTGTCGAGACGTTTGTAGGAAGTTGTCATGGCAATGGTCCTCGCGTGTTATCGATGCCGAATAAAAAGTCGGCGTGGGTGTCCCGGTTAGCGCTGGGAATCCAGCGTTTCATGTTCGTTCGCCACTTGTTGAGCCTTGAGGTAACTCTCGATCAACAATTGATAATGCGGCATGGCCTGGGCGTAGACGGCGGCCCACTGCTCGGCGTCCGGACGGTTCCACGAGCCTTGCAGCTCTGAGAGCGTAGCCATGATGTCGATCGGCACCACCCCGGCCTGGGCCAGGCGGGCAACTGTCAGATCAGTGGCCAGTTTGGAGTGGTTGCCCGAGGCATCGACCACGGCGAACACTTTGTAGCCTTCATGCACCGCGGCAATGGACGGAAACGCCAGGCACACGCTGGTCAGGGTGCCGGCGATCACCAGGGTTTTCTTGCCGGTGGCTTTCACTGCCGCGTGAAACTCCGGGTTGTCCCAGGCGTTGATTTCGCCCTTGCGCGCCACGTACTGGGCATGCGGTGCAGCCTCGTGGATTTCCGGGATCAGCGGCCCGTTTGGCCCTTGGGGCACGGAAGCGGTGGTGATCACCGGCATCTTCAGCAAGGTGGCCGCCTTGGCCAGGGCAATGGCGTTGGTGCGCAGTTGCGGTACATCCATGTCCTTGACGATCTGGAACAGTCCGCTCTGGTGATCGATCAACAGCATGGCGCTGTCATTGGGGTCGATCGTCGGTTTCTGGCCATTGAAATTGGCTGCATTGACGGTGTTCATCAGTGTTTCCTCTTTTTGACAGGCAACAGCCATCCCTGGCCTGGGAACCGGCCTACTCATCCTGTGTAGAGCGGGTTGTTGAAGCGAAACGGATTAACCGTGCATCTGGCCGAAGCGACCGGACTGGAAGTCGGCGAACGCCTGGTGGATTTCCTGCTCGGTGTTCATCACGAACGGACCGTGTCCGACGATCGGCTCGTCGATCGGTTCGCCGCTGAGCAGCAGCACCACCGCGTCCTCGCTGGCCTGGAGGGTCATCTGATCGCCCTTGCGGTCGAACAAGGCCAACTGCCCTTGGCGCACCGACTCCAGGCCGTTGACCTCGATCGTGCCGCGCAACACCACCAGTGCGGTGTTGCGTCCTTCATGCAGATCCAGCGTGAGCAACTTGCCAGCATTCAGGCGCAGGTCCCAGACGTCGATGGGGGTAAAGGTGCGCGACGGCCCTGTGTGGCCTTCAAATTCACCGGCGATCAGGCGCAGGCTGCCGGCGTTGTTCTTCAAGGCAATGCTCGGGATGTCGCTATCGAGAATCGTCTGGTAACCGGCGTCGGCCATCTTGTCCTTGGCCGGCAGGTTGACCCACAACTGGACCATTTCCAGGGTGCCGCCGCTCTTGGCGAAACCTTCGGAGTGAAACTCTTCATGGAGAATCCCCGAGGCTGCGGTCATCCATTGCACGTCGCCGGGTCCGATCTTGCCACCACTGCCGGTGGAGTCGCGGTGTTCCAGTTCACCCTTGTAAACGATAGTCACGGTTTCGAAACCGCGGTGCGGATGCTGACCAACGCCACGTCGCGCGGTGGTCGGTGTGAATTCCGCGGGGCCGGCGTGATCCAGCAGCAGGAACGGGCTGATGTGCTTGCCCAGGTTGTCGTAGGAAAACAGCGTGCGAACCGGAAAACCGTCGCCGACCCAATGGGCCCGTGGGCTGGTGTAGATACCGATGATGTTTTTCATGGTGTCTCCTGATGAGGTGAGTGAAGCCATGGACAGAGCTTAAAACTGCGACCTTTGTTGCGCTAGACTGCAAAAATCAGCTTTAGCGTTCTATTTGGAGAACGATGATGGAAGACCTCAACACTCTCTATTACTTCACCCAAGTGGTCGAACATCAGGGTTTCGCCGCGGCCGGACGGGCCCTGGACATGCCCAAGTCCAAGCTCAGCCGACGCATCGCCGAACTCGAAGAACGCCTCGGCGTACGCTTGCTGCACCGCAGCAGTCGGCATTGTTCGCTGACGGAAATCGGCCAGGCGTATTACCAGCGTTGCCTGGCGATGCGGGTGGAGGCGGAAAGCGCCGCCGAATTGATCGAACGTAACCGCTCCGAGCCCCAGGGCGTGGTGCGCATCAGTTGTCCGACGGCGCTGCTCAACTCCTGGGTCGGGCCGATGCTGACCCGCTACTTGCTCAAATATCCGCTGGTGGAGCTGTTCATCGAGAGCACCAACCGCCGGGTCGACCTGATCCATGAAGGGTTCGATATCGCCTTGCGCGTGCGATTTCCTCCGCTGGAAGACACCGACATGGTGATGAAGGTGCTGGGCAACAGCACCCAGAGCGTGGTGGGCAGCCCGGCCTTTTTGCCGCGCCTGTCGACACCCGCCTCCCCGGCCGACCTCAGTGGCTTGCCGAGCCTGCACTGGGGGGCGGCGCAACGTGAGTATCAGTGGGAATTGTTCGGTGGTGATGGCAGCAGCGCGCTGATCAGGCACTCGCCACGGATGGTCACCGATGACCTGTTGGCCTTGCGCCACGCGGCGGTGGCCGGCATCGGGATTGTCCACCTGCCCAGTGTGGTGGTGCGGGATGAGATCAAGGCCGGCCAGTTGATCGAACTGGTGCCGGGCTGGGCGCCCAGGAGTGGCGTCATTCATGCGATCTTCCCGTCGCGGCGTGGCCTGCTGCCGTCCGTGCGTAGCTTGATCGACTTTCTGGGCGAGGAGTTCAGCCGCAGCGATATTGCCTGACAGCAGCTGCAGGTTTTCAGCTGCAAGCGTCAAGTTGATTTGAGGGGTAGCGGAGATTTTATTCTGAACATAATATGGTTTGAAAATTACAACCATAATATTCGCTTTCTTCAGAGGACTTTTACATGCAAAGCCCAAACCGCGAGGCCACGCTTGCCCAATGGGTCGCCCAGGAGCAGGCCATGCGCGCCCGCTTGGCCGGGCCTGGCAGTTTGTCCATGGCCGAAGTCAGTGCGCTGACTCCCGCCGAATTTTTCGAGGGCATCGGCAACGGTGAACTGCCCTCGCCGCCCATAGGCACGCTGATGGATTTCATCCCTGTCGAATGGTCCGCCGGGCTGTTCGTCTTCCAGGGCACTCCGGATGCGCGGCATTACAATCCGCTGGGCACCGTGCACGGCGGTTATGCCGCGACTTTGCTGGATTCGTGCATGGGCTGCGCGATCCATACGCAACTGAAAAAAGGCCAGGGTTATACGACGCTGGATCTGCGCATCAGTTATGTCCGGGCGTTGAACAGCGCCAGCGGACCGGTGCGGGCCGAGGGCAAGATTGTGCATCTGGGGCGTTCGACGGCGCTGGCCGAGGGGCGGATTTATGATGTGGATGGACGGTTGTATGCGACGGGGACGACGACTTGCATGATTCTTGAGGCTCGGGGTTAAGCCTGTAGGCCGAGTCGTCCCATCGTCGGAACGCCGCCCGGGGCAAGCCCAAGGGCCTGGCGCCAGCCTGGGATTAAACCGCCGGGTTCAAGCCGCAGCCCTGCTCAAGACTGCGGTCCAGGCGCGTCATGACTTGGTGCAACTGATCGACGGCGGCGTCGATCAGTGCGGCATCGCCCTCGCCACAGGCACGCTCCAGTTGCTCGCAACACGCCACCAGCGCCTGCGCCCGGACCATCTGCGCGCCACCCTTGATGCGGTGCGCCAGGTCCTTCAAGCCGTGGTAGTTACCACTGGCATGTTCTTGCCGCAGACGTTCGCGATCATCGCGATTGGCAACGGCCAGGTCATGCAACAACTGAGTGATCAGTTCATTGTCGGCCCCTGTGTAGCGTTGCAAGCCGCTTAAATCGATTTCGCTGCTGGAAGGCGCTGCGCTCAGGCCTGGCGATTCGCTGGAAAAACGCGTGGCCAACCAGGCGCTCAGGTCGACCAGTCGAATGGGCTTGAACAGGCAATCGTCCATCCCCGCTTCGATACAACGCATTTTCTCCTCGGGTTGAGCGTTGGCGGTGAAGCCCAGGATCACCGTTGGCGACCCCAGCTGGAAGCGTTCCTCATCGCGGATCGCACCCGCCAGTTCATAACCGCTGACCACCGGCATGTTGCAGTCGGTGACGACCAGATCGCAAGCGTGTTCACGCCATTGCTCGAACCCTTGCTGGCCATCCTCTGCGAGCAGCACCCGGTGCCCCAGGTAACTCAGTTGCCGCGAAAGCAGCAAGCGGTTGGCCGGGTAATCGTCCACCACCAGAATCGTCAGCGGCCGGGTCCTTGCCGTCGATTCACTCGGCGCCATTTCAGTGCCGGGCAACGTCTGCAATGCCTGCAGTTCAAGGCTGATGTCCAACCGGGTTCCGCGTCCCAGGACGCTGGAGAGTTGCAAGCGCCCGCCCATCATTTCGCACAGCGTGCGGCTGATCACCAGACCCAGGCCGGAACCCTGACGGCCTGATTGCTGACGGTTGCCGGCCTGTACGAACGGGCTGAACAGGCGTTGCTGGTCAAAGGCGCTGATACCGCTGCCGCTGTCCTCGATACGCACACTGACCGCGAGACGCTCCGCCGACGCGGGCACGACTCGCAAGCGCAGGCTGACCTCGCCTTTGTGGGTGAACTTGATGGCATTGCTCAGCAGATTGGACAGCACTTGCTTGAATCGCGTGGGATCGATCAACACATCGCGGTCGCTGTGCTCGTCCAGTTCGACCCGCCACTGCAGGCTCTTCTGCCGGGCCAGGCCCTCAAAGACCCGGCACACCGACAGCACCAGCGCCTGCAGATTGGCTCGCTCCGGCGTCAGCGACAAGTGCCCGGACTCGATACGGGCAATGTCCAGGATGTCGCCGATCAAGGCAAGCAACTGTTGCCCGGCATCTGACGCCACCTCGATGGCCGGGCGATCGGTCACGCCCTCATCGGCGCTTTTCAGTGCCAGTTCAAGCATGCCGATAAGGGCATTCATCGGCGTGCGGATCTCATGACTCATGGTTGCCAGGAACGTGGTCTTGGCCCGGTTGGCATCGTCGGCGGCGTCCTTGGCCTCCTGCAATCGGGCCAGCCATTGCTGGCGCTGACGGATCTGCCGGCGCTGCCAGGCGATCCAGGCCAGTGCCAGCAAGAGCAAGGCGCCGGCCACCGCGAACGCCTGGAAAATGCTCTGGCGATGGCGCAGCCAATAGCTCTGTTCCACCATCAGGTCATTGCGCCAGGGCAGTATCAGTTCGTCGATTTCTTCCGGGGGGATACTGAGCAAGGCCTTGTCCAGGATCGAGTGCAACTCGCTGGCCTCGCGCCCGGTCGCCAGGGTACTGCGCGCGGGATCGATGCCCACCGTGCTGGTGACCTGGAGGCGATCACGGTACTGCCGGGAGATCAGGTAACGGGCGCTGATCAATGAGTTGATGGCACCTTGTGCCTTGCCTTGGGCGACCATTTCCATGGCATCGGCCGACAAGGGCGCATCCACACACCGGATCAACGGGAAGTGTTGGCGAACGAACTCGCCTGAGATATTGCCCTGGGTCAGCGCCAGGGTTTTTCCGGCCAGGTCATCCAGGGTCCTGGGGCTGTCCGGCGCCAGGCGCGTCACCAGCACCGATGGGCTGGTCAGGAACGCCCGGGTAAACAGCAGGTCTTCCTCACGCAGGGAACTCAGGCCGATACCCGCCAGCACATCGACCTCGCCACGCTTGATCGCTTGCACCATCTGCGCCACCGACGGCATGGCGCGGATGTCGAATTGCAAGCCGGTGCGCAAACTGATTTTCGCCAGCACATCGACACCGATGCCGCGAAACCGGCCTTCACTGTCCAGGAAAGTAATCGGCGGGATGTTCTCGTTGATCGCCACGCTCACTCGCGGGTGCCGGTCGAGCCATCGCTGCTCGGTCACACTCAGTTGCAGGGACTGCGTGCCCGGCATGGACACCCCGCTCGCTCCCCAGCGGCGCTGGATGTTCATCTGTTCATTGGCCGTTATCAACGCCAGGGCCTTGTCGACAATGCGCAGCAGCGCCGGGTTGTCGCCGGCCATGGCAAAGGCGAAGCGCCCGGATTCCATGGGCGAGAAGTCAGCCAGCTGGACGTTGTTCAGGTAGTTTTTGCTGATCAGGTAATGGGCGCTGATCGCATCGCCCAGGTACACATCCGCCTGGCCGAAGGCGACGGCCCCGACAGCCGCCAGTGTCGAGGGGAACAGCTGAACCTGGGCCTCGGGATAGAACCGCTGGACGTTTTGTTCAGGCAAGTAGTGGTAGAGCATCGCCAGGCGCTTGCCGGCCAGTGTCGGGTCCAGCACCTGGAGTGCATCAACGCGGGTCACCAATACCGGCTGATCCACCGCATAGGCGCGGGACATTTTTAGTTGCGGGTCCTGGGACTCGTAGCTGTTGGAGGTTCCCAGCAGGTCTGCCGCGCCTTGCTTGACGGCTCGAACGGCGTCTTCGCGCGATGGATAGCGCCGGACTTCGATCTCTACCCGCAGCAACTGCCGGAGCAGATCGGCGTAGTCGGCGGTCACCCCCTCGAGCGTGTGGTCGGTGGTGATGTCGAAAGGTGGATAATCCGGGGCTGAAACGGCCAGCACCAAACGGTCTTTTTGCTGCAACCAGCGCGCATCGGCGGCCGACAACCGCAGCACTTGGCCCTCCACGCTGGAACGGCCCAGCAAGGTCAAGGTTTGCGGCTGCGCGCAGACACTAGATACCCAAAGGCAAAGGGCCAACAGCAGGTATCGAATGGCGTTCATTCAGATCAAGTGATGACGTTGGGCAAGATCCCTCAGGTGCACCGACGACTCCACGTTGAGTTTTTCAGTCAAGCGGGTCTTGTAGGTGCTGACGGTCTTGTGGCTCAGGTGCATGATTTCGGCGATTGCCTTGTTGCTCTTACCCTGGGCCAGTTGCTGGAAAATCGACAACTCGCGATCTGAAAGCCTGTCGATCATCTGTTTTTCACTGCGTTGCGCCTGGCTCAGGGACACGGAGCTTGTGGGCAACCGGGTGAAATAGGTGTAACCGGCCATCACGGCCTGCACGGCTTTTTGCAAATGCTCCAGATCGTTGGTCTTGGCGACGTAGGCCATGGCACCGGCGCGCATGCAACGATCCTGGAAAAACGCCGGTTCCTGGGCAGTGAACACCACCACCTTACATGGCATCTCCTCGATCTGGATCCGTGCCAGTACATCCAGGCCGTCGAGCGACGGCAGGTTGAGGTCCAGCACAATCAGTTCCGGTTTATTATCGCGGATCATCGGCAAAACTTCGTTACCGCAGGCCGCTTCGTGGATACGCTTGTATCCCAAATGCCTGAGTACGCTTTTGACTGCACCGCGAACCACCGGATGATCGTCCACAGCCATCGCTGACTTCATGGCAACTCCCTATGCATAAACACGACGTTCGGGCACTGACGGCCCATGGGCAAGAACCCGAAATGAACACAGCAGCTGCGCATAGACTCTTGCACGTAAAAACCGATCGGACTACCTGACAGAAATGACAGTTGCGACGAACGGTAGAGGTCGATCAACGACCGCCATCAACCGCTGGATAGTCGCCAGGTCCGGCAGCAAGGCATGGCTCACTTGGACTTTTTGCCTTGCAGAGGGCGCGGTGGGGCGCAGTTGCGCGCGCTCGCCGTCGAAAATCAGCGCGTGCGCCACCTGCCGGTTGTCGAGACAGAAATCCAGCAGGTCGAGCTTGCCGTCGGCCATGCCAGCATTGATGACCAGCAGATCGAAGGGTTCGCAACCGTACTCGACCAGGTTCAGCAGCTCTTCGAGGCTGTGCACCGGCGCCACGCGAAAATAATCGAGCTGGTTGAACAGCCGCTCGATTTTCATCCGGTTGAAGTGTTGTGGGTCAGCGATCAGGATGCGTAAGGACTTGTTGGGCAACGTGCCCCCCCGGGTCAGATTGATGAGGGGGCAAGACTACGGAAGACCTGCCGAGCGTTCTGTAGGAAAAATCCGAAATACTGCCCGCTTAATCTGACGCTGGTGATACGTGGGGGAATCGCAGGGTTCTTCAGGGCCTCATCGCCAGCAGGCTGGCTCCCACAATAGATCTGCGTACACAGGTCAAATGTGGGAGCCAGCCTGCTGGCGATGGCGGCCTCACAGCCGCCGAAGTTCTCAGCTGGCAGTCGCCAACAACAGATCCACCACCGAACGATGCCCACGGTTCTTGCCATGGTCATACAACGACCCGGCAATCTCGTCCGCACGAATCGGCAGGATCGACAGCAAGGTATCGCTCAAGCCATGGCTGGCCTGGCAGAAGCCCTGCATATAGATGCCGGCCTTGCAGCGCTCGTCGGTGATCAACTTGTAGTTGCGGTCCACCTCGAAATCACCCAGGTACTGTTCCAGCGGGGCCAGCAGCTTGCGGTGCATCTGCCGCTCGTAACCGGTGGCCAGCACCACGGCGTCGTAGTGACGGACCGCAATTTCGCCGGTGGCTTTGTTGCACATCGTCAGTTCAATGCCGCGTTCGGTGGCGGTGGCTTTTGAGAGAGTGGTCAGGGTACGGAACGCATGGCGGGCAACGCCCGAAACTTTCTGCCGGTAGAAAATCCCGTAGATCCGCTCGATCAGGTCAATGTCCACCACCGAATAGTTGGTGTTGTGGTACTCGTTGACCAGGCGCTCACGCTCGCTGCTCTCCTGCTGGAACACCAGGTCGGTGAACTCCGGCGAGAACACTTCGTTGACGAACGGGCTGTCGTCCGCCGGCTTCAGGGCCGAACCGCGCAGGATCATGTCGACCTGCACCGACGGGAAGCTGTCGTTGAGGTCGATGAAGGCTTCCGCCGCGCTCTGCCCGCCACCGATAATCGCGATACTCATCGGCTGGTTGTTCACGCACGGCTGCTTGGCCATCTGCGCCAGGTATTGCGAATGGTGGAACACGCGGTTGTCGCCCTTGAGCGCCTTGAACGCCTCGGGAATACGCGGCGTACCGCCCGCGCTGACCACCACCGAACGGGTGGTGCGCACCTGTTGATGCCCGGTGCTATCGCGGGAAATCACCCGCAGCGCTTCGACCTGCTGGTTGTGCAGCACCGGTTCGATGGTCAGCACTTCTTCGCCGTAACGGCTCTGCTTCTCGAATTGCATGGCCACCCAGCGCAGATAGTCGTTGTACTCCATGCGGCACGGATAGAAGGTGCCCAGGTTGATGAAGTCCACCAGGCGCCCGTGGGCCTTGAGGTAATTGACGAACGAATAAGGACTGGTCGGGTTGCGCAGGGTCACCAGGTCCTTGAGGAAGGAAATCTGCAGCTCGCTCTGGGTCGACAGGGTGTTGCCATGCCAGCTGTAGTTGGCCTGCTTGTCGAGAAACAGTACATCCAGCTCGCCCTGGGTCGGCCCGCGCTCCTGCAGGGCGATGGCCAGCGCCAGGTTCGAAGGGCCGAAACCAACGCCGATCAGGTCGTGAACGATGGGCGATGCAATTGCCTGTGTCATTTCCAGTGTCCTCTGGATAAGCCCCCGAGCGGCGGGGAGATAAGCCTAAGTGACCTGACCGGCCTTGAGCAGGACAGCAGGTCGTCTGTTGATTAGGAACGAGGACAGTGAAATAAAATTTAACAAGAACGGATGTACGCGAAGATCAATGGGCATCCCATTGGCGCATCCGCACCCGGCAATGCTTCATCGCATTGACGATGTGTTTTTCGACCAAGGCCTTGGAAATGCCCAGGTGTTCGGCGATCTGCGGGTGCGACAGGCCTTCGATCTTGCGCAGCAGGAAACTCTCGCGGCACAGGCGCGGCAATTCCGCCAGGGCGCGCTGGAGCATGTCCAGGCGCTGGCCGTGATCGAGGCTGCTGAGGGGCGATGGGCTGAAGTAGCGCTCTTCGTTGTCGAGCACGTCCAGCGACTCGACCTGGCGCAACGCATTGCGCCGGTGATCGTCGATCACCAGGTTCAAGGCCGTGCGATAGAGGAAGGCCCGGGGCTGCTCGATCGGCGTGTCGCTGGAGCGCTCCAGGACTCGCAGATAAGCGTCATGCACCACATCTTCGGCGACCTGGCGGTTGCCGAGCTTGGCGTTGAGGAAACACACCAGCTCTCGATAGTAGTTTTCCAACATGACTCCCGTCCGCACGGGTGCGGTTACTGTCCTTGAGCCCGCTACTCGACCACAAAAGCTGGCAGTGGCACGATAGTGGCAGTTTGAGATGCGTAATTTATAGTAATTCTCATATAGATTTAAAGTATTGCTTTGGCTTGCCCGACAAATAGTCATGGTCTACGGCTTGCACGCCCCCGTAGGAGCTGCCGAAGGCTGCGATCCTTTGATCTTTAAAATCAAAAGATCGCAGCCTTCGGCAGCTCCTATGTATGGACTCGCCCCCACTGTCTACCCGCTTTTAAAAAACC
>NZ_CATKQQ010000006.1:0-114136 GCF_949767605.1 Pseudomonas sp. IT-P218
TTACCCGGGCACCTGGGGCCTGATCCGCCTGCTGGAGCAAGCCCAGGTCACGCCACTGGATGACGGCGACAGCCGTTTTCGGATGGTGCTCAAGGCGCCCGATGGCATTGGCCTGACCTGGTATCTGCGCACTGAATTGGGGGCAGGGCCGATGGCGCTGCTCAAGCTGCGTGGCTTCAAGTTGCCAGCGCAGATCTTTCTCGGCAAGGACGAAAAAGCCGTGCCCTATGCACTGAATGGAAGGTTTGAATGAGCCTGGACAGATTGATCGAACGTTGCCTCGGGGAGCGGGATGCCGTGGGCCTTGCCCGGGCGCAGGCAGGGCACTGGCAATCCTGGTTGCAGCCGATCAGCGCGGACTTGCCCGCCGGGGAAGATCCGGCCTGCGATGATGATTTCCAGCGCATGCGTGAGGAGGTCAACAAGCTGTCCGGGGCCGACGTCGAACAGGTCATCCAACTGGCGCAGACGCTGCTGGCCGGATCGTGCAAGGATCTGCGGGTGGTCACTTATTACATCTGGGCACGTTTGCACAGGGACGGCGAAGCGGGCTTGGCCGACGGCCTGAACCTGTTGGCCGCAATGCTGGAACGCTACGCCGTCCAGGTGCTGCCTGCGCGTCCCAACAGCCGCAAGATGGCGCTGGAGTGGCTGGCGAGCAGCAAGGTGCTCGACACCCTGTCGCGCTACCCCGAAGTGGTCAAGAACGAGGCCGAGCGTACGGTGGCGGCGCTGGCCTGGCTGGAGCACGGGCTCGCGGCCTGGCCTCAGGATCAGCGTCCCGCCTTCGGTGCGCTGTATGCCGCGTTGTCTGCGCGATTGGCGCAATCCGGCGGGGTCGACGCGCTGGTCCCGCAGAACAGCGCCAGCCACGAGAAAAACACCCGAACGGCCGCCCCAGACCCCACGGCCATCAAGTCCGGGCGTGACCTGCTGGACAGCGGCCGGGCGCTGGCCGGCTACCTGCGCGAGCAGCCCCAGGGTTGGCTGGCGGCGCAACGCCTGATGAAAAGCCTGCGCTGGGACACCGTGCATGAAGCACCGCTTCAGGATGCCAGCGGCAAGACTCGCCTGACTCCACCCCGTGTCGAATACCGGGCACAACTCAAGCGCCTGCATCTGCAACAGAGCTTCAGTGAACTGTTGGATCTGGTGGAACGGATCTACGCCGAGGGCGTGAACCATTTCTGGCTGGATCTGCAGTGGTACCTCCACCAGGCACTGAGCAAGCAGCCTGCGCCACAGGACAGCTGGGCCGACATTGCCAAGCGCGACCTGGGCATGTTCCTCGAGCGCCTGCCAGGGCTGGAGGCATTGTGCTGGAGCGACGGATCGCCCTTGGCGGACGAGACCACCCGCGAATGGATCAGCCAGCACGTCTGTGGCAATCGCCCCCAGCAATGGCTGCCGGCACCACCCGTAGCAGCTACCTGCGCAGACCCCGAGATCCTGTCACTCGAAGGCGAAGCCCTGGCCCAGGCCGACAACGATGGCGTCGAGCACTCACTGGCCTGGCTGGCCGCGCGCCCGGGCATCCATACCGGTCGCCAACGCTGGCTGTTGCGCCTGCTGATGGCTCGGGTGGCCGAGCAATACGGCAAGAGCGAGCTGGCCATTCACCTGCTGGGCGAACTGGATGCCTGTGGGCAACGGCATGGGCTGGCGGAATGGGAGTCCGAGCTGAGTTTCGAGGTCAAGGCGCGCCTGCTCAAGCTGTTGCGCTTGAAGGCTCAACGCAATGACACAGACAAACCCACCCTGACCCGGCGGATGGAGGCGCTGCTGGCAGCGCTGGTGGCTGTCGACCCGGTACGCGCCGCAGTGCTCTGTGGCTAAACCTTCTTTATCAGGATTCTTTCTGTGAGCATCGACAATCTGACACTGCAATATTTCGACGCCGAGATGCGCTACCTGCGCGAGGCCGGCAAGGAGTTCGCCGAGGCCTTTCCGGACCGGGCGGCCCAACTGAACCTGGACAAGTCGGGCGCGCGCGACCCTTACGTGGAGCGCCTGTTTGAAGGTTTTGCCTTCTTGATGGGGCGGCTGCGGGAAAAGCTCGACGATGACCTGCCGGAGCTGACCGAAGGCCTGGTCAGCCTGCTCTGGCCCCATTACCTGCGCACCATTCCATCGCTCTCGATTGTCGAGCTGATACCCGAGCTCACAGAGATGAAGCGCAGCCAGCGGATCGCCAGCGGCTTCGAAGTGCTGTCGCAACCCATCGGGCCGCTGCGTACCCGTTGCCGCTACACCACGACCCAAGACCTGACATTACAGCCGCTGGCGCTGGAAAGCGTGCAGGTGGCTTATGAACCGGACGGTCGCTCGCTGTTGCGATTGCGCTTTGCCTGCGGGGCAATGGCCGACGGCAGCGAGATCGACCTGAGCCGCCTGCCGTTGTACCTCAATGCCGATGCCGCGCTGGCCAGTGCGCTGCATCAGGCGCTGACCCTGAACGCTCAAGCCTTATATGTACGCCTGCCTGACCAGACGGGCCGCTCTTCGCTCGAGGGTTATTTTTCGCCAAAGGGGTTCGGCGACGAGGATCGCCTGTGGCCCAAGGGCGACAGTGCCTTCAGCGGCTATCAGTTGCTGTTGGAATATTTCACCTTTCGCGAGAAATTCATGTTCGTCACCCTCTGCGGACTCGAGCAGTTGAAGCTGGCACCAAATAGCCCCTGGTTCGAACTCGAGGTGGTGTTGAGCGAGCCGTTGCCCCAGGCGTTCACGCCGAACGCCGAGCACATTCGCCTGCATTGCGTGCCGGTGATCAACCTGTTCACGCTGGAGTCCGACCCCATGACCCTGGCGCCTTTGCAGACCGATTACCTGCTTCGCCCCATGCGTTTGCAGGACGGCCATACGGAGATTTATTCGGTGGACCGGGTCACCGCGTCGAAGAGTGCCGTGCGCCACGAATACGTGCCCTTCACCAGTTTTCGTCACAAGGGCGGCATGTTGCGTGACGAAGCCCCCGAGCGCTATTTCCATACACGACTCAAGCGCGGCCCCAATGGCCTGCATGACACCTGGCTGATCCTGGGCGGCGAAGGTTTCGATCAGGATCGGCTCGACACCAACGAAAGCCTGTCGCTGCGCCTGACCGGTACCCACGGCCAGCTGCCGCGCAAGGCTTTGCAAGGCACCTTGCTCGATACACCGGTGCAATCCATCGAGGTCGGCTTGCGCGTGCGCAACCTGTGTGCGCCGACTTTGCCGTGCTATCCGCCCACCCGCGACCGCTTCCACTGGCGGGTGCTGAGCCATCTCGGCTCGAACTTCCTGCCGATGCTCGACAACGCCGAAGTGCTGCGCGGCACGCTGGCGTTGTACGACTGGACGGGCAGCGAGCTGAATCGACGTCGCCTGGCGGCGATTGTCGAGGTCGAACACCATCTGATACAGCGCTTCGAAAAGGGCTTTCTGCTGCGCGGGGTCGACATCGAAGTCACGCTGGACGCCAACGGCTTCAGCGGTGAGGGCGACATCAACCTGTTCGGCGAAATGCTCAATCGCTTCTTCGGCCTGTACGCCGACATCCACCTCTTCAACCAGCTCACGCTGATCCTGCAACCTACTGGAACGTGCCTGCAATGGAACGAGAACCACAGTCAGCGTATTCCCGGCTGAAAGCCGGCGGTTTACTGGAGGCACTGAAGGGGCGGGTGGCCGAGGCGCAACTGTATCGCTTCTGCCAGTTGCTCGAACGGGCGTTGCCCGACCACCCGCCACTGGGCGGCACCACGTCGCCGGCGGATGATCCGGTACGCTTTCGGCCAGACCCCGGCATGAGTTTTCCCGCCGGTGAATTGAAGGCGATTGAAACCGACGATAAACACCCTGGGCGACCGGCCACGGTGCGCACGCGTCTGTTGGGTCTGTACGGCGTGGACTCGCCATTGCCGACGGCTTTTCTGGACGATATCGCCCAGCGACGGGAGGGGCACGAGGCACTTGAAGCCTTCCTCGACATTTTCAACCACCGGATCTTCACCCAGTTCTATCGGATATGGCGCAAGTACTCCTATCCGGCGACCTTCGAAGCCGGTGGCACGGATGCGACTTCGCAATGCCTGTTGGGGCTGATTGGCCTGGGCATTCCCGGAACGGCCGGGCGGGTCGGCACGCCGATATCTCGCTTCCTCGCCTTGCTTAGCGTGATGCGCCTGCCCACCCGAAACGCCGAAGGCATCACTGCGCTGGTCAAGCTGCTGGCCCCCGAAACCCGGGCACAGATGACTCCCCACTGGCCGCAGAAAGTGCTATTGGCGCAGCCGGCTAGCCTGTCCCCGATGCATCCGGTGCGACTGTCCCAAGGCACACCCCTGGGCTGTGTCGGCTACGACGCAAACAGCCAGTTGCATCTGGCGTTGTTCACCGAAGACCGGGACGAGGCTCGTGGCTGGCTGCCCGGTGGCCCGTTGTACAACGATCTGCTGGCACTGCTGCGGGTGTACCTGGGTTGGCGTTGCACGGCAAGGCTGCAGTTGGCGTTGCCCCTGCACAGCCTGCCGCCACCGTTGTTGGGAGGCGCGCAGGTGTTGTTGGGCATGACTGCGGTGCTGGGCCTGGACAGCGATGCCTGGCAGGCCGGCGAAAGCACCACCATCACGATCAATCTGGGTCGCTATCAAGGCCTGCGGGACAAACCCCGGGAAAGGGAGATAAAGCATGGCGCGTACCGTTTATAAATCATTGGTGATCGCCTCGTTCGCAGTGCTCGGCGGTTGCGGGGTGAGCCAGAGCGTAACCGACGCGACGACCTCGACCACACAGGCAATCTTCTACAAGCAGGTTAAAACCCTGCGCCTGGACCTCAACGGGCGCGCGGCACTGAACACCGCCGGGATCGACATGAATGCGTTATCCGTGCCGACCCTGGTGCGGGTTTATCAACTGCGTGACCGCAAGGCGCTGGAAAGGGCGAACTATGACAGCCTGCTCAGCCACGACGAGCGCGTGCTGAGTGCCGATCTGCTGGACAAACGAACCCTGGTAATCAAGCCCGACGAGGGCGCGCAGCTGAACATCCCCCTGGACAAGCAGGCCCGCTATGTTGCCGTGGTTGCCTTGTTTCGTGAGTTCGATAGCCGGACCGATAACTGGCGCCTGACCCTGGCCCGCGATGACCTCGATCCGGACCGGGTGCGGGTGATCGAGCTGGGGGACAACCGCCTGACCCTACGCCCACTGGCCAAGGAGTGACGGATGAGCGATCTCAACCCCTCGCTGTACGAGACACTCCTGCAGAACTTCGACGGCGAACTGGATCTGCATCAGGTCGCCGAAGAGGATCAGTGCACGCTCTCTGTGCTGGACAACTTGCGCCGCATCCTCAACAGCCGGGCCGGCGCGCTCGACCATCTGCCCGATTATGGCCTGCCGGACATGGGCCAGATCCTCCAGGGGCTGCCCGGATCGGCGCATGGACTGATGAGTGCCATGGGCGACACCCTGGCCAAGTACGAGCCGCGGGTGTCCACGATAGGCATCGAGCTGTTGCCCCAGACCCGACCGGGTCATCTGGAGTACAGCCTCGAGGTGCAACTAAAAGGGGGCCAGCGAGTGACCTTCGGCACCACCCTGACGCCAGGGGGCAATGTCCTGGTGCGTCACTTGAAGCGGCAGCACTACCTGTCGACGTCGGGAACTGTTTAACCAAAGGAATGCGCGATGACAGCGTTGTTTGAAATGCGAATCAGGCTCGGTGGCGATCCGGGTGCCTTCAGTGAGTTCAAGGCGCTGCGTGAAGAGTTGGCCAGACTGAGTCATCCGGCCTGCCCGGATGTGGATTGGGCCAAGGTGGAGCAGTTGTGCCTGGCGTTGTTCCAGCGCAACGGTGCGGAGTTGCAAACGGCCGCGGCTTTCGTACTGGCCCGTAGTCACCGCCACGGCCTGGAGGGCATGGCTCAGGGGATCGCGCTGATCGAGGCGCTGGTCGGCGAATGGCCGACCCTGTGGCCCGCGATGGAGCCGGCGCGCCTGGAAATCCTGGCCTGGCTGTTCGCCTGCCTGCAGCCCCTGCTGCGAAGCCTGGAGCTACGACACTGGAGTCTGCCGGCGATCGTTCAATTGGGCGCTGGGCTGGAGCGCCTGCATGCAGGTCTGGATCGACAGGCGCAGCCCGCGCCGGGTTCATTGCACGCCCTGCGCCAGCAAGTCGACAGCCTGTTGCAGCGACTGGCGCAGAGCCACGCCCAGAGCCATGGGCAGACACACGGGGTGTTCGACGCGGTGGCCTTGTCGACGCGACTGCCGCCACCGCCCCAGGTGATGCCGGTGGTGATCCTGCCGACGCCGCCAATGCCTGTCGTGCTGTCGGGCGCCAAGCAGAAAAAGATGCATCGGATTGGCCCTTGGCTGTTCGCGGTCGCCGCGACGGTCACCTTGGCTGCGGGTGTCCCTTGGATGGCCTGGCTGGTGAACCCGGACAAGGAGGGCGTGAATCGCCTCACCAGTGTGTTCCAGGCGCCACCCGTTGTTCCCGAGCCGGTGCGTCTGGACAGCCTGTCGCTGTTCGCCCCCGGCAGCGCCGAACTCAAGCCAGGCTCTACCAAGGTATTGATCAGCGCCCTGGTCGACATCAAGGCCCAACCTGACTGGTTGATCGTCATCGCCGGGCACAGCGATGCCAAGGGCAATGCCGAGCAGAATCTGCAGTTGTCCCACGCTCGCGCTTCAGCCGTGCGCAGCTGGATGCAGCGCATGGGGGATATCCCCGACAGTTGTTTCGCGGTCCAGGGGTTTGCCGACAGCCAGCCAATCGCCAGCAACGACAGCGAGGCCGGCCGCGCGGCCAACCGTCGTGTCGATATCCAACTGGTGCCTCAGGTCGGCGCCTGCGGGAAACCGGGCGAGCAGTTGCCGTCATAGCATCCATTCATTTGCTCGATACCCATCATTAAGCAATGCAAGTTCAGTTTTTCCACCAAGGGAGGAAGATAGCGTGATACCGATCTCGCCATTGAAGGAATAAGCGCGATGAGAATCTCGACCCTGCTGGCTTTTGTCGCCGTATTCAGCGGTGGCATCGCTGCTACCGCACCGGCTATTGCTGCCGATCCGTCCTGCCGTTTCCTGCCGATCGCCGACAGCACCGCTCGTTTGCAACACACGCAAACAGTGGCGGTGCTCTACAGCGAAAACACCCTTAATACCCAGCAATACCTTGAGAGCTACCACGATGTGGCGGTGAAAGGGGCACAGAATCCTGGGCTGGATTCGCGGATCAGCCAGGCGTTCGTCGACAGTTCCGATCCGCAGCGGGCGATCGGCTGGTTGCTGGGATCATTGCAGAAGGAGTTCGCGGCGGTGACGGTCTACGACAGCCTCGATGCGGCGGTGCAGGCGCATCCGGATGTGGTGGTGATGCTCGACACTTACAGTCGCCTGGTGTCGAAACGCAACAATCAGGTTGAAGCGCGGTTTGTGGCGAAGTTCTACGATGCGAACCTGCAATACATCGGCCAGGCTGCGGGTTCACGTGCCGAGCAGATGCCCTCGGTGTGGGTGCATGGCAAAGCCGCGCCGCAGATTGCCGCGCAGATCAATCAGCAAACGGTGTTGCAGGTGAATGCGTTGAAACAGTTCGATGCGTCGCTGAAGTCGCTGGTGACGGCCGACCATGTGGATCATGTCGCGAGCAACTGAATAGCTACCAGCCTTTGACGCCGCTCATATCGGGTAGCTTGTGGGCAATGCCCTTGTGGCAGTCGATGCAGGTTGCCTCGCCGTTGGCCAATGAGGTCGAGTGCATGGCCGCCGCCCGTTTGCCCTGGCGGGTAAAGTCCATGAACTCGAAATTGTGGCAGTTACGGCATTCGCGCGAGTCGTTGGCCTTGAGCCTGGCCCATTCATGTTCGGCCAGTTCACGGCGCAGGGTGAGGAACTTGTCGCGGGTGTCGATGGTGCCGAACAGCTTGCCCCAGACTTCCTTCGATGCCTGCATCTTACGCGCGATCTTGTGGGTCCATTCATGGGGCACGTGACAGTCCGGGCAGCTTGCGCGCACACCCGAGCGGTTGGTGTAGTGGATGGTGTCCTGCAGTTCGACAAACACGTTGTCGCGCATCTCGTGGCAGGAAATGCAGAATTTCTCGGTGTTCGTCAGCTCCAGGGCCGTGTTGAAACCACCCCAGAAAATGATCCCGGCGATAAAACCTCCCAGCGTCAGAAATCCCAGGCTGAAATAAACACTCGGCCGACAGAGGATGCCCCAGTAGTCCTTAAGCAGGGCGAACAATGCTTTCATGGCGACTCCTCAAGGTTTCTGCGCGGCGTTGGCGTCGTCTTGCAGGATTTTGTCGATGGTCTCGAAGCTGTTGCCCACCAGCGGCAGCACATCTTTTTGCGGCACATGGCACTGGTTGCAGAAGTAGCGACGCGGTGAGACAGCCGCCAGCGCCTGGCCGTCGCGGTCCATGTAGTGGGTGATGCTGATCATCGTCGCCTGGCTGCGTGGACTGTTGGCCCGGCTGTGGCAGGACAGGCATTTGTTGCCGTTCTTGTCGATCTGATAGCCACGAATGCTGTGGGGGATGGTCGGCGGCTGGTCAGGGTAGTTGCGCTCGCGCTTGAGGTCTTTGTTTTCATCGTCGGCCAGTGGCGGCGCAGGCGCGTTTTGCGTCAGGGTGCCGCCGGGCCGGCGTCCGTCCGGGCCCGAAGCATCCAGCGGGTAATCGACCTCGGCGGCGATCACCGCGCCCATCACGGCGAGCAGGAACAACGGCAGGATGCGAAAAGTCATGACGGTTCTCCTCAAGCCACGCTGATCAACTCGATGCGGATCGCGCATTTCTTGTAGTCGGTCTGCTTGGAGATCGGGTCGGTGGCGTCGAGCGTGACCTTGTTGATCAGCTTGTTGGCATCGAAAAACGGCACGAACACCAGGCCGCGTGGCGGTTTGTTGCGTCCACGGGTTTCGATGCGGGCACGGATTTCCCCGCGACGGCTGATCAGTTTCACTTCACTGCCGCGGCGTGCCTTCATGGCCTTGGCGTCCTCGGGGTGCATGTAGACCAGCGCGTCCGGCACGGCTTTGTACAGTTCATCGACCCGTTGGGTCATGGTGCCCGTGTGCCAATGTTCAAGGACTCGGCCGGTGCTCAGCCAGAACGGGTAGTCGGCATCCGGCGCTTCAGCCGGTGGCTCATAGGGCAGGGCGAAGATGATCGCCTTCTTGTCCGGGTAGCCGTAGAACTGCACTTCGCTGCCCGTTTCCACGTAGGGGTCGAGCCCCTCGCGGTAACGCCAGCGGGTTTCCTTGCCGTCAACCACCGGCCAGCGCAGGCCACGCTCGGTGTGGTAACGATCAAAGGCCGCCAGGTCATGGCCATGACCGCGACCAAACTGGGCGTACTCTTCGAACAGACCCTTCTGCAGGTAGAAACCGAAGGCCTTGGCTTCATCGTTCTTGTAGCCGGTCTCTATCTGCTCGACCGGAAACTCGTCGACCTGGCCATTTTTGAACAGCACCTCGAACAGGGTTTTGCCCTTGTACTCCGGTGCCTTGGCCAGCAATTCCGCAGGCCAGGTTTCATCGGTGGTGAAGCGCTTGGAAAACTCCACCAGTTGCCAAAGATCAGACTTGGCCTCTCCGGGGGCGCTGACCAACTGATGCCAGAACTGCGTGCGACGTTCGGCGTTGCCAAAGGCGCCTTCCTTCTCCACCCACATGGCGCTGGGCAGGATCAGGTCGGCGGCCTGGGCGGAAACGGTGGGGTAAACGTCCGAGACGATCACGAAGTTTTCCGGGTTGCGCCAGCCCGGCAGGACTTCCTGCATGATGTTGGGCCCGGCCTGCATGTTGTTGCTGGCCTGGGTCCAGTAGACGTTGAGCACACCATCCTTGAGCATGCGGCTTTGTTGTACCGCATGAAAGCCGACTTTCTCTTGAATGGTGCCGGCGGGCAGTTTCCAGATTTTTTCCGCGGTGGCGCGGTGTTTCGGATTGGTCACCACCATGTCGGCGGGCAGGCGGTGGGAGAAAGTCCCCACTTCGCGCGCGGTGCCACAGGCCGATGGCTGGCCGGTCAACGAGAAAGGGCTGTTGCCCGGTTCGCTGATTTTACCCGTGAGCAGATGGATGTTATAGATCAGGTTGTTGGCCCATACCCCGCGGGTGTGCTGGTTGAAGCCCATGGTCCAGAACGACACGACCTTGCACTTGGGATCGGCATAAAGTTCGGCCAGGGCCTTGATGCGTTCAGGCGCCACCCCGGTTTCCTTCGCGGTACGTTCCAGGGTGTAGGGTTTGACGAACTCAGCGAACTGTTCGAAGGACATGTCCGTCCAGGTATTGGCCTTGTCGGCATTCTTAGCCTGTTTTTCCAGCGGATCATCGGCACGCAAGCCGTAGCCGATATCGTCGGCGCCCTTCGCGAAGCGCGTGTGCTTGCTGATGAAGTCCTGATTGACCGCGCCGCTTTCAATGATGTGGTTGGCGATATAGTTGAGAATCAACAGGTCGGTTTGCGGCTTGAACACCATGGGGATGTCGGCCAGTTCGAAGCTGCGGTGTTCGAAGGTCGACAATACCGCGACTTTCACGTGCGGATAGCTCAGGCGCCGGTCGGTGACACGGCTCCACAGGATCGGATGCATCTCCGCCATGTTCGAGCCCCACAGCACAAAGGCGTCGGTGGCCTCGATGTCGTCGTAGCAACCCATGGGCTCGTCCATGCCAAAGGTGCGCATGAATCCCATCACCGCCGAGGCCATGCAATGACGGGCATTGGGGTCGATGTTGTTGCTGCGAAAGCCGGCCTTCATCAGCTTGTTGGCGGCATAACCTTCCCACACCGTCCACTGACCCGAACCGAACATGCCGACCGATTCGGGCCCCTTGTTTTTCAGGGCCTGCTTGAATTTTTCTTCCATGATGTCGAAGGCCTTGTCCCAGCTGATCGGCTGGAACTCTCCCTGCTTGTCGTACTTCCCGTTGGTCATGCGCAGCAGCGGTTGGGTCAGGCGATCCACGCCGTACATGATCTTGGACAGGAAATAGCCCTTCACACAGTTCAACCCGCGATTGACCTCGGCCTTGACGTCGCCATGGGTGGCGACCACCCGATTGTCCCGGGTCGCGACCATCACGCTGCAACCGGTGCCGCAGAAACGGCAGGGCGCCTTGTTCCAGTCAAGGGTGACCATGTCCGCTTCGGTCACCAGGTTGCTGGCAGTGGTGAAGATCGGCAGGCCGGCCGCGGAGGCTGCGATGGCGGCGGCCTGGGCCTTGACGAATGCTCGGCGCGACATGCTCATTGGATGTCTCCCGCGGGATCGAGAATTTCGTGATAGATCAGCGCGGCGTTGAGCACGCCCGGCAAATTGTTGATTTGATCGATGCGTTGCAGGATCTGGTTTTCGTGTACGGCCTCGAGGACTACCACCAGTTTGCCGGCGGCACTTTCCTGATGTAACTCCACGCCGTCCAATAAACGCAGGTTGGCTTTGACGGCGTCAAACAGTTCAGGTCGGGCAAGTACCACAAGGCTGGCTATGTGCAGGGGTTCATCCATGGCTGACTCCAACAGGCTCTAATGGAAGGCTTTTAGTTGGGTGGTCCGGGCGGGCCGTAGAGCATCTGGAAAAACCAGATGATGAAACCGTAACCGCCGACGATGGCGACTGAAAGTAACGGAAACAGGCAAACGACAAGAAAGAGAAACAGGCGCATTTCCTTGCGTCGCTGCGGTTTTTGCTCTTCGGTCAATGACATGGAGTGCGCTCCAGCCGAACTTGCATTCAGACTAGATCACGGAAATTTAAGAGGGTTATTACTGCAGTTTTTATCGACCGACGGTGGCCTGTAGCTATTGCCCTGAGATAGCTGGCTATAACGTTTCGATCCATTACAGCATTGAGTTACAAAAGGAGAACGGCGTTGATGCACCGTTCGTAGCAAGGGAGCGCGTTGTTGCGAATCAGGTATGGACCAGGGCGATGGTGAACGAAACCACGATCATGCAGGCGAAGGCGAAATTGATATTCATGACTTGTTCCGATACAGGGGTAATGGCGTTCATCTTGAACAGGTCGGGCGCAAATAAAAAATTCGGCTTGGTGATTTGAAAGATCGAAAGAATTGATACCTGCTGGCGTGTTTGTGTTTCCTGCGTTGTTTGGCTACTCTCGCAAACAGGCAACTTCGCGCACAAACGGGCAATATCATGCACGACCAGCATTCCGCAGCCGAACTCCCGCAACTGCGCCGGCAGAAAATCCTCTTGATCCTGGAACGTGACGGCAAGGTCATGGCGGCCGAATTGAGCCAGCATTTCGCGGTTTCCGAGGACACCATTCGCCGGGATCTTGCGGAGCTGGACAGCGCCGGGCTGGTGCAGCGCGTACATGGCGGGGCCTTGCCACGTCCCAAGGACACGGGCAAGGACTACTTCACCCGGATCAGCGAGACCGACGAAGTCAAAACCCGGTTGGCGCAACTGGCGGCGAGTCGGGTCGAGAATGGCCAGATCGTGATGTTCGACTCAGGCACCACCACGTTGCAGATCGCGCGGTTGCTGCCACCGGACATCTGCATCACGGCGGTCACCGCGTCGCCGATGACGGCCATTACCTTGTCCGAATTCAAAGGCATCAAGGTGATCCTGGCGGGGGGACAACTCAATCCTGCGACCATGTCGGCCAGCGGCCATGAAACCTTGCGATTGCTCGAAGGCATCAAGGCGGATCTGTTGTTTACCGGAGTCTGTGCGATTCATCCGCAAGTCGGTATCAGCTCCCTGCATTTCGATGAAGTGCCGGTGAAACAGGCGATGCTCGACAGCGCGACCCAGGTCATTGCCGTCACCACGGCGGACAAGCTGGGCGCGGTGGAGCCCTTCGTGGTGGCGCCTTGTGAGCGTCTGCACACGCTGATCACCGAGCGTCATGTGGCGACGGGCAACGTTGAGGATTACCGCAAGTTGGGGATCGAGGTGGTGCAGGCGCAGGCTTGAGCGCTATGTCTCAATGAAACACAAACTGTAGGAGCGAGCTTGCTCGCGATGGCGATGTGTCAGGCGACTTCAATGTTGATTGACACACCGCTATCGCGAGCAGTTCGCTCCCCCAGTGGATTGGGGTGTTGCCTCAACTTCGCAGATGACTCAACGCAGTCGCTCCAGCATCTGGTAGTACCACATGCCCGCCGCCAGCATCGGGTTGCCGAGCAGGTCGCCCATGGGCACGCGGATGTGTTGGCAGGCGGCGAAGGTGTCGAAGTGTTCCAGTTGCCCGGTGATCGCCCGGCCCATGATTTCGCCCATGATGTGGGTGGTGGCGATGCCGTGCCCGGAGTAGCCCTGGCAGTACCAGACGTTGTCCGAGAGTTTGCCCAGTTGCGGGATGCGGTTGATCACGATGCCCATCGCGCAGCTCCACTGGTAATCGATGGCCACGCCCTTGAGTGCCGGAAACGTCTGCTCGATGCACGGGCGCAACTCGGCGGCGATGTCGCGCGAATCCTTGCCGCTGTAGTTGGCGCCGCCGCCGAACAGCAGGCGGCCGTCGGCGGTCAGGCGGTAGTAGTCGAGGACGAAGCGGCAGTCGTAGACCGCGAGGTCTTGCGGGTTGATCTGTTTGGCCAGGTCCCCCAGCGGCGCAGTGGTGACGATGCCGCCCATGGCCGGGAAGATCTTGCCCTTGAGCTTGCCCGGTTCCAGCTTGTGGTAGACGTCGCCGGCCAGCAGTACCTGGTTGGCATCGATGCGGCCGTGGGCGGTGCGTATGCCTGGCTTGTCACCGTGAATGATCTCCAGCACTTCGCTGTTTTCGAAGATCAATGCGCCGAGACTTTCCGCTGCCCGCGCTTCGCCGATGCACAGGTTGAGCGGGTGCAGGTGCATGTTGCGCGTGTTCTTGATCGCGCCGTGGTAGAGGTCGCTTTGCAGCAGGTCGCGCACCTGGCTGCGGTCGAGCAGGCTGACGTCATCGGCCATGCCACGGCGCAGCGCTTCGTCATGGTCCTTGCGCAAACCGTCCATGTGGCCGGGCTTGTAGGCGGCGTGCAAGTGGCCGTGCTTGAGGTCGCAGGCGATGGCGTATTTCTCCACCCGTTGCTCGATGATCTGGTGACCGCGCCAGCGCAGGTGCCAGATGAAGTCATCGACTTCTTCGCCGAGGGTGCGGCGCATCTGTTTGCGCATCGCTTCGTCGCCCGAGAGGCTGCCGGTGACCTGGCCGCCGTTGCGCCCGGTGGCGCCCCAGCCGATCTTGTGGCTTTCGACGATGGCGACTTTCAGGCCCTTTTCAGCCAGTTCGACCGCCGTGGCGACGCCGGTAAAACCGCCACCGATGATGACGACGTCGACGCGGTGCTGGCCTTGCAGCGTGGGGTAGTCGGTTTCGTGGTTGAGGGTGGCGGTGTAGTAGGAATTGCAGCGTTGCTGAGTCATGTCAGTGTCCAGGCAAAAGAGGTAGAGAGCTTGGCGCAAACCCTGTGGGAGCGGGCTTGCTCCGGGCGGCGTGTCATTCAACATTGATGTTGGCGGACACGGCCCTTTCGCGAGCAAGCTCGCTCCTACAGGGGGAATGCGTAGGGTCGACCGGGCGGCTCACGCCTCAGTCAGATACCAACGCCAATCCTGCTCACCCACTTCAGCCATGAACTGCCGATACTCTGCACGCTTGACCGCCAGATAAACCCCCAGGAATTCCTGGCCCAACGCATCCCGCGCCCACACCGAATTTTCCAGCGCCGTCAGTGACGTCAGCCAGTCGGTCGGCAGCAACTGCGTGGCCTGCGCATAGCCGTTGCCTTGCACCGGTTCGCCCGGATCGAGGTTTTCGCTGATGCCGCGATGGATGCCGGCAAGGATCGCCGCCGCTGCCAGGTAGGGGTTGGCGTCGGCGCCGCAGATGCGGTGTTCGATGTGCCGGCTGTTGGCCGGGCCACCGGGCACGCGCAGGCTGACGGTGCGGTTGTCGACGCCCCAGGTCGGGGCCAACGGCGCATAGCTGTTGGCCTGGAAGCGCCGGTAGGAGTTGGCGTTAGGGCAGAACAGCAACAGCGAATCGAGCAGGCTGGCGAGCATGCCGCCGATGGCCGTGCGCAGCAGCGGGGTACCGGCCGGGTCCTCGGAAGCGAACAGGTTGCGGCCTTCGGCGTCGGCGATGCTGACGTGCATGTGCATGCCGGTGCCTGCCAGATGATCGAAGGGTTTGGCCATGAACGTAGCTTGCATGCCGTGCTTGTGGGCCACGGCTTTCACCAGGCGTTTGTAACGCACGGCCTGATCCATCGCCTGCAAGGCATCGCCGTGTTCCAGGGTGATTTCCACTTGCCCCGGGGCGTACTCGGAAATCGCCGTGCGCGCCGGAATGCGGTGCAGCTTGCACGCGGCATAGAGGTCGGCGAGGAAGGGTTCGATCTGCTCCAGCTCGCGCAGGCCGTAGACCTGCGTGTGTCGCGGTCGACCACCGTCAGCGTCCAGCGCCGGTTGCGGGCGGCCGTTATGGTCGCGCTTGGCGTCCAGCAGATAGAACTCCAGTTCGCACGCCATCACCGGGTGGTAACCCTCGGCCTTCAGGCGGTCGATGACCTTGATCAGCAGATGACGCGGGTCGGCGATGCTCGCCGGCATGCCTTCTTGCGGGTGCATGCTGACCTGCACCGCCGCCGTAGGAATCTGCCGCCACGGCAAGCGCACCAGGCTGCCTTCGAGCGGATAGGCGCGGCAGTCGATATCGCCCACGTCCCAGACCAGCCCGGAGTTCTCGACGTCATTGCCTTGCAAGGTCAGGCCGAGAATGGTGCTGGGCAGCGGGCGACCGCTTTCATACACCGCCAGCAGTTCCTCACGGTGCAACAGCTTGCCGCGCGGCACGCCGTTGGCGTCGAGAATGAACAGCTCGATCATGTCGATATCGGGGTTGTTCGCCAGAAAGGATTGAGCATCTTCAAGGGCTGCAAATTTCATTGTTCGTCACTCACGTGGGCGTCCCGCGGACGCACGGATTCAGGCCAGGGCGCGACGACGGATAAAGATCCGCCGCGGGCTGGCAGCGATAGCAAAAAGGAGAGGGGCTCGACGAATCGTGGACGCGATCAGGCGAGCAGGTTGCTATCCGGCGGGCGTGCGGAGTGACGCAGTTTGGAGCGGCGCAGGGCCATGGGCAGGTTGACGATACGTTTCATGGGGCAATGTCACCCACGACCAACACAGGGGTGGTCAGGATCGAGACATCCAGCAAGTGGTGCTCTGACGGTGAGGTGCTCATGACTCAGGTTTCCAGCAGGGGAAATCGTCGGTGGCGGATAACGAGCTATCCGCAGTGACTGGATACTAGGGGTGAAAGCGAAACCTGTAAACGTCTGTTTTCAGCGAAGCAGGTGCACGCCCAGTCCGACCAGCCCACAACCAGCCAACACTTCGATCACCCCGCGCTTGAACCGCAGCAAGGCAATCGCCGCCGCGATCGCGATCAACAACGAAGGCCAATCCAGCCGACCGTCGAAGCCGTCAGGCCACAGCACATGGTAGCCAAAGAAACACGCCAGATTGACAATCACCCCGACCACAGCGGCCGTGATCGCTGTCAGTGGCGCGGTGAACTTGAGTTCGTTGTGCGTCGATTCCACCAAGGGGCCACCGGCGAGAATGAACAGGAACGAAGGCAGGAAGGTGAACCAGGTCACCAGCATGGCGGCAACGGCACCGGCGACAAAGGCCTGATCGGGACCGAACACCTGATGCACGTAGCCGCCGATAAAACCGACGAAGGCCACGACCATGATCAGCGGCCCGGGTGTGGTTTCGCCGAGCGCCAGACCATCGATCATCTGCGTCGGCGTCAGCCAGCCATAATGCCCCACCGCGCCCTGGTACACATACGGCAGCACCGCGTAGGCACCGCCGAAGGTCAGCAGCGCCGCTTTGGTGAAGAACCAGCTCATCTGCGTCAGCGTGCCGTCCCAACCGAACAGGGCGGTGAGGGTGGCCATCGGCAGTGTCCACAACACCGCGCCAATGAGGGCCAGGTGCAGCCATTTCCAGCGACTGAAACGGGCGTGTTCGGGGGTCGGTGTGTCGTCGTCGATCAATGCCGCGCCAAAGGTTTTCTGCGCAGCGCCGTGGCCTCCGGTGCGGAACTTTTCCGGTGCCAGGCGCCCGCCGAAATAGCCGATGATTGCCGCGCCCAACACGATCAAGGGAAAGGGCACGTTGAGCGCGAAGATGGCCACGAATGACGCGGCGGCGATGCCCCACATCCAGCCGTTTTTCAATGTCCGGGAGCCGATCCGGTGTGCCGCCTGCAGCACAATGGCGGTCACCGCAGGCTTGATCCCGTAGAACAACCCGGCCACCGCCGGCACCTCACCGAAGGCGATGTACACCCAGGACAGGGCAATCAGGATGAACAGCGACGGCAGCACGAACAGCGTGCCTGCGATCACGCCGCCCCAGGTCCGGTGCATCAGCCAGCCGATGTAGGTCGCCAGTTGCTGGGCCTCTGGACCGGGCAGCAACATGCAATAGTTGAGGGCATGCAGAAAGCGTCGCTCGGAGATCCAGCGTCGGCGCTCGACCAACTCCTGGTGCATGATCGAAATCTGCCCAGCCGGCCCGCCGAAACTGATGAAGCCGAGCTTGAGCCAGAAGCGGAACGCTTCGCGCAGGCTGATTGCAGCAGGCTTTGTTTGGTCTGGTTGACTGTTCTGGGAAGGCGTGGGGCTCAAGCGGATGTTCCTTGCAAAGGCGCTTTTAGCCCGTGACTTTAGCAAAGAACCTCGAAGTGAATATCAGTTCTTTGCGGGAAATAACTGCTGCGCTTGTGCGAAACACTTCTCGGCAATCGCCGAACGCGGTTCGGTCTTGCGCATGACCAAACCCAGGGGCGCCAGCACGCTGGCATCGGGCAAGTTGATGAAGGACAGGTGTTCGATCGGCGCTTCCAGGCCACTATCGAGGGGCATGATCGCGCAGCAAAAACCCTCGTGGATCGCCTGGAGCAACTGGTAGGTGGAATCGCTTTCCAGGATCGGCCGCGGGTCGAGCCCGCGGCTGCGGAAACTCAGGTCGATGGATTTACGATAGTGCATGCCGTTGCTGAGCATGCCCAGCGGCAGCTCGGCGGCATCTTCCCAGCTCATTTGCGTGCCGTCGAAACGGAAGTGACGGGTGTCGTAGAGCAGGCCGACGCGGGTTTCGCCGATCTCGAAAAACTCGAAATAGTTCGGGTTGACGTGGTCGAGATAACACACGCCCAGGTCGAGTTGGTTATTGCCCAGCCCCTCGATGATCTGGTCTGAACTGAGTGACGACAGGCTGAACTTGAGTTCGGGAAAGCTGCGCGAAAGCCCCTGGATATAGCTGACCGGATTGAAACTGCTGAGCGGCACCAGGCCCAGGCGCAGGTTACCGACCAATTGGCCACGACACGCGGCCGCTTCGGCGAACAGGCCATCGTGGGCAGCCAGCAGGGTCCGGGCCCACGCCAGTACCCTTTCACCGGCCTCGGTAAAGCCTTCGAAGCGCTGGCCGCGGGTAACCAGTACCAGGTCCAGTTCATCCTCGAGGTTACGCAGGCGCATCGACAGGGTCGGCTGGGTGATGTGGCAGCGCGCGGCGGCCTGGCCGAAGTGGCGGGTCTGCTCCAGGGCGATCAGGAACTTGAGTTGTTTGATGTCCATGATGGCACCTGCTGGCGGGGGAAGGGTGTAGGAACTGGTAGGCTTGATTTTGAGCGTAGACGATCTCACTGTTGGTTCTGTGCGTCCAATCAGCTGTATTTAAAGGGCAATAGATTCGCTCGATAATGCGGTTGGTGAGAGTGATTAGACAGTGCTTGTTCCAGCGCTTTAGTCTCCGCAAGTTAGTTAATTTCTGTCTGCCGGAGAATCTTGATGAGCGTCAAACCGGATGCACTGTTTGTCCCCTTGAACATTGCCGTACTGACCGTCAGCGACGCACCTCAAATCGGTGCAAGCCTGCGGGACACGGGGGTGAGCAACGTAAACCTGTGGGAGCGAGCTTGCTCGCGATGAGGCCGGTACATTCAACATCGATGTTGACTGATAGGCCGCCTTCGCGAGCAGGTTCGCTCCCACAGGTTTTGGGTGTTTCTTGAGTGTCAGCTCAACACAAAATCCACCGGTTCAAGCGCCGGTGGCAACTCCGTCACGCCCAGCGCAGCCAGGACATCGCGCTCGATATTGCGCACGATGGAATCGGTGGGCAGGTCGTTTTCGTCGCGGCCGAAGGGGTCTTCCAGTTCGTCGGCAATCGCATCCAGGCCGAAGAAGGTGTAGCTGACGATCGCGGTGAAGATCGGAGTCAACCAGCCCAGGGGTTCGGCCATGGCGAACGGCAACAGGATGCAGAACAGGTAGATGGTGCGGTGCAGCAACAAAGTGTAGGGGAATGGCAGCGGGGTGTTCTTGATCCGCTCACAGACTGCCTGGGCATGGGTCAGACTGGTTAAATGGTTGGCCATGAGCGTGTAGCGCCAATCGTTGATCGCCCCGGATTCGTTGAGTGAAGAGCACTGCTGACCCACCTGCAGCAGTATCTGTCCGCTGATATCCGTGGTGTTGCCCTTGGGCATCGGTTGCAGCCAGTCGCCACTGGCGGCCAGTTCGTTTTCCCTGCGTAGTCGCGCGTTGAGCGCATGGGCGAAGCCACACAGGTTGCCGAGGATCGTGTGTCGTTCTGGCGCGTCCTTGATGATCTGGGTTTCGCGAATCATCGAGCGGATGTCCACGATGATCTCGCCCCACGCCTTGCGCGCTTCGTACCAGCGGTCATAGCAGGCGTTGTTGCGAAAGCTCATGAAGATCGACAGTGACAGGCCGAGCAGGGTGAACGGCGTTGCACTGACCTTGGAGAAGTAGCTCGGGTGCAGGGTTTCGATCAGGACGATGGCCGAGGCAAGCAAGGTCACCAACAGGCTGCGCAGGGCAATGCGTTTGGCGATCGAGCCCTTGAGCGAAGTCAGCACGCCGATCAGGTTGGGTTTGGGTCTGACGATCATGGTCTTTCAGCCGCCCGTCATGTTCATGAAGCGAACGACCTGGACATCGTCGTTCACTTCGAAATTGTGCCGATAAGGCTTGAGTTTCATCGCCTCGATGATGGCTTTCTCCAGGCGTTCCGGCTGTCCGGGGTGACTGCGCAACACGGCCTTGAGATCGACGGAGTGCTCGTTGCCCAGGCACAACAGCAGACGACCCTCGACGGTCAGCCGCACCCGATTGCAAGTGCCGCAGAAGTTGTGGCTGTGGGGCGAAATGAACCCCAGGCGAATCTGCGGCGCCTCGGCCAGGCGCCAGTAGCGCGAAGGGCCCTGGGTCGACTCGGCGCAATCAATCAAAGTGTAGCGCTCGGCAATCCGCTCACGGACCTGCGCGCTGGAATAAAACGACTCGGCGCGGCTGTGCTCGCTGATGGTGCCCAAGGGCATTTCTTCGATAAAGGAGATATCCAGATTACGGTCGATGGCGAAGCTCACCAGATCGTTGATCTCGTGATCGTTGCGGCCCTTCATCACCACGCAGTTGAGCTTGGTGTTGCGAAATCCGGCCTTGTTGGCGGCGTCGATGCCCTTGATCACCAGCGCCAGATCACCGGTACGAGTCAATTCGCGAAAGCGTTGCGGGTCGAGGCAATCGAGGCTGATATTGAGGCGCTTGACCCCGGCCTCGAACAAGGGCTCGGCCAGTTTGGCCAGCTGCGAGCCATTGGTGGTCATGCACAGTTCGCGCAGGCCGGGCAGGGCGGCGATCTTCTCGCACAGCTGGACCACGCCCGGGCGGATCAGCGGCTCACCGCCGGTCAGGCGGATCTTGCGCGTACCCAGTGCGACGAAGCTCTCGGCCACCTGGTAGATCTCTTCCAGGGTCAGCACCCGTTGGCGCGGCAGGAACTGCATGTCCTCGGCCATGCAATACACGCAGCGGAAATCGCAACGGTCGGTGACCGACATGCGCAGATAATCCACGCGGCGGGAGAACCCATCGATCAAGACTCGTTTCGACATGACATCCTCGCTTGGCGCTGGGCGCATCAAATGAATTGTGGGAGCGAGCCTGCTCGCGATGGTCGTTAACGATGACGCGTGCTTACTGGCTGAACGCGGTGCTTGAGTCCATCGCGAGCAGGCTGCTCCCACAAATTAAACGCAGGCTAAGTGCAACTTGCGAGGGCGTCCAATCACTATTGATAACCGGTTGATCGATGGGCTCTATGATGAAATATCTTCCCTCTGAAAAGTTCGTTATGGCTGATTAAGTAATTGAAAATAATAGTAAAAATGTCTTGATAGATATCTTCGATAATCTGGTCATTAATAGCGATTAGACAATGTTCAACCCTCATTCCTATGCTTTTCTCCGTCATACGATCAATGGCCTGAATCAGGTCACGGAGAAGTACCATGTCGCAAGTCGACCGCTACAAACCCTACAAAGGTGCCGCCGCTGGTTGGGGCGCGCTGATCGCCGTTACCAAAACCTGGCTGGGCAGTGAAAACGCCCTGAAAAATATCCGTGCAATGCTCAAGACCAACCAGAATGGCGGCTTCGACTGCCCCGGTTGCGCCTGGGGCGAATCGCCGGAAAACGGCATGGTCAAGTTCTGCGAAAACGGCGCCAAGGCGGTCAACTGGGAAGCGACCGGCCGTTTGGTCGACCCGGCTTTCTTCAACAAATACAGCGTCTCGACACTGTCCGAACAAAGCGACTACTGGCTGGAGTATCAGGGCCGCCTGATCCATCCGATGCGATACGACGCCAGCACCGATCGTTATGTGCAAACCTCCTGGGACGAAGCGTTCGCGCTGATCGCCCGGCATCTCAATGCGCTGGAATCGCCGAACCAGGCCGAGTTCTACACCTCCGGCCGCGCCAGCAACGAGGCCGCCTTTCTCTATCAGCTGTTCGTCCGCGCCTATGGCACCAACAACTTCCCCGACTGCTCGAACATGTGCCACGAGGCCAGCGCCGTCAGCATGATCGAGAGCCTGGGTGTGGGCAAAGGCACCGTGGTGTTCGATGACCTGGAGCATGCCGACGCGATCTTCGTCATCGGCCAGAACCCCGGCACCAACCATCCACGGATGCTCGAACCGCTGCGTGAAGCGGTCAAACGCGGCGCGCAGGTGATTTGCATCAACCCGCTCAAGGAGCGCGGGCTGGAACGTTTCCAGCATCCGCAACACCCGATCGAAATGTTGATGAACGGATCCGAGCCGACCAACACCGCCTACTTCCGTCCGGCCCTCGGCGGCGACATGGCGGTCATGCGCGGCATCGCCAGGTTCCTCTTGCAGTGGGAACGGGAAGCTCAAGCCACGGGTGGTGAGCCGGTGTTCGACCGTGAGTTCATCGCCGAACACACCTCGGGAATGGATGCCTACCTGGCCGAAGTCGATGCCACCGCTTGGGAGCACATCGAGCAGCAATCGGGCATGAGCCTGGCCGACATCGAACTGGCCGCGCGCATGTACGCCCGCGCCAAGCGCGTGATCATGTGCTGGGCGATGGGCTTGACCCAGCACACCCATTCGGTGCCGACGTTGCAGGAAGTGATCAACGTGATGTTGCTGCGCGGCAATGTCGGGCGCCCCGGTGCCGGCCTGTCACCGGTTCGCGGTCACAGTAACGTGCAGGGCGACCGGACCATGGGCATCAACGAACTGGCGCCCACCGAATTGCTCGATGCCCTGGAAAAACGTTTCTCCTTCAAGCCGCCTCGGGAGCATGGCCACAACACCGTGATGGCGATTTCGGCGATGGAGCAGGGCCGTTCGAAAGTGTTCATCGCCCTGGGTGGCAACTTCGCCCAGGCCACCCCCGATACACCGCGCACCCACGCCGCGTTGCGCAAGTGTGAGCTGACGGTGCACATCGCCACCAAACTCAACCGCAGCCACCTGGTCACCGGCCGTGAAGCGCTGATCCTGCCGTGCCTGGGCCGCACCGACATCGACATGCAGGCCGAAGGGCCGCAGGGCGTCACCGTGGAAGACACCTTCAGCATGATCCACATCTCCCATGGCCAGCTGAAACCCAAGTCCAAACACCTGCTGTCGGAGCCGGCGATCATTGCCGGGATCGCCGCCGCGACCCTGGGCAAGCAGCCGATCGACTGGAACTGGGCCGTCGGCGACTACGGCCGCATCCGCAACATGATTGCCGACACCATCCCGGGCTTCGAGGATTTCAATCGGCGCTTGCTTCATCCGGGCGGCTTCCACATGCCGAACAACGCCGCGCAGCGCATCTGGAAAACCGCGAGCGGCAAGGCGCAATTCACCCCCAGCGTGTTGCCCGAACACCTGATCAGCGAAGGCGTGCGCAACCTGGCGGTGAAGCCTCATTTGATCCTGCAGACCATGCGCTCCCACGATCAGTACAACACCACGTTGTACGGTCTGGACGATCGTTATCGCGGGGTCTACGGCATGCGCGATGTGGTGTTCGCCAACGAGCAGGACATCCGCCGGCTGGGTTTCGAGCCGGGGCAGAAAGTCGATCTGGTGGCGCTGTGGGACGACGACCGTGAACGTCGGGTCAGCGGTTTCACCTTGATCGCCTACGACATTCCGGCCGGCCAGGCTGCCGCGTATTACCCGGAGACCAACCCGTTGGTGCCACTGGAAAGCTACGGTGACCGCACGTTCACCCCTACCTCCAAGTTCGTCGCCATCCGGTTGGAGCAGGCAAAAGCGAGCAGCCTCATTTCCACTTCCGCCGCATAAACCTGTAGGAGCCGGCTTGCCGGCGAAGGCGCCCGAAAGAACAATGCATTGTTGAAGGACGCCTTCGCTGGCAAGCCAGCTCCTACAATTTCCTGGCGGTGCTCGAAGGCCTTTGGCTGAAAACCCACAACGACTCCTACCGCGATCTCTACCATTTCTGGTCGAAGATCTTCGCCGTCAACTTCGGCATGGGCGTGGTCTCGGGGCTGGTCATGGCCTACGAGTTCGGCACCAACTGGAGCCGTTTTTCCGACTTCGCCGGCAGCATCACCGGGCCGTTGCTGACCTATGAAGTGCTCACCGCGTTCTTCCTCGAAGCGGGCTTCCTCGGGGTCATGCTGTTTGGCTGGAACCGGGTAGGGCGCGGCTTGCACTTGATCTATTTCTCGGGTGGCCAAGGGGCCCAAGCCCCATCACGAGTATGGGCCTGCGGGTCATTCCGATCATGTTCCTCGGCTACCTCGGCCTGGCCTTCAGTCTCTGGCCGAACATCGTGCCGCCGTCAGGATTGGCGATGGCTACCATTGATAAACATCAAGCGGCATCTACTCGGTGGTACTAGCGCATTGGGTGGCTGGTGTTGAGCGGGCCTGTAGGAGCGAGCTTGCTCGCGAAAAAGCTCAGGGCACCGCGGGGTGACAGCTCCCCGCGTCATCGTTGACCTCCATCGCGAGCAGGCTCGCACACAGTAGATCGGGTACGGCCGTGGGAGATGGGGCGATTCATTGCGCCCCAAACATCACCGTCCAGTAAATTCCCGCATCGCTCTTCGGATCAACCGCATACGCTGCACCCAGATCGCGGAACTGCGGGTTCATCAGGTTGGCACAATGACCGGGGCTGGTCAGCCAGCCGTCGACCACCTTGCGCACGCTGTCCTGGCCGGCGGCGATGTTTTCGCCAATCTGCTGGAAGTCGTAGCCCGCCAGTTCCGCGCGGTCGCCCGGGGTGCGGCCGTCGCGGTCCTTGTGATCGAAGTAGTTGTTGTTGGCCATGCTGCGCGACTGGGTTTCGGCGGCGGTCGCCAGGGTGGCGTTCCAGGTCAGCGGCGTGGTGGCGTTGAAGGATTGCGCGCCGCACTGGCGGGGCTGGCTGCGTGCGACGTTGAGTTCGGCCAGCATTTTTTGCCCTTCGGCCTGCCAATCGCCCAGGCGTGCGCTCAACAATGGGCGGGCCAGGACGATGCGCCACTCGCGGTCCTGGCGGCTGACGCCAACGTCGACGAACTGCGGGTCGAGCACGATCTGGCAAAAACTTTCCTGGATCGCTTTCATGGCCGAGGGCGCATCTCGCGGCCCGTTCAGGCTGATCGCCTGCACGTTCTTCATCGGATAACCGGCGCTGGCCATGGCCTGCTGCAGGTTGCCGACGCTGGCGGCGGACAGCACCAGCCGTGGGTCGGCCGACAGCGGCGGCAGTTCCGAGGACACCTGGCCGGCGCAACGCTGCAGCTGGCCGCGGTAGAGGTTGATCGATTCGATCAGTTGCGACTCTTCGCTCGCCAGCGCGGTGGCGGCAAACACAAGCCCTAGTGAAAACCCGGCAAGGCGCAGAGTGGATGACAGGAAATGCATGGAAATCCTCCTTGAGCTGACTGCGCCCATGATGCGCGAAGTGCCCCCCTTGAACGCAATGTCTTTTTCGCGATGTCGCCTCCTTTGCGCCATCATTTCACTACTACACTGAGGCGAAACTGCCCACAGAGTAGTGCCCGACCATGCGCCACGACTGGATAGCCGCCTGCCTCGCCCTCACCCTGATCGCTGTTCCGGTATTCGCCACCGACCAGCAGCAAAAACAGAAAGTCGCCGAAGACAAGGCCGAGGTGCTTGAGCACAAGGCCGCCGAAAACAGCAGCCCTGCGTCGGCGTCCAAGTCTCAAGCCATTACCCAGCCCGAGGTCCAGGCCGTGGACCCGGCGGGCAAAGCGCCGCTGGATGACGCCATCACCTGTCTCGCCCGATCGATCTACTGGGAAGCCAAGGGCAAGAACGCGGCGGACATGGAAGCGGTGGCCAATGTGGTGATGAACCGCCTCGGCCACGACGGTTTTCCCGATACCGTGTGCGGCGTGGTCAAGCAGGGCTCGCAGAGCAAAAGCTGCCAGTTCTCCTGGTGGTGCGACGGCCGTTCCGACTCGGTACAGGAAGAGGTGCCTTACGCGATGGCCAAGGAAATCGCGCGCAAGGCACTGAACAAGCAATTGCCGGATCGCACCAAGGGCGCGCTGTATTTCCATGATCGCACGGTGAAACCGGATTGGGCCAGGGAGTACAACAATACGGCCAACATCGGCTTGTTCAGATTTTACAAACCCAAGGCCGGGGATGCGAAGTAGTCGCAAATTCACCCAGGCGATCATGAACCAGGCCGCGACCTTAAGCCACGCTAAAGAGCATTCGCTCCATGCTGGTGCCTTTACTGGCTTCAGGATGGAGACGCCTGGTCGGTCTCCATTGGCATCGGCCGTTTTAAATCAATTAGATACAGCTGTGCTTATGCGCACGATCGAATATGGCACGCACATTGCTCCACCTCTCCAGCACCTTTTCTGGTGCGACTGATCCGGGACGACCCGGAGGCCTCGCGGCTCTGCGATATCTGGACGACCAGGTGACATTTTGACTAATCATCAGGAGGTTACTTATGGCGCCCACGCCTCGTATTACCCCTCATTCCGCGTTCCAGACCCTGCCTCTGGTCGACATTCAGGGACTGTTTTCCGACTGTGCAGCCGCTCGTATCGAAACCGCCGCTGCCCTGGGGCGAGCAGCCTCGCAGGCAGGCTTTCTGTACGTGACCGGGCACGGTATCGATCCGCAGATCATCAACCGCATCAAACAACGGACGGTGGAATATTTCGCCCAGCCGCTTGAACAGAAGATGAACGATTACATCGGCCTGTCGAGCAACCACAGCGGATATGTACCGGAGGGCGAAGAGCAATTCGTCGAGGGCAGCATCGATCACAAGGAGGCCTTCGATGTCGGTTTCGATTACCGGCTGCCGCACGGGACGCGACCGATGCTGGGTGCCAATCGCTGGCCGGCGTTGCCGGGATTCAAAGAGGACGTCAAGGCCTATTACGACGCCGTGTTCAGCCTCAACCTCACGCTTTTTCGAGGTTTCGCACTGGCACTGGGGCTTGCGGAAAATGCCTTCACGCAACGGGTCAACAACCCGCCCAGCCAATTGCGGTTGATCCACTATCCGTTCGCGCCGGATGCGCCGGTGGATCGTCCCGGTATAGGTGCGCACACCGACTATGAGTGCTTCACCATTTTGCTCCCGACCGCGCCGGGACTCGAAGTGTTGAACGGTGCAGGGCAGTGGATCGATGTGCCCTTGGTGGACGGCGCGTTTGTCATCAACATTGGCGACATGATGGAAGTGCTGAGCAACGGCTCCTACGTCGCCACCGCGCATCGGGTACGCAAAGTCGCCCAGGAGCGTTACTCGTTTCCGATGTTTTGCGCCTGTGATTACGACACGGTCATCGAGCCCGTCGCGCAACTGCTCGATCCGGCAACGCCGAGCCGCTATGGACCGGTTGTGTGTGGCGAGCACTTGTACGCGCAAACCCTGCAAACCTTTCGCTACCTCAAGCAGCGCCTGGCTCGCGGTGAACTGAGCTTGCCGGACGGGGCAAAGGGCTTGTCCTCATTCGGCCGTACTGCCTGCGCCATGGAGGTTTGATATGCACCTCAATGAACTTGTCGCTCGTTACCCGCAGCAACCGACCCAAGGCGTTCCAGACTGGATGCTGGGTTTCTACAAGCGCCGGGCAATCAGCTTTGCCGATGGCCTGACCGATACCCAGACCCACGTGTGCTGGTTCCAGAGCCGTAACTTCACCATTGATTTGCGCTTGCCGCTGGAAGAACACCAGGTGCAAGCCAAACCGTTGCTGGCGTACAGCGCGGAAGAACTGCAGCGACTGGCCAACTACGAAGGCTGGGAAGCCTTGTGTTCATGGGAAGGCGAGATTCTCAGTTGGCACACCGACACGTCCTTGCAGTTGCACAATCGCTGGCCCGAGCCAGGGCTGCTCAAGCGTATCGGCAACTGCATGATCGAGTTCTCGCCCAGCGGGGCCTATGTCGAAGACTGGCGTCTGCAATTGTCGGCGCCCGGCGCATTGATAGGCCTGCGGCTGCTGGAGGAAAAGGAGTTGGAGAGCGGCATCGTGCGTCATCGAGGCGGGGGATTGATCGTTTGTGGTGAATATGCGGCGCTGGTGCTGGGGCGTGCACATCCGCTCGATGGAGGTGTGCCACTGCGTGAGTTGGTCGCTCAATACGCGGATGACCCGCAATGGCTGCGCCGTGCGTTCAACTTCGAAACATCGGTGGCCCAAGGCTCGCTCGACGAGGGCTACAACGTAACGCTCTCGACCTGTGCCGCGCGCGTGGGGCAGACCCTGATCCCACTGGACGGCTTCGAACTGCAGGCTGACAGCGTTCACATCATCCAGCGATTGCTGGTTGATGGGCTGGCCTGCGAACGCCTGTTCATCATCGACACGCTGGAACCGCACGTCAGCTACGCGCAATCCACCGGGTTCACCCGCAGCGCCGCGCAGTGGAATGAGCGCGAATCCCCGACATTGAGCCGCTATACCCAGCCGCTCGTTTGAACTCATTGCGTCATCCCATTCATAACCCGTGAGGTTCCCATGAAGGTATTCTCGTGTGTGTTTTACCGTTACCCAGACCATGCTGTTCTACACGCCAACCACGGCCTACGAATTCGCCAGCTCCGAGGCTATCCGCCACACCATGGACAAGGTCCGCACCTTTTCCTTCGCCAAGGGTTTGCTGGGTCAAGCGGCCACCAGTGCTGACGCGGTGGGCATGCAGTTCGCCGATGGCTCGACCCTGGGCGACAAAAACAACATCAAGCTGCGCTTCGATACCCGGTTCGTGAACATGGCGATGACCAACCAGCTCTGATCCGGCAGCGTTTTACAGATGAGCGCGGCGCCAGAAGCATTGGGCCAGCAAGGCATCGAGGCTGAATTTGCCAGGGCCGGACAGCAGCAGCGGCACAAGGGCGGCGAGGTAGATCAGCGGCAGCTTGAAGTTGCCGAAACCCTTGTTGCTGATGGAGTAACCCTGGGCCAGTTCGCTCAAGGTCGACCAGTCGGCCGGCCAGTGCACCGCGGCGGTCGCGACGATGGTCACCACGATCAGGCTGATCGCCGAGAACCGTGTGGCCAGGCCCACCAGCAGGGCGAGGGCGCAGATCAGCTCCACCCACATCGACAATTCCCAGTTCAACGTGGCCGGCAAGTGGTTGAACGGAAACAGGAAGCGGTCCTGGATATCGGCGAACCAGTTCTCGCCGTTGAATTTTTCCAGGCCCGACTCGAAGAATTCCCAGGCGAGGAACACCCGCAGGGTCAGTGGCGCTATCCAGCTGCCGGCACGGTCAAGGTTCAGGTGCAGGCCTTTGACGGCCGATGAAATAGTGGCGCTCATGGTTGATTTCCTTCGAGGCAGGGAAGTCGGGCGGTGGGGTGCCCGTTGAGATGTATTTCATCAACCGGGTGTATCTGCAGTGTGTCGTTTGTGCGTGGAAATGAAGGCGTGGTGTGTCTGGGGTGGGGCTGTACACACTTTGATACGTAACCAGGTGCAACACTGGGCAGCTGTCTTGGGCGATGGGGGCGGCGGATGACGCTCGGGGACTTTTGCTATACATTTTCCGCCCGCCCTTTGCATGGTGATACCGCTTCATGTCTCTTGCGCTCGAACGTCTAGTCGCTGGCACGCCAATCCCTTTCGCCGGTAACCGTGTCACTGTGGTCAGCCCCGAACTGGCGGCACGCTTCCAGCCCGGTGACCACCTGTTGGTGGAGCAGGTCAGCGGCGAGCTGTTGTTGATCCCGGTGGCGGACCAGCAAGCCGCAGCGGTGGCGATCGAGCGTGCACAAGCGGCGTTCAAGGCGCTGTCGACGGTGTCGGACCAGGCCATCAGCGCCTTCTTCGATCTGTTCGCGCAACGTCTGGAAACGCCCGAGTGCTGGGCCCTGATCGAGGCCGCGAACCTGGCCGACATCGAACGGGCCAAGGCCCGTGGCCGCTCGACCACGCGCCTGCTGGCCGATGAGCGCATGCGCCGCGACATGATCGCAGGCCTGCGCGCCTGGCGCGATGCGCCGGCCACCCGCGGCAAAGTGATCAGTTGCGTCGAGCACGACGGCTGGAAAGTCGAACAAGTGGTCTCGCCGTTGGGCATCGTCGCGTTCGTCTTCGAAGGTCGGCCGAACGTTTTCGCCGATGCTGCCGGGGTGTTGCGCACGGGGAACACCGCGGTGCTGCGCATTGGCAGCGATGCGTTGGGCACGGCCCAGGCCATCGTCACCCACGCACTGAACCCGGCGCTGAACGACGCCGGGCTGCCGACTGGTGCGGTTTCACTGGTGGAAAGCGTCAATCACGCCGCCGGTTGGGCGATGTTTGCCGACCGCCGCCTGTCACTGGCCGTGGCCCGTGGTTCGGGACGTGCCGTCAGTCAACTGGGCAGCATCGCGCAACAGGCCGGCACTGCCGTCAGCCTTCACGGAACTGGCGGCGCCTGGTTGATCGCCGACACCGACGCCGATGCCAAGCGCTTCGCCTCCGTGGTGCGCAACTCCCTCGACCGCAAGGTCTGCAATACCCTGAACGTATGCCTGATCCAGCGCGATCGCGCCGCGGAACTGGTACCGCTGTTTCTCGACGCGCTGCAACAGGCCGGCAAGGCACGCAGCCAGGGCTGCAAGTTGCACATCGTCGAAGGTAGCGAAGCGTTCCTGCCGGCGGATTGGCAGACCGCGAGCGTCGAGGTCTACCGCGCCGAAGGCTATCGCACTGAAGCTCAGGCCGAATCCTTGCCGGAAGATCAACTGGGTCGCGAGTGGGAATGGGAAGAGACGCCGGAAGTCAGCCTGAAGATCGTCGACGACCTGGACAGCGCCATCGCCTTGTTCAACCGCTACAGCCCGCAATTCACCGTGTCGCTGCTCAGTGAAGATGCCGCGACCCAGGAACGTTTCTACAACGCGGTCAACGCGCCCTTTGTCGGTAACGGGATCACCCGTTGGGTCGATGGTCAGTACGCACTCAACAAGCCGGAACTGGGCCTGTCGAACTGGGAGAGCGGCCGCCTGTTTGCGCGCAGCGCGATTCTCTCGGGCGATGGTGTGTTCACCATTCGCAGTCGCATGACCCAGGTCGATCTGTCGGTCAAACGCTAAAAAGATTGCCGCAGCGGCTGCCTGGGCGGTCGCTGCGGTCAAGCTCAGGCGGCTTCGACGGCTTTACACCAGATGGGCACTGAATTTTCTTGATCACCACAAATCTCCTTGTGGGAGCGGGCTTGCTCGCGAATGCGGTCTATCAGCTGACATTGACGTTGGCTGACCCGACGCATTCGCGAGCAAGCCCGCTCCCACACTGGATCTGTGGTGGTTAGGAATATCAGGCATTAAAAAGGGCCTGCTCTTATTGGGAGCAGGCCCTTTTTTTAATAATTTAAATTCTAATCAGTAGAACCGATCAATCACCCGAACTTCGTTCTGGTTCTGCAGCGAGGCCCAGGCCTGTTTCAGCGTTTGCAGAACATTACCGATGAAGTCCTTGTCGGCCGCTGCTTTCTTGCCGACATAGCCCTGGCCGCGACGGTACATCTTCAGTCGGGCGAGCAGGTTCTCGTTGTTCTGGTCGAACTCCGCTTCATGGGCGTGTGGAGACAGGCAGTCGATTTGAACTTCGCCCGACTTGCTGATCCACAGGATATGGCTGTCATGGCTGTCTTTTTGCGCAGCGAACATACGAGCCAGTTCTTCGATAGTTGGTTGATTGTTCAGATTCATCATAAAAACCCCTTGACCATTTGGTGATCTTTCAAAGTTGATTCGCTAATACAGGTAGCCCATCGGTTAGTTGATCCCTGGCACCGAAACCAGGACGTCAGCAGTCGTCCGTCGAAATCGACGGGGTCCCGCGTCTGTTGCATGTAGTCGTGTTGAATAACTGCTACGCAATAGCGTCACAACGAAGAGAAGCGGCGATAACCTTTGGCCCCTGCCGACCTTTTCAGGGTCGGCCACAAGCATCATGAGGATGGATCGCCAGCGCTTCTCGCCCTTGTACTGGACGTTCAGGCCAGGTCAGCTTCTTCAATCTGCCTTGTGGGCAGCGTGTATCCGGAAAAAACAGCTCGGCGGTCAGACGAGCTTGCTCAAGCGTGTTGCCAGTACTCCCGATCGGGGAGACGTCTGCATCATGCAAGGGCAAATCGAAGGCGTCAACGGTTTTGTAGTGAATATTTTTGTTCACTACATATTGTCCGACAAAGCTGATTTGGAATTAGAAAGGGAGGGGGGCTTGCCGGCGAAGCTCGCGGCTTTACCCGATCTATTGTGGGAGCTGGCCTGCCGGCGATGGCGTCCTTGAGCCTTGTGTTGGACTTTCAACGCCTTCGCCGGCAAGCCGGCTCCTACAGGGTTTACGGCGTTTCGAAACAATAAACGCTGCACGGCAACCCCTGGATCGACAGCTGATGCAGGCTGAACCGGTTTTGCGTGAGCTCGGGCATCACGGCAGCCCAGAACAGCCGCGCCGGCCGGTTCGCCTCGACATGGAAAATTTGCCATCGACCAGGGAGGCGGTTCAACAGAGTGGACACGACAAATCTGGCGACACCCTGGCCACGAAAGCGCCGACTGACGAACAGGTAACCGATGTTGTGGCGGGCGTCGGGTACATGGACTTCATCATCCACGGTCACGAATCCGGCCAACTCTCCGTCGACCTTGATCAGAAAAGGCTGGGTCGCGGGTTTTCGCCAGTAGTCCGAGAGGGACATCAGGCTGAAAAGACCCTGCTCGCCCAGTGCCAGCGGCACCCACTCGCTGAAGTCATAGGTGTAGAACTGCATCAGGTTTTCAAGGGTCTGCAGCTCATCGCGCCGGGCCGCGTGCAGTTCAATCGAGATCATCTGGAAGGTCCCCGCCGATTGCAGTGCAATACGCGTCATTATGGCCTACACCATCCAGCTTCTTTCGATCACCTTCAGACTTCGTTAAGAAACGCCTTCGATACTCCTCCCCAATAGATCCGGGGGAGGTATTTTCCAATGTCCGATTTCAACTGGAATGTTCAGTTGCCGCTGCAGTTTGGCCAGGCCGAAACGCCGCGGTTGCACCTCGCCAGGGCCTTGCCCTACGACCCGCAACGGTGTGCCTTCGAAACCTTTATCCAGCAACGTTTTCGCAAGGCCCACGGCGCCGACATTCGCCATTTCATGCCTGAACTGTTCGGCATGCTTGATGCCAACGATGCGCTCTGTGCAGTAGTGGGTGTGCGCCTGGCGAGCACCGGACCGCTGTTCCTGGAGTGTTACCTGGATGAAGCGATCGATCCGCTGATCAGCGCCACGGCAGACCAGGCCGTAGAGCGGTCGGCCATCGTCGAGGTGGGCAATCTGGCCGCCAGCGACACCGCAAACGCGCGCATGAGCATCATCGCGATGACCTACCTGCTGGCCATGGGAGGCCTGGAATGGGTGGCCTTTACCGGCAACCTGGGCTTGGTCAACAGCTTTCATCGCCTGGGTTTGAAGCCCGTGACGCTGTGCGCCGCCGACCCTGCGCGGCTCGGCGATGACCGCCACGCCTGGGGCAGTTACTACGAAAGCAAGCCTTGGGTTCACGTTGGCAACATCCGCGCCGGCTTCATTCATTTGCGCAATATCGGGTTGTTCAGTCGCCTGGGTTTGCCGACGTCGAGTGAGGCATGCTGCCATGTCGCCTGAGCTGGAACTGTTCGAACAGACCCTGCGCAGCCATGCCGAGGATCAGGCAAAAGTCACGGCGTTGTGGGGCGATCAGCTGAAACTGGACTACGCCACGCTGTATACCGAAGTGATGAAGCGCCAGCAGCGGCTGCGCGATGAGCAGATCGAGGTCGTGGCCCTGGCGCTGGACAACGGTGTCGAGGCCATGCTCTGGGACTTGGCCGCACTGTTCGCCGGCCTGGCCTGTGTCGCCTTGCCGGGCTTTTTCAGCCCGGCGCAACGCAGGCACTGCCTGGAGCAGAGCCGCGCCGAACGGGTCATCGCCGAACCGCACCTGCACGACGAACTGCAAGCGGCTGGCTATCAAACGGACGGCGACTTCTGGCGCCGTAGTTTCAGCGGTCCGAGTGTGATGCCTGAAGGCACGGCCAAGTTGACCTTCACCTCGGGCACCACCGGTACGCCCAAGGGAGTGTGCCTGAGTGCCGACAGCATCCTGCGGGTCAGCCGCGAGCTGGATCAGGCCAGCAAACCTACCCACCCGCAACACCATCTGGCGCTGCTGCCACTGGCCATCCTGCTGGAGAACATCGGTTGTTATGCCGCGTTGTACGCCGGCGCGACCTTGAGCCTGCCCGGCGCGAAAACCTTAGGGATTGAAGGCGCCAGCGGGGTGAACGTGCCGCAACTGCTGGGGTGCCTGGCCAACCGGGCGCCGCAGAGCCTGATCCTGGTGCCGCAGTTGCTGCTGATGCTGGTCAGTGCTGCCGAACAGCACGCCTTCGACCCACGGCACCTGCGTTTTGCCGCCGTGGGCGGTGCCCGGGTTTCCGAGGATCTGCTGCGTCGTGCACAGCGGGTGGGCGTGCCGGTCTACGAAGGGTACGGACTGTCGGAGTGCGCCTCGGTGGTGTGCCTCAATCGCCCACAGGCGCACCGTCCCGGCAGCGTCGGACAGCCCTTGCCCCATGTAGAGATCCGCCTGGCGGACGACGGCGAAGTGCTGATCAAGGGTTGCACCTTGCTCGGCTACCTGGGCGAGGCGCCCCATACCGCGGCATGGTGGCCCAGCGGTGATCTCGGCGAGTTCGACGCCGAGGGTTTTCTCTACCTCAAGGGCCGCAAGAAACATCAGTTCGTCACCAGTTTCGGGCGCAACGTGAATCCGGAGTGGGTGGAGGCCGAATTGACCCAGCGCGGGCTGATCGCCCAGGCCTTCGTGCATGGCGAGGCGATGGCGCACAACCATGCGCTGCTCTGGCCCCATCGCCCCGATTGCAGCGACGAGCAACTGGCTACCGCCGTCAGCCAGGCCAATCAGGCGTTACCCGACTACGCCCGGGTCCATCGCTGGACCCGTCTCGATCAACCCTTCACGGCCGCCAACGGTTTGCTCACCGCCAATGGCCGGCACCGGCGGGACGCCATCGTCGAGCGCTACCGGGAGCAACTCAGTGAATACGCATTTTCCGAGGAATCCGCACCATGAGTTTTTTTGACAGGCTGCAAGAAGCCACGCATCAACAACGCACTGAGCTGTTCAACGTGCCGATCATCCGTGATGCCCTGGAGGGCAACGTCAGCCTGGACAGTTACCAGGCCTTCCTGGCGCAAGCCTATTACCACGTGCGCCATACCGTCCCCTTGATGATGGCCTGCGGTGCGCGCCTGCCGTCGCGCCTGGAATGGCTGCGTGAGGCGGTCTGTGAGTACATCGAGGATGAATACGGCCACGAAAAGTGGGTACTCGATGACATCGAAGCCTGCGGCGGTGACAGGGATGCTGTGCGCACCGGGCGTCCGTCCATGGCGATCGAATTGATGGTCAGCTTTCTCTACGACCTGATTGCCCGGGGCAACCCGGTGGGGCTGTTCGGCATGGTCAACGTGCTCGAAGGCACCAGCATTGCCCTGGCCACCCAGGCCGCCGACAGCATCCGCCAACGCCTGTACTTGCCGCAAAGCGCCTTCAGCTACTTGAGTTCCCACGGCTCACTGGATATCGAGCACATGCAGACCTACCGCCGACTGATGAACAGGCTGGAAGATCCGGACGACCAGGCCGCCGTCATTCACGCCTCCAACGTGGTCTACCGGCTGTACACCGATATGTTCCGCGGCCTGCCGCATGACGGGGAGAACCGGCATGCGCCTGTCTGAAGCCCGCGTGGTGTTGACCGGCGCCAGCGGCGGCATCGGCCTGGCCATCGCCTCGGCCCTGTGCGCCAGTGGTGCCCGGGTATTGGCCGTGGCACGCAATCGGCAACCGCTGGCACCGCTGCTCGAGCAGTACCCGCGCAACCTGTTCTGGATCGGCGCTGACCTGACGCTGCTCGCCGAGCGCCGAGAAGTGCTGGCGGAAGCGGAAAGCATCGGTGGCATCAACCTGCTGATCAATGCCGCCGGGGTCAATCATTTCGCCATGCTCGAACAGCTGGACGACAGTGAGATCAACGCGATGCTGGCGGTGAACATCAGCGCGCCGATCTGCCTCACCAAACTGCTGCTGCCACTGCTCAAGCAGGCCGACAGTGCCATGGTGGTCAACGTCGGTTCAACCTATGGCTCCATCGGATACCCCGGATACGCCAGCTATTGCGCGACCAAATTCGCCCTGCGCGGATTCTCCGAAGCCCTGCGTCGGGAACTGGCGGACACCCGGGTCAGCGTGCTCTACGTCGCCCCCCGCGCCACCCGTACCAGCATGAACAGCCCGGCAGCCCAGGCGCTCAACGATGCGCTCAAGGCCAATGTCGACGACCCGCGGGCGGTGGCCGCCGCGGTGATCCACGCCATTGCCGGTGACCGTCGTGACCTGTACCTGGGCTGGCCGGAGCGCTTTTTCGTGCGCCTCAACAGCCTGTTGCCGCACCTGGTGGACCGGGGCCTGCGCAAGCAATTGCCGCTGATCCGCCACCTGAGCCAGAAACCCGACGAGGAGAAACTCAAGCCATGAAAAAGATCATCACCTGCCTGCTGTGCGGCGTCTTGAGCCAGAGTGTCTGGGCGCTGGATGCCGCCGACCAGCAACGCCTCAACGGGATCCAGCAAAGCTGGGCGCATATTCAGTACGAGTTGCCAGAGGATCAACGCACCGCGGCCTTCGAAAAACTCGCCGCGCAAGCTGCAAGCTTCACCCAGGAACGCCAGGCAGTCGCAGAGGCCTGGATCTGGTCCGGTATCGTCACCAGCAGTTGGGCCGGTGCCCAAGGCGGGCTCGGGGCGCTGAGCAAGGTCAAGGCGGCCAGGGCCGACCTGGAAAAAGCCCTGACCCTGGACCCCAAGGCCCTGCAAGGTTCTGCCTACACCAGCCTTGGTGCGCTGTACGACCGGGTGCCGGGTTGGCCCATTGGTTTTGGCGACTCGGACAAGGCCGAACAATTGCTCAAGGTCGCCTTGCAAATGAACCCCAACGGCATCGACAGCCTGTACTTTTGGGGCGATCACCTCTACCGTCAAAAGCGTTACGTCGAGGCCAGGGCCGCCCTGCAGAAAGCCTTGCTGGCCGCGCCGCGTCCCGGCCGCGAAAGCGCCGACGCCGGGCGGCGCAAAGAGATTGAAGCGCTGTTGGTGGACGTGAACAAGAAACTCGGCTGACAGGAGTCCGTGTGCGCTTATTACTGATAGAGGATGACGTGGCACTCGGCGAGGGCATTCACCAGGCCCTCAGTCGAGAAGGCTACACCGTCGACTGGTTGCAGGACGGCAGCAGCGCCTTGCACTCGCTGCTCAGTGAAATCTTTGACCTGGCGGTACTCGACCTTGGCCTGCCGCGCATGGACGGCCTCCAGGTGCTCAGGCAGCTGCGCGACGGTGGCTCCAACCTGCCGGTGCTGATCCTGACCGCGCGTGATGCCACCGAAGACCGCATCGCCGGGCTGGATGCCGGCGCCGACGATTACCTGATCAAGCCGTTCGACCTGGCCGAACTGAAAGCGCGCATACGGGCGCTGCTGCGACGCAGCGCCGGCCGTGCACAAGCGCTGATCGAACACGCCGGCATCAGCCTGAATCCAGGCACCCAGCAAGTCAGCTACAAGGGTGAGCCCGTCGCCCTGACACCCAAGGAATACCAGTTGCTCCACGAATTGCTGTCGCCCCCTGGCCGGGTGATGACGCGCGATCATCTGATGCAGTTGCTCTACGGCTGGAACGAGGAGGCCGAAAGCAACACCCTGGAAGTGCACATCCATCACCTGCGCAAGAAGTTCTCCACCGACCTGATCCGCACCATCCGCGGGATCGGCTACCTGGTGGAGGAGCGCCGATGACCTCGATCAGGCGTCGCACCCTGACCTTGATCATTGGCCTGATGCTCGCGGGCCTGACGGTGATCAGCGTGCTCAACCTGCACGACAGCAACCACGAAATCGCCGAAGTCTACGATGCCCAACTGGCCCAGAACGCGCGCCTCCTGCAAGGCGTCATGCGCATGCCCCTGGCGAGCCAGGAGCATGCCGATCTGTACCGGGCCTTCAATCAGGCGCTGAGCGAGGCGGCGCCCAGGGTCGACGGGCATCCCTATGAATCGAAGATTGCCTTTCAGGTCTGGAACTTCAAGGGCGAGTTGCTGGTGCACACGGCGAGCTCACCGTCCTTCAGTGCGCCACCGGTTACCCCGGGCTTCAGCGATGTAGTCGACCTGAAAAACCGGCATTGGCGCGCCTTCCTGCTCGAAGACAAACAAAACAACCTGCGCATCTGGGTGGGCGAACGCGACGACGTGCGCTCGGACCTGGTCGATCGGATCGTTAGCCACACGCTGTGGCCCAATGTCCTGGCAAGCCTGATGCTGGCCGCCATGATCTGGCTGGCCATCGGCTGGGGATTGAAGCCTCTGGTCGATATGGCGGCCAAATTGCGGGCCAGGCAGCCCGGCTCACTCGAGCCCTTGCAATTGACGCCGCTGCCCACCGAGCTTGAACCGATGCAGGCCGCCCTCAACCGCATGCTCGCGCAAATCCAGGAAGTCATGGGGCGCGAGCGGCGCTTCATCGCCGACGCCGCCCACGAAATGCGCACGCCCCTGGCGGTGCTGCGGGTGCATGCGCAAAACCTGATGGAGGCGGGCAGTGACGCGGAGCGGCGCGTATCCCTTGAACACCTGATTGCCGGTGTCGACCGTACCAGTCGACTGGTCAACCAGTTGCTGACCATGGCGCGTATCGAGCCCAATCCCGGCACGCAACCGCCTGCCCCCATCGACCTGGCCGCCACCGTTCGCGACAGCCTGATCCAGCTGACGCCCTGGTTATTGAGCAAGGACCTGGAACTGGTGTTCGACGTCAGTGACGACATCGGCCTGGTGCGGGTAGACCCCGCCGCGATTGATATCGCCCTGAACAACCTGGTCACCAATGCGGCGAACTTCTCACCGCTGCATGGACTCATCAGGGTCACGCTGGCCGCCAGGCAAAACGTCCTTGAGTTGTCCGTCGAAGATGAGGGGCCGGGCATCAACGAGGACGATCGCGCTCGGCTGTTCGAGCGTTTCTACAGCCGCGGCAATGACCAGGGAGCAGGGCTGGGGCTGACCATCGTCCAGGCCATTGCCGATCGCCTGGGTGGGCAAATCAAACTGGAGAATCGCAGCCCCACAGGCTTGCGCGCCATGCTGGAAATTGGCCGCGCATAAACCTGGCATTGCCTTCAGAGGGAACGCTGGTTGACCCGGGCCATGAGCTGCTCGGCGGTCTCCTTGCGTTCAGAGTAACGATCCACCAGGAACGCCTGGCGATCACGCAGCAGCAGGGTGAATTTCACCAGTTCTTCCATCACGTCGACGACCCGGTCGTAGTACGGGGATGGCTTCATCCGGCCCGCCTCATCGAACTCCATGTAGGCCTTGGGCACCGAGGACTGGTTGGGGATGGTGAACATGCGCATCCAGCGCCCCAGCACACGCAGCTGATTGACCACGTTGAACGACTGCGAGCCGCCACACACCTGCATCACCGCCAGCGTCTTGCCCTGGGTCGGGCGAACGGCGCCGAGCTCCAGGGGTACCCAGTCGATCTGCGCCTTGAACACGGCCGACATCGCGCCATGGCGTTCCGGCGAACACCAGACCTGGCCTTCCGACCACTGCATCAGCTCACGCAGTTCCTGGACCTTGGGGTGGGCGACGGGCGCATCGTCGGGCAGCGGCAAACCGGAGGGATTGAAGATGCGCGTCTCGGCGCCGAAGTGCTCCAGCAGGCGCGCGGCTTCTTCGACCAGCAGGCGGCTGAACGAGCGCTCGCGGGTCGAGCCGTACAGCAGCAGGATGCGTGGCTTGTGCGCACTGGGCTGGTTCGGCATCTGCGGGCCGTCGAACAGCGTGAGATCAAGGTTGGGAAGGTGGTCTGACATTTTTCCTCCTGCTCAGAGCGAGCCGATTCGATCCAGCTCGCGTTTCAGTTCATCGCGGCTGATAGTGTTGAAGGGCAGGGCGAGGAAGGCCTTGCAGCGTTGTTCGATGCGCGCCAGGGTGGCGCGGAAGGCGGCGTCGACCAGCGCTTCATCACCCACCACATCGGATGGATCTTCCAGGCCCCAATGGGCTTTCACAGCCTGGCCGAAGTACACCGGGCAGGATTCACCCGCCGCCTTGTCGCACACGGTGATGACGATATCCGGCGGGTTGCCCTCGAAGGCGTCATTGCCCTTGCTGCTCAAGCCGTCGATGGCAATGCCGGCCTGTTGCAGGGTGACAAGACTGCGCGGCAGTACCTGGCCCTTGGGAAAACTCCCCGAACTCACCGCTTCGAAACCGTGCGGCGCCAGGTGATTGAACATGGCCTCGGAAAGGATGCTGCGGCAGCTGTTGGCCGTGCACATGAACAGGACTCGCATGGATTTGCTCCTGCCGCTCACGGCGGCGTCAAAGACTCAGGCTCAGGCGCAGCGCCAGGGCCGAAAGGGTGATCAACAGAACCGGAAGGGTCAGCACGATGCCGATCTTGAAGTAGTAGCCCCAGGTGATGCGCACGCCCTTGCGCTCGAGCACATGCAGCCAGAGGAGGGTGGCGAGACTGCCGATGGGGGTGATTTTCGGGCCGAGGTCGCAGCCGATGATGTTGGCGTAGATCATCGCCTCGCGAACCACGCCGTCGGCGCCGCTGCCCTGGATCGACAACGCGCCGATCAAAACGCTGGGCATGTTGTTCATCACCGACGACAGCAGCGCGGACAGCAGGCCGGTGCCGATGGCGGCGCCCCACAGACCGTAGTCGGCCAGGCGGTCGAGCACATGGGTGAGCGAATCCGTCAGCCCTGCGTTCTTCAGGCCATACACCACCAGGTACATGCCCAGCGAGAACACCACCACCTGCCAGGGTGCCTCGCGCAACACGCGCCGGGTGGAGATCCGGTGACCCTTGGCCGCCACCGCGAACAGAATTGCTGCACAGGCCGCCGCGACCGCGCTGATGGGAACACCCAGCGGCTCCAGGACAAACAGGCCGACCAGCAAGCCCAGCAACGTCCACCAGCCGACGACAAAGGTGGCGCGGTCGTGAATCGCCGTTTCCGGCGCCGGCAGCGCGTCCACGTCATAGCGCGGTGGCAAGTCCCGACGGAAGTACAGGAACAGCACCAGCAGGGTGGCGGCGACGCTGACCAGGTTCACCGGCACCATCACCGACGCATACTCGGCAAAACCCAGCCCGAAGTAGCCGGCGGACACGATGTTCACCAGGTTGGACACCACCAGCGGCAGGCTGGCGGTGTCGGCGATGAACCCGGCAGCCATGACGAACGCCAGGGTCGCGGCGGGCGAGAAACGCAGCGCCAGCAGCATGGACATGACGATGGGCGTCAGGATCAGCGCCGCGCCGTCATTGGCGAACAGCGCAGACACCGCCGCGCCCAGCAGCACGCAAAACGCGAACAAGCGATAGCCACTGCCCTGCGCCCAGCGCGCCACATGCAGCGCGGCCCATTTGAAGAAGCCGGCCTCATCCAGCAGCAGACTGATAATGATGATGGCGATAAAGGTCGCGGTCGCGTTCCAGACGATGGCCCACACCGTGGGAATATCCTGCAGCGACACCGCACCCACCGCCAACGCGATGATTGCACCGGCCGCGGCGCTCCAGCCCACACCAAGCCCCTTGGGTTGCCAGATGACCAGAATGAGGGTGAAGACAAAAACAGCAAAGGCAATCAGCATCGAAAACTCACTCGATCAGGGATTCAGCAGCAGGCAGCATCGCGCACAGGGCGCCCGTCCATGTTCTGCAGGCGGGACGCGTTGTTTTGCAGCCAATCGGCGTTGCCCTGCAACGTCACCTGCAGGATCTCGTGCACCCAGGCAGGCAGGTTCGGATTCAGTCGGTAATAAACCCATTGCCCCTGACGGCGATCCAGCAACAACCCGCTGCTGCGCAGTTGCGCCAGATGACGGCTGATCTTCGGCTGGCTGTCGTCCAGCGCGCACATCAGCTCGCAGACACACAGCTCGCCCTGGTGGGCGATCAGCAAGGTGGCGCGGGCGCGGGTCTCGTCGGCCAGGTTTTTGAATACCTCAGGGGGCGTGAGCATTGGGTTGGGCCTATTACATATGGATAATCAAATATACGGATATCCATATGTAATGAGCAAGCAAAAAAGTCGAACCTTTGCTCCTGATCATTTGCCATAAAGACAGGCCTGGCATCAGAGGGCAGGGCACTATCGAGGAATTCCCCATGCACCACTACACCGTGCAATACCTGTTCAACGGCGAGCCTCGCACTCACCTGTTCGAACTCGAGCCACCTCGGTTGCCCACCCATGAGGCGGCGATGCACCTGCTGCAACTGCATTTTGGCGATGGCGAGAACAGCCTGATCATGCCCAATGCGGACGCGACGCCAGAGGAGGTGCTATGGCAGGCTGAACTGGTGGGGCTGACGCAGATCAGGGTCGTCGATGAAGTCGATTGAAGGAAGTTGCGGCACCCTGGTTTTCGTAATTCATGCAAAAACTGCATTTTTATGGAATTACGTTATGCGTAATGAGTATTTTACGAGAGGTGGTCAGGGCCTCATCGTATAAAGCAGGCCGCATTCAGATGTGATCGCGAAAAAGCTTCGGCATGCCTATCGAGCCCATATCGGCTCGTCCATTCCTGTAAATAGTACCGAGACCGCGCGCGCGGATCGACCTGACTTGCCTGAAAAGGCATCTGGAGACGAACGTGCGTTACCTGACGAAACTGGCGGCCGGGATGGCCGCTGCATGGCTGTGTCTTGCTGCGAACGCGCAATCGCTGGTGGTGGGTGACCAAAGTTACAACGCCCAGGCCGTGATGGAGGCGGCGGGGGTACTTGACGATCTGCCTTATACCCTTGAGTGGAAGCAGTTCACGGCAGGGTCGCCTGTCGCCGAGGCACTCAATGTCGGCAGTCTCGATATCGGGCTGCTCGGTGATGCGCCCGCGCTGTTCCTGGGCGCATTGGGCGCACCGATCAAGGTGATTGCAGTCGGCCGGCAAAGTCTTGGCGGTGTGGCCATTCTTGTGAGCAAGGATTCGTCGATCCACAGTCTTGAGGATCTGAAGGGCAAGCGCGCGGCCATTTGGAAAGGTTCCTGGAGCCAGCAGCTGCTGCTGACCGCGCTGGATAAAGCCGGTGTCCCACGCGACTCGCTGGATTTGCGTTATCTCAGTGCACTGGATGCCTCCCATGCGCTGGACGGTGGCTCGGTTGACGTCATCGCTACCTGGGAGCCCTACGTCACGCAACAGGAACGCCAGGGTGCGCGGATTCTGGCCACGGCTGATGGATTGATCCCGGCCCAGAGCTTCATCGCCGCCAACGCCAATTCCGTCGACGCCAAGCGCGCACAAATCAGTGATTTCCTCCAGCGCCTGAGGAAAGCGCGTGATTGGACGCTGCAAAATCCAGCCAATACCAACGCTTATGCCGATGCCTGGGCCAAACGCACCCGGGCTGACGCTGAAATCGCGCGTCTCTGGTTTGCCCGAGCGCGAACCACCGTCGAGCCACTGAGCTCGCAGGTTCCTGTGGAGGCGCAGAAGACCGTGGACTTTTTCGCAAGCCTGGGACTGGTCAAGTCCTACCCGGCAGTCAACCTGTTCGACAATTCATTCGCTGCCTCCTTGCAGCCAGCCTTGGCCAAATAAGGATATTTTTGCCATGACCAAAAGACAGCTCAAACTGGGCGCGCTGACGATGGGGTGTGGTGGGCCAGGCCGCCACAACCTGTGGCTGGACCCTCAATTGCCCGCCGATGCCAGCGTCAATGTCGACTGGTACATCGACATTGCGCGTCAGGCCGAGGCGGCACTGTTCGACTTGATGTTCATCGTCGACAGCCAGTTCATTACACCGGGCTCGCCATCCCACTACCTGAATCGTCTGGAGCCGCTGACACTGCTGTCAGCGATTGCCGTGAGCACTCGACATATCGGTCTGGTCGGTACGCTGACGACCTCCTACAACTCGCCCTATAACGTCGCGCGGCGCCTGGCATCACTGGACCTGATCAGCAAAGGCCGTGCGGGCTGGAACGTCGTCACCAGCGGCGATGCCGGCACCGCTGGCAACTACAGTCGCGACGAACATTACGATTACGACACCCGCTACAGTCGGGCGGCCGAACACGTCCAGGTGGTCCAGGGCCTGTGGCACTCTTATGAGGAGGATGCGTTCGTGCGCGACAGGGCGACGGGCCAGTTTCTCGACCCAGGCAAACTGCACCGTCTGAATCACCAGGGCGAACACTTCTCTGTGGTCGGCCCGCTGAACATCCAACGCTCACAGCAAGGCCAGCCGGTGATCTTCCAGGCCGGCGATTCGCAGCAGGGCCGCGATCTGGGCGCCGCGACTGCGGATGTGGTCTTCACCCATGCCGCCAGCGTCGAGCAGGGCCAGGCTTTCTACCAGGATATCAAGGGCAGGGCGCAGCGACTTGGCCGCGATCCCGAGCAGTTACTGGTCATGCCCGGTGCCGAAATCCATGTAGGTGACAACGACAAACATGCGCGTGAAATCGAGCAGTACTACCATCAGGCCGACCATAGCTTCGAGCTCGCGCTGAAGGAATTTGGCCGCAACTTCGGTTGGCATGACTTCAGCCAATACGACCTCGATGCTCCGTTCCCTCAGGAGAGTCTGGAGTCTGCGCGCAGCAGCTTTTTCACCGCGGCCAAACGTATCGCCGATCAGGCACGGGAGAAGGGTTTCACGCTGCGCCAGGCCGTGGAGTTCGGTCGACAGCTGCGCCCGGGTGCCTTCGTTGGCTCGGCTGACACTGTTGCGCAGAAAATGGCTGACTGGTTCGAAGCCCGGGCGGTGGATGGTTTCAACATCTACATTGGCCACCCTGAGCAGTTCAACCGTTTTACCAACGAGGTGGTTCCGCTGCTGCAAGAGCGTGGTGTCTACCGCAGGGCGTATGAAGGTACGACCTTGCGTGAAAGCCTGGGTCTGGAGATTCCTCGATTCGGGGGCAAGCGGTAGTCACGCTATCGAGTATCAAGTGGCCGGCTCGGTGTTGCGCACCGAACCGGCCATTTGCGTCACCGCAGCTACTTGCAGTTTCCTGCCTTGCGATATCCCGCGGATTGGGCTGCAGATTCAGAGTCAAAAGTTATCTGGTTTTTCGTCGACACCTGAGCATACCCAGGACACCCCATTGAGAGGTGATAGATGTGGCTATTGCGGTTGCCGATGATCGAACCTGCTGCGCTCGTACTCGCCAGGGTCGGCTGGGCTGCTGCCCGCGGCGGGTTAACAGGCATCGCGCTGACGACACCCTCACCGACCGCCTTATATCCTTGCGACCATCGACGCTCGCCCGTCACGAATGGATTGGAGTGCCCCATGATGGCTGCAATACGTCGATCCCGCTCTTTTTCCCAGGACGAAACCGGGTACTGCTTGTCCCAGGCCATCAGTAGCTGTTGCTGCTGACGGGACATGCTCAGCTTGTACCTGTCGAACATGTAGAAGGTTGTTCTTGCGACCAGCCCCTTGACCTCGTCACGGGGTTCCGCAGCACGTTGATCGAAATCAACCCGCGTCTTGCACTGCCCATACTGCGGCGCTACGCCGGTAGCCATGCCGTAGTTGAAATTGCTTCGGTCGCCGTTCACCTCGCCAACGGACGGGTAGAGGTTGAACAGGTCCGCTTCCATGGCGCGAAACACAGGATCATCATCCACGCAGTGTTCCCGACCACCGTTCTTCCAGCATTGGCGTTGGTTACCGAATGTCCAGGCGGGCACGATATGTTCCCACTCAGTGCGCTCTGCCCGATTCTCTTGCTTCCTGGCCTTGAGGCCACAGGACTCGGCATCGATACGTCCGCCTGATTTCCCCACCCACGTCCATTTGCAGCCGCAATACAACTCGCCCATGGAGCTGTTCGCCTGGTCCAGATAGATTTTCTGTTTGGCGATGACCTTGGCCTCGGAAAAGGTCGAGGGTGGGCTTGCGAAGGCGCAGGTGATTACCGAGAGGGTCAGCGCTACTACAGACAGCAGTTTTTTCATTGGAAAACATTAGCTTATGAAGGGGCGCGCATTGTACGCACGACGTCGACGGCCGCTGCAGTATTTTCTCGGGTAAACGCAACCTCGATAAATGTTTGCAGCTGCCCGGCTGTCAAGCTGCTCTGAAACCGGTTTCATTTTGTCTCGGTCGTCGATATATTCCCCGCTTTTTCCCAGCCAGTGCGTCCAAAAACCAACAAGATTGATGCGCCGCCTACCCGAATTGCTGATGAGGATTTGTGATGTCTGAGCAAGATCAAGACAACCCGCGCCGGGACTTTCTGCGCAAAACGCTGACCCTGATTCCCGTAGTGACGGTGGCCAGTACCGGTTTCGGCATGAACGCACTGGCGGCAACCGATAGCGCCCCGACCGCCAAAGCGCCGATCGCACCCCCCGCGAGCGATTACCAGCCCAGCTATTTCACCAAGGAAGAGTGGGCTTTCGTCCAGGCGGTGGTATCGCGCCTTATTCCTGCCGACGACCTTGGCCCCGGTGCACTTGAAGCGGGAGCAGCTGAATTTATCGATCGGCAGATGAACACGCCCTACGCAACAGGTGCGCTCTGGTACATGCAGGGCCCATTTGTGACTGATGCTCCCCCTGAACTGGGTTACCAACTGCAATTGGCGCCGCAGCAACTCTACCGCCTGGGCATCGCGGAAACGGACGCGTGGTGCAAAACCACTTACGGCAAAGTTTTTGCTGCGCAAGACAGCGCTACCCGAGACAGTATTCTCCACAAAATGGAGTCCGGAGAGGTGGTTTTCGATGATTTTCCGGTTAAAGCATTCTTCAGCCTGATGGTGCAGAACACCCGTGAAGGATTCTTCTGCGACCCCATTCATGGCGGTAACAAAGGGATGGTCGGCTGGACCCAGATTGGTTTCCCTGGCGCTCGCGCCGATTTCATGGATTGGGTCGAGCGCAACGAGCCGTACCCCTTCCCGGCAGTGTCGATTCGTGGCGAGAGGGCTTGAAGATGGCGACGGTATTGAAAAAGGTTGATGCGGTCATCGTCGGTTTCGGCTGGACCGGGGCCATCATGGCCAAGGAGCTGACCGAGGCGGGACTGCAGGTGGTGGCGTTGGAGCGCGGCCCCATGCAGGACACCTATCCGGATGGAAACTATCCGCAAGTGATCGATGAGCTGACCTACAGCGTGCGCAAAAAGCTGTTCCAGGACATCTCCAAGGAAACGGTGACTATCCGTCATAGCGTCAATGACGTCGCGTTGCCCAATCGGCAGCTTGGCGCGTTCCTGCCCGGCAAAGGCGTCGGTGGTGCGGGCCTGCATTGGTCGGGCGTGCATTTTCGCGTCGACCCCATCGAGTTGAGGATGCGCAGCCACTACGAGGAGCGCTACGGCAAGCACTTCATTCCCAAGGACATGACCATCCAGGACTTTGGCGTCACCTACGAAGAGCTGGAGCCGTTTTTCGATTTCGCCGAAAAGGTCTTCGGCACATCTGGCCAGGCCTGGACAGTGAAAGGCCAGTTGGTCGGTGCAGGGAAGGGCGGTAATCCCTACGCGCCGGATCGTTCCAGTGATTTCCCTCTGGAATCGCAGAAGAACACCTACTCGGCGCAGTTGTTCCAGAAGGCCGCACTCAGTGTTGGCTATAAACCCTACAACCTGCCCTCTGCCAATACGTCGGGACCCTACACCAATCCTTATGGCGCACAGATGGGGCCTTGTAATTTCTGCGGCTTCTGCAGCGGTTACGTGTGCTACATGTACTCGAAGGCCTCTCCCAACGTAAATATCCTGCCAGCCCTGCGCCAGGTGCCGAACTTTGAGTTACGCACCAACGCCCATGTGCTGCGCGTCAATCTCGATAGCAGCAAGCGCAAGGCCACGGGTGTCTCCTACATCGATGCGCAAGGCCGAGAGGTCGAGCAACCGGCGGACCTGGTGATCCTTGGGGCTTTCCAATTCAACAATGTGCGCCTGATGTTGTTATCCGGCATTGGCAAACCCTATGACCCGAAGACCGGGGAAGGGGTAGTGGGCAAGAACTTTGCCTATCAGAACATGGCCACCATCAAGGCCTTCTTCGACAAGGACACCCACACCAACAACTTTATCGGTGCGGGTGGCAACGGCGTGGCGGTGGATGACTTCAATGCCGATAACTTCGATCACGGCCCCCACGGTTTTGTCGGCGGATCGCCGATGTGGGTCAACCAGGCGGGGAGTCGGCCAATCGCCGGTACATCGAACCCGCCAGGCACCCCGGCCTGGGGCAGCAGCTGGAAGAAGGCGACCGCCGATTACTACACCCATCAGGTGTCGATGGACGCGCATGGTGCGCATCAATCCTATCGCGGCAACTACCTTGACCTGGATCCGGTTTACCGCGATGCCTACGGGCTGCCGCTTTTGCGCATGACGTTCGACTGGCAGGAAAACGATATAAAAATGAATCGTTTCATGGTCGAAAAAATGAGCAAGATCGCCCAGGCCATGAACCCTAAAACCATTGCCGTGCTTGGCAAGAAAGTAGGGGATCATTTCAATACGGCGTCCTATCAGACGACGCACCTCAACGGCGGCGCAATCATGGGCACTGACCCCAAGACCAGTGCCATCAACCGTTATCTTCAGTGCTGGGACGTGCACAACGTTTTTGTCCCTGGCGCTTCAGCGTTTCCTCAAGGCCTGGGTTACAACCCCACGGGTCTTGTCGCCGCCCTGACGTACTGGTCGGCACGGGCGATTCGCGAACAGTACTTGAAAAACCCAGGCCCGCTGGTTCAGGCATAAGGAGCGACACGTGATGAAAAAAATAATTGTCGCGGCGTTGATGCTCTGCGCGAACCTCCCGGCATGGGCTGCAGAGTCCACCGATGCCCAAATCAAACAGGGAGAATACCTGGCGCGTGCCGGTGACTGCGTTGCCTGTCATACCGCCAAGGGTGGCAAACCCTTCGCCGGCGGACTTGGCATGGAGACGCCAATCGGCACGGTGTATTCGACCAACATCACCCCTGACGCCAGCGGCATTGGCGGCTACAGCTTTGATGACTTCGACAGGGCGGTGCGTCATGGGATTGGCAAGAGTGGCAGCAGCTTGTATCCCGCCATGCCATTTCCTTCCTATGCACGTGTCAGCCCGGCCGACATGCAAGCGCTCTACGCGTACTTCATGAAGGGCGTGGAACCTGTTGAGCAGCCGAACAAGGAGACCGATATTCCATGGCCCCTGAGTATGCGTTGGCCACTGTCGATCTGGCGGGAACTGTTCGCCCCAAAAGTTGAAACCCATCAGGCTCCAGTGGGTGCAGATCCGGTGGTCAGTCGTGGCGCTTATCTCGTCGAAGGCCTGGGCCATTGCGGTGCCTGCCATACACCGCGTGCAATCACGATGCAGGAAAAGGCCCTGAGTGCCAGTGAGAGCCCGTTGTTCCTGTCCGGCAGCGCGCCATTGGAAGGCTGGATCGCCAAGAACCTTCGTGGTGATCACAAGGATGGATTGGGGAGCTGGAGCGAAGACGATCTGGTGCTGTTTCTCAAGACCGGCCGTAGCGACAGAGGGGCTGTCTTTGGTGGCATGAGTGATGTGGTCGAGCACAGCATGCAATACATGACGGAGGCTGATCTGCGCGCGATCGCCCGATACCTGAAAAGCCTGCCGCCCACCGACCCAGACGACAAGCCCCATCAATATGACAAACAGGTGGCGGATGCTCTATGGCGAGGAGACGACAGCAAACCCGGCGCTTCGGTGTACATCGACAATTGCGCGGCCTGTCATAGAACCGATGGCCAGGGATACGCTCGTGTGTTTCCTGCGTTGGCCGGCAACCCGGTGCTGCAGACTGAGGACGCTACTTCCCTGATCAACATTGTGCTGAAGGGTGGGTCATTGCCAGCGACGCATGCGGCACCCTCAACCTTCACCATGCCTGATTTTGCGTGGCGATTATCAGATCAGCAAATTGCGGCGGTTGTGACTTTCATCAGGACGAGCTGGGGTAACCAGGGTGCGGCGGTGACGGCGAGCGATGTGAAGAGTCTGCGTGTTGACGGTTTGAGACAGGCCACTGGAACTGACCTGGGGCTGACGAGTAGCAAGTAAGGCACGTCTTGGTTTGAGTACGAAGGGCCCCGAGAGGGGCAATGCTGTTCACTTTAGGTTGGAGGGCTTCAGGTGGATATTTGGATTAGGTGTATATCCATTCCTGCGGTAACGGCCACCTATGGTTTCGCTCTTACCTGTAGGAGCGAGCTTGCTCGCGATGGAGGTCAACGATGACGCGGGGAGCCTGACACCCCGCGGTGCTCTCAGGTTTTTCGCGAGCAATCGAGCGTCGACCGGCTGCTCCTACAGGGGAACGTGCTCACTTGAAACCAGGTCGGCTGTCAGGCCGCCTCGCTTTGCTTTTGATCGTGGCGACCCACGGAGCAATGCCGGAGTGAGGGCATGCCGAGCCTAGGCGAGGCACCGAGTGGTGGGGCAAGAGCCTTTTGGTTCTTTTTTGGCGTTTGAAAAAGGGACTCGCCGCAAGGGCGAAACCATAGGTGGCCGTTACCGCAGCAATGGATATCCCCCCAATCCAGTTTTTAACAACCCCATGCTTAAGTGAACAGCATTACCCGAGAGGGGCCCTTTTTGTTGGGCGTCTGAATTTTACGTCCCCGCGTGCGCCTGTATATCGACCCACACCGCGCCACCCGGATACTGATAACGCTCCAGTGTCTCAGGGCTCATTTCAATGCTGTACCCCGGCCGTTGCGGCGGCATGTAGCGCCCGCGGCGGATCACCACCGGGTCGAGGAAGTGTTCGTGCAGGTGGTCGACGTATTCCAGGACCCGGTTGTGCAGCGAGGCCGAGACGGCGATGTAGTCGAACAGCGCGATGTTCTGCACGTACTCGCACAAACCGACGCCTCCGCCATGGGGGCAGACCGGGATGTCGAACTTGGCGGCCATCAGTAACACGATCAACACTTCATTGAGCCCACCCAGGCGGGCGGCGTCCAGCTGGCAGAAGTCCAGGGCGCCGGCCTGGAACATCTGCTTGAACATCACCCGGTTGTGGCAGTGCTCACCGGTGGCCACGCCGATCGGTGCGATACGCTGGCGGATGCTGGCGTGGCCGAGGATGTCGTCGGGGCTGGTCGGCTCTTCGATCCACAGCGGATCGAATGCGGCCAGGCGGCGCATGTTGGCGACTGACTCGTCGACGCCCCAGACCTGGTTGGCGTCCATCATCAGGCTCCGTTCCCAGCCGATTTCTTCACGCAGGATGGTGGCGCGGCGGATGTCGTCTTCCAGGTTGGCGCCGATTTTCTGCTTGATGTGGGTCCAGCCATCCTCGACTGCCGACCGCGCCAGTTGGCGCATTTTTTCTTCGCTGTAGCCCAGCCAGCCCGGCGCGGTGGTGTAGCCGGGGTAGCCTTCACGGAGCATTTGCGCCTCACGCTGGGCTTTACCAGGCACCTGGCGGCGCAGTAGGGCGATGGCTTCTTCGGGGGTGAGCACGTCGGTGACGTAGCTGAAATCCAGGCAGCGCACCAGTTGTTCCGGCGTCATGTCGGCCAGCAACTTCCACACGGGTTTGCCTTCGTGTTTGGCCCACAGGTCCCAGATCGCGTTGACGATGGCCGCGGTGGCCAGGTGGATCACGCCTTTTTCCGGCCCCAGCCAGCGCAGTTGGCTGTCGCCCACGGTGAAGTTGTGCCAGAAGGCGCCCATGTCGGCGACGATGTCTTCGAGGGTCAGGCCGACCACCAGCGGTGCCAGGGATTGCACGGCCGCGACACAGATTTCGTTGCCACGGCCGATGGTGAAGGTCAGGCCATGGCCTTCCAGGCCGCTAGGCGCGTCGGTGTGCAGCACGACATAGGTGGCGGAGTAGTCCGGCGCGCTGTTCATCGCATCGGAGCCGTCCAGGGACAGGGAGGTGGGGAAACGGATGTCGCGCACGCTCAGGTGAGTGATTCGAATGCTCATGGCGGATTCTTGTTCTGGGTGACCATAGGGAGCCCCGACTGTAGATCGCCAGGCGATACAGGCATAATCGCGAATTCCTAAGTATCGATACCGGATTTGATATGCCTATCGAGCCAGAAACCACGGCGCCCGAGCTGCGCAATTTTGCTGCCCTGAAAATTTCCAGCCGGCAGATCACCTTGCTCAATGCCCTGGGCGAGTTCGGCAACCTGCGCCGGGCGGCCACGGCGATGCACACCTCGCAACCGGCCGCCAGCCTGCTGCTGCAGCAACTGGAGGAGCGACTGGGCGTGCGCCTGTTCGACCGCTTGCCGCGCGGCATGCAGCCGACCCTGTATGGCGAGGTGATGATCCGCTACGCCCAGGGCGCGCTGCATGAGTTCGAGCATGCCCAGGAGCAGATCGCCGAACTGGCGCGCGGGGCCACGGGGCTGGTGCGGGTCGGCAGTGTGATGGGGCCGGTGCCGACGCTTTTGACCAAGGCGGTGCTGGCGTACAAGCGCGAACACCCCAAGGTGCGCATCTCCATTGAGGTCGGGACCAGCGATACCTTGCTGCCGGCCTTGCTGCGCGGCGATTTCGATGTGGTGCTGGGGCGAGTGCCCGATCAGAGCGATAGCCACGGCCTGGACATCGAACTGTTCGACCACGGCGAACAGATGCGCGTGATTGCCCGTGCCGGCCACCCGTTGGCCGGTTCTGCGCCCTTGCAGTTGGCCGATCTGATCGCACAGACCTGGATCCTGCACCCCATGGGCAGCCCCATGCGTCGCCGGGTGGAAAGTGCCCTGCAGGCCGGCGGCATGGTGCAGGCGCTGGATATCGTGGAAACCGCCTCGATCCTGGCCACCACGGCGATGCTCGAAGCCTCGGACATGATCGCGGTGGTGCCCAACGACGTGGCCGAGCATTACGCGCGTTATGGCATGGTCACTGTCCTGCCGGTGGAATTGCCGATCTCCATGGCCAACATTGGCCTGCTGACCTTGGGGTCACGACCCAAGTCGGTAGCGCTCACTAAATTGCTCGACTACTTCAGGGCGCAATAGGTCGAAGTGATAACGTTTGGTTATCAGTTGATCGGATCATCTCATTGGGAATCCCGGGGTTGGCTCCTTACAGTTGGCGCAGATTCACCCTCCACAGAAAGGGTGACGCCATAACAAGAAGTCGGCCGCTATACCCTGAGAGGTCCCATGCAACTGATAGCCAGTACACGGACCGGCGACCCTGCCGTGATTCGCCTCAACCCCTTGGACAACGTAGTGATCGCCCGACAGGTCCTGCCTGAAGGCCTGAACCTGGAAGCCGAAGCCGTCACCGTGCGCCAGCCGATTCCGTCCGGGCACAAAGTCGCCACCCAGCGCGTGGAGCAGGGCCAGGCCCTGCGTCGTTATGGGCAGATCATCGGTTTTGCCTCCCAGCCCATCGAAGCCGGCGACCACGTGCACGTACACAATGTGGAGATGGGCGACTTTGCCCGTGACTATGCCTTCGGCGTGGACGCCCATGTATCGCCAGCCTCCGAAGCCGTGTTCCAGGGCATCGTGCGGGCCGATGGCCGCGTGGCGACGCGCAACTATGTCGGCATTCTCACGTCGGTGAACTGTTCGGCGACCGTCGCCCGGGCCGTGGCCGATCACTTTCGTCGCGACATCCACCCCGAAGCACTGGCCGCCTTCCCGAACATCGATGGTGTGGTGGCGCTGACCCACGGTGCCGGTTGCGCAGTAGACCCCAGCGGCGAAGCCCTGGGCCTGTTGCGCCGCACACTCGGCGGCTACGCTGTTCACCCCAATTTTGCCGCGGTGCTGATCATCGGCCTGGGCTGTGAAACCAACCAGATCGAAAGCCTGCTGGAAACCCAGGGGCTTGCGGCCAGCGACCAGTTGCGCGCCTTCACCATCCAGGGCATAGGCGGCACCTCGAAAACCATCGCCAGTGGCATCGAGCAGGTCAAGGCCTTGCTGCCCAAGGCCAACCAGGTGCAACGCGAACCGGTCAGCGCACGCCACCTGATCGTCGGCCTGCAGTGCGGCGGCTCGGACGGTTACTCCGGCATCACCGCCAACCCGGCGCTGGGCAATGCGGTCGATCGCCTGGTGGCGGCCGGTGGCACCGCGATCCTGTCCGAGACCCCGGAGATCTATGGCGCCGAACATTTGCTCACGCGCCGCGCCGTGAGCCGCGAAGTGGGGGAAAAACTCATTGCGCGCATCCACTGGTGGGAAGACTACTGCCGGCGCATGAACGCCGAACTGAACAACAACCCTTCGGCCGGTAACAAGGCCGGGGGCCTGACCACCATTCTCGAGAAATCCCTGGGGGCGGTGGCCAAGGCCGGCTCCAGCAACCTGGTGGATGTCTACCAGTACGCCGAAGCGGTCCGGGCCAAGGGCCTGGTGTTCATGGACACCCCGGGCTACGACCCGGTCTCGGCCACCGGGCAAGTCGCCGGTGGCGCCAACCTGATCGCCTTCACCACCGGCCGGGGCTCGGCCTACGGCTGCGCGCCCGCACCTTCGATCAAGCTGGCCACCAACAACCGGGTGTTCGAGCACCAGGAAGAAGACATGGACGTGAACTGCGGCGGCATTGCCGACGGTTCCACCAGCATCGAAGAGCGCGGCGCCTACATCTTCGCGCAGATGCTGCGAATCGCTTCCGGCGAACGCAGCAAGAGCGAACAACACGGCTATGGGCAGAACGAATTCGTGCCCTGGCAGATCGGCGCCGTGACCTGACTGACAGCCACGCAACTTTCACAAGGCGAACACCATGCAATTTTCCGGATACAACTTCATTGCCGGCCAGCGCAGTGCCCTGGGCGACACCCTGGTCCACAGCATCGACGCCCACACCGGCGAACGCCTGCCAGGCGCTTTCCATCAGGCCACCCTGGCGGAAGTCGATGCCGCGGTGGCGGCGGCGAGCGCGGCGTTTGCCTCGTTTCGCACGCTGCCGGCGGTACGCCGCGCGGAATTCCTTGAAGCCATCGCCGACGAGCTCGATGCACTGGGCGAAGATTTCATCGACCTGACCTGTCAGGAGACGGCACTGCCGAGCGCCCGTATCCAGGGTGAGCGCGGGCGTACCAGTGGCCAGATGCGCCTGTTTGCCCAGGTGCTGCGCCGGGGTGATTTTTACGGCGCACGCATCGACCAGGCGCTGCCGGCACGCACCCCCTTGCCACGCCCGGATCTGCGTCAGTACCGCATCGGCGTCGGCCCGGTGGCGGTGTTCGGCGCCAGCAACTTCCCGCTGGCGTTTTCCACCGCGGGTGGTGATACCTCCGCCGCCCTGGCCGCCGGTTGCCCGGTCGTCTTCAAGGCCCATAGCGGCCACATGGCCACCGCCGAGCGGGTGGCAGAGGCGCTGATTCGTGCGGCCGAGCGCACGGGCATGCCGGCCGGCGTGTTCAACATGATCTTCGGTGCCGGCGTCGGAGAGGCGTTGGTCAAGCACCCGGGCATCCAGGCGGTGGGCTTTACCGGCTCGCTGAAAGGCGGCCGTGCCCTGTGTGACATGGCGGCAGCCAGGCCGCAACCGATCCCGGTGTTTGCCGAGATGTCGAGCATCAACCCGGTGCTGGTCCTGCCCCAGGCCCTGGCCAACCGCAGCGCGGCAATGGCCCGGGAGCTGACCGCCTCGGTGGTGCAGGGCTGTGGCCAGTTCTGCACCAACCCCGGGCTGGTGCTGGGTATTCGCTCGCCAGCGTTCAGCGCCTTCATCGAGCAACTGACCGGGCACATGGCCGAACAGGCGCCGCAAACCATGCTCAATCCAGGCACCCTGAACAGTTACTGCAAAGGCTTGCAGGCGTTGCGGGCGCACTCGGGCATCAAGCATTTGAGCGGCCTGTCGCAAGCGGGCAATCAGGCGCAGCCGCAACTGTTCGAGGCCGACATCAGCCTGTTGCTGGAACAGGATGAATTGCTTCAGGAGGAGGTGTTCGGCCCTTGCACAGTGGTAGTCCAAGCGGCGGACAAGGCTGAACTGTTGCGCGCCGTCGCTGCCTTGCGCGGCCAGCTCACGGCCACGCTGCTGGCCGACGACGATGACCTCACTGTCTTTGGTGAGCTGTTCGGCGCGCTGGAAGTGAAGGTCGGCCGGGTGTTGCTCAACGGTTACCCGACCGGTGTCGAGGTGTGCGATGCCATGGTCCATGGCGGGCCTTACCCGGCCACCTCCGATGCCCGCGGCACCTCGGTCGGCACCCTGGCGATCGATCGTTTCCTGCGCCCGGTGTGCTACCAGAACGTGCCCGATGCGTTGCTGCCCGATGCCTTGAAGAACGCCAACCCGCTGGGCCTGCAGCGCCTGGTCGATGGCAAGCACACCACCGCGGCGTTGAATTGATCAGGGAGCCGCACGCATGACTCAAACCAAACGCTACACCGCGCCAACGCTGACCGCGTTTGTCGAGCAACTGTTTGAAAAAGCCGGAGCCGATACCGAGGTCGCCCAGGTGGTGACGCGGGTGTTGCTCGAAGGTGAACTGATGGGCCATCGTACCCACGGCCTCAACCTGGTCAGCCGCTACATCGGCGGCATGCTCAGCGGCCAGGTCAAGGCCAGGGCCGAGAACCTCGAACAGGTGTCCGACAGCGGTATTTCCAGCCTGTTCGATGGCCACTACGTGCTCGGTCCTTATTGTGTCAGCCGTGCCCTGGACAGCGCGGCCAAGGGCGCCACAGCGCAGGGCATCGGTATCGCCGTGGTGCGCCGTGCCGCGCACATCGGTTGCCTGGCCGCTTACTTGAAACCCTTCACCGACCGTGGCCTTATCGCCATGGTCTACTCCTCGGACCCGTCGGTCGGGGTGGTGTGCGCCCATGGCGGCATCGACCCGATCTACACCCCGAACCCGATCGCCGCCGGCATCCCGACCCGGGGCGCACCGATCCTGCTGGATGTCAGCATGTCCACCGTGACCCTGGCCCTGGTCGGTCAATGCCGCGACGCCGGCAGCAACCTGCCGCACCCGGTGCTGATGAGCAACGAAGGCCAGGTGAGCGACGCCCCGGTCGATTTTTTCAGCACCCCGCCGGGCAGCATCCTGCCCCTGGGCGGCCAGGCCTTCGGGCACAAGGGTTTTGCCCTGGCGATCCTGGTCGAGGCCCTGACCTCGGGCCTCGCCGGTCACGGGCGCAAGGACGGCCCGCAGCAGTGGGGCGCCTCGGCCACGACCGTGGTGATCGACCCGCGCTTCTTCGGCGGGCTGGAAGCCTTCACCGACGAAACCTCGTTCCTCAGCAAGCTGATACTGGGCAGTCGTGCGGTCGACCCCCAGCGCCCGGTGCGCCTGCCGGGCCAGGCCGGCCTGAAGTTGCGTGAACAGGCCTTGGACGAAGGCGTGGGCCTGTCGCAGAAGGTGTTCGACGACCTCAACCAGACGGCCGCGCAGTTGCAACTGCCAGCCCTTACCTGATTCCCTTGTAGGAGCGAGCTTGCTCGCGAAGAACTTGAGAACGACGCGTTTATTCAGAAAACACGCGTCATCGTTAACGACCATCGCGAGCAAGCTCGCTCCTACAAAAAAACACAAGAGCGCATCACCGGTGAATGGATCGCCCCGGCATTGCAACCGCTTCAATAACAATAATAAAGGCCATCAGATGACCCCACTGAAGAAGTACCAAAGCATCACCGTTGTCTTCCTGCTATTGATCGGCATCGTCAACTACCTGGACCGTAGTGCGCTGTCGATCGCCAACACCTCGATCCAGAAGGACATGATGATCAGCCCCTCGCAAATGGGCATCCTGTTGTCGGCCTTCTCCATCGCCTACGCGTTTGCGCAGTTGCCGATGGGCCTGATCATCGACCGGCTGGGCAGCAAGATCGCCTTGGGCGCGTCCTTGCTGGCCTGGTCGGTGGCGCAGTCGACCTTCGGCATGGTCAACAGCTTTGCCGGCTTCATGGGCCTGCGGGTGTTGCTGGGGATTGGCGAGGCACCGATGTTCCCCTCGGCGGCCAAGGCCCTGTCCGAATGGTTCGATGCCAATGAGCGCGGGACCCCGACCGGCATCGTCTGGTCGTCGACCTGCCTGGGCCCATGCCTGGCGCCGCCGTTGCTGACGCTGTTCATGGTCAACTTCGGCTGGCGCGGCATGTTCATCATCACCGGTGCGATCGGTATCGTTCTGGCCCTGTGCTGGTTGACCTTCTACAAGAGCAAGGCGCAGTACCTGGCCGAGCTGGCGGCTGAAGGCAAGCCGTTGCCTACCGAGAAACAGCCGCGTGTGCAGGCCGCCGATGCCCAGGCGCCGAAGGTGTCCTACTTCGCCGGCTGGCTCGACCTGTTCAAGCACCGCAGCACCTGGGGCGCAGTCCTGGGCTTCATGGGCGTGATCTACATGCTGTGGCTGCACCTGACCTGGCTGCCCGGTTACTTCGAGCGCGAGCACGGCATGAACCTCTACAAGACCGCGTGGCTGGTGTCGCTGGCCTATGGTTTTGGCGCGGTCGGCACCATCGTGGCCGGGCGTTTCTGCGACATGCTGGTGCGCCGAGGCATGAGCATCCTCGCCAGCCGCAAGTTCGGTGTGATCACCGGCCTGGTGCTCGCCGCGCTGTTCACCTTGCCCCTGTCGTATGTCACCGGCCTCACCGGTTGCATCATCCTGCTGTGCCTGGCGCTGTTCAGCATCAATATGGCCAGCGCCACGGCCTGGATGATCGTCAACACCATCGTCGACAGCCGCCGTGTAGCTTCTTTCGGTTCGATCCAGAACTTCGGCGGCTACATCGCCGGTTCCGTCGCGCCGATCGTCACCGGCTTCAGCATCCAGTACTCGGGATCGTTCAACACGGCGTTCATGATCAGTGCGGTAGTGGCGCTGTGTTCGGCCCTGGCGTACTTCCTGCTGCTCAACGCGCCGATCGGCAGTGCCGAGCCGGCTGCGGAGCACCTGGCAGCGGTGACTGAATAAGAGGGGGCAGGGGCACGGGCGATGAAGCCATCATCGCCCGGGTCATCCACCACTGACTTTCCAGTGTTTGACGTCATCGGCGAACATCATCTGCTTCATCTCATGGGCAATGCCATAGGCCAGGGATTCGTGCGCGGCGATGACTTTTTCTTCCGCTGAAAGGCAATGGAAAATATCCAGCTTGGTCTCGGCGTCAGCCGTTTCGATGTTGTAGATCTGCACGTAGCGCGCCAGGTCGTTGTCCAGGCTCGACAGGTATTCACGCAGGCGCTGGTGGTCCACCGATTTCTGGCTGAAGTACCAGTTCATCGGGTGGATCAGGAAGCGTGAGTGGGGCGAGGTGATGCGGCGCCCGGCCGCCAGGAACATGATGATGCCCATGGACTCGATGTTGCCCGCGTTGATCGCGCAGAGCGGTACCGGCAATGACTTGAGGAAGGTGTAAAGGGTGAAGCCAAAGTTGGTGCTGCCCCCGCTCGTGGACAGATTGAGCAGAAGCGAGGTGGCACCCTGGTCGATGGCTTCCAGGCAACAGTCGCGGAAGCGCTCGGTGGTTCCCTGATCGATCTGGCAGTGAAAATGCACGATGTGTTCAGTCATCGATTGACTACCTGGGTGTGAGGCATGAAGGACACCCCAAGTCTAGTAAACATCGAGCGAGTGATCCGGAAACCTTCGCAAATCGCCTCCCCATCAGGTTCCCGCCGTCCATCGTCTGCGTGCATTTTTAATGGAACCAAACGCCCGAATCCACTCGTCGCGAGCAACGTAATTCGGTTCAAACTTTCTGTTTTACTCATCCTCCGACGTATACGAGCCCACGCTCGTACTAACGATGCAGAGGTGAATAGAAATGGCCAATACAGGAAATAAAAATCCCGGCAATCTTTCCACTGATCGGGACAAGGCGGCTGATGCCGGCAAAAAAGGCGGTCAGGCTTCCGGCGGACAACCATCGCGTGACAGCGATCGCATGGCCGGAGGCGGGCAGGGAACCAACCGCGGAGGCGAATGGGCCGACGACAAGGAAAACATGAACAAACCAGGCCAAAAAGGTGGCCAGGCTTCAGGCGGACAACAAGCCAACAAGGCTGATCAATCGTCCACCGGCGGGCAAGGCAGCGGACGCGGCAGCAATACTGCCGATGACCGTGACAAGTCCACTGGAATGGGACGCAAGGATGATGATATGAGTGGAGGCGGGGGACGTAAGTCCTGATACCGTCTGACCATCAAGCCCCGGATCTTCGGGGCTTGATTCGTTATGCTTCTAAAACCATGCACTCAGCAACCCTGCGCCCAATGCCACCAACGCGGTATTAAGACAGACCAGCGCAAAACCAAACCTTACCAGTTCGCCTTCTTCCCGGGCCTGGGTTTTAGCCAGTCCCAGAATCAGCATGACGATTGACAGCGAGCCCAGCGCCGCATGCCCGGCCGCGCTGTTCTGTACCGCGGCCAGCAACAGGCGGGAAGACTCGGGCAGCATCGCAATGGCCGGCATGAAGATCGCGTTGCCGCCGACATTCGAGCCGGTCATGTAGCCCGACAGCGCCCCGAGCATGGCAACCAAAGAGGTCGCGGCGGTGGGCGACAGGCCCGCCAACAGTTGCATCAGCCCCGCCAGGAAACCGGCCTTCACCATCATCTGCGACATCGCCAGAAAGAAGAAGATGGTCAGCAATGGCCGCTTCACCCGCGCGACCAACGCAGCAGGCAGCCCCGTCTGGCGTTGTGCACTGCGCGTGTGAAATCCCAGCCCGATCAGCACCAGAATCAGTGCCACACCCGGTGAGGCGAGGGGTTTCCAGGTGACCTGGCTGCCCTGGACGATCCAGCTATCCTGCCAGGCGGTTAGGCTCCAGAGCAGTTTCAAGCCGACGATGTAGGCAATCAACAGCAGGTACGGCCAGGCCTGACGCGGCCATTGCACCGAGCCACGTTCGCCATCGCTGCGGCGCAGGCGCCACAGCCCGCAAGTGAGTACGGCAACTGCCGTCACCAGCCCCGCGGCAACGCCCGCCACCTCCGGCCCGAACCAGCGGCTGGCACTGTAGAGCACCGCCACGAACAGCAGCCAGAAAACGCCCAGTGTCCGCCATTCACGCGGCTCGCGAACGCCTGCCAGATACAGGGCCAGCGCACTGAGGCCGAAAAACACCGGCGCGCTGATCAAGGCCGAGGTCGCAGCCAGCGCGGATGCGTCCAAATGTGCCAGGGACGCGCCAATGACCGAGGCCAGGCCCAGGGTTCCCCACGGCATGATCGCCATGCCGGTCAGCGCTATTCGCAGCGCGACCCGGCGCTCAAAAAGGCTGAGTAGCAGGGGGACCGTGGCGATCAATGACACGCCAAAACCGGTCATCGCTTCAAGCAACGGCGCCAGCCCGAGCACGATGAACACGACCTGGTCGCCGCGTCCCAGCCCCAGTGAACGCACCCATTGGCTCAGCGCCAGGTTGACCCCCAGGCGCTCGATGAAAATCACGAAGGCCAGACCCGGCACGATCACGAACGCGGTACTGGCAAACAGCACGGCGGTGTCTCGAGCGGCAGCCAGCACGCTGTCCGGGCGCCACGCGTCGGCAGCACCGGCCAGCCAGAGCACCATCACCAGCAGGGTGCCTGCCATGGCGGCGTGAACGGGCGGCCGGCGCAGCACCACGAGCATGGCGGTCACCAACAGCACAGGGGAAAGATGAAACAGTGCGAGCATGCCAGACGATCCTTGTGTGAGTCTCCAACCAGGCTGCCTATGCGGCCTGCCAGCAAGATAATATTTCTCGCTGCTAGATAAAGGGGCGCTGTTTTCTGCTAGTTTTCGAGAAATTTTCTCGCGGACTGACCATGGCAAAACTCGACGTTGCATCTGAATCCCTGGACAAATTCGACCGTGCCATCCTCGACCTGGTCCAGCGTGACAACACCACACCGCTGCGCCTGATGGCCGAACAGGTCAATCTTTCCACGGCCGCTGTTCAGCGCCGTATCAAGCGGATGGAGGAGAGGGGCGTGATTACGGGCAACGTCGCTATTGTCGACCCCACCGCGGTAGGGCGGCCGATCACCATCATCGTGGAAGTGATGACCGAGCGCACCAGCATCGAGGCGCTGGAGGCGATGAAGGCACACTTTGCGGTGCCCGAAGTCCAGCAGTGCTACTACGTCACCGGCGAAGTGGATTTCGTCCTGGTGCTGACCGTAACCAGCATGCAGGAGTACCAGGCCCTGGCGCGGCGATTGTTTGCCGAAAATCCCAACGTGACCTGGTTCAAGACCATTGTGGCCCTGGATCGGGTGAAGGTCGGGATGGGGGTGCCGAGCGTGCCTGGGTAACAGCTGGTCAAGCGTTATGTGATCTGCACAATGACCGGACCTTCCGTCACGATCGGCGGCTGCGCGTGAATATCCGGTGCATTTTTCTGAATCCATGCTCGCGCGACTTTCAAGCTTGCATCGCTGCCGGCCTTTTCCGTGCAAACAGTCACCGCCGTACCGCCATCACCGGTATTGAGCAATGTGTAGCTGACCAGGCCAGGCACTGTCCGCAGGGCAGCTTCGACGTCGTCTTGGCGCTCTTCCAATCGCTCGAAAAGCTGCTTTGCTCCAGCACCCAGGTAGGTTCTTATAACCGCATACATGGTCGTCTCCTTCGGGGAGCACCGTCTTGATGGCTATCCAGATCCGCTGATGGGTGCGCTCACCCAAGTGTCAATTCACCCCGATTCATTAAGCTTAGCCACACGCCGGCGACAAGCGAAATGCAACGACCACCGGGTGCTTTTTGCAGATTGGTGCCCGTCGTGACCGGCTGAAAACGATCCATAGCAGACGTTCCAGACAGGCTGCTGCTGGCCGATAGACTGAATCAGGTGTCGCCTAGCAGCATGATATGAGTAGCATGGACATCCTCTGTTCGCATGAAACCGCAGTGCAGATAAAACGCGTCTCCTTCGGACGTATCGGTGGAAAGACGCACGTTCTGAAAGCGAAGAGTGGCATGTGCAACCAGCGCTTTTACTAGCGTTTGACCCACGTGTTGCCCCCTTGAAGAAGCTGCGACGTAAACCCGTCGCAGCCTTGCCGTATTAGTCTCGCCATATGGATCAACTGAGAGGCCTCCGATGCCTATCAGTTGCTGGTTGAAATACGCCGCCATAAGGCATTCTCCGGGTGCATCGAAGCGATTCGCTCCGCAGTGCCAGTCGGCAATCAGCCGAGTGAGAAACCTGAAACCCTCTCCAACTGCCTCTTTTTCCAAGACTTGAATCTGTGGCGGCAGGTGCGTGATCTGATGAATGTTGAATTGTTTCATGCATCCGCCTTGATTCGGTGTGAAACCGTTTTGGCTGGTCGAGGATCTTCGTGTGCACTCTATGGCTAGCGGCTTTCAATTCCGAGCTTTTTGTCGGTTCAGGGGAGCTCATTTTTGGCGAGCGCTAGTTGCCTTCGCCTACACCCTCAATAGATCGTGCGTAGAGGGCCGTTGCCTTCTCGATGAGCCTTCCTCGTTCTTGGGGACTGATAACACCCTGATCTTCAAAATCATCCGCGAGATGCAGCAGTGCCTCGTACTGCTCCTCTGCGTCCATCCGAATCTCGGGCTGGCTAAACAGTTTTTCCCATGTTGCCAGTGCTTGGGTTTTGCGAGTGTCGTTCATCACAAAAGACCATTAGGTGTGTGCTTCGGTAGATCCTCATGGAATCCATGAAGTTCGAAGGAGAGGACAATCAGTAATGGGTGCTTGGATAGTCTGCATTCATGGTGATATGGAAGCCGATTCTACTGACGTATGGGCGCATCGCCGATGGACTCTGCCGCAACGACTGCGGTCAAGATGGATAACGGAGTCTGATTCTTTGGCGGTAAAGCCATGCGCCATATCCTTCGTGCTTGCTCGGGAGACGATGATGAACACAACACATTTTTTACCGTTAAAACATGATCGTCATCATCCTCCTTTTGTGAGCAAAAGCCCGCAGGAAAACGCTCGAGCGGATTGGCTCTACAACGCAGCTGAAGAACTTCTGCGCGGCAACAGCGTGTCATTCCAGCGTCGCATGCATCCTCAGCAAGGCGTGACCGCTGAGGAATTCGCCCTGGCAGTGGATGAATACGTGAACAGCCGTCTTGCCGATAGCGAGGTACATACCTCGGCGCTGGGCTGGCTGATCATCACCGCTGAGCGAGGACATGCTGACAAGACTGCTACAGCCGAATTGCTGGGCAGTTGTGATCACCCGTTGGGCAAGCTTGGCGAGATTGCCGAGGCGCTGCTTGAACCTCTCGCCGATGACGCTCTGCTAGCCAAGGCTGAGGATGAGCTATGAGCACACACCTTGGGGATCAGCTAGTTTAAGAACCGGAATCAAGTAGCGACTTAGAGAAGAATGACAATGATCGACGATTCGAAAGTCCGAGAAAGAGCTTATGAGTTGTGGGAAAAAGATGGCCGTCCGGCAGGATCTGAAGCGCTGTATTGGCGACTTGCGCAAGAACAGCTTGAGGCAGAAGCTTCACGTCAAGCTACGGATGGTGAGTGGCCGGCAAAAGGCGAAGCCAGCCGCGTTGATGACTAATGGCTACGGAATTCTTCACTCCGCTGCCGATACGTTTTACCTCGTGCGATTCCGCTGCTCGTGCGCGTTTTCAGCCGGAATAAATTCCGATCCATGCCACTGCCATGAGTCCCACTCACCAAACAAAGTCGTCAGGAAGAGAGGAGTAGATTTTGATTCGCAAAAAAGCTCGCTTGAGGCGAGGTTTAAGGATTCAAAAAATAGCCTTGCCTATCGAAAATCAGTCTGATGATGGTTCGTCCTGCACAGTTTTTGACTTGCCGAGTATGTAGCACGGATGAAGCTGCCCATTGGGGTGAGTAGTCACCACGACGCTGAGGAGCGTCCACCCCTCGTGAATTTTAAGATTCGCATCATTGGTAGATAGAGCTTCCGTGACTTGGTACGCCTCTGACATATGCATGAGATTACCCGCTTACTTGTATTTACTCGTTAGGCATATTTGCAGAGATCGGGTTCCATACACCAATTGGCGGCCCGATCGAGCCTTGCAGATGATTAGTCCGAGGTGACGGCCTAACCGAGAGATGCCTATGGGTTGTCAATGCGGCTGGTCGAAACCCATTGATGCAACATATGCCGACGCGGGTAAGTGACTGGCACGGTCGTCGAGACCTCGGGAGGAAATTACCGCTCTGAGGGTCGGGGCGGCTAGCCGGACTGATAGGCGGGTAAGCATGTAGCCGGTGGTGCCGGATTTCCTGCAACATCCATCCAATGTACGTAGGCTGATGGTTGCAAGAGCGGCTGGTGCTGCCGCACTGGCCTGGCAAATTCAGGACTTGCATTACGGTAAGCAATTGTCAGAACAATCGCGCTGCCGGTATCCCGTCAGTCCTCATCCTTTTCCGCTCGCCGCGCTTCACGTTGAAGCTGGTTCACGAAACTCTGAACTTTGCGTTGCATCAGGCCGCTGAGGTTATGGAAGCGCACACCTGCGAAGGTTCTGTCGATACGCGCTTCATAGCGAAGGTGGCGTATCTCAAGCATCGTTAGATTCACGTCCAGCGGAGCGCTGGCAGACATTCGTTCGTAGATACATCCGATTCGAAGCTGATCTTCAAGATTACCGCCGAAGCTTACCCTGCAACCTGTGGCGGAAATTTCGAGTAGTCGCCCGCGCAGAGCGCCGCTGCGCCGGAGCTTGTCGCCGTCCAGCAAAATATCGATCCGTTGTGCCGATCTGAGCGTCGCTCGGAAGGCGTTGCGGCGCTGAAAATACATCACTACGTTGGGCATACTCATTTGGTAGCAATGCAGGCCGCCCTTCGTGCATGAGCGTACATAGCTGCTGCACTCCCACGCGATCAGCACGCCGCCGTGCGAGCTTTCGATGCGATAAGGCGCCCCGTCTTCCAGGAAAACTGCAGCCTCATGAGAAATTATTTCATCTAGCACGAGCGTGTCGCGATCGCTGTCAACCTGAACCAGATATGTCCTGAAACTTTTCCCTTGTTGGGGAAAGGTCAAGGTCAGAGGTGCACGTGTCTGCACTAATAACTGTAGCGTCGACGCGATTTCCAAAGGGGTGCTCAATACCTGGTGGGGCTGTAAAACATCGACGTTCTCGGACATTGGCAATCTCTCGTGCAAAGATACGCAATCAAGGCATTTTGCCACTACTGCCTTGCACGATAGACGCAGAACGGCGGCTCATCTGCACGAACGATGAACGGTATAAAGTTTCTCCAGTCGTGCGAGTACGCGTTGATGTAAGAAGCTGGGAGGCTCATTTGGACAGGATTCCTGACCATGTATAGGAATTGGGGCCAGTTATCCGATTTAGTAGTCAATCGTGAAGCAATCCGTGGCCTCCGCGCCTCTCTGCGCTATGGTTATTTTTCCGACATATGAGACTAAAGTCGTAGGAGGGCGGGGCATGCGAATTCGCGGGGATGTTTTTTGGCAATGGGCTGATCCGGCGCTTCACCATCGAACACACGACGAAACGTTAGACGACGGAACCTTCATTGATGTCCAAGTGAGGCTGTCGCCTACGGGAAACACGCAGATGTTCATTGGAGTGTATGCAGCGAGCGGCATGGCTTTGCACGAAGAGGCGCTTGATTCCAGGCCAGGTGAATCAATGACTCGGGCTTTAGCGTGGGGTGTGGGATGTGCAAGGCGACTCGCGCTTGGTCTCAAACCTACTGAAAGGCATGTTGCCTAGACCTATATCTGGCGCTTGGTAGGGGTGTGGTCGCCATATTAAGTACGTGATCAGCCTGCTCGATACACAACGTGGCCGACGTCGTGCTCCAGCTGTTGAAAAATTTTGCGATAGATGGCGAACCAGCAGATGCCTTGGATGATGGCTGCTTCTGGCCGTGTTCTACCCATCGCGAACGGCTGTAGACGACCCACAGGGATCGTCTTGGAGTCCTGTGATAAATGTCACCGATGCCAAAATTGAAAAACCCACAGACGTCCTGGTTCGGATTACCACGACTAACATCTGTGGTTCAGACCTGCATATGTACGAAGGCCGGTAACCGTGCGGGCATCTCACCTTGCATGGAGATATCTACGTTTTTTACTCATCTTAGCGATCTGATGAATCCCATGGTTCCTGCAAAAATGACGATTTCTTTTCCGCTATTGCGATGGGCCTATGCTAAGTTCAGATCAGTTGTGAATGGATTTTTCGGTTATGGAGAACGCATCATGCTCGCAGTAGGCATCTCGCTACTTGCCGTAGGCTTAGGCACCGGCAATCCTGGCTTTTGGATACCAGGCTGCGTCTTCGCGGCTATAGGGTGTTCCCAAAGAGTTAAACGTCGAGACTGACCATAAGCAGTCAGTCTACGCATGGCTCACATCGCGCAGATCAAGTTGGCATCCACTTATGTGGCAGTAACTGTCCGATTTCACTCGCCCGCTGCGTCGGCAGGCGCGTGAGAACATCCTTCAAATAGGCGTACGGGTCATGTCCATTAAGTCGCGCCGACTGGATCAGACTCATGATCGCAGCCGCCCGTTTTCCGCTGCGTAGCGAGCCTGCGAAGAGCCAGTTCTTACGTCCAAGAGCCCATGGTCGGATCTGGTTCTCGGCCCAATTGTTGTCTATGGGTACAGCCCCGTCATCAAGGTAGCGCGACAGCGCTGCCCAGCGCTTCAGGCTGTAATCAAGTGCTTTGCTAATGGCTGAGCCTTCGGGCACAAGATCGCGCTGGGCGATCATCCAGGCATGCAGCATCTCCATTATCGGCGCGGCTTTTTCTTGCCGTATTCGGCGCCGTAAATCCGGCTCCAGGTCGCGGACTTCTCTTTCGATTTCGTACAGCAACTGGATATAGCGCAGGGCTTGCTCGGCGAGCGTGCTTTTATTCGTAGCGTGCAGTTCGAAGAACTTGCGCCGTGCATGGGCCATGCACCCAATCTCGGTCACGCCGAGTTCAAAGCTGGCCTTGTAGCCGCCAAAATCGTCGCAGACCAGCTTGCCCCTCCAGTCTTGCAGGAAGTTGCGAGCATGCTCACCGGCGCGGCTCGGGCTGAAGTCATAAACAACAGCTGCTGTTTCGCAGAACTGGCTGGTGGCGTAGGCCCAGACATAGGAGCGGTGAGTTTTCTTTGTTCCGGGCATCAGCATTTGCACAGGTGTTTCATCGGCATGAATAACCTGCTGCCCGAGTACCACGTCGCGCAACGCATCGACCAGAGGCTGCAACTGCACGCCCGTTATGCCAACCCATTGAGCCAAGGTTGAGCGTGGAATCGCCAGGCCCGCTCGACCGAAGATCGATTCCTGACGGTAAAGAGGCAGGTGGTCGGCAAACTTGGCGATCATGACGTGGGCAAGTAGGCCCGCAGTCGGAATGCCCTTATCAATAACCTGCGCCGGAACGGGTGCTTGGATCAGCGTTTCGCAGTCATCGCAGACCCATTTGCCACGCACATGGCGTTCGACGGTAAACACGCCGGGCGTGTAGTCCAGTTTCTCGCTGACGTCCTCGCCGATGCGCTTGAGGGCGCAGCCGCATGGGCAGTAAGTATTGTCCGGTTCGTGATGGATCAGTGTGCGTGGAAACTCTGCCGGCAAAGCAGTGCGTTTGGGCTTTTGCTTTTGCTCGGTCGGAGCCAGCACTGTTTGCAAGGCTTGAAGCTCTGCTTCAATCGCCGCGATATCGGTATCGATCAGATCATCGAGCAAACTGGCCTGTTCAGGATTCATCTGCTCGCTGCGTTTGGCAAATTTCAAGCGCTTGAGTTGTGCGATTTCATGAGTCAGCTTTTCGATCAACGTTTGGTCGCGGTTGATCTTCTTGCCCATAGTCTCAACGGTTTTACCCATCGTTTCGACCGTCTTGCCCAGCGTGTCAACCTGGTTGTCGAGGCTCTCGACGTGCTGCATCAACTGCGCCGCCAAGGCGCGCAGTTGTTCAGGGGACAGGTGGTCGAGATTGGGGAGCGAAGTCATGGGGCTGATTTAGCCAGAGCAGGCAATTTGCGGCGATAAGTCGATGGACTAATGGCTGCCGCTAAAGCAGTGTGATCGAGCCTCCAGAACTTGCGCGTTGCCATGGCAGCCCGAGCACCAATGCCTGAAGTTGCTCGGTATCCAGTTCCATTTCTGAGCCATGGCGAACGCCAGGCCAGTGGAACTTGCCTTGGTTCAACCGGCGCGCCGCCAGCCATATTCCGAAGCCGTCATGCACCAGCGCTTTCATGCGATTGGCGCGGCGATTGGCGAACAGATAAGCACAGTGCGGCTGCGCCGCACCGAACACCGCAATCACCCTGGCTAGCGCCGTTTCGGTGCCTGCGCGCATATCCATCGGCTCTGTGGCGAGCCAGATGGAGTCGATGCGAATCATCGCAGAAGGTCTCGAAGAAAGGTCGAGCAAGCGGCAGCATTTTCAGTTGGCCAATTAACTTTGACGGTGCCACGCGGGTACTGGATTTCAACACAAATATTGGGCGATGCAGCTTGCGCATTTGCTCCGGCCAGCGGCATGGGGAGTGGAATAAATGCAGGTTGCAGCGCCGTGCTGTTCTGCGTTTGCAGGCGAATCCATTTGTGGACGAGGTTTGCATTGAGGCTATGGCTGAGAGCGATGCTGGCAATCGAAGCGCCGGGCTGGGCACACTCTTGAATGACCTGGGCCTTGAAGGACTTGGAATAGGAACGGCGTGTTGGCTGCATGAAATACCCGCTTAAAAGGCTAGAACTGGTGCCCACTTAAATTTAAGTGCACACCATGTCTTGGCTTTGCGGGGCTGGGTAGATGACTTGGCCGGACGCATACGAAGGCCGCACCTCAATGGAGACAGGCCGTGTATTTGGGCATGAGAACCTCGGTGAGGTTATCGAGGTGGGAGCCGGCGTTGATCGGGTCAAGGTAGGCGACCGCGTTTGCCTGCCGTTCAACATCGGTTGCGGCTTCTGCGAAAACTGCGAGAAGGGCCTGACGGGTTTTTGCCTGACTGCGAACCCGGGTACTGCAGGTGCCGCGTATGGTTTTGCCGACATGGGCCCCTATCAAGGTGGGCAAGCTGAACTGCTGCGTGTGCCATATGCAGATTTCAACTGCCTGGTGCTACCCGAGGACGCGCAGGAGCGTGAAGACGACTACGTCATGCTCTCTGACATCTTTCCGACCGGCTGGCACGCCACAATTGGCCGGGTTGCTGCCCGGTGAAAGTATTGCAATTTACGGCGCTGGCCCGGTCGGCTTAATGGCAGCTCATTCTGCCATGATCAAGGGCGCGTCGCAGGTCTTCGTGGTGGACAATCATCCCGACCGTTTGAAGCTTGCATCGCAACTTGGCGCCACACCGATCAATTCCCTGGAGAAGGAGGCGGTGGATCAGATTCTTAATCTGACCCATGGCAAGGGCACGGATCGCGGGTGTGAATGCGTGGGTTTATCAATGCTGTGACCGGCATGGTCATGAAGCGAACTACCTAACCATGAATAATCTTGTGGCTTCAACCAAGGCAACCGGCGGGATAGGTGTCGTCGGTGTATTTGTACCCGAAGACCCTGGAGCTAAAGATCCGCTCGCGAAGCAGGGCAAGATGGCCTTCGACTTCGGCGCCTTCTGGTTCAAGGGGCAGCAGATTCGAACAGGACAAGCCAACGTCAAAGCCTACAACCGCCGGCTGGCCGAACTCATTCACCATGGTCGGGCCAACCCCGCGCAGATCATCTCCCATCGACTGAAACTCGCCGAGGGGCCTGACGCCTATAAGCATTTCGATGCGCGTGACAATGGGTGGACAAAAGTTGTACTCAAACCTGCGGCTTGAGCCGGATGAGTGGATGCGCCTGGTCAAAAGATCAGGCCCATTCACCAGCTGCGTGACCAGGAGACAAATGATGCGAACTAACGTGTAAGGCTACTTACTCAGCTCCTGTCCAGCCATCAGCAAAGACTCAAAATCATCACTATTTAACGGTCGACTCAGGAAGTATCCTTGGCCCTCTTCGCAGCAGGCCTCTTTGAGCAAATCTAGGTGTAGCCCGGTTTCAATACCCTCGGCCGTTACGGTCAAAGATAAAGCGCGACCCAAACCTACGATGGCTTGAATGATCGATCTATCCTCCTCGCTTTCCCCCAGACGGTTGACAAAACTGCGGTCTATTTTAAGTCCGTCAAACGGGAACGAGCGCAGATAACTGAGCGAAGAATAACCAGTACCGAAGTCGTCCATTGCAAGACGTACACCTACCCGCTTCAGCGCTCGCATAACCTCTAGAGCACCCAATGCGTCTTCAAGCATGACACTCTCGGTCACTTCCAATTCCAGACGTTGTGCTTCTAGCCCCGTCGTTGTGATTGCTTTCTCTATCCGCTCAACCAAATTACCGCGTTGAAACTCGGTCGGGGAAAGATTGACTGAAACAAATAGTTTTTTTGGCCAGCGGGCCGCATGGCCGCAAGCGGTTGTGAGTACCCAGTTACTCAGCGGAAGGATGAGCCCCGTCTCTTCTGCAATAGGAATAAAAGTATCAGGGGATACAAGGCCTCGTTTAGGATGCTGCCAGCGTACAAGTGCTTCAGCTCCGACCATTTTGCCGTCTGCAATGCGATAGCGAGGCTGGAAATGGAGACGCAGCTCACCGTGTTTAATCCCATGGCGAAGATCGTTTTCGAGCTGGCGGCGTTCGATAATCTTGGTGTTCATTTCGTTGGCATAGAATCGCCAGGTATTTCGACCTGCGGATTTCGCTTCGTACAAGGCGATATCCGCATAGCGGAGTAATTCTGCTGCTTGCGTTGAATCGTTAGGTGCCATCGAAATTCCGATGCTGGCACTGACAAAAACCTCTTGATCCTCGATCTTGACTGGTTTTTCAATCGAATCAATCAAACGCCGGCATGCCGTTTCTACTTCCTCAGCTGAGCTCACATCGTTAAGAATTAACACGAACTCATCGCCGCCAATCCGCGCCACGAGATCTCCGCTGCGCACACACTCACCTAGCCGGCGGGACACTTCATTGAGCACCTCATCACCAGCCGCATGCCCGAGAAGGTCGTTTACCGGTTTAAATCGATCAAGGTCTAAAATAAGCATCACTAGGGGATGCTCGGGGGTAGGCGCAGCTTTAAGTTTGCCGTCTAGAAACTCCTGTAACCTCGTCCTGTTTGGGAGCCCTGTCAGCGCATCATGCTGCGAAAGATATTCAATACGCCGACGCGCTTCCACCTCATCTGTTATATCGCTTGCCGTACCACGAAATCCATGATCGACGAGTCCTCGTGCCGATAATCGGGTAATGCGCGCAGTGCCTTTCGTATCGACGTAAGAACATTGAACGCTGATGTTGTGACGGCGATGAGGGATGCTTAGCCACTGTGATACGGCGCCGAATTCCATGTGAAGCAGGTCATCAATTTTTGCACCGATCCAGGCCTCTCGAGATAGCCCTGTAATACTTTCAAATCTTTCAGAGAGGTAGGTGAAGCGCCAGTCTTGATTTATTTCCCAGATCCAATCGGAGCTTGCTTCCGCGATATCTCGAAAACGGGCTTCACTCTCAGCGAGGGCTACCTGGCTTGATTGCAAATGCTCATAGCTGCAATCGAGTGCTTTGGCGGCAGCTGTCGTACGTCGAAGAATGGCCCATATCATGAGGCCTAGCAGAAGAGCAGCTGTGGCAATCAATGGAAGTATAAATCCCAACAATCGGATGCCGGGCTTTGCCGGTTCCCAATGCAATCCACCGGCCGATCCGTTGTCGCCTAGCAGCAGGATGGATTTCTTGTGAATCTCGTCAGGTGTAGCGACGTGCAATCTTTCGATTCCATAATCACTTCCCATTCCCTGCAGCGTGACGTTGTCCAGTGTTTCCACGAAAAGCAGTACCGACGATGGCCCATTTTCAGATTGGACAGTGGGATCCGCTCCCGGGGTTATCGCCGCTGCTGCAACGAGAGTAGGAACGCCGCGAACATTGAGGAAGGTAGTTACCGCTGTTTCACTATCTGCGCCCCGACGAGCTTGGTCGAGCACTGGCCCTAAAGGTTGTCCCAACCAGTCCGCAGCTTCAATGGTCGTCAGCTCACCATTTACGACCGAGTAGACACTCCGGTCTGCTGCGTTTATCACGAACAGACCTGGGAAACCAAAATCGGAATAAAGCGTCGGGCCAAGGTTCTGTCGGGTAAACGCCCAGTCCGCATCCACGGTTTTGTGCAGATGTTTATATGCATCGCCCCAAAAGGCGTAATCCTTGATGGTGGATCGAAGATTTTTTTCAAGCGTCTGAACAGCTTTTTCGGCGTAAAAAGCGCTCCTGGTTTCTTCGGTGCCATCTAGATTTTTCGCCACGAAAACCAGCATGCCCGTAGCGAGGATGAACACTGTGCCCAGTAACCCAGCAAACTTGAATAATGAGGCTCTGGTGAGCGCAACGCTTGAATTCAACGGGGCTTCGCGGGCAGTGATAAAAGCGTCAGGTTTCGACATAACACTCCAAGTGATAAATCTGAGATTTGGTCTCGGTCACTTTTATCGACCGCGGGATAAATTTTTCAGTGACCAGAGCGTAGTAGCTCTTGGAGCCATCGTAAGGACAGATCGTTCATGTTGAAGGCATGATATTGCGCTTGCCAATCCGGGTGAAGGATTGAGACCTATCGCGGGTGTGGGCCCTGTATTTTCCCGAAGTAATATGTCTAGCGTGAAATCGTAGGGCCATAGACAAACGGGGCGTTGCGGTGCTCAGCAAGCGTTTGCCCTCGGCGTCAGTGCGCAGGGTTTCGGTAGACGGCATTGGTGGACTGTGTGTCGCGTTTGAAGATGGTTGTTCGTGGTGAAAGCAAAACGTCAAATCGAGACTCGAGGAATGTTTTGCTGTGAAGGTTCATAGAGAAAACTTTACACGGGGTGCCTGAACACTGCCAAGGTCATTAGTCTTCATAGACCTAAAGACAATGGGCGGCCGATCAATGTTCTATGAATGCGGGGGGCGCATACTTTATAAGAAAGATGAAAGCCTAAAAAGGCTCAGATTCACAAAAAAAGACCATATCAGTTTGACCTCAGATTGCACTGAGTGTGCGCAATGCTTTCCTTGGGCGCGTGAAGACGAAATACCGGTTGGAAGCGATCAGAGCGCGGCGAGCAACCGCTCGAGCTGTTACGCTCCCAGGCATTCAGTAGTTCGACAGAATCGGCTCCGTCGCGCTGCCAGAGTTCAAATGTCCCGACTCTACCATCAGGCGACCTGCAGTACTCGCAGTAGTCCAGGGTGTCACAGTCATTGAATAGTGTGAGCCGCCATCCATCAATCTCAACGGACATGAGGCTGTGTTAGATCTCACTCCAGGATGGGATGGATCTTCGCATCATGAGCGTTTGCCAAGCACGACGTCCGTCAGCACCTGGCAGACCGCGGGCAGTGAGAGGAGAGGTTGTGTTCAAATCATTCTGGGGTCGAGTCATCGCCTGCCGATAGCTAAGCTGCGGTATGAAGTGGCGTCAACAGGGAGTTCGATCCTTCGGGCCAATGGGCCCGGCTAGCCTACAAACTCGAGGCCTATTCACTCAGGCGTCATGAGCACCGCTAACGTCATGCTTATGAACTCTTCGTTCTTGGTGATCGTTGCCAGCGCTCCGCGTACGTTGCCGGCGACCTCCGCCTGATCCGCTGCTCGACCCAGAGCGTCAGCTCCATGATCGCGGCTTCGAGTGCCAATTGATTTTGGTTGATCTTGAAGAGTAGGGAAGGGAGCAGGTCTGCGTTCGACATTGTGATTCCTCCGTGGAAGCGGTCAGCGGAGTAAAGTCCGGGCTCGGCTCCTCCATCGGTGAGCCCTGGCTGACGAAGTGATTGTGATTTGATTACGAAGGCGCGACAGCCCCATTCGAAAAGAGTGATGAGTGATGAGTGAGAAATACCACGTCTAGACCATGCCTAAAGCCCGCAAAAGCGGGCCTTGGGTTGCAAACCAGACTTACGATTGGCGTGCCGTCAATGCCGAGTAGCTGTTCATCAAGTTGCGATAGTTCGGAATGCGCTGGGACAAGAGATTACCCAGGCCTTCGATGTCGTTGCGCCAGTCGCGCTGTAGCTCACAGGCCACCGAGAACCAGTTCATCATTTGCGCACCCGCCTGTGTCATACGGTTCCAGGCTGCCTGTTGCACCGTAGTGTTGAACGTACCGGAAGAGTCGATTACTACGAACACGTCAAAACCCTCTGCCAGTGCCGACAAGGTCGGAAACGCTACACAGACGTCAGTGACCACACCGGCGATGATCAATTGCTTGCGACCGGTGGCCTTGATTGCCTTGACGAAATCTTCGTTATCCCACGCGTTGATTTGGCCTGGACGGGCGATGTAAGGCGCGTCAGGAAACATCTCCTTCAACTCTGGCACCAATGGGCCATTCGGGCCTTGTTCAAAACTGGTGGTGAGAATGGTCGGCAGTTCGAAAAACCTGGCGACGTCTGCCAGGGCCAGTACGTTGTTCTTGAACTCGTTGGGTGAAAAATCCTGAACCAGAGAAATCAGGCCGGTCTGGTGGTCGACCAGCAGCACTACTGCGTCGTCTTTGTTCAAGCGGTTGTAGGTAGCGTTGCTCATGATGAAGTCCTTTTGAAGTGAGTGAATGTTGTCGTTCAACATGGGCTCAGATTAAGGATCTGGAGGGTGGGGAAAAAGCAGGTGAAATGCGTTTGACTGTCAATTGAGATGAGACAATTCAAAACGTTTTGGCTAGGAGGCGTTTCGGTTTGCTCTAGTCGCCAATTCGGGCCGCCGAGCCCGGCTAGGCTTTTATCCGTAACGTCCCAACCGTGATGCCTAGCGGTCAGCACTTTTTTGCGGGCGAAAAAAAAGCCCGCGATGGGGAGGGCGGGCTGGGAATCACAAAAGGAGCTGTATCCACCGTATGCCGATTAATGTGAAAGTCTAGTGATAGATGGCGAACTACTTTCAGCACGCTGCCATTAAGTCGCCAACCGGTAGATATCAACCCATAACTGTCTGTCGCGAAGGTGTGTTCAATATTCCTTGCAGGAATACACTTAATAAAATTAATGAATTTTTATTATTTCAGTATGTGGCGTAGTTTATTTTTCAAGGACATGGAGAACCGCCTTGAAATCATCCCCTCTAAACGCAGCTGGAAAATTTGATACTTCACGGGCCAATGAGTACGGGCGGCAGAGCCGTATCGCATTAGCTGGGTATGACGCCTGCCAGGATCTTGCTGCGTGCATGCTGGCGGCAAGCCTCGGCAATGTTCGCTCCTCGAAAATACTGGTCGTTGGCGCTGGCGGTACGGCTCAGGAGATTATTGCGATGGCAACGCTGGAGCCGACATGGCGCTTCACTGCCGTTGATCCATCCGAGCCGATGCTGGAGGCTGCGGCGCAGCAGCTGGAGGCAAACAATTTGCTCGAAAGAACAAGTTTGCATCTTGGGCATGTTGAAAACCTGGCAGCGGACGAGTCATACGACGCAGCCACCTTGATCGGTGTGCTTCATCATCTCGATGGGGATGTTGCGAAGCGACAAATTTTACGATCCATTCGGGCTCATCTAAAGCCGGGTGCGCCGCTGATTGTCGCGGGCAATCAATATGCTTATGCCAGCCAACCGTTATTGCTTGCCGCCTGGGGGCAGCGGTGGCGCCAGCCCCGATGAAGTGAAGGCCAAGTTAGGAAAAATTCTTCAGGGAGCTGACCCGCCACATTCCGAGGCTGCGGTTCAACAATTAATGCATGACTCTGGATTTGGAGATGCTACTCGTTTCTTCAGTAGTCTGTTCTGGGGGGCCTGGCTAACGCGTAAGACCATTTAAAACGGAAGACTTAAAACGGAAGACTGCTCCTGGCCGATTGCTGTCTATCCCGAAGAAATCCAATCGACCCATTGCTGCCGGTGGCGACATCCATGGCAACACAGCGTGAGGAAGCCAGGGCGTAAAGCCCTGGCAGATAGCAGATGTCACTTTTTCTTTTTCGCCGACTTTTCTGCCTTATCTGATTTCTTGGCCTTTTCTGGCTTGCTATCAGCTTTTTTGGCAGTTTTTTTCGGTTCGATATCTTTTTTCTTGTCTTTCTTTCCGGCAGCTTTTGAAAGAGCCGACGCCGCCGTTGATTTCTTTGTCGTCGATGACTTTTTGTCTTTCAAATCCTTACTGGCTTTCGAAGACTCAGATTTGCTTTTTTTCTCGTCCTTAGCCACGTTCACCACCTCTCGGAGTATGCCGGTATTGGCACGTTGCCTATGGGATTTTCCACAAGCTGATCATTAGGCGAGCGCGTTCAATAGCGGTTCAAACTTTTTGATGGGTTGAGAGAGGTCTCAGGGAAAGCGATCGTTGCGATAGCGTTCGGTCAAGGACTGCACGAGGTTGACGTAGGATTGCGTCTCGGCGTAGGGAGGCACCCCGTTGTACTCGACCACGGACGCTTCGCCAGCGTTGTAACCGGCCAACGCGAGCTTCTGATTGCCGTTGAAGCGCTTGAGCAGCCAGGCCAGGTAGCGCACGCCGCCACGAATGTTCTGTCGAGCGTCGAACGGATCGTCCACGGCGAAGCGCTCGGCGGTGGCGGGCATCAACTGCATCAGCCCCTGGGCGCCGGCTTCGGAAATGGCGTTGGGGCGAAACGCCGATTCGGCATGTATCACGGCGCGGACCAGCGCCCTGTCGACACCATAATGACCCGAAGCGGCTTCGATCTCCCGCCGATAGGAATGAGTGTCGAGGCGCAGTGAGGCGACCTTGAAATCCTTCGGCGCCATGCACAGATAGCAGCCCTTGATGTAATAGAGCTCAAGGACATCGACCCGTGCGGAGATCCCGACGGGGCGCCTGCTAACATACTGACGAACACCCTTGTGAACGAAGGTGAACACCCGAATCCGCACCGCGCCTGGGCTGTCGTCCCGCACAAGCCGTGGCAGGGCCTTTGCCTTCGCGTCGACGCCCGCCATGTCATCCAGGCGAGTGCAGCGGGCGCTGGCGATGGCTTGGGTGGTGTAGCTGATGGCGCCGTCCCTGGCTTGGCACTTGAACATGGCGCTGGCGCACAGTGGCGCGACCAGCAAGGCCAGCTCGATGCAGCCAAGAAGGCTCTTGCGAGCCCATCGCCATGCTCTGGAACTCATCACATCGCTCCGCGCCGCAGGGGCCGATCAGGTCCGGAGCGCCTGACCCGGGCGCTGCGTTTTGAGGACCTGTTCTGAGTGACCCGCCTGTTGTCCTGATAGTTATACCCCTTGTGACCGGCCTTGGAACTTGCGTTGACGTACGGGCTTGGGGGTATTCCGCCGCAAACGAATGTCTCCTTCTGCTTACACAGAGTTCAGTTGTGTTGCATCGACCGGTTGATCCACAGCCGATGACTGCCCGTCGCAACCGACCCAATTTGACTCTCTGCAAGACGGTGGATCAGTTCTTTTAGCCTTCGTCTCTGTCTTCCCGATCTGACAGCCCTGCAAGTGTCCTGCCTGCGATGTAACCAAACGTCATGCCCGGCCCGAGGGTGATGCCACCGCTGGGGTAAAAACCGTTCATGATGCTGTTCATGTCATTGCCCACGGCGAATAACCCTGGAATCGGCGCGTCATTTTTATCCAATACCCGGGCACAGGCATCCGTGTGCAGCCCGGCGAAGGTGCCGAGGCTGCCTGGCACCAGCTTCACCGCATAGAACGGTCCCTGGCGCAGGCTGCCAAGGGAGGGGTTGGGACCATGGAGGATTTCCCCCTGGTTCTGGTTGTACAGCGACTCACCGCGCTGAAACTGCAGATCGCAGCCTTTCTCGGCAAACTGGTTGAACGAGTTGACCGTGGCTTCCAGTTGCTGCGCATCAATCCCGCATTGGCGTGCCAGTCCCGCCAGGGTCGGGTCCTTGATCAAGTAGCCCATGCGAACATGGGACGCTGTCGGGAATGGAAAGGGTTTCGACCAGCCCAGGCCATAGCGCCTCTGGGCACGGTGGTCGCAGATCAGCCAGGACACCGGGGGATCTTCCGGTCCGCAGGCATCGAACAGTGCACACATATAGTCATGGTAGGAGTCTGCCTCGTTTACGAAGCGTCGACCATCCTGACGCACCGCGAGAAAGCCCGGTTTCGCCCGCTCCATCAAATGGGGAAAGCCACTGAAACCCCCGTCCTCGCGCGGCACGCGAGAGACTGGTGCCCAGGCAGCGGCATGGGGCAAGTCGGATGCCACGCGAGCGCCGACGCTTTCACCCAGGCGCAAACCGTCGCCGGTATTGCCCTTGGGGGCAGCGCTCAGGTGTCCGGTGCCATCCGGGGCATGGGCGAACTGCCGGGCAATCCGCTGTCGGTCGTGCGGAAATCCGCCGCAGGCCATCACCACACCACGTCGTGCGCGGATGTCGAACGGGCGTGCGCTGCGCTCGATACGTGCACCGACCACACGCTGGTCCTCCTGCAGCAGTTGCTGTACCAGCGTATCGGTCAGCAGTCGAACGTTACGGTCCAGTGCGCTTTTCAATAGCCGGGCGACCAATGCATTGCCGTTCACCAGGTGCATGCTGCGGCCGTGGCACAGCAGGTCACGGGCATGGCGCAACAGGCGTTTGCCGGCATACAGCATTGAGCGTGCAGATCGGCTCGCGTTGAGAAAGTGGTTGAGATCAGCGCCACCGGCAATACCCATCCCGGCAAGGCTGATGAGGTCCAGCGGACGCCGAAGCTTGTTGATCCAGGGACCCAGCCGACGACCATCGTACGGCAGGGCGCAGAGCGAGCGACCGCCCCTGGCATGACCTTCGCTGGCATGAAAGTCAGGCATCTTGCTGCCGGAGAAAAATTGCACTTCGGTATGGCGCTGGAAAAAATCGACCATCTTCGGGCCTTGTTCAAGGAACATCTCCATGCGTTGGTCGAGCACCTCGCTGTGCAGTTCATTGCGCAGGTAAGTCCGCACTTGTTCGAACTCTTCCACTGTCCCTTCGGCGACTGCCAACGGGTTGCGGGGGATCCACAGCCAGCCGCCCGACCAGGCACTGGTGCCACCGAGCACCGGTTCTTTTTCCACCACGATGACGTCGAGACCAAGCTCGGCACAGGTGACGGCACTGGCCAGGCCCGAGGCGCCGGAACCGATGACCAGGACATCACAGACAAGATTGTCGACGTCAGTCGACGGCAAGACGCCCATGGCGACCTCCATTGTTGTTTTTATCGCAGGAGCTGGCCGCTCCCCAGTGGAAGCGACCCGGCAGGACGACGGTTACTGCAAAGGTGAAAAGTCGGTCGGGCGCAGCAGGCGCGACTCCAGCGTCACCACAGCGTCGAGTTCCTTGTTCTGTCGGGCAAAGTCCTGCCAGCGCGGGTCGGCTGCCATGGCGTTGCGCCGGGCCATGCGATCGTCGAGGCTGGCATAGGCCCAGATGTGTACCACCTGGTTGACCTCACCGATTTCGGTGGTGAAGAAACCGACCAGGTTGCCCAGGTGCTCCTGCTGCACGGCCAATGCTGCGTTCTTGTACAGGACCAGCCAGTCACCCAGGCGGGTCGGTTTAATCGTGTAGGTGCGCAGTTCGTAGTACATGCTGTTCTCCAGTGTGGGGTTGTTGGGTTGTGCTGCGGTCCAGACGGGCCGCGATATCACTCGCGGCGAGGTAACCGAAGGTGATACCGGGCCCAAGGGTGATGCCGGGACCGGGGTAGGTGCCGTCCATGATCGAATTCATTTCGTTGCCGGCGGCGTACAGGCCGGGGATCGGTGCACCGCTGCGGTCGAGCACGTTGGCCTGGCCGTTGGTGATCAGTCCGCGGGCCGAGCCGAGGTCACCGGTGAACAGGCGAATCGCGTAATACGGCGCCTTGTGCAGCGGTTTCAGGCACGGGTTGGGTTTGTGAAGCGGGTCGCCCATGTAGCGGTTATAGGCGCTGCTGCCTTTACCGAACTGACGATCGACGCCAAGGGCTGCATCGGCGTTGAACTGCGCCAGGGTCTGCTCCAGTGCCGTGGCATCGATGCCAGCGATGAGGGCCAGTTCGGCGAGGTTGTCTGCGCGCAGCAGATAACCGGCGTCTATCAACGCGCTGTTATCGACCGGTCGCGGACGGGCCAGGCCCATGCCGTATCGGTTCAAGGCTTCGCTGTCACAGATCAGCCAGCAGGGCGCATTGGCGCCGCCGTTGGCGAACATGCCTTCGACGAAGCAGTGGTAGGAGTCCGACTCATTGACGAAGCGTCGACCGGCGCGGTTGACTGCGATCACGCCGGGTTTGGCCCGATCGGTCACCAGGTGCGGAAAGCGCTCTTGGCTGCCGTCGGCCTTGCGCAGCACCGACACCGGTGCCCAGAAGAAATTCGCCGCAAGGTTGTCGCCAATGGCCGCGTTGACCGAAGCGGCCAGTCGTTGTCCGTCACCCACGTTGGCCGTTGGCGACATGCTCCAGTGTTCCGAGTCAGTCACTGGCCGCTGTTGGGCGGCTTGGGCACCGGCCGCAAATCCGCCCATGGCCAATATCACGCCGCCCTTGGCAAATACCTTGCGGGTTTGCCCGCGCCAGGTGATCTGCACACCCTTTGCGGTGCCCTGTTCGACAAGCAGCGCTTCGGGGGTCGCCTGCAACCACAAGTCGACGCCATTGGCGAAGGCGGTGGTTGCCAGCCGTGCGATCAAGGCATTGCCCACGGTCAGACGTGTGCCCCGTGGATGGTTGAGGCGATCCAGGGCATATCGGCCCATCAGTTTCAGGCAGTGCCAGAGCGATCGCGGCGAGCGCTTGAAGCTGAGGAAGTGCTGGATGTCGACGCGATTGACCATCATGCCGCCGAACAGCAGCATGCCGTCCGGGGGCCGCTTGAGGTCCTTGAAGTGCTCACCCAGCTTGCGCCCGTCGTACTCGTCGATTTCCAGGGCGCGACCGGTTTGCGTGCCGCCGGGCAGATCCGGGTAATAGTCGGGCGACAGTGGCCGCAGGCTGTATTTGAGCTCGCTGTGGGTCTCCAGGAAACGTAAGGCTTCGCGGCCATTGTCGATGAAGGAATCGATCAACTCAGGGTTGTAGCCAGCACCGATCACTTGCTTGAGATAGCAGCGCATCTGTTCGGCGCTCAGGTGATGCCCGGCGGCCCGGGCCTGATCGGTATCGTGCAGCCAGATCGCGCCACCGGAGATCGCCGAGGTGCCGCCAAAGGCTTCGGTCTTTTCCACCAGCAGGACTTTGAGGCCGCGGCAAGAGGCGGTCACTGCCGCCGCGAAACCGGCGGCACCGCTGCCCAGGACGATCACGTCGTAGGCCAGGTCGGCACCGGCAGGGAAGTGGGTAGTCATGTTCATTGTCTATCGCCTGTCGAGGACACGGCCGCAGATCAGATCTGCAGCGGTGTGACGCCCATGAAGTGGCCGAGGTTGCCCAGTTGCGCCAAGGCCATTTCCGGGCCGGTCTGGATCGGGCAACCACGCCTTTGGGCGAAGGCGAGAAACGGCGTCACGGCCGGCGAAGTCACGACATCGGCCACCAGCGTCGACGTTTGCAAGGTTTGCATCAGGTTGTGCGGCAACGGCAGCGGGCCTTCATCGCTGGTGGCGCCCATGCCGACCGGCGAGGCGTTCACCACCAGATCGAAGTGCTCGAGCGAGGCAGGGTTGGCGCTGATCACGATCTCGGGGAAAGCATCGCGCAACAGTTCGCCGAGCATCTCGACGCGCTCTGCGCTCAAGTCGCTGATGACCAGATGACTGATCCCGGCCTGACACAGTGAGTAAGCAATCGCACTGCCGACTCCGCCGGTGCCGATCACCAACGCCTGCTTGTCCTGCGGATTGAAACCCTGCTGGCGCGCAGCACCGAGAAAACCTTCGCCGTCGACGATATCGCCCACCAGCCGGCCGTCGGTCTCGCGTCGAATCACGTTGACCGAGCCGAGCGCCGCCGAGCGCTCACTGACACTGTCCAGGCGGCCGGCCAGCAGCTGTTTGTAGGGGACGGTGACCACGCAACCGCGCAGGTTTTGCCAACCACGCAAGGTTTCGATGAAGTTCTGCAGGGCGGTCGGCGCTAGGTCGATGGCCAGCATGGCAACGTTTTGCTGGTGCTCGCCAAACCAGCGGTTGAAGTTTTCCGGCGATTTCACCTGTGTCACCGGTGAGCCGACGATGGCGACCAGTTCAGTCGAACCCTGGATCATTTGATGCTCCCGCTTCTTGGCTGTGTTGTGGGGCCGATAGTGCAAGCGAGGAGGGAGGTGAACAATCAAGGTACAAGGTGTTTAAGTTGATAATCGCATCATCAGTGCGATAATCGCATTGTTTGCCTGATTAAGAGCCGAATCGATGAAGCAACCCACCATCCATCAACGGGATTTGATCGTCGGCCTGCAAAAGGGGCTGGCGCTGTTGCAATTGTTTTCCCAGGAGCATCCGCGCCTGAGTGTGCCCGAGGTGGCGCGCATGGCCGACATGACCCAGAGCGCCGCCCGGCGTTTTTTGCTGACGCTGGTGCATGACGATTTCGCGCAGACCGATGGGCGCTTCTACTGGCTGACCGCCAAGACCCTGCGCATCGGCCAGGCCTATGTCGATTCGGCCGTGTTGCCGCGCATGCTGCGGCCGATCGTCGAACAGGTGGCGCGAACCACCCAGGAACATGTGTCGGTGGGCATTCGCGACGGGGATGACATCGTGCACGTTGTGCGCAGCCGCTACAGCCACATCACCTCGATGTCGATTCGGCCTGGCTCACGGGTGCCGATGTATTGCACCGGCAGTGGCCGGCTCTGGCTGGCGAGCCTGTCAGGGCAGGCGCTCGACGGCTATTTCGAACGCAACCCGCCACAAGCGATTACGCCTTACACCCTCACCGACGAAACCCGGATCCGCGCCGAAATCACCTTGGCGGCGCAGCGGGGCTACGTGCTGGTGGATCAGGAATATGAGGTGGGCATGCGGGTGCTGAGCGTGCCGTTGATTGATCGGGAAGGGCAGTTGCAGGCCGCCTTGACGCTCACTACCCATGCGTCGCGAATGACCGTCGAGCAGATGCGCGAACGGTATCTGTCGGCATTGTATGAAGGTCAGGCGCTGCTGCGGCCGATCATGACGCTGTAGGCCGAGGAGACGAACTCTCATCCAGGCCACCTCGCTAAGGTGCGTAGAGTTTCTAGCGCTCACTGACGCGCACTCGATCCAATCCGGGTATCCAGGGCCGTCAATACTTCATGGGCGGCTTTCACCTTCGCAGGGAGGGGATAGTTCTTGTTCGCCAGCGTCACGATACCCATGCCCTTGGCTGGAACAAAGGCCATGTAAGCGCCGAAACCGTCCGTCATGCCTGGCTTGTTAATGAGCACGTTAGCCTGCGGTGGCAGCGGGGGGTTGAGCCGGGTAATTTCATGGGTTTCAAGGATCATTGGGTACGAGTTGCCCGCGAGCAAGCGGTCGAGCTCAATTGGATAGGGGTAAAACTCCCATCCCAAGCCCTGCGTCATATCTGCGACCTTGTAGCCTGTATGCGTTGGCATTTCCAACAGCATCATGCTGGCGGAAATCACGGCGAACCGGGTGCTGGATCAGATTGAAAGCACGATTGCCCACGGACTTGTGGGAGCGAGCCTGCTCGCGAAGAACGTCCAGGCAACGCGATCATCCAGACAGCCCGTATTATCGTTAACGTCCATCGCGAGCAGGCTCGCTCCCACAGTTTTTTGTGTGCACCGCATGACTCGGCACGGTTATCGGTCGAATCGATTCAGGGCCTGCTCCAGCCCTTCGCGACATTCAGCGACCATGCGTGTCACCAGTTCGGCGCAGGTCGGGATGTCGTCGACCAGGCCGATGACCTCGCTAAATACAAATCCGTCCCCTTTTTCCCTGGCGGAAATCACGGCGAACCGGGTGCTGGATCAGATTGAAAGCACGATTGCCCACGGACTTGTGGGAGCGAGCCTGCTCGCGAAGAGCGTCCAGGCAGCGCGATCACCCAGACAGCCCGCGTTATCGTTGACGACCATCGCGAGCAAGCTTGCTCCTACAGGAGCAGGCTCGCACACAGTTTTTTGTGTGCACCGCATGACTCGGCACTATCATCGGTCGAATCGATTCAGTGCCTGCTCCAGCCCTTCGCGACATTCAGCGACCATGCGTGTCACCAGTTCGGCGCAGGTCGGGATGTCGTCGACCAAGCCGATGACCTTGCTAAAAACAAATCCGTCCCCTTTTTCCTCCGTCCCCTTTTTCCTCAAGCCCTGCGTCATATCTGCGACCTTGTAGCCTGTATGCGTTGGCATTTCCAACAGCATCATGCTGGCGGAAATCACGGCGAACCGGGTGCTGGATCAGATTGAAAGCACGATTGCCCACGGACTTGTGGGAGCGAGCCTGCTCGCGAAGAACGTCCAGGCAGCGCGATCATCCAGGCAGCTCGTATTATCGTTAACGTCCATCGCGAGCAGGCTCGCTCCCACAGTTTTTTGTGTGCACCGCATGACTCGGCACTATCATCGGTCGAATCGATTCAGGGCCTGCTCCAGCCCTTCGCGACATTCAGCGACCATGCGTGTCACCAGTTCTGCGCAGGTCGGGATGTCGTCGACCAGGCCGATGACCTGGCTGGCACAGACGAGACCTGCCGTGATGTCACCCGACTCCAGGCCTGCAAGGCCGCGTTCGCCCGACAACAGGTGCTTCAAGTCGTCATAGGTGGCGCCACCCGGGCGCTGCTCAAGGGCGACAATTGCTTGCGAGACGCCATTGGTAAAGAACCGCGCGGTTCGCCTGAGGGTTCTCTTGATCAAGGTGGTATCGCGCTCCGTCGCTGCCAGCAAGGCCGCCTTGATATCGTCGTGGATGGCGGATTCCCGGGTCAGCATGAAGCGCGTGCCCATGTTCACGCCGTCGGCACCCAAGGCCAGTGCGGCGGCCATGCTGCGCCCGTTGGCGATGCCACCGGAGGCGATAAAGGGAATCTTCAGGACCTTGCCCAACGCCGGGATCATGATCAGGGCAGGGACATCGTCCTCACCACAATGCCCACCGGCTTCGAAGCCGTCAATCGAAATGACATCGGCGCCGTAACGCTCCGCCGACAGGGCATGGCGTACCGACGTGCACTTGTGAATGACCTTGATGCCGTGCGCCTTCAACCGGGCAATGACCGGCTGGGGGTTGTTGCCGGCCGTTTCGACGATACGCACATCGCCCTGGATGATCGCGTCGATCCAGCCGTCATAGTTCACGTCATTGGCGGTCAGTGACAGCGTGAGGTTCACGCCGAAGGGTTTGCAGGTCAGTTCACGGGTGCGATCGATTTCACGGCGCAGGTCGTCCGGTGTGGGCTGTGTGCGCGCCGTCACCATGCCCAGGGCGCCGGCGTTCGATACGGCGGCGGCCAGTTGCGCGCGCCCGACCCACTGCATGCCGCCTTCAATGATCGGATACTGGATGCCCAGCAGTTCGGTAATACGGGTTTTCATGATGGTCATCCAATGAGAAAGGAATGCCCGGTATAGAAAAAAAGTAGGAACAGAAATGTTCGATAGAGGAGGGTGACCGCCCACTACATCGAAGCATTTCTGCTCCTACGAAGCTTGTAAAACGAGAGTCAGGCTTGATGATGGACAATCAGCTCGGCCGATCACACCCCCTGTAACGGGTAGGCCAGGCATCCATCAGGTTCGCCCCGGAAAGTTGGGCGCACGCTTTTCGAAAAAGGCTGCCACCCCTTCTTCCAGCGTTGGCAGATCGAGCAACGGGTGTTGGCATTGGCCTAATGCGCAGGATGATCCGGCCCACCCCACGCGGGTGGGTCGGTGACGGGTGGCCAGGGCTTAACCTGCAAACCTGATTCGAAGCCTCGTGCGCAGTGTGCGGGGCAGTCAGGAGCAAGGGGTTGAGCGTCGTGAGTCGTACCATTTCCACTCTGGCAGGAACCCGCCGCAAACTCGACGGCGGCGTTCTGTTCGGCCATACACCGCGGCAGAAATGGTCGCAATGGATGGCGCCGGACCTGGACAACCGGGTCGACATTGCATCCCGGGCATTGCTGGTGCAGCAGGATGGAAAAAACATCCTCGTGCTGGCCGGCGCCGATGCATTGCTGGCGCCGATACCGCGTGCCTGTCGCTGCCAACCAGCCGTTTCGGGGTTGCTGGAAAGCCTGGCGCAGCATGGCTTGGGCGAAGACGATATCGATGCGGTGGTGCTGACCCATCTGCATGCACCGCTGTCCGAGGAACTGCTTGAACGGGTCAGGGAAGGGGAGATGCCACGGCTGCTGTTTCGCAAGGCGCATTACCTGGTGGGCGAACGCCACTGGGTGCGAGCACGCCACCCCCATCCACGTGATCGGGAGCTGTTCATCTCGCCGCTCTTGCATCGCCTGGAAAACAGCGGGCGCCTGATCCTGATCGATGGCCATGGCTGCGACCGCCTCGGAAACGGCTGGCATTTTCATTTCAGCGACGGCTACACACCGGGGCAACTGTTACCGGAAATCCTGCTGCCCGGCGGGCCTGTGGTGTTTGTCGGCGACCTGATCCCGGGAACTCACTGGCTGAGCCTGAACGTCAACAGCGCCTATGATCGCAATCCCGAATGCGTGGCCGGGGACAAGGAGCGCCTGCTCGATCATCTGGTGGCGATGCGCGGGCGCCTGTTCTTTTCCGTGGACCCGGACGTCGCCATGGTCAAGGTCATGCGCGACCGGCAATCACGCTATGTTCCCTTTGATCCGTACACGTCGCTCCATCGCTTCGACAATTGAGCTTTCGGCTGTCGATTTAGAACCCGGACAGGTTACTCCTCGCAATCCGACGCCATCGGTGACCTGGTCAGCCTCTGATTTTTTCCAAGGCCGAAACAATGCGCTCAGCCGCATCCTGGTCACCGCGGTGTTTGAGTTCGCTAGCCACTTGGTTCAACTGCTGCGCCGTGAGGCCAACATTCATGCTGATCTTCAGGTGCGACTCCAACTGCGGCGCCAACCCTGGCATCGCGGCAAGTGCCCCAACAGTGGCCAGTTCACGAGTAGCCCAATCGAGGTTGTCTCGGGCGAAGATATCCCCGAACAGGTGAACCTTCAGAAACTGGTCAATGGCAGGGGCGAACTCAAACAGCGGCCCTGAGACCGGCGCTCCCACCAGACGGGTTTGATTGTCGGTGCCCAGTTCGAGCAAGGCATGGCCCGACGGCACAGGGCCTGGTTCGCGCCCCGGTTCGTCGTGAACGCCGCGTGCTTCGCGCTCTTGCAACAAGCTCATCAGTTGCGAAAGTGCATTGAGGCTGCGCGGGAAACCGGCATACGCATAGAGCTGAACCAGGATTTCCTTGCACTCACTAATCGTTAGGCCGGCATCGAGACCGCGATTGAGCGCATCGCGCAAACGGGGCATATCGCCGGTCGCCATGCTGGCGCCGATAGAGGCGACAGCCAGTTCTTTTGCAGTCAGGGTTTGTTCAGTCACCATCTTTGTCTCCGAATTGTGTGTGGTACTGGCGAAGCTGTAAGACGAGTTGAAGGTTGACGGGCCGGCGCTATCTGTCGCAGCCGATAGAGCACATGGCATCCAGGCCGCCAGCCAGAGGCCCTTCCATGCAAGGGAATGATTGCTGAACATGGCCTTGCTCCTTGGATAGGTGGGTTCACCGGGTGTGCGACACCGGCGAACGTGAAGTTAGAAAAGTCAGCAGGGCGGCGAGCATCAGCAGCGCGGCGCTGGCGATAAATGTGCTCTGGTAGCCGAGCGCGTCAAACAGTACGCCGCCGACGGTGGAGCCCACTGCGATAGCCAATTGAACAATCGCCACCATCAGGCCGCCGCCCGCTTCGGCGTGATCCGGCAAGGCGTGCGCAATCCAGCTCCACCAACCCACTGGCGCTGCCGTCGCAATAAAGCCCCAGAGTCCGAGCAATACCGCTACAGCGATAACCCCGGTGCCAGCAGGAATCAGCGCCAGCGCAATAACCGCCATCAGCAGTGAGATGGTACTCAAGGTGCCGTACAGACTGCGCTTGAGGACTACACCGATCAGCGTTGTGCCGCAAAAGCCAGCGACGCCTATCACCAATAGCAGCAGAGAAAGAGTCGGCACCTTGACCTGGGTGACCGTTTCCAGAAACGGGCGCAGGTAGGTGAACAGCGCAAATTGGCCCATGAAAAACAAGCCAGCGGCGGCCATGCCTAGCGCCACCGTGCGATTTTTCAGCAGTTTGAAAACATTGCCGGCACCCGGCGAACGCTTCTGTGTTGGCATGTTCGGCAAGCTTAGCCACTGCCAAACCAGCGCAATCAACGCCACTGGGACCAGGCACAGGAACGCACCACGCCAACCCACCACCGAGCCCAGATAACTGCCCAGTGGCGCTGCCACCACCGTCGCCAGGGCGTTGCCGCTGTTGAAAACAGCCAGCGCCCTGGGCACCTGTGAAGCAGGTACCAGGCGCATCGCAGTGGCTGCCGACATCGACCAGAATCCGCCAATCACTACGCCGATCAGGGCTCGCCCAGCCATGTAGATCAGGTAGTTTGGAGCAAGCGCCACAACGGTGCCCGATACGGCCATCAAACCGGTCAGGGCCAGCAGCAGGGTCTTTCTGTCCAGGGTGCCGGCGATCCAGCTGATCGACAGGCTGGCCAACACCGCAAACGCGCCCGATATGGCAAGCCCCTGGCCCGCCAGGCCTTGGCTGACCTGCAGGTCGTTTGCCAAGGGTGTCAGCAGGCTGACGGGCATGAACTCCGAGGCGATCAGTGCGAATACACATAGCGTCATCGCATAAACACCTCCCCAATGACCGGTACGCGTACCTGTCTCGCTCAAGGCGGTGGCGTGCAGTTGGACGTCAGCGGTCATTTCAGGTGTTCCTGAAAGAACCGGGTCAGCTTGGCGAAAGGAATCAGGTCGACGCGGTCGTACAGATCGACATGGCCTGCGTTGGGCACGATGACCAGCTCTTTAGGTTCGCCTGCCAGGCGAAACGCCTCTTCGCTGAACTCGCGGGAGTGGGCGTTTTCACCTGCAATAAACAACATCGGGCGAGGCGAAATGCTCTCGATATCGACGAATGGGTAGAAATTCATGAACTTGGTATTACTGCTCAGCGTCGGGCGGGTGGTCTGTTGCGGCGTGGAACCGGCCGGGGTGAATTCGCCACGCGGGGTGCGGTAGAAGTCAAAGAACTCGCGTTGAACAGGGTGAGTGTCGGCATTGAGCTCCTGCACCGTGCCGCCGGTGTATTCGATCTTGCCACCCATAAATTCCGTATAACGCTGCTCGGCCGCCGTCGCGATGAGCAGCTTGCGCGCCTCAAGGGTTTGCGAATGCTTGAGCCCGTTGCGGTTGGCAGCGCCCATGTCATACATGCTGACAGTGGCGATGGCTTTCATGCGCGGGTCGATCTTGGCGGCACTGATGACAAAGCTGCCGCTGCCACAAATCCCCAGCGCACCAATGCGCTGGCGGTCGATAAACGGCCGCGTGCCGAGGTAATCCACGGCGGCACTGAAGTCCTCGGCGTACATGTCTGGCAGTACCGCGTTACGTGGTCGTCCTTCGCTTTCGCCCCAGAACGACAAATCCAGCGCCAGGGTAACGAAGCCTTGTTCCGCCAATTTTTGCGCATAGAGGTTGGAGCTTTGCTCCTTGACCGCGCCCATGGGGTGGCCAACGATAATGGCCGGGCTGCGGGTGGCGCTGTCCAGACCTTTTGGCATGAACAGATTGCCCACGACGTTGAGCTGGTACTGATTTTTGAAGCTGACCTTTTGCACGGTCACCTTGTCACTTTTAAAGAAATTATCTGCACCGTTGGACATATCGGCTCCTAAGGCGGTGAATGAACTGATTAGCAACCCGAGCATTACGAGAAGTCTTTTCATGGGGCATCCTTCTTGAGAGAAAGCTGAAGGCGACGTAGCGCGAGGCTCGCCCCTCTTCATGGCGAGAAGCTGGGATGCGGGGTAGTGTTACGCAATAACCAGATTTTGATTAGCTAATGAATGCTTAATGCGGCTATAACCGTATCTAATCAATCAATCGAGCGTGTCCGCGATGGCCAAACCCAATTTCAATGATTTGCTGGCTTTCGTGACGGTGGCGCGGGTGGGCAGCTTTACCCGCGCGGCGGTACAGCTTGGGGTGACGCAATCGGCAGTGAGTCAGGTGGTTTCCGCATTGGAAGCCCGTTTGAAAATTCGCTTGCTGACCCGCACTACGCGCAGCGTATCGCTGACCGCGGCGGGCGAGCGATTGCTGGATGCGGTGGGCCGTCGCTTCGATGAAATCGAGGCCGAAGTGCAAGCGTTGACCGAGCTGCGCGATAAACCGGCCGGGACGGTACGCATTACCTGCGGCGACAATGTCATCAAGACAACGCTGTTGCCCAAGTTGACGCCGTTGCTGCAGATGTACCCGGATATCAAGCTGGAATTCGATATCAACTATGGCTTCCGCGATATCGTCGCCGACCGCTTCGATGCCGGCGTGCGCTTCAGCGATACGGTGGCCCAGGACATGATCGCCGTGCCCATCGGCCCGCCTATACGAATGGCCGTCGTTGCTGCGCCAGGCTATTTCGCGAAAAATCCCGCCCCCGAACACCCTCGCGATCTGGCGGCACACCGCTGTATCGATATCCGCTTTCCCACCTATGACGGCGTGGATGCATGGGAATTCGAACGCCTGGGCAAGAAGGTTAAAGTACGTGTAGACGGCCAGTTGGTATTCAACTCCACCACCCATATCGCCGATGCGGCGGTGGGTGGGCTGGGCATCGCTTATCTGCCCGAAGACGAGTTTGCCCAAGAACTCACCGACGGGCGGCTTATCCGGGTACTGGAGGACTGGTGTGAACCCTTCGGCGGCTTTCATCTGTATTACCCCAGCCGCCGACAACCCTCCCAGGCGTTTTCGCTGGTAGTCGATGCGTTACGGGTTGATCGTTTGCCGCCGACCGGTTGAGTCCACCGCCTCTAAAAGTTGATTTTGAAGCCCAGCATCGCGTCATACCCATGACTGTCCCCGTCGAACCCCTGGCGATAACCCGCCGAAGCGGTAAACGTGGTGCGTCGATTGGCCTGGTAGTCGACGCCCAGATTGACTTCACCCCAGGTGCCCTGGATGTCTGACTCGAACGGAACGTAACCCGACTCAGAGGAAAACTCGGTCTTCGGTTGCCCTTTGAACTCATGCCAGACACTGGGACGAACCCATGCGTTGGTACGCCGTTCGCTCTTGTCGACGCCTTCGGTTTCCCAGTCCTTGGCGATGCGCACACCGAGCCGTCCGATCAGTGAGTCCACATCCTTGAACCGAACGTTGGCGCCGACGTCGTCGCTGCTGTCCAGGTCGACGTAGCTGTAGATGGCCTGCAACTGCGGTTCGACGTACCAGTCCTTGTCAACCTCGTAGGGGTAGCCGTTTTCCAGCGAGGCGGTGTAGCCCCAACCGCGGGTTTTCAGTTTGGCCAGGTCGTTGGGCTTGGCCTCGATGTCGAAGCGGTTGACCTGCAACACACCGTCCAGATACCAGCCGGACGGGCCGAAGTGCGTCCAGTACGCGCCCACGCCGTAAGCGCGCAGGGTGTCTTCACCGGCGGGACGGCGGGTATAGTGGCTGACGCCTGCGTCGATGGTGCCGGCCGATAGCGATATACCGGCCTGTTCATGACTGCCATCGGTCCTGACCTTGCGGTAGAGGTCGGTGCCGACCTGGAAGGCGGTCAGGTCGTAGTTGTACTCGGGCGTGTTGCCCAAGGCGTTCTTGCGATCGCCGTCCTGTTTGCCACTGCGATAGATGACCCTTCCCCAGCCCATGGACGGGGCCAAAGTGGACTCATCATCCTTGGGCAATGGATCGCCGGCATTGAGGCGTTCTTCGCCGACCCGCTCGTGCAAGGTATCGACCATTGTCCTGCCGTAGACCAGCGCCAGCGCCGGAACCGCGCCGTACAGCGAAACCTCCGGCCGAAAATTCGGGACGGGCGCGGGAGCTGGATCGGGATCCGGGGTCGGATCAGGCGTTGGATCAGGCGTTGGATCAGGATCAGGATCCGGAGTCGGATCGGGGTTCGGGTCTGGAGGAACAGGGGGAGCAGGGGGAGCAGGGGGCGTGGGAGCATCCGAACGCAGGAACCAGGTGTCCCTGGCGGTGCCATCCTCGGCACCTCGTTGCAGGCGATACTCATACGGCCCTGCGACGGCCCTGCTGGCCAGGCGAAACGCGGTGGGGTCACTGGCGCCGTCGGTTTTGTTCAGCAACTCGACGACAGCGATGCCGTTGCCCTGGGTCAATTCGCCCTGTCCGCCGACATTACTCACGGTAACCCCGGTGGCACCGCCGCTGCCGGTGCTGGTCGAGTCCACCACCAGCATGTCGGAGCGACTGTTGGTGCCGCCAGCGTTCAAGGTGGTGTTGAGCAGCAGTCTGCCGCCATTGGACACGAAGGTCCCGCCGCCATCGGTACCGGCGGTGGTCGCGCCACTGATCAACAGCACATTGCCCACGGTGTTGGTGCCGGCCGCAAGGTCGAGCGTGCCGCTGTGGGTGAAGCTGTTCACGCCGAGTAATTGGCCTTGCACAGCGCCACCCGGCGTCGGTGTATTAGCCGCTTGGCCCAAGGGCAGATAGGCACCGCTGGCATTGAAATTGACGATGCCTGTAGCGGGTTGCGCTGCCAGGCGAATGACGCCGCTGTTGTCGATACTGTTGTTGCCGGAAGAACCCAGGTTGCTGGTCGCAATACCCCAGGTATCACGCGTGCCGCTGCCGGCGCTGTCGGCGAAATTGCGCAAGATCCAGGTGCCGCTGTTGGTCACCGTACTGGCGGCACTGACGGCATTGACCGACCCGGTCATCTGACCGGTATTGTTGAGCGTGAAATTCGTCCCGGGCGTGGTTGCATCGGCACGCACCGCTGAATCGCTGAGCGCACCGATCACACCGGTGTTCGTCAACGTCTGGGTTGCACCGCCCAGCGTGACGCCGCTGCTGTCTGCCCATCCACCTTGAAGGGTCGCGCTGTTGCTGACGCTGACCGCGCCGCCCTCGGTCAATGCATCAATCGCCGACGACCCCGTGCCCTTGGTGGTAATCGCCCCGGTGTTGCTGACCGAGAGCGTGGCCGCGCCGGATGCTTGCGCGAGAATCCCCTGGCTGTCGCTGGCACCCAGAGTCTGAATCGGCCCGGTGTTGACGACGGTTTGCTGGCCACTGACGGACAACGTTCGGATGCCACGCTGCTGATTGCCGCGAGCGATCAGTTCCCCACTGTTACTCACATTCAGGGTGCCCACGCCGGTGCCCGAGTTGAATGCGTTGCCCGCCAGAATCGCCGCGCCCTGGCCATTGACGTCAATCAGCGGCCCGGTGAACGTGACACTGGTATTTCCGCCCAGGGTCAGTGCCTGTATGCCAAAGGAGCCAATGCCACTGCCATCGCCCGACCCGGCATCGGAGTGCGTGATGATCGTGCCACCGGAATTGACGTCCACGGTTCCTGTAGGTGATTGGGTCGACGCATAAATCCCGTTGGCGTTGCTGTTGATCGTTTCGATACGGTTGCCGGAGTAGTCGACCCGGACATTGCCGCCCGTCGAGTCGACCCGGATGCCACCCGCGCCAAAGCCACTGGCGAAGATGTTGCCGGAATAGTCGATAAGGACATTGTTGTTTTCGGCGCTGACGATGATGCCGTAGGCACGCGTGGTGTTCAGCCCGCCGAGCACGGTGAGATTGCCGCTGCCGGTGATGGTCGCATCACCGGTACCGCGCTTGATCACGTAGATCGCTCGCGAGCCGGCAGTATTGGCCGTGTTGCCGACGTTGATAGCGGCGTTGTTTGCAATGCTGATCGAGCCGGTAGCGCCAGCGTTATCGTTGGCATAGATACCATGTCCGCCGCCCCCGGTGGTGGTGATCGCACCGGTGTTGGTGATGTCGATGCTGCCAACGGTAGAGAAGGAGCGAATGCCGAAACCATTGACGCCATTGGCGCTGAGTGTCCCGCTGTTGCTCAACCGGGTATTGCCGGCGCCGCCTTCGGTGAAGAGGCCGAAGGCGTTCATGCCGATGGCCTGGACAGTCGCTGCGTTCACCAGGGTGGTGTTGCCATTGATCGCACGGGTGTGGACACCGGCGTGGTTGCCAATGCCAGCGGTAGGCAAGGTATCGTCGGTAATGGGATCACCGGCGGACAGCGCATCGTCGTTGTTCACCAGGATGCTGACCCCGGCACCGACACTGACGCTGGTGTCGCCGCTGCCGGTGGCTTTGGTCCAGATGCCGTTGCCGCCGAGCAGGGTTATCTGACCACTGCCATCGTGGGTCACGTTGATCCCGCCGCCGCCACTACCATTCACATCGATCCCGTCGTGTTCGTTGCCGACCACGGTGTTGAGGATGTTCAGGGTGGTGCCCGAAGTGACGGAAAACGTCGACAGCCCACTGCTGGCATTGGTGATGGCCAGCGCATCGAGTCCGCTGCCACCCACGTTGACCGTGTTGGTGCCGCCATTGGCGCTCAGGGACGCATTGCCGGTAGATCCGATTACGTTAGAGAACACCGCGTTTGCAGCCGTCGGTGGCGTGCTATTGATCGTGGTGCCGCTGAGGGCAACGGTTGAGTTGGCGTTGTTGCCTCGACCAAGCACCGAGGAGCCGGCAGTGGTGGTGATGGCCGTACCCGCTTGAGTACTGATCGAGGCATCGACGCTGGCGGCAGGCGTACAGGTTTGCGAAACGTTGTAGGTTCCGACGGCAAGCGGCCCACAGGCGGCCTGGGCATCCGCCAGCGTCAGGACATTGGCCATGGCGACCAGCAAGGCGCTACGTTTGAAATGCGGGGCAAACCCGACACGGAAATGGTCGCGAGCGCTTTTCATTGAAACCTCCCTGTTCAACTCTCACCGATGCCTGCCAGCCAACGGGTTATGGCATGGCAATTACAGCTATAAACCTTAGTTGGTAATTCGCAGATTGGGGAAATGGAAGGTGGCGATCATCTGATGAAGGTCAAATATCACCGATGCGGTATTCGCCTCAATTTCACTCGCCCGCTTACCAGGAGGTCTATCCAATGCTTCAATGGGGGCTCGTGCAGCCAGCGGGAACGTTGCCGCGTGCGGCTCAGGGTAAGCTCTTCGGTGATTTCGGGAGCAAGGCAGGCGAGATGCTGGGTGACTTTTTGTATGGTGAGGTATCAGAGTGAATGAAGTTGCCCCTGGATTGATTGCGTTGCTGATCCTTGCACCCATGATACTGGCTATGGTCGTACAGTGTTACATAGCCCATAAATACACTGAACGCTTTGAGTCGTTTCTTACGAATTGTATCTAATTCTGTGTAAGCAGAAGGAATGTTCCATTCAAGAATTTTCTGCCTCGGGCGCACGGAAGGCCTTGCTGTAGTAGCCGGACTGGTCGAAACAGCAAACGTGCTTCTTGCCGGATGCAAGCATCTCGCAGGCATCACCCATTCGTTTTGCGCGCGTCTTGGGTTGCTTGGCTGAGGTAATCCAGTGTATCCAGTCGACTCGTGCGATGGTCGTCGTATTCTTCCAGACTTTACTAGCCTCGGGATTGGCTGCCAGTGCCTCCTGAAAATCTGCCGGGATGTCAGGCTCGGGTTCCTTCTTCACAGGGGTCAGCTCCAGTGTAACGACATCCCCAACGGCCGCGCCTGCGGCTTCGAGTAATTCTCTACTGACCTGCAGCCAATGGCTCAGCTGACCATCCGGCTCAAGGGTTGCCTGGAATGGGTGACCATTGATTGTGCCTTCAACGGTCGTCCTTCCTCGCCTCGGAAGCTGTTCACTTGCGTCTCTGGGCAGTACCAGGAACGCCCAAGACGCATCATTTTCAGGCTTTGCCGGACGGAGAAGCTTTGCTTCGAATCGGGATTTCACATCGATTGTTGTCATTGCAACTCCTCCAACTAATTCGCCTGGAAAAGGGGATAGATCAATCTAGTCGTATTTTTTCCCTGGCGAACGATTCCTTATCGGTAGATAAATCGTCAGGGCAGGCTCACCGTAATCAGGTAATCCCCGGACCATACCGGCGCACCTGCGCCGTCCACTAATTGGTATTGCTGATCGTAATAGCGACCCTGATCCCTGTCCGCGAGCAGTTTAACCGTGATGTCGGCGGGAGCACTGGTCGGGTCGATGTTACGAACATTGACGACCGGGGTGCGACCTGTAGCGGGGCAGGTTTTCAGATGGAGAGTGGAATCTTTACCCACGCCCGGACTGCAGCCCCGTTCAACGATGCCGCCCTCGAAGCGGATCGAACCTGGGGCAGCAGGCGTGGCCGCCCAACATGTACCGTTCAATGCCAGGAAAATACTGACAGCAACAGGCAGGGACTTGAAGTTCATGGCTCACACTCCTTCGGGTTGTAAGGTCGTCATTGCCGGACAGAACTTAAGGCTTCAGGATAGTGCACATCTTTTTTCCACCGAGCCACTGTTAAGAAATCTCATGCCTGCACACATTCGTCTGGCTGTACCCGCTGATGCGCCGTTGTTGCCCCGCATTGAACGTTCCGCTGCCCAGGCATTCCGCTCGATCGATGGACTGGGTTGGCTTGCGGATGCCGCCACCCTGAGTGTCGAACGCCATCGGCAGTTGATCGCGTTATCGACGTGTTGGGTGGCCGTGGATGCGCAAGGGCAGCCTCAAGGTTTCCTCAGCGCAGAACGCCATGGCAGCGATCTTCATATCGAGGAATTGTCGGTCTGTCAGTCCATGCAGGGCCAGGGTTGGGGGCGAAAACTGGTTGAAACGGCGATGGACCATGCGCGATCGAACCAGCTGCGTTGCGTGACGCTGACGACCTTTACCCACGTGCCGTGGAATGCCCCCTTTTACCAGCGTCTTGGGTTCCTGGATAACGCCGGGGCTACTTTGGATGAGCGTTTGGCAGACATCCTGGCACAAGAGTATGCCCACGGTTTTGAACCCGGTATGCGATGCGCCATGTCGTGGCGGGTGGCCCAAACCCGATAGTGTTCAATGGGCGACATTTCAAAGCGAATATCACCTTCCGGTAAATTGGTCACCGGCTGCCAGCGTAGGAGCGAGCTTGCTCGCGAAGGACGTCCAGGCAACGCGATCATCCAGACAGCCCGCGTTATCGTTGACGTCCATCGCAAGCAAGCTTGCTCCTACAGGGGAGCACGGCTTGCCCGCGGTGGCGGCCTTGTTGGTCAGCGGCGCCATTTGCGCCACGTCGGCGCGCAAACCGTCGGTGCTATGATCTGGGCATCCATATCTCGCCAAGTGATCGCCCATGGACCGCTTGTCTACCTTGTTGTCCCAGTTCGGCGTGCGTGCAAACCTGTTTTTCAACGGCAAGCTGTGCGGCCTTTCGTCCTACGACGGCGCTGAAGGGCGGGGTTATATCCACCTGCTGCAGGCGGGTAACGTCACCTTGCTGGGCCCCGATCGCAAGGACGTGCCGCTGACCCGGCCCAGCCTGATTTTCCTGCCGCGGCCCAGCCGGCATCAACTGTTTGCCGGTGAGTCCGAGGGCGCTCAACTGTTGTGTGCGTCCATGGCGTTCGAGGGCGGGGTCGATAACCCGTTGTCGGCATCTTTACCCGATTGTCTGGTGCTGTCCCTGGATGAGCTGCCCATGCTGGCCGACATATTGAAATGGATGTTCGGCGAGGCGGCGGATGTGCATTGTGGCAGGGAGGCCGCGTTGGAGCGTTTGTTCGAACTGTTGATCATCCTGTTATTCCGGCATCTGCTGGATCACCGCCAGTTGCGGACCGGAATGATGGCGGGCCTGGCCGATTCGCGGCTGGCGCGCTCTCTGGTGCAGATTCACAACGCGCCTGAGCGTGCCTGGTCGATTGCGCAATTGGCGAGCGAGTCGAACATGTCCCGCGCGGCCTACGCCGTGCATTTCCGGGAGGTGATCGGGCAGACGCCTGCCGAGTATCTGTTGAGTTGGCGCATCAGCCTGGCGCAGAAACGTCTGCGGGAAGGGCGGTCGATAACGCTGATCGCCGCCGAAGTCGGCTATGAAAGCCCTTCGGCACTGGCCCGCGCGTTTCGACGCAAGACGGGTTACAGCCCGCGGGACTGGATGAAAGATCTGACGGGAGAAGATGATGGGGCAATGGCCTGAAAGCGTCGAACTGCTTCAGGCCATTGCGGGAGGTCGATCATCGGGTTTAACGGCTTTGCAACTTGGTCAGGGAATGGCCGGCGACGAATATCGAAGCGGCCAGCAAGCCAATGTCCTTGAGAAGAAACTGGCCCGGCGCAACCGTGATGGCGGGAAAACCGAGGCCGGGTTCGATCACGCCGGGGGTCGAGAACATGAAGCTCAAGGTGGTGAAGAACAGCCCGGCAGACAGCGCACCGCCGATCAACGACAGCTTGGGTGACAGCAAGCGACCTGCAATCAGGACACCGATCGAGACCTCCAGAACGCCGAGCAGGCTTGCGAAGGTATCGACGCTGAAGATGTCATAGACCCAACCCAGGAAAGGGCTGTTGCTCACCAGCGGAACCAGCCCGACGGCTTCGTAGTGGGTGAACTTCATCCCGCCGAACCAGAAGTAAATGACGGCGAGGGCAAAGTAGGCACCGTAGGTACCCACCGCCATGGTTTTGATCCCGAGCGTTGAAGGGATTTGGGCGTTGTGGGTTCTGTTGTTGTCGATGCTTAAGGTTTTCATGATCAAGGCTTCCAGGAGTGTGGTGAGGAACGCTAATCAGCAACCCGGCGCGGTGTGCGTTGGGAGTGGAGCCAGTGTTGCCTTTGCGTGCACACTCGTGGCGTCTGAACGTATTGCGTTCAGTGCAGATCGTCTTGACTCATTGCAGGTCTTGAAAGAGCAGGCGCTGTGAAAGAACGTCGATGAACACCCGGATTCGGGCCGGAACATGATCGCCAGCCGCCCTGAGCGCGTAAATGCCAGAGGTGCTCGGAGCGGAAAACTCCTGCAGCACCGGTAAATGGCTTCATCAATCGCCAGCCTGCAACGCACCCTGGAGGGCACCCATGACCATGTCATGCAGCAGCTTGCGGCGTGCTGCCTTGCTTGGCTGAGACTCTCCAACCCAGCCCGGCAGTTGGTTGAGCAGGGAAACGATGCCGCTCAAGGTGGCGCGCCGGCTGACGCTCACCGGTACACCGGTGAGCTGCTCTATCGTACCCACCAGGTGTTCCTCGTAGCGCCGACGCAAGGCCAGGATCGAGGCACGCTGTTCGTTGCTCAGACAATGGAGGTCATACTCCGCCAAGCGGAAATGCGCCCCCATACGATCATGCAACAGCAGGTGCGACTCAAGCAGAGCGTGCAGTCGTACAGCAGGTGCGGATTTGCGACGGTTCACCAGGCCTGCGCCATGCAGCAACTGTTCGTAGAGTTCCTCGATCAATTCGAACAGCAGGGCCTCCTTGCTATCGATGTGGTTGTAAACGGAGCCGACCTTTATTCCCAGGCAAGCGGCCAGGTCGCGCATGCTGACTCGACTGAAGCCACATCTGGCAAATAGCTCGAGGGCTTTTTCCCGGGTTTGCAGGTAGCGCGAGGGATGAGTTTGTTCGATGGGCCCTGCCAAAAGAGTCGACGGGCCGGCACGGCGGGCCGTAAACAGCCGGGACGCAGTCATGGAATCGATACCTCCATCGTGGCTCATCGATTTCATATGCGAAACTGACCCAATAATCGATTGAGCTGGTCCGCCATTTGGCCCAATTTCTGGCTGGCCTCGTTGGACTGGTCTGCTGCCTGGGCATTCTCGAGGGCCAGCGAGGTGGCGTGGGTGACATTCTGGTTGATGTCCTCGACCACGTGGGACTGCTCCAGGGTGGCACTGGCAATTGAGGCATTCAGTTCAGTGAGATTGCGCAGTGCGCTAATGACCTGGTGCAGGCTTTCGCCGGTCTCGCGGGCCTGTTCCACGGTTTGCTGAGCGGCCTGGCTGCTGGCATTGATGACGTTCACCGCCGCTTCCGAGTTGCCCTGCAGGCGTTCGATCATGACCTGAATCTGTGCGGTGGACTGCTGGGTGCGCTGGGCCAGCAGGCGCACTTCGTCTGCTACCACGGCGAAGCCACGACCCTGTTCGCCGGCGCGCGCCGCCTCAATGGCGGCATTCAGCGCCAGCAGGTTGGTCTGCTCGGCGATGGCGCGGATCACTTCCAGCACGCTGCCGATCTGGGTGCTTTCCTGGGCCAGGCTCTGAATCACTTCCACAGCCTGGCCGATGGTCTCGGACAACTGGTCGATCTGGCGCAGGCTGCTGTCGATATTGTGCTGGCCCTTGCAGGCCTGCTCATCGGCCCGGCGTACTTCGTTGGCGGCGTGCTCGGCGTTCCTCGCCACTTCCTGCACAGCATGGGAAACCTCGTGAATGGCGGTGGCCACCAGTTCCATTTGCTGTGATTGCTGTTGGCATTGGCGCTGGTTATTGCCGGCAATCTCTGCGAGCGATTGCGAGGCCTGGTCCAGGCCGCCAGCGGTCTGCATGGACTGACCGATCACAGTGCGCAGCTTGCTGGTGAACGCGTTGAAGTGGCCGCTCAGCGCGGTCACTTCATCGCGCCAGCGACTGTCCAGGTTGTGGGTCAGGTCGGCTTCGCTGCTGGCGATGTTCTCCATTGCGTTGACCACCTGTGCCAATGGCGAGGCAATGCTGCGGGCAATCAGCAGGATCAGCGCGCTGAGCACCAGGGTGATCGTCAGCAGAATGATGAAGGCCTGTATCAACTGGCGGCGGAACTCGACTTGCACGTCGTCGATGTAGATGCCCGAGCCCACGATCCAGCCCCAAGGCTTGAACAGTTCGACGTAGGAAACCTTCTCCACCGGCGCGTCGGAGCCCGGTTTTGGCCAACGGTAGCGCACCAGGCCGGAGCCGTCGCGTACGGCCACGGCAACCATCTCGTCGAACAGTGCCTTGCCATCAGGGTCGCGAGTGCCAGCCATGCGCTTGCCCTCAAGCTTGCCATTGGGATGCATGACCAGGCGTGTGTCGAGGTCTTCGATCCAGAAGTAGTCCTCGCGGTCGTAGCGCAGGTCGCGTATGACCGCGCTGGCCTGTTGTTGCGCCTGCTCACGAGTGAGGCCGTGGCCTTCCAGGTTCTGGAAATGGCGCAGGATGCCGCTGGCGGTCTCGACCACATTACGGGTTTTCAGCGCCTTGGCCGCATGGAGGTCGTCATGGTTCTGCTTGAGCATCAGGCCTGCGAGAATCAGCAGCATCAGGATGGACGTCAGCAGGATCAACCACAGGCGGCGGCTGATGGGAATATTACGCAGGCCGAGCATGGGCAACTCCGGAAGGCGGGCAGAAAAGGGGGCGGCCGCACGCGGGGAGCGTCCGGCCAACGGCTCAGAGCGCGTAGTGGGCCAGTTCGCGAGCGATCAGCAGGCGCTGGACCTCGCTGGTGCCTTCGTAGATCTGGGTAATGCGTGCATCGCGGTAGTAGCGCTCCACCGGGTAATCCTCCAGGTAGCCATAACCGCCATGGATCTGCAGGGCGCTGGAGCACACGCGCTCCGCCATTTCCGAGGCGAACAGCTTGGCCTGTGAAGCTTCTGACAAGCACGGTTGCCCGGCACTTTTCAGGCGAGCGGCATGCAGCACCAGCAGGCGGGTAGCATTGAGCCGGGTGTGCATATCGGCGAGCAGGTTGGACACGCTCTGGTGTTCGATGATCGGCTTGCCGAACTGGATGCGTTCGCGGGCGTACCCCAATGCGGCCTCGAAGGCGGCGCGGGCAATGCCCAAGGCCTGGGCGGCGATACCGATGCGACCGCCTTCCAGGTTCGACAGGGCGATGGCCAGGCCCTTGCCGCGTTCGCCCAGCAGATTGGCCTCGGGGATAGAGCAGTTGTTCAGGGTCACCGCGCAGGTATCGGAGGCCTTGATACCCATCTTGTGTTCGCTGCGGTCAACCACGAATCCGGGATTGTCAGTCGGCACCAGGAAAGCCGACAGGCCCTTCTTGCCCAGTTCCGGATCAGTGACGGCAAAGACAATGGCCAGCCTGGCGCGCTTGCCGTTGCTGACGAACTGCTTGGCGCCGTTGATGACCCAGTGGCCGTCGCGCAATTCGGCGCGAGTGCGCAGGTTGTGGGCTTCGGTGCCGGCCTGTGGCTCGGTCAGGCAGAAGCAGCCAATGGCCTGGCCGCTGGCCAAAAGCGGCAGCCAGTCGTCTTGCTGGGATGGGCTGCCATATTTCAGCAGAGGACCACAGCCGACCGAATTGTGGATGCTCATCAATGCCCCGAGGGCACCGTCGCCGGCCGAAATTTCCTCTACGGCCAGGGCGTAGGCCACATAGTCGGTGTAGCTGCCACCCCAGGTGTCCGGCACCACCATGCCCAGCAGGCCCAGTTCACCCATCTGCGCTACCACGGCGTCATCGATCCAGCCGGCCTTTTCCCAGCCTTGGGCAAACGGGCCGACTTCGCTGCGGGCGAAGTCGCGTGCCATGTCGCGGATCATGCGTTGTTCTTCGGTCAATTCGATATCGTGCATTGCGAGTCTCCTGCCGATCAGGCGGTACGAAGGGGTTTGCCAGCGGCCGGGCGAAAGCCGCTGAAGAAGGCCTGCACCCGCGCAGGTACCAGCTCCGCCAGGGTTGGCGGGTTCCAGCGTGGGGTCTTGTCCTTGTCGATGATCAGGGCGCGCACCCCCTCCATCAGGTCGCCCTTGTCGAACCACTGATAGTCCAGGTGCAGTTCCAGGGAAAAACAGTCGGCCAGGCTCAGGTACCGACCGCGACGCAACAGCTCCAGCGTCGTCGCCATTGCCAGCGGCGAGCGGCTGTCGAGCAGCTCGACCGTCTGTTCGGCCCAGTCGCGTAGCTCGGGGCGCTGCTCGCGCTGCAGGGCGTTGCGAATCGCCGACACATCAGGCAGGGCGAAGTATTCATCGATCACCTGGCGATAGGCCTTGAGTTCCGATCCCGCAATGCGCTCGGTGGCCAGGCTGGCGAGCAGGTCTTGCAGGTCTTCGTCGGGCGCACGGGTCCAGTTCAGATGATCCAGGGCGGCATCCAGTTCGACCAGCCGCTCGCTGGGCAGACAGTAGTCGGCCAGGTTGGCATAGAGCGCATCGGCGGCACGTACCTGGCAGCCTGTAACCCCCAGATAGATACCCAGCTCACCCGGAAGGCGCGGCAGGAAATAGCTGCCGCCGACATCGGGGAAAAAGCCGATGCCGACTTCCGGCATGCCCATCCGCGTGCGCTCCGTGATCACCCTCAGCGAGGCAGCCTGTGCCAGGCCCATGCCGCCGCCCAGGACAAAACCATCCAGCAGCGCCAGCACCGGTTTGGAGTAGCCATGCAGGTACTCGTCGAGGGCGTACTCTTCCTCGAGGAACAGCTCGTGCAGGTTGTCCCCGGCCTTGTGACTGTCATACAGCATGCGGATGTCGCCGCCGGCGCAGAAGGCTTTTTCCCCGGCGCCACGGATGGTCACGGCGACAATCTCCGGGTCCTGTTCCCAGACCCACAGGTGCCGGCATAGCAGTGTCACCATGGGCAGGTCCAGGGTGTTCAACGCGCCTGGTCGATTCAGCGTCAGGTGACCGATTCGATTGCGCACACTGGCCAGCACTGGTGCTTGCTGCTCGTTCATGCCTGGGCTTCCCCACGGAACAGTTTGATGATGGCGGAGAAGTCCAGACCGCCGTTTCCTTGCAGGCTGAAGGTCTGGTACAGCTGCTGGGCTGCAGCACCGAGCACCACCGGCTGACGCGCCTGTTTGGCGGCTTCGGTGGCGAGGCCCAGGTCCTTGAGCATCAGGTCGGTACCAAAGCCACCACTGTAACCACGCGAGGCCGGAGCATTTTCAAGCACGCCCGGGAACGGATTGTTGATCTCAGAGCTCCAGCAGCGACCGGTGGAGGTACCGATTACACCGGCCAGCACCTTGGCGTCCATGCCCAGGGCCACACCCAGGGCCATGGCCTCGGCGACGCCGACCATGGAAATGCCGAGCAGCATGTTGTTGGCAATCTTGGCCACCTGGCCGTTACCTGCTGCGCCGCAATGCACGATGTTCCTGCCCATGGCCGAGAGGATCGGCAGGGCCTGGTCGTACACGCTGACCGGGCCGCCCACCATGAAAGTCAGGGTGCCAGCCGTCGCGCCGCCGGTGCCGCCGGAGACCGGCGCGTCGAGCATCGGGTTGCCTTGGGCAAGGGCGAATCTGGCCACCTCTCGGGCACTTAGCGGGTCGATGGTGGAACTGTCGATCAACAGCACGCCTTGGCCAATATTGGCCAACAGGCCGTCCTTGCCGCGATAGACCTGCTTCACATGGTCTGCGGTTGGCAGCATGGTGATGATCACTTCAACCCCGGCCTTGGCCACGCCGGCGGGTGAGTCCGCGGCGCTGGCGCCAGCCTCGACCAGGGCGGCGACTGCCTGCGCAAAGGGATCGAAGACGGTCAGGCTGTGGCCAGCCTTGAGCAGGTTGCGGGCCATTGGGCCACCCATGTTGCCGAGGCCGAGAAATCCGATATGCATGATGACTACCTTTTGCGTGTGGCGACGCGCTGTTGCGCATCGACCAGTAATGTCTGGCATTGCACCGTTCAGCTCCTGGCCGGCCGACGTTGTGCGCCGGCCGGCTGGGATCATTTCAGGGTGATGGTGGTGTTCACCGTACCGCCGGTGTCATCTTCGTCGAACCAGCGCTGGGTGACCGTCTTGGTCTGGGTGTAGAAGGTCACCACTTGCTTGCCGTAAGGGCCCAGGTCGCCGAGCTTGGACGCGCGCGAACCGGAGAAGGAAAACAGCGGGACCGGTACTGGAATCGGCACGTTGATGCCCACCTGGCCGACGTCGATTTCTTCCTGGAAGTGACGGGCAGCGGCGCCGGAGCGGGTGAACAGGGCGGTACCGTTGCCATTCGGGTTGGCGTTGATGATCTCGATCGCCTCGCTCAGGCTGGCGGCCTGCATGACGCACAGCACCGGGCCGAAGATTTCCTCGCGGTACACGGACATTTGCGCAGTGACGCTGGAGAAGATGGTCGGGCCGACGAAATTGCCGTCCTGGTAGCCGGGCACGCTCGGGTTGCGTCCATCGAGTTCGAGCCTGGCGCCTTCTTCGATGCCGCTGGCGATCAGGCTGTTGACGCGATCCAGTGCCGCGCAGGAGATCACCGGGCCGATGTCGGTGCCAGGTTCGGTGCCGGCATTGATCTTGAGGGTTTTGGTCCGCTCGATCAGGTCCGGCAACCAGCTCTGCGCTTCACCCACCAGGATCACCACTGGCAGGGCCATGCAGCGCTGGCCGGCGGCGCCGAAGGAGGCGCCCAGCAGGTTGTTCAACGTCTGCTGCTTGTTGGCATCGGGCAGGACGATGGCATGGTTCTTCGCGCCCATCATGCACTGTGCGCGCTTGCCGTTCTGGGTGGCGCGGTTGTAGACATGGGTGCCGACCTTGGTCGAACCCACGAAGGACACGGCCTTGATGTCCGGGTGGTCACAGATCAGGTTCACCGCATCGACGCCACCATGGATGACGTTGAGCACTCCCTTGGGTACACCGGCCTCCAGCGCCAGTTCAACCAGGCGCATGGTCACCAGTGGGTCTTGCTCGGACGGCTTGAGGATAAAGGTGTTGCCGGTAGCGATGGCCATCGGGAACATCCACAACGGGATCATCGCCGGGAAGTTGAACGGGGTGATGCCGGCGCACACGCCCAGCGGCTGCATCAAGGTATAGGTGTCGACACCGTTGGCAACGTTATTGGCCAACTCACCCATCTGCAGGTTACCGATGGCGGTGGCGTGCTCGACCACCTCCAGACCGCGGAACACATCACCTTCGGCATCCGGCAGGGTCTTGCCCTGTTCGGCGGTGAGCAGGGCGGCCAGTTCCTTGATGTTCTCGCGGATCAGCTGCTGGTATTTGAAGAAGATCCGGGAGCGGGCGCCGATCGGCGTCTTGCGCCAGGTCTTGAACGCTTCCTTGGCGCTGGCCACGGCAGCGTCCATTTCCTCGGCGGTGGCGAAGGGCACGCGAGCCAGGACTTCCTGAGTCGCCGGGTTGACCACGTCGCGCCACTGAGTGCTGCGTGATTCGACGAACTCGCCGTTGATGAGAAGCTTGACGCTTGGAATGCTGGAAGAGGTCATTTTCAGTTCTGCCTACTTTCTTTGGGTCGAGTTAAGCCACTCGGCCTGGATGGCCGAGCGGTCGGAATTGAATTCAGGAGGGCCGGCGTACCGGCCCGGGTTCAGCCCTTGAGCTGTGGGAAGTCTTCTTCGAAGTACTCTTGAGCGCCGCGTGCATCACTCTGGCGGCGCTGTACTTCCATCTGGCGCAGTTCCACCCGGCGGATTTTCCCGGAGATGGTCTTGGGCAGTTCGCTGACGAATTCGATGCGCCGCACCCGCTTGTACGGCGCCAGATGCTCGCGGGCGAAGGCGAGGATACTGCCGGCGAGCTCGGCGCTGCCGGGTTCGTCATGGGCCAGGATGAGGAAAGCCTTGGGCACGGCCAGGCGTAGCGGGTCGGGGCTTGGGACTACGGCCACTTCCATCACCGCCGGGTGCTCGATCAGCGCGCTTTCCAGCTCAAAGGGGCTGATGCGGTAGTCGGAGGCCTTGAACACGTCGTCGGCGCGGCCGACAAAGGTGATGTAGCCCTCGGCGTCGATCTGCGCGGTGTCGCCGGTGCGGTAGTAGCCGTCGCGCATCACTTCGGCGGTTTTTTCCGGGCTGTCCTCATAGCACAGCATCAGGCCAAGTGGACGCACGTCCAACGGCAGGGCGACTTCGCCCTCATTGCCGGGTACCCCGTCGGGGTCGAGCATGGTCACCCGGTAGCCCGGCAGCGGACGGCCCATGGAGCCGGGTTTGAGCACCTGGCCGGGGGTGTTGCCGACCAGGGCGGTGGTTTCCGACTGGCCGAAGCCGTCTCGCAGCGGCAAGTCCCAGGCATGCAGGATCTGCTCGATGATCTCCGGGTTGAGTGGCTCACCGGCGCCCACCAGTTCGCGCAGGCACAGGCGCGCCTTGTAACTGGCCAGGTCCTCCTGGATCAGCATGCGCCACACGGTCGGCGGGGCGCACAGGCTGGTGACGCCGTAGCGCTCCAGGGTGCCGAGCAGGGCCGGGGCACTGAAGCGCGCGACATTGTGGATGAAGATGCAGGCGCCGGCGTTCCAGGGGGCGAAGAGGCAGCTCCAGGCGTGCTTGGCCCAGCCCGGTGACGAGATGTTCAAGTGCAGGTCACCCGGTTGCAGGCCGATCCAGTACATGGTCGACAGGTGGCCGACCGGGTAACTCTGGTGGCTGTGCAGCACCATCTTCGGCTTGGAGGTGGTACCGGAGGTGAAGTACAGCAGCATCGGGTCGGTGGCCAGGGTGCGGCCTTCGACGTCGAACTGCTCGGAATACTCGCTGGCGGCGCTGTGCGGGGTCCAGCCAGCGGGGGCCGGGCCGACGCAGATGCGACTGCAGCCGTCACCCAGGCCGACGAACTTGTCGACATGGGCGCTGCCGACCACCAGATGACGAACCTGGCCGCGCTCGATGCGGTCGCCCAGGTCGTCGGGGGTCAGCAGGGCGGTGGCGGGGATAACCACGGCGCCAAGCTTGAAGGCGGCCAGCATGGTTTCCCACAGGGCGACGTCGTTGCCGAGCATCAGCAGGATGCGCTCGCCGCGGCGCACACCGAGGGCACGCAAGTGGTTGGCCACCTGATTGGAGCGTGAGGCCAGTTGCTGGAAGCTGTAGCGCTGCTCGCTGCCGTCTTCTTCGACGATCCACAGGGCGTTGGCCTGGTTGCCCTCGGCCATGGCATCGAAGTAATCCAGGGCCCAGTTGAACTCGTTCAGTTGCGGCCAGCGGAAGTCACGCACGGCAGTGGCGTAGTCGGTACGGTGGGCCAGCAGGAAATCGCGAGCGGCGAGGAAGGGTTGGCAGTTGCTGTTCATTTAAGTCTCCATCGATCGCGGGGGCGATCGGCGCGGTAACGGGTACGGGATGGTCAAGCGGCGAGGGGGGCTTCGCTGCGGGCAGCAATGCGTACGGGACGCGTGCAGGTACCTGAGAGCGGGGAGACGATGGCAAGCATGGATGTCTTCACGGTGGATGCCCTTGTTTGTTTTTGTTGGGTCTGGCCCGGTTCAAGACCAGGCGCTTGGGTTCAGTATATGCATGCAAAAATCAATTAAAAATGCTCATAATCACCGGTACGTTGTGCAAAAAAATCATAGCTGTGGCGCGTTGGATGGGAGGCCGTTCGCACTGTCAGAGAATGCGAGCGGCCCCGTCTGGCGGGGGGTTACCAGAGCGCCAGGGTATAGCTGAGGATCAGGCGGTTTTCATCCAGGTCACTGCCGAAGTGGCTGGAGCGCACCGTCGCGTTGCGCCACTTCACCCCGACATTTTTCAGCGGCCCGCTCTGCACGACATACCCAATGTCGGTATCGCGTTCCCATTCCTTGCCTTGCGGGCGGTTGCTGCCCAGATCGATGTTGTCGCCGGTGAGGTAGCGCGTCATGAAGGTCAGGCCCGGAACGCCCATGGCCGCAAAGTTGTAGTCGTAGCGCGCCTGCCAGGACTGTTCGTCCTTGCTGGCGAAGTCGCCGATCTGCACGAAGTTCACCAGGAACGCGTCGGCACCGTTGATGTAGGCGAAACCGGTGTCGCCGCTCATGCCTTGATAGCCCAGGCCGAAGGCATGCCCGCCGAGGCTGTAGGTGAACATGGCACCAATCGCGTTGTTGTCGACATTGCTGCCGCCATCGTCGGTAGAACGGGCGTAACGCAGGTCGGTCTTCAATGACTGGCCGGTGGTCACTGGCAACACGTAGGTCAGGTTGACCATGTGCTGGTCGTAGAAATTGTCGAGATGGCCGTAGGCGTAGCCGGTGGCGAGGTTGCCGGTCCACTTGTAGTTCAGGCTGGCGAAATCGAAGCTGTCGCTGGTGACATGGCGGGACGTGATGCCCTTGGCGCCGGTGCGGGTGATGCCCATGTCCTCGTAGTCCGAGGAGTCGCGCTGGTTGACCTGCGTCAGGCGACCGGCATCCACGGTCAGGCCTTCGAGTTCGAGCGAGGTCAACTGACCGCCCTTGAAGGTTTGTGGCAACAGCCGTGAATCGTTGGCCAGTACCGTCGGCAGTTTCGGCAGCAGCGTGCCGAGTTTCAGTGTGCTTTTCGAGGCGCGCAGTTTGGCGGTCAGACCCAGTTCGCCGTATTCGTCCTGGGCACCTTTGCTGGTGTCGCTGTGGCGTTTGAGCAGGCCGGAACCGGCGCGATCGGGGCTCGAATCGAGTTTGACGCCGAGCAGGCCAATCGCATCGAACCCCACGCCGATCAAACCGTCAGTGAATCCCGATTCATAGCGCAGCAGAAACCCCTGGGCCCATTCCTCCTGTTTGGATTGGGCGGCGTTGGTCTGGCGATAATCCCGGTTGAAGTAAAAGTTGCGCAGTTCCAGGCTGGCCTTGCTGTCTGCCAGGAAATCCGCATGGACGTGGGTGGCAAGGCTGCTGCCTGCCAGGAACAGGGTGAAGAGGGTAGGTTTCATTGCTTGTCTCTTGTTGTTATGGGCAGTGTTGTTATGAGCAGTGTTGTCATGAGCCAGCCGTTCCCGCACTGGCCGGGGCCGGTGGCGGGAAGGCTGGTTGAAGGTGCCCTGCGCCGGGTGGCGCAGGGCGGGAGTAAAAAAGCGCGAAGCAAAGGAGCGGACTCGCGCTCGGGGCCGGTGCCCCGCAATGCTGCAGCGTTAGTGACTGCTGGCCATGGCAGCCCCCAGGCCGGTCTGGGCGCGGACGAACTGATCGGCATAGGCCGCGCGCTCACGGTCGGCGCGCTCGCTGCGGTCCAGTTTGGACGCCACCACGATGACCAGGAAGGCCAAAGGCATGGAGAACAGCGCCGGCTGGTCGTAGGGGAAGATCGCCTGGGCATGACCCAATACACCGACCCACACCGACGGCGACCCGATGACCAGCGCCAGGGCGCTGACCAGGCCGGTCAGGCCGCCGTAGAGGGCGCCACGGGTGGTCAGGCCACCCCAGTACATGGCCATGATCAGTACCGGGAAATTTGCAGAGGCGGCGATGCCGAACGTCAGGCCGACCAGGAAGGCGATGTTCTGGCCCTCGAACAGAATGCCGAGGGAGATCGCGACAATGCCCAGGCCGACAGTGGCGATACGCGACACGCGCATCTCCTGCTTCTCGTCGGCCTTGCCCTTTTTCAGTACCGAGGCATACAGGTCGTGGGAAATCGCCGAGGCGCCAGCCAGGGCCAGGCCGGCCACGACCGCAAGGATGGTGGCGAAGGCGACGGCGGAGAGGAATCCGAGAAACAGATTGCCGCCCACCGCTTTGGCCAGGTGCATGGCCACCATGTTGCCGCCACCGATCATGGCGCCGCCCAGCTTGCCATCGACGTAGTACTGCGGGTCTGTGCCGACGATGACGATGGCGGTGTAGCCCAGGATGCACACCACGAGGAAGAAAAAGCCGATGAACACCGTGGCGAACAGCACCGATTTTCGCGCCTCCTTGGCATTGGGCACGGTGAAGAAACGCATCAGGATGTGCGGCAGGCCGGCAATGCCGAAGACCAGGCCAAGGGACAGTGACACCGCGTTGATCGGGTCGGCCAGCAAGGTGCCCGGCCCCATGATTTGCACGCCGCTGGCGTGCACCGCTACGGCTTGGGCCGACAGCGTCTCGAAGCTGAAGCCGAAGCGGCTCAGGGCCATCAGCATCAGGGTCGTTCCGCCCGCCAGCAGCAGGACCGCCTTGGTGATTTGCACCCATGTGGTGGCGAGCATGCCGCCGAAGATCACGTAGACCAGCATCAGCACGCCGACCACAACCACCGCCGTGCGATAGTCGAGGCCGAACAGCAGCTTGATCAACTGGCCGGCGCCGACCATCTGAACCACGAGGTAGCAGCACACCACTGTCAGCGAGCCGAGGGCGGCGAAGCTGCGTACGCGCGTCTGATCCAGGCGAAAGGAGACGATGTCGGCGAAGGTGTAGCGGCCCAGGTTTCGCAGGCGTTCGGCCATCAGGAAGGTGACGATGGGCCAGCCGACGAAGAAGCCAATGATGTAGATGAAGCCGTCATAACCCCGGGCGAACACCATGCTCGAGAGGCCCAGCAAAGTGGCCGCCGACATGTAGTCACCGGCGATCGCCAGGCCATTCTGGAAACCCGTGATACCGCCACCCGCGCTGTAGAAATCGGCAGCGGAGCGCGTACGCCGGGACGCCCACCAGGTGATCAGCAAAGTGGCAAGGACGAAGACGAAGAACATGCCGATGGCATGCACATTGAGCGGCTGCTTCTGCGCGGTGATGGTGTCGGCGTTGGCCAGCAAAGGGCTGAGGGCGAGAAGGGGGAGTAGGCGTTTCATGCGCGGGTCTCCTGCAGGATCTGCGCGCTGAGCGCGTCGAAACGGGTGTTGGCGGTGTGCACGTACCAGGCGGTGAGCAACCAGGACAGCAAGATGATTGCCACGCCAACCGGCATGCCGAGGGTCAGGTGACTACCGTCGTACAGCGGCAGGTGCAGCCAGGCAGGTGCGAAGGCCACTACCATGATGAAGCTGTAGTAGACGGCCAGGACCGCACCGCTCAGTGACCAGGCCAGCACTGAGCGCTGGCGGCTGAGGCGCTGGAATTCAGGATTGGCCCTGACCCGGGCGCAGGTCTGGACGTGGTTCGGATGGTCAGTCGTCATAGTGAGGCTCCGCTTTTAATTGTTGTTGTATGTCGGCCTTTTGAGGGGCGTACGGGTACCCGGGCGACATCCCTGGGCGGGACATCACCTGAATGCTGCTGGAGTCGTTGCTGCCCTGGCGATCTTCCGGAGGCGAGGGGAACGCATGGCACCGGTTTGGTGCCGACAGGGTGCCCGCCGGATGTGTCCTCGGCGGGGGCGAATGCGACAGTGATTGCGCTGCCGCGCAACAGCCATTTTTCGCCTTGAAAACAGGTTTTTTACCCTGCATTCAGGCCGTTAGCCCTGATTGAAATCGGGGCCTTTCCGGTGGAGAAACGATGCTGGTCAAACCAGGCTGAATGCGAGTATATGTTGGCTAATTTCCAATAAGAATTGGCAGAAAAGCCTGATGAATATGCAAAATCGCACAACGCAAACTCACGTGAATTGGGACGATATGCGTTTCTTTCTCGAGGTCGCTCGTGCTCGCACCGCCAGTGGCGCAGCACGCCGCCTGGGGGTGGACTACACCACGGTGTCGCGGCGCATCCGCGCCCTTGAGCAAAGCCTTGGCGCGCTGCTTTTCGAGAAGTCCCGAGCGTCGGGTTTCGTCATGACTGTCGAGGGGCAGCGCCTGATCAGTCATGCGGAAACACTGGAAAGTACGCTGCTGGCAGCTTGTGGGGAGGTTTCAGGAACCACCGGGGGGCTTGCCGGGCACCTGCGTATCGGCTGTACCGAAGCCTTCGGCTCGTGCTTCATCACCTCGCAGATGAGTCACTTCATCATTCACTATCCGCATATCTCAGTGGACATTTTGCCGGTCCCGCACTTCGTCAACCTGTCACGACGCGAGGCGGACATTGCCATCACCCTGGAGCGTCCCGAGCGCGGTCCCTACGTGTGCTCGCGCCTATGCGACTACCGCTTGCGTCTGTATGCGACACCGGAGTACCTGGCCAATCATCCACCGATTACCCATAGCGAGGACTTGGCGAGTCACCCCTTCGTGACCTATGTCGAGGACCTGGCGTTCAGCTTCAAGCTGCTCTACCTGAACGATCTGCTGCCCGGCGCGCAAAGCCGCCTGCGTAGCACCAGCGTAGTCTCCCAGTATCATGCGGCGCTGGAGGGGCGCGCGCTGGCCATCCTTCCGTGCTTTCTCGCAGGTCCCGACCCGCGTCTGTGCGAAGTATTGCCGGACCAGGTGGAGGTCACTCGACAGTTCTGGATGTACTACAGCGAGGACCTGCGCAAGCTCAAGCGGATCACCTTGGTCGCCGAATACCTGCGCGCCTGTGCGGAGCTCAATCATCCGCTGTTGATGGGCGAGTCGCGCGCGATGGCCTACCTGCCGTCACCCTGAGGTAGCAACGCTGATCCTCTGCTGACAGCATGTCATTCAACCGACCTTGACGATCAGGCGTGAGTTTCGTTCATTGCGAAAGGCCAGTTGTTCAATGGTCTGGGTCGCGTGCTCCGCTTCTTCGCGGGCCTTGAGGATCACGCCGTGTTGAGGCGACTTGCTGCACACCGGGTCGGCGTTGCTCGCGTCACCCGTGAGCATGAACGCCTGGCAGCGACAGCCGCCGAAGTCCTTTTCCTTCTCG
>NZ_CATKQQ010000007.1:0-108971 GCF_949767605.1 Pseudomonas sp. IT-P218
GTTTGCGGGGTATGTTGAATTTTTGGCGTGACACCGATCTGTAGGAGCCGGCTTGCTGGCGATGCGATGGTGAAGCTGACGCCGCCATCGCTGGCAAGCCAGCTCCTACAGGGTTTGCGGGGTATGTTGAATTTGTGGCGTGACACCGATCTGTAGGAGCCGGCTTGAACTGGCGATGCGATGGTGAAGCTGATGCCGCCATCGCTGGCAAGCCAGCTCCTACAGGGTTTGCGGGGTATGTTGAATTTGTGGCGTGACACCGATCTGTAGGAGCCGGCTTGCTGGCGATGCGATGGTGGCCGTTATGCCGCTATCGCTGGCAAGCCAGCTCCTACAGGGTTTGCGGGGTATGTTGAATTTGTGGCGCGACACTGATCTGTAGGAGCCGGCTTGCTGGCGATGCGATGGTGGCCGTTATGCCGCCATCGCTGCGATGCGGCGTCCCGACAAGCCCGTTCACCCTGTCAGATCACAAAAAATCCATGGGTGCCGTCGCGGGCCAATTGGTCGACCAGTCCGAACTCCCAGTCCAGATAGGCTTGCATCGCTTCGCGCGGGTTGTCGGTGCCTTCATAAGGACGGCGATAGCGGTCGATGCGCGGTGATGCCAGGCGGGTCTCGCCTTCTTCCAGGGGCAACTGGGCGGCGATCCAGGCGGCGGTGCCACCCTTGAGCAAAAACACCGCCTTGCCGGTCAACGCCTCGACTTCGGCCACCGCCAGTCGCGCCAACTGGCTGCTGCCGCAGGTCAGCACATAACGCTCGGCTGCGGGCACGTTGGCCAGCGCTTCTTTCAGTTGCCCGCGCAATGCCCACCAGGCACCGGGGATATGGCGTTTGACGTAGTTGGCACTGGCGGTGAAATCCAGCAAGGCGGTATCACCGTGGGTCAGCCATTGGGCCAGGGTCTCGGTGCTGATTTCCTCGGCCTGTGGTGGCGTCGGAACGGGTGCCTGCCACGCGCCTTGTGCGCTGAAGTGAGCAGGGTTCAAATCATCCAGCACATGCACTTCCCAGCCCAGTTGCGCGAGCCAGGACGCCGACATGTTGGCGCGCACGCCATCGTCGTCCACCAGTACCAGGCGCGCGCCGCGTACGCTGGCGAAGTGATCGGTCTCCTGCACCAGTTGGCCACCAGGTGTCGAGCGCGCGCCAGGCAGGTGGCCAGCTTCGAATTCCTCCGGGGTGCGCACGTCGAACAGGTAGGTGCTGCGGGTCGACTCCTGTTGCCAGCGTTGCAGGTCCGCCAATGTGGCGCGGCCGACCAGGGCCTGGTCGGCGACATGACGGGCATCGCGCGCCGCTGTTTGCCGATGCTCTTCACTGGTCGGGGCAAAGCGGCGCGACTGGCCGTGCTGCAGTTTCTGCCCGGCCAGGGTCCAGCCGATGGTGCCGTTGCGCAGGGCCGAAACCGGGTTGGCGATGCCGGCATTGATCAACGATTGCGTGCCGATGATGCTGCGGGTGCGTCCGGCGCAATTGACAATGATGCGCGTGGCCGGGTCCGGTGCCAGCTCACGGGCGCGCAGCACCAGCTCGGCTCCCGGTACGCTGATGCCGGTGGGGATGCTCATGGTCTGGTATTCATCAAAACGCCGGGCATCGAGCACCACCACGTCAGCTTCGCTGTCGAGCAACGCCTGGACTTCTTCGGCTGCCAGGGACGGCGTATGACGCTGGCTTTCCACCAGTTCGCCAAAGGCTTTGCTAGGCACGTTGACGTCGATGAACAATTCGCCGCCGGCGCGGCGCCAACCTTCCAGGCCGCCTTCGAGCAGGCTGACATCGAGGTAGCCCAGGTCCAGCAAGCGCTGTGCAGCGATGCTCGCCAGGCCCTCGCCATTGTCGTAGACGGTCACTTGGGTATCGCGCCGGGGAATCCGCGAGAACACCTCCAGTTCGAGTTTCGACAAGGGAATGTTGGCGGCGAACAATGGATGGGATTCGGCGAAGGGCGCTTCTTCGCGCACATCCAGCAGCGCCAGTTCTTCACGGTTCAGCAGGGCTTGGCGAATCTCGGCGAAAGAGCGGGTCGACAGGGTGCTCATAGGGCTTGGTTCTCTTTGGACAAATCCCAGATGTTGGGCAGGTAGGCGTTGGAATAACCGGAAATGAACAGCTTCTCGCTACCGTCGGGCTGATACACCGCGCGACGCACCGCACCGATGTTGGCGCCATACACATGGATGCTGATCGAGACCTGGTCGGCAAAGGCGTTGCTGACTTGATGGATGTCGCCGATCTTCGGCGACACGGCCTCGACCTGGCCTGGCCGCAACTGTACCCGGCCGCCATCGGCGATCAAGGCACCGTCGCCGTTGCGTTTGAAACCTTGTGAGTACTCCGCACCGCGCAGCATGCCGATCAGCCCCCAGACCCGATGGTCATGGATCGGCGTGCTTTGTCCCGGTCCCCAGACAAAACTGACGATGCTGAAACGCTGCCGTGAATCGGCATGCAGGAGGTATTGCTGATAGCGCTCCGGATCGGGGCGGGCAAACTCCTCGGGCAGCCAGTCGTCATGGCTGACCAATTGGCCGAGTAGCTTGCCGCCACGGTGCAACAGATCACCCTCGCGGGGGTTGCTGTCGATCAATTCCGCCAGGGCGCCTATGAATGCTCTGAGTCTCTCCGGGTGTCGGGCCTGGGTCATGGCGATTCCATCGTTCGTTGTGAAAGTGACCCTTTGATTTAAGCATAATGTTTTAGATCAATATGCGATTGTTTAATGATTAGGTTATAGCTGAATGTAATTTATAGAGTCTCCGTATAGCCCTTTGGCATAGCACCAGAAGCTATTGATCAGTGGCCCGGGGTGCGGCGGGCTATCCTTCTCATGGTGAAGGAACTATGCTTTTCAGACATCTTATTGACTGTTCTCTATGTGCGGGCCAAATGAAAATTGATGATATCGATGCCTTTGTCGAGGTGATTCGTTGCCAGTCCATCAGCCATGCCGCCGAGTCGTTGCAACTGACCCAGCCGGCCATCACACGGCGCGTGCAGAACTTCGAGCAGGCCCTGGGTGTGGAGTTGTTCGATCGCAATACCAAGCCGCTAAAGCCCACGCTGATTGGCACGCGGGTGTATGAACAGTGCCGCCTGATCCTGCGGGAAATGGATGCGCTGCGCGAACTGGTGGCCACCGACGCGCCACCGACCGGACTGCTGCGCCTGGGGGTGCCGCAGACCATCGGCGACGTGGTGTTACTCGACGCGCTCAAGCACCTGCGCAGCGAATACCCCGACCTGCGGGCCCAGGTGGCTACGGGCTGGGGCAGTCAATTGGTGGGCAAGATCGAGCGCGGTGAACTGGATGCCGCCGCGGCGCTGTTCCCGGCCGGCAAGATTTTCCCGGACAACATAATCGGTGAGTCGACTGGCAAGATGGAACTGGTGGTGGTCTGCGCCAAGGCCCAATTGCCCAAGCGCCCGAGCAAGCTGGCGGACGTTTACCAGAGTGGCTGGATACTCAATCCCGACGGCTGCGGTTTCCGCGCCGGCTTGCAACGCACCCTGTCGGACCAGGGCCTGGCCCTGCGCGTCAACCTGGAAACCTTCGGCACCGAATTGCAGCTGGGCCTGGTCGCCGACGGCCTCGGGTTGGGCCTGGTGCCGCGGCCATTACTGGAACGCAGCGTTCACCGCGATCAGTTGGCGGCCATGCCGCTCAAGGATTTCAAGCCGGTGATGGACCTGTGGCTGATCTATCCGCATTTTCTCGGCAACCTGCAGGGGCCGGTCGATGCCTTTGGCAAGCTGGTGGCCGGGTCGTTGCAGAAGATCAAGAGCGCGGCCTGAATGATTTTTGTAAGAGCAGCCGGTCGGCGCTCGAATGCTCGCGAAAAACCTGGGAGCACCGCGGGGTGTCAGGCTGCCCGCGTCATCGTTGACCTCCATCGCGAGCAAGCTCGCTCCTACAGTAGGTCTTATACCGCCGCGAGAGATTGGTTGGCTGTCAGGACGCCATCGCCGGCAGGCCGGGTCTCGTGTTCGGGCTTGCTGACAGCCACCGTCGAACCGACAATTGATGATGTGATGCGAACCGACAGGCGTTGATCGCCTGGGGAGGTTTCAAATGAATCACTCATCGCAAACCATCCTGCAAAACCGCGCGGCTGCCGGGCGACGCCTGGTGGAGCCGCTACTCCAGTACGCCCACAAACCCGATGTGATCATCCTGGCCTTGCCCCGGGGCGGGGTGCCGGTGGCCTATGAAGTGGCCACCGTGCTCGGCGTGCGCCTGGACCTGCTGCTGGTGCGCAAGCTCGGTGTTCCGTCCCACCCGGAGTACGCCATGGGCGCCATTGCCAGTGGCGGTATTGAGATTCGCAACGAGCAGGCGCTGCGGGCGCACCCCATTGACAAGGCGGCGTTCGAGGCCGTGGTCGCCCGGGAAACCCGGGAGTTGTTACGTCGTCAGCAGGTTTACCGGGGCACGCGGGCGCCGGTGCAGCTCAAGGATCAGGTGGTGATCCTGATCGACGACGGGTTGGCGACAGGGGCCTCGATGCTGGCGGCGGTGCAGGCGGTACGGCTGCAGGAACCGACGCGCGTCGTGGTGGCGGTGCCGGTGGCACCGGTGGAAACGGCAGAGGCGTTGCGCAGGGAAGTGGATGAGGTGATCTGCCCGATCATGCCTGATTGGTTCATGTCGATCGGGCATTGGTACATGGATTTTTCCCAGACCTCGGATAAAGAGGTCATCGATCTGTTGCAACGGGCGTGGCGGCAAGAGGAAAGTTGATGGTTGCCACCACCGCAACAGCGAAGTCGGAAGTGGCGGCGGTCGGACTGTCATGAGAGGGCTGTTCAAGCCCGGCCCTTGCGGTGGAACAATCGGTGATTCTTTGCTTAAGTCCATCTGTTGGTGGCCTGATCGACAGCACCCGGAGAACCCAATGACTCAGCGATTTGCGCGCTCCGCCATGCTGACTGCCGCTCTCATGTTCGGGATTGTTCACGGCGCCCGAGCCGTCGAATACACCGACGTCAACCCCACGGCCAGCACCATCAGCTTCACATACAACCAGATGGGGTCGCGGGTGTACGGCACGTTCAGCAAGTTCGAAGGCACCCTCGATTTCGATACGACTCATCCCGAAGCTGCCCACGCCACATTGTCCATCGACCTCGATAGCATCGATGCCGGCAGCAGCGACGCCAACGAGGAACTGAAAAAGTCGCCCTGGTTCGATACGGCCACTTTTCCGGTGGCGACGTTTGAGTCGACGGGCGTCAAGGACCTGGGCAATAACCGCTATCAGATCACCGGTCACCTCACGCTCAGGGGGATTACACGTGAGGTGGTCGTGCCGGTGCTCCTCAAGTCGGAAAATGAAATCGGCATATTCGATGGTGAGCTGACGCTTGAACGGGATAATTTCAAGATAGGCGAGGGAGAATGGGCGGATAGCGTCGTCTCCAACGAAATCAATATCCGCTTTCGCATGGTTGCGCCGCAGCGTTGATTTTCTACGACCAATTGGTGGATGTCCCTGTCGTTGGGTTTAAGCATTATTCCAAAACAGCCTGACGCTTTCTTGAGCCGCAAATGCCGGGTTTGTTGCCCGCATCTATAGTGTTTTGTCGGTGTTGCCCGAATCTTGCAAACCTGTATCTGAAGGTGGCTCCAATGAGTCGTATAGGGAAAGTGTTACTTAACTTTGACAGACAGTTTGATGTAGATGACAAGAAGAAGCTGCGTGACGGTTTGTCGGCGGTTTTACAGATTGGTCAGACGCTTTGGCTTGCCAATGATGAAACGCTGAGCCTGGAATGTCTTACCTTCAAGAGCGAGCCGGCCGGTGGAGAAATCGTTTACGAAGGCCATCGACAATTCTCACTGAACACATTACTCGACCTGCCTGCGCCACCGGCATCAGCGCAAAAGTTCGAAGAGGCCGATATCGAAGGGCTGGCCTACGACGAGGCTGGAGAGTACCTGTGGTTGATCGGTTCCCACAGCCTCAAGCGCAAGCAACCGGAAGCCGGAAAAAAACCAGGCCAGAACATCGAACGCCTGAGCAATGTGAGCAGCGATGGAAACCGTTATTTGTTGGCCCGTATTCCTGTGGTGAAAGAAGACGGCGTACTCAAACTTGTGCGCTCGACCTCGGACTTGCAGAAAACAGCCGCACAACTAAGCGGCGATCAGACGTGGAATGCGCTGACCAAAGCGCTCAAGCATGATGAACATCTGGGTAATTTTTTTGCGATTCCCGGCAAGGACAACGGGTTCGACATCGAGGGCCTGGCCATCGCCGGCAAGCGTCTTTTCATTGGCTTGCGTGGCCCGGTGTTAAGAGGATGGGCAGTCATTCTTGAAATCGAACCACAAGTGTCCGAGGACGATAGCCACATTCTGAAACTGGCGAAAATCGGTGAGGATTGTCATCTGTATCACAAGCATTTTCTCCAGCTGGACGGCCTGGGCATACGCGATCTGTGCGTGGATGGGAACGATCTGTTGATTCTCGCCGGACCCACCATGGACCTCGACGGCCCGGTGACGGTCAGTCGCTGGGTAAATGGCGTGCGCACTTGCGGGGACAGCGTTGTATTCAGAGAGGGGCTTTCGAAGGTGCTGGATGTTCCCTTTGGTCAACGCGGCGACCATGCGGAAGGAATGACGCTTTTCACTCCCGCCGATGGCCGCGCAGCGCAGTTGCTTGTGGTGTACGACACCCCGATCGGGCGTGGAAAAGACGGCAGCGTCGAGGGGGATCTTTTCGATCTTTAGGCACGTTGTATTTCAGTCCAGAGAATTGGACGCTGGCAAGTTCCGTTGACTTATACGCGCCCGGTCCACCTTGCATGAACCGGGCGCCCATCAATACCCTATCAATGCGCCACGATCGGCACCGTAACGGCCTGCCCGAACGTCGAGCGTACGGTCACGGTCGCGCCTGGTGTTGGCCCGGCGCCCGTGGTGCTGACCGAGATCCTCCAGCGCGCTCCGGTGCCGGTTGGGGTGAGGATCGCATTACCCAGGTTGAGCGGCCCGGCGGTGGTGGTGACGGTGGCCGTCAGCGTGTTGCCCGTACCTTTCGACGTGGTCCCGGCCAGGTCCCAGGTGTAGCGGTTGTTGCTGCGCACGCTGACGGTGGCACTGGTGATCACCAGCTCTTCATTGACCGCAGGTTTTGGCGTCACCGCCACGGACACCGTCGCCGGTTCCGACACCGCATTCTTCGCGTCGCTGGCCTGGTAGGTGAAGGCCGCGGTGAAGGGTGCGGGGATGCTGCCCGGCGGCGTGTAGATCACGCGCACGCCGTCGGTGCTGACCGAGCCCTGGCCGGAGTCCGGTTGGGCCAGGCCCACCACTTTGAGCGGCAGGTTGCCGTCCGGGTCGGTGTCGTTGGCCAGCACGTTGATGGTCACCGGCTGGCCGTTGCTGCTGCTGGCGCTGTCAGGGTTGGCGACGGGTTTCTGGTTCTGGTCTTCATTGTCGTCATCGTCACCGTTGCCGTCACCATTGCCTGGGGTACGGAAGGTCGGCAGGGCGGCGGAGTTGACGTAGGTGACACCGTCCCAGCCGGGCAGCGGGGTCGGCATCAACTGGAACTGCCCCGGATGCTCGATATCCCAGCGCAACAGCATTGACGTGTCCTCGTGCTGGGTGTTGTGGCAGTGCTCCATGTAGGTCCCGGCGAACTCGCGGAAGTGGATGGCCATTTCCACGTCCACCGAACTGTCGATGCCTTCACCGATGCGATACACGTCCTTGCGCGCCCATTTTTCCCATTCCGGTGGCGCCTTGCCGTCGCGGCTGAGGACGATGCCTTCTTCGAAATGCACGTGCACCGGGTGGTTCCAGCCGTTGCCGCCGTTCTTGATTTTCCACACTTCCAGCGTACCGTCGCCACCGTAGCCGCCATCGGTCGGGCCGGTGGACAGTTGCGCTGCTGCACTGATGCGCCGCGAGTCCATGTCGTAGCCGAAACCGCCGTCGGTCTTGATCGTCCACGGGGCTTCGTCGGTGCCGTCGGAGCGGCCGAAAATGAACTCGCGATGCCGGGCCGCCTTGACTTTGACCATGTCGGCGGCGTTGTCGCGATCGAGGGTCAGCGGGATCATTTTCTTGCCCGCCGCTTTACCGGGTTTGGCCGGTTCATAATCGGCAGGGTTCATACTCACGTCCTGGCCGGTGTAGGGCTGCACGATCATTTGCATGAACTTACCCACCACCGGGTCGCCCTTGTCCCACTCCGGCCCTTTGCTGCCCTGCTTGATCACCGCCTTGTACTTCTCGGACAGCACGTCGGCCAGGCTCAGGCCGTTCTTTTCCGGACCCTTGCCGGTCTTGTGTTCCATCAGGTTGACGAAGTACAGCTTGTCGCCGGTCTTGATCCCGTTTTTTGCAAAGTTAACGATGATGTCGAAGCGCTCGGCGATGCCCTGGGTCGGCAGGATGGCGTTGTGGTTCTGTTTGTCTCCATCGCCATCCAGGTCCATGCTGCCGTCGAACGGCACGGCGTGTTCCATGAGGTTGCCGTCGTTGCCGATCAGGTGGAACGGCACCCGGCTGTAGGACACCCCGGAACCGGACGGCCCGGGAAACTCGCCGCCGTTGCCGGCGATTTCACGCACCAGGGCGATCCTGAAATAGCGCGATACCGAGCCGTTGAGGATACGGAAGCGATAGCTGCGTGCGCGCACTTTCAGGCGTGGCTCGTATTGCCAGTTGACCAGGATCTGATCGCCGAGAAAGCCGTCGGTGTTGAACGGGTTGAACCACAACTGGCCGTTGGCGTCCCAGGCCTTGTCGGCGACCACCAGGTTGACGTCGTAGTCGCGGTTGCCCCAGGGCAGGGCCGAGCCGCTGGGCAGGCGCAGGTTGACGCCATCTTCGATGGCCTCGTTACCGCGATCCAGGGCGCTGTAGTAGTTCATCATCACCGCGTTGCCCTTGTAGACGTTCTGCGCGGTGAAATCGAGCATGTGGTCGTGGAACCAGTGGGTGCTCATGGTTTCGCGCCAGTCGCCACGGATCTTGATCGTGCCGTTTTCGCAGGTCTTGAGGCCGGGGCTGGCGTCGTTGACGAACAGCTTCTCGCCCGGTGCGCAAGGGAACGCCGCGCGCGGGTCCTGGGCGTTGGTGTTGATGGTGTCATAGCCGGCCAGCTGCAGCGGCCAACGATAGTCGTAGTACTGCCCCGGAAAGAAAAACGCATTGGTGTAGCCGTCGCTTTCGGCCGGGGAGTGGCCGTTGTGTTCGTGGGTGCTGATGGTGTGCAGGCCGAAACCCATGTTGGCCGCAGGGTCGATCGGCAGGCCGTTGTAGTGACGCATCAGCACCGGTTGGCCATAGCGGACCATTAGCAGTTTGACTGGAAAGGTGCCGTCGAAGGTCCACAGCGCATTGTGATTCTGCAGCGGAAAATTCGGGTGGAAGCGCGTATCGATGCCTTTGGTGGTGCCCGTGGTGGTGGGGATGTCCGAGGTCTGGTAGTAGAGTCCGCCGGGGCCGAATTCACCGACGGCGTAATTGTGCAATTGCCGGCGGTCACGCATGCCGGTGTTGATCCGCGCGCCCACTTGCACGGTCTTGTACGCGACCTGCGGGTAGAACTCGTTCCAGCGCTGGTGCGACCAGCCTTTTCCCGGTGGCCGCCCCTCGGCCGGCGAACCCACGGGTTGGCGGTTGAGGAAGGTTTCGATCTGCGCCTTCCACGGGTTGCGGTCCAGTACGTTGGAGTACTGCGACGGAAACGGGAACAGGCCAGGCTGGCGCATGAACGCATCCAGCGCCGAACCCGACGGAGCGCTGCGCGCAACAATGTTCGGGTCTTGCGCGGGGGCCGGGCCGACCGTGGGGACGGGGAAGGTCAGGGGCGGGGCCGGGATCGTCGGGTCCAGTTTTTCCGTGCCGAATTCCTCGAACAGCAGCAATTGCTGAGTGAACGGCAGGGCCCCGTACAGGGGGCTGGGTTTACCGTTGGTGGGGTAATTGAACGAGGTCTGCAAACTCGGCGGCAGCACATTGTCGGCACGGGGTGTGTTGCGATCGCCGTAGGCGCCGTTGGGCAGGGCCAGTGCGCCCTGGTTGGTCTCGGGCATGGTTTTCAGGGCATCGAGCGCTGCGGCGGCGGCAATCGGGTCGGCGGGCGCAGTGTAGTAGGCCGAAGGGTCGGTCGGTGGCGGCTGGCTTTCATCGTCCATGGGGGCCGCGCTGACAGTGGCGAGGCTGGCGGTGATCAACATCACGGAGGCCACACTGGACCTGCGTATGTAGTTCAAGGAACGGAATGCGGGTGGTGCGTTTTTCATTTGGTTTCCCCTTGCACGTGCCAATTTGGCGAAACCCGCCGTCCCCGAGTTGGGGATGACTGCTGCGGTGCAAGGGGCTGGTGCAACAGATGGGCCATGTCAAAATCGGGAATAAAAAATGTGATTAATTAATAAGTTGTTACAGATTGTTTCATTGGCGCATCAGTCAGCGGTGGGTGCAGTTCCTCATATGCGGGGAAAATTCCCTTATTTCATTGGGTTACTTTCACCAATCACGGGTGCTCTTGCCAAAATGTGTCGGCTTGGAAGAAAATGAGAGTCATTATCAAATAAATTTTGTGTCGGGCTTTCTCCATGTCCTCTGTCGATCTCTCGCTGCAACAGGCCGTGCATACGCTTTACGAGGACCATCACGGTTGGTTGTGTGGCTGGCTGCGTAAACGGCTCGGCTGCCACCACCATGCGGCGGATCTGGCCCAGGACACCTTCATTCGCGTGCTGACCCAACGCAAGTCCTTCGAGCTGCGCGAGCCTCGCGCATACTTGAGCACCATTGCCCGCAGCCTGATGATCGACATGTTCCGCCGTCGCGCGGTGGAGCAGGCCTATCTGGACACCCTGGCCAACCTCCCGGAGCCGGTGGCGTTGTCCCCGGAAACCCGCTCGCTGATCATCGAGACCCTGATGGAAATCGACCGGCTTCTCGATGGCCTGGGCGAGCGGACCCGGGAGATTTTCCTGCTGGCCCAGCTCGATGGCCTGAGCTATGTCGAGATCGGTCGGCGCCTGGATGTCTCGGTAACCACGGTCAAGAAGCACGCGGTGCGCGCCCTGACGCACTGCCTGTTGCTGATCGAGGACTGAGCCGTGGCCCGTGTGCAACCGCTGGATTACGCCACCCTCGAAGCCGCCGCGCGCTGGTACGTCGATTTGCGTGGCGAGGTACCGGACGAAGCCCTGCGTGAGGCGCATCGCCGTTGGCTGGAGCGTGATCCACGGCATCTGCAGGCGTGGGAACGCCTTGCGCGCCTGCAGGACAAACTCGAACAAGTCACCCCCGGCATCGCGCGCCCGATCTTGGCCAGTGCCCGCGCCAAACGCCGCGATGTGCTCAAGGTCCTGTCGATTCTGCTGATGGCGGGCGGGGCGGGGACCCTGGCGTGGAACACCACGCCCTTGCCAACGCTGATGGCCGACCAGCGCACCGGCACCGGTGAACGCCGTCGGCTGCGGCTGGACGATGGCACGCAACTGCAACTGAACACGGCGACCGCGGTGGACATCCGCTACAACGACAACCTGCGTGAAATCCGCTTGCTCGAAGGTGAGATCTTCATCGAAACGGCGCGGGACGAGCGCGCGCGGCCCTTCCTGGTACACACCGCCGAAGGCAGCATTCGCGCCTTGGGCACCCGTTTTGTCGTGCGCCGCGAAGCGGACCTGACGCAGGTCAGCGTGCAGGAGCATGCGGTCGAGGTGCGCTCGGCCAACGTGCCGGGCACCGCCGTACGGGTCGACGCCGGCCAGCAAGTGAGTTTGCGCCAGGACGCCATCGAACCCGTGCAACGGGCCACCCCTCAGGCCGACGCCTGGACCCGCGACATGCTGGTGGTCAACGACTGGCGCCTGGGTGAGTTTATCCGGGAGCTGCAGCGTTATCGCCCAGGCCATCTGGGCTGTGATCCGGCGGTCGCTGCGCTGCGCATCTCCGGGGCTTTCCATCTGGCCAGCAGCGACACCATCCTCGAGAACCTGACCTCGACCCTGCCCGTACGCATTCGTCGATTCAGCCGTTACTGGACGCGGGTGGAGCCGGTTTGAGGATTTCCCGAAAAAAAATCTGCTCAGGGGTTACTGATTTCGATTCTCGTTCGACTTAGGTGTTAGAGGCGCACACAGACGCCGCCATTCACTGCCAACGGGCGAAAGGAAATTGCATGACCCCTCGTGATCCCCAACTCCGCATTTGTTCCGCCAAGCCATCCGTCAGACCCTTGACCCGCGCCGTGCATGCTGCACTGCTCGGGATGGCGCTGGTCGTTCCGTTGGGCATGACGATGGTTGCACCCGCTGCCTGGGCGCAAACCGATGTCGAAACCGAGTTCGACATTCCGGCGGGTCCTTTGGGTTCGGCCTTGACCCAATTCGCCGGCACGGCCGGGGTGACCGTTTCCTTCGAGCCAAGCGCTGCCAACGGCCAGCAAACCTCGGGACTGCGCGGGCGCTACAGCGTTGACGCCGGCCTGCGCCAGTTGCTCGCCGGGAGCAGGCTCGAAGCCGTGCGCCACGACAATGGCAGCTATTCCTTGTTGCCGATCGTTGCCTCAGGCGCGGCCATGCAGTTGGGCGCCACCAGCATTTCCGGAGTTGCCGTGGAATCGGCCTACGGCCCGGTGGACGGCTATGTCGCCACCCGCAGCGCCACCGGCACCAAGACCGATACGCCGATCCTGGAAATTCCGCAGACCATCAACGTGGTCACCGCCGACCAGGTGGAAGCCCAGGGCGCGCGCAACCTGACACAGGCGCTGCGCTACACGCCGGGGGTGAACACCGGTGGTTTTACTGACCGCAACTCGATTGCCGACGAGATCACCAGCCGTGGTTTCGCGCCGACGCCGCTGTACCTCGATGGCGCCTACATCCCGTACGCCGGCAGCCTCGGTGGCGCCCCGCAAATCGATCCCTACACCCTGGAGCGCATCGAAGTGCTCAAGGGGCCGTCGTCGGTCCTTTACGGGCAGAACCAGCCGGGCGGCCTGATCAACATGGTCTCCAAGCGCCCGACCACCGAGCAGCGCAGCCAGGTCAAGCTGGGGGCGGGCAGTTACAGCCGGGTCAACGGTGCCTTCGACACCAGCGGTCCGCTCGATGATCAGAAGCAGTTCACCTATCGCCTGATCGGTGTGGCCGACAAAGGCAACGAAATGGTCGAGCACAACGAAAGTGAGCGCATGCTGCTGGCGCCGAGCCTGACGTGGGCGCCGACTGAAGACACTTTCCTGACCTTGCTGGCGCAGGTCCAGCGCGATGACGGCGTACCCGATTATCAGTCGCTGCCGAGGATCGGCTCGCTCGACCGTGGTCCGAACGGCGAACGCATCGACCGCGATTTTTTCTCCGGCGACACCAACTTCAATGACTACAAACGTGACCAGTACATCTTCGGCTACGACTTCAGCCACAACCTCAGCGACGACCTGAAATACCGCTCCACGGCGCGCTACACCGACGTACGCGACCGCTACAAGGGTTTCTACCTGCGCAGCTTCGTCACCGATGACGCCGGCGTGACCGATTACACCCGGGCCTACCGCACCAAGCTCGACTGGCGCCAGCACAACATCGCCTACACCGTCGATAACAACCTGGAATACAAATTCAACACTGGCGCCCTGGAGCACACCACGCTCGCTGGCGTGGACTACCGGCACTTCAACCGCAAATACGACGGCTACAACGCCTACAACGTGTTGCCGGTGAACCTGTACGGCAAGAACAATTTCGACACCAGCAGCGTCACCCCGGTACTCGACACTAAATGGGATAACACTCTGCGCCAGACGGGTGTGTACCTGCAGGACCAGATCAAGCTGGACAAGTGGATTCTCACCATCGGCGGTCGCCAGGACTGGGCGGAGATCGACAACAAGGATGTGTTGGCCTCGACCCACGAATCCAAGCGCGATAACAAGTTCACCGGGCGGGTGGGCCTGACCTACGTCACCGATTTCGGCCTGGCACCCTATGTCAGCTACTCCGAGTCGTTCCTGCCCACCCTGGGCACGGCCGCACCCCAGCGCGGCGGCAAGTCCTTCGACCCGACCGAGGGCCAGCAGTACGAAGTGGGCGTGAAGTACCAGCCGTTCGAGAAGACGCTGATCACCGCTTCGGTGTACGAGATCAAGCAGAAAAATGTCCTGACCGGCGACGATGATTATCCGGACTACATGTCCCAGAGCGGTGAAGTGCGCTCGCGCGGCGTCGAGCTGGAAGTCAAATCCAGCCTCGACAACATCGACGTCATGGCCGCCGCCAGCTACATGGACTCGTTCTACACCAAGGACACCTGGGGCAACGAGGACAACCGCAACGAAGCCCAGTCGCCGGTATCGGCCTCGATGTGGGCCGACTATCACTTCACCCAGGCCAGCCTCAACGGCCTGACCTTCGGTGCGGGCGCGCGCTACACCGGGCGCAAACCGGGGGATGCGGCCAACTCGTTCGATGTGCCGTCCTACGTCGTCTATGACGCTACCGTCAGCTACGACATGGGCAAGCTGGACCCGAGCCTGCGTGGGTTGCAGACCCGGGTGAACGTGCAGAATATCTTCGACCGTGAATACGTGTCGGACTGCAACTACGCGTTCGGTTGCTATTACGGGCAGGAGCGGGTGGCTTCGGTCGAGATGACTTACGACTGGTAATCACGCCAGGATCAAAAGATCGCAGCCTTCGGCAGCTCCTACAGTTGGAATGCGTACACCCTGTAGGAGCTGCCGAAGGCTGCGATCTTTTGCATTTCTGCGCTCATATCATCGCCGGCATTTTATCCAGCATCTTGTCCAGGGTAATCGGGTACTCGCGCACCCGGATCCCGGTGGCGTTGTACACCGCGTTGGCGATGGCCGCACTGACGCCACAGATACCCAGCTCACCAACACCCTTGGCTTTCATCGGCGACGAAATCGGGTCGGTTTCATCGAGGAAAATCACCTCCTGGTGGGGGATGTCGGCATGCACCGGCACCTCGTAGCCGGCCAGGTCATGATTGACGAAAAAGCCCAGGCGTTTGTCCACCACCAGGTCTTCCATCAGCGCCGCGCCGACCCCCATGGTCATCGCGCCAATGACCTGGCTGCGGGCCGAAGTCGGGTTGAGAATGCGCCCGGCGGCGCACACCGCCAGCATCCGGCGCACGCGGGTTTCCCCGGTGGCACTATCGACTGCAACTTCGACAAAATGCGCGCCGAAGGTCGATTGCTGGTACTTCTTGTCCAGCTCGCCAAATTCGATGCTATCCTCGGCGACGATTTCGCCGGCCTGCGCCGCACTGCGCAATGGCATGCTTTTGCCGCCAGCGCGTACCTCGCCACCGACGAATTCAGCCTCTTGGGCGTTCACACCGAGGCGTTGCGCAACGGCCTCACGCAGTTTGACGCAGGCGGCATACACCCCCGCCGTCGAGCAGTTGCCGCCGAACTGGCCACCCGAGCCTGCCGAGACCGGAAAGCTCGAATCGCCCAGGTGCACCACCACCTTGTCGAGGCCGACGCTGAGCATTTCCGCCGCCGTCTGCGCGATGATCGTGTAGCTGCCAGTGCCGATATCGGTCATGTCGGTTTCCACGGTCACGTTGCCCTGGTCATCCAGGCGGACACGGGCGCCGGACTTTACCAGCAGGTTATTGCGAAAGGCCACGGCGACGCCCATGCCGATCAGCCAGCGGCCTTCGCGCTTTGTGGCCGGTTGCGCAAGCCGTTGGTTCCAGCCAAAACGATCGGCCCCGGTGCGCAGGCATTCGACCAGATGGCGCTGGGAAAACGGCCGCTCCGGTTTCGTCGGATCGACCTGGGTGTCATTGATGATGCGAAACTCGATGGGGTCGAGTTTCAGCTTTTCCGCCATCTCGTCCATGGCAATTTCCAGCGCCATCATGCCCGGCGTTTCACCCGGCGCGCGCATGGCGTTGCCTTCCGGCAGGTCGAGCGTCGACAGGCGCATGGTGACCCGGCGGTTTTCCCCGGCGTACAACAATTTGCTCGGTTGCGCGGCCAGTTCCACCTTGCCGCCGGGCAGGTCGCCGGACCAGCCTTCGTGGGCCATCGCGGTGATCTTGCCGTCGCTGCCGGCGCCGATGCGGATGCGTTGAATGGTCGCCGGGCGGTGCGTGCAATTGTTGAAGATCTGCGGCCGGGCCAGCGCCACTTTCACCGGCCTGCCGGCCATGCGCGCACCCAGGGCGGCAAGGACCGCGTCGGCACGGATGAACAGTTTGCCGCCGAAGCCGCCGCCGATGTAGGGCGAAATCAGATGCACGTTTTTCTTGGGGATGCCGAGGGTGGTGGCGAGGTCCGTGACCGACCAATCGATCATCTGGTTCGAGGTCCACAAGGTCAGTCGGTCGCCGTCCCAGGCGGCCATCGACGCCATGGGCTCCATCATCGCGTGGGCCTGGTCGGGCGTGGTGTAGGTGGCGTCGAGTTGCACCGGCGCCGCCGCGAAGGCCGTTTCGAAATCCCCGTGCAGGGTGTCCGCCATCTGGTCCTTGGGTTCCACCGCCGAGCCGCGGGCGCTGGCGAGATCGAACGCGCCTTCAGTGGTTGAGTAGGTGATGTCCACCCGTTCCGCGGCGGCGCGCGCCTGTTCGAAGGTGTCCGCCACCACCAGCGCCACTGCCTGATGGTAGTGCTGGATCTCCGGCCCGCCGAGCAGCTTGGCGGTGTTGTATTTGCCTTTGCCGAGCTTGCCGGCATTGGCGGCGGTGACGATGGCGATCACTCCCGGTGCCGATTGAGCCGCTTCCAGGTTCATTGAAGCAATGCGCCCCTTGGCAATGGCCGAACCGACCACCACGCCATAGGCCTGGTTCGGCGCGACGTCGTGGTGTTCGTAGGCGTAGGGCGCCTGCCCGGTGGTTTTCAGCGGGCCTTCGATGCGGGGCGTGGGCTGGCCGATGACCTTGCCTTGGTCGATGGGGTTGGTGGTGGCCGGGGTTTCGAATTTCATGCCTGGGCCCTCGCTTGTGCCATCACCGAGGCGAGCGTGCGCTCGACCAGCGTCAGTTTGAAAGTGTTTTCAGGAGTGGGTGTGGCGCCGTCCAGCAGCTGTTCGCTGAACGCTTTGGCGCCTTTGGCCATGGCTGCTTCAGCGCTTTCCACGCGCCACGGTTTGTGCGCGACGCCGCCGAGGGCTACGCGGCCGGAACCGTCCTGCTGGACCACCGCGGCCACCGAGACCAGGGCGAATGCGTAGGAGGCGCGGTCACGGACTTTCTGATAGAGGTGCGTGCCGCCCAGCGGCGCCGGCAAGGTCACGGCAGTGATCAGCTCGTGGGCCGCCAGGGTGGTTTCGATGTTCGGCGTGTTGCCGGGCAGGCGATGCAGGTCGGCGATGGCAATCACCCGGGTCGTGCCGTCGGGGCGAACCGTCTCGACCTGGGCATCGAGCAGACGCATGGCCACGGCCATGTCGCTGGGATGGGTGGCAATGCAGGCGTCGCTGACACCAATGATGCCCAGCTGCCGACTGAACCCGCCGATGGCCGCGCAGCCACTGCCGGGCTGGCGCTTGTTGCAGGCTTGATGGGTGTCATAGAAGTACGGGCAGCGCGTGCGTTGCAGCAGGTTGCCGGCGGTCGTGGCCATGTTGCGCAACTGGCCGGAGGCGCCGGCGAGGAGGGCGCGGGACAGCACGCCATAATCCTTGCGGATGCGTGCATCGGCGGCGAGGTCGGTGTTGCGCACCAGCGCGCCGATTCGCAAGCCGCCTTGCGGCGTGGCTTCGATGCGGTCCAGGGCCAGGTCATTGACGTCGATCAGTTGCGACGGCGTCTCGATGTCCAGCTTCATCAGGTCCAGCAGGTTGGTGCCGCCGGCGATGAAGCGCGAGCCATCGACCTGTGCGGCGAGCGAGGCGGCTTCGGCCGGCGACTTGGCGCGTAGATAGGTAAAGGGCCTCATGCGCTGGCCTCCGCGACTTCGGTGATCGCCTCGATGATGTTGGAGTACGCACCGCAGCGGCAGATGTTGCCGCTCATGCGCTCCTGGAGTTCGCTGGCGATCAGCCTGGGTGGTTCGGTTAGGCTCGGGCTTACGTGACTGGGAATGCCGTCGCGGATTTCCCCCAGCACCGCGACCGCCGAGCAGATCTGCCCCGGCGTGCAGTAACCGCATTGATAGCCGTCGTGCTTGATGAACGCCGCCTGCATCGGATGCAGCTTGTCCGGCGTGCCGAGCCCTTCAATGGTGGTGACCTTCGCGCCTTCGTGCGTCACGGCCAGGGTCAGGCAGGAATTGATCCGCCGGCCGTCGACGATCACTGTGCAGGCGCCGCATTGGCCGTGGTCGCAACCCTTCTTGGTGCCAGTGAGCTGCAGGTGTTCGCGCAACAGGTCGAGCAGGGTGGTGCGGGCGTCGAGTTCCATCACCTGCTGTGTCCCGTTGACCCAGATCGACACTTTGCTCTTGACCGGCAGCGCGGCGTTGGCGGCCGTTGCCTGCGCAGATATGAACGGTGGCAGGATCACGGCCGCTGCTGTCACCACGCCCACGATCAGCAGTTCTCGTCGGGAAATCGTCATCACGTCGAGCATCGGTGCGCTTCCTATGGTTGATTGGCGATAACAGCCCTCATCCATTGACTGACCCCGGTGCCAAGGGAAATGTTCATGCGGATTTCGGCTATAGACTCATGTGTGTGGCTCATGAATCGATCAAGGCAGGCTCCGGCGCGGTATGATAGGCAGCCGCGCCCATTCTCCGGAGTCAGTCCCCGCAATGCCCCAGATCACCCACTACAAAACCCCGTGCCCGGAGTCGGTCAACAGTCAGATCCTGCAGCTGGTGGTCGACAACCTGACCGACATCAGCATGGTCGCCATCGCGCCGAGCAACCTGTTGTACAACATCTACCAGTACGCGATCGGCTACGAGGTGCACCTGTATCTGGAGGCTTTAAACGGGGCGAAAGGGATGGCGGTGGAGTTGATCGTTGCCACCGATCTGGACGATCCGGACAAGGTCGTCGGTTTCCTGCTGTACCTGCCGGTCAAGGACGATCCCGACGCCTGCAGCGTGGCCTACATGGCCGTGGATGCCGGCCATCGGCGCCAAGGCATTGCGCGCCGGATGCTGCGCGAGATGGTCGGCCGCTACCCGCATGCCGAGCTGGCCTGCGCCGTGGCCAAGGTGCCGTATTTCGAGTCGATGGGTTTTCAGGTGGTCGGTGCGCGCAGTACGCAAGTGCTGATGAACACCCGCGACCACGGCAGCGACGGCTTGATGGCGCTGCTGGATGTGGCGCCGATCTACAACTCGCTGGAGGTGCGGCAGATTCATACCTACCTGCTGCAAAAGCACGGCAAGCGCCCAATGCTCGATGCGGAAAAGCAGCGTGACCGGCACCTGGACCAATTGACGCGCAAGGCCAGCGAGTTCGCCCGCGAACGGTTGGGATAACAGGTTCAACTGTAGGAGCGAGCTTGCTCGCGAAAAACCTGAGCACGCTGCGGGGTGTCAGGCTTCCAGCGTTATGGTTAACGATCATCGCGAGCAAGCTCGCTCCTACAGGGGGCTGCGTGATGCTCAGGACAGCTTCACATTCATGGTGATCCGTGCCGTGAACACCTTCTTGCCTTCCACATCGTGAATGTCCACCGGCACGATCTTGTCGCCATCGCTGGTCCAGTCCACCGCCTCGCCGTCAGCCACCGCCGTCACATCGCTTTTGGCCTTGGCCAGGTATTCGACCGTCATGCCCTTGGGAATCCAGCGCGCACCCGCCGGGATTGACACGTCGGTCATCATCCCGGCCGCCAGTTCGGCCGCATTGCACATCGCGATCGCGTGCACGGTGCCCAGGTGGTTGGTGATTTCCTTGGCGAATGGCACCTGCACGATGGCCGAACCTTTGCGCAAATCGGTAACCAGCGGATTGATGGTGCTGAAGTACGGCGCCACCTGGCAGGCCATCTGGCTGAAGGCTTGCGGGCCGGCACTGTTGAACAGGCTGAGGAACTGACTCATGGGGTTGAAGCCTCACTGCGGGGTTGGTTAACGGAATGATGTTCCGTTACAGAATAATGTTCTGTGACGGAACAGTATTCTGTCGACGGGAAATCTGTCAACCTAGCGCCAGCCTCAACCGTTGATTTTTTTGGACCGCATCCCGCATGGAAACTGCCGATTTACTCGAACGCTGCTACCCCGGCCGCCGCGCCGAACTCAAGCGCGACATCTTCAGAAAGGCCCTCCAACTGTTCAACGAGCAGGGCATCGAGGCCACCACCATCGAGATGATCCGGGCCGAATGCGATACCAGCGTCGGCGCGATCTACCACCACTTCGGCAATAAAGAAGGCCTGGTGGCGGCGCTGTTTTTCACCGCACTGGACGATCAAGCCAAGCTGCGAGATAGCTACCTGGCCGACGCCCAATCCACCCAGGCGGGTGTGCACGCGTTGGTGCACAGCTACGTCGACTGGGTCGATAACCAGCCGGAATGGGCGCGTTTCCAGTATCACGCGCGATTTGCCGTCACCAAGGGACCGTTCAAGGACGAACTGGTCGCGCGCAACAAGGCGCGCAACAAGCTGCTGTTCGAGTGGCTGGGGGCTTCGGCGCGGGTCGACGTGTTGCGCGGTTATCCGCCGGAGTTACTGCCGTCATTGATCATCGGCCAGGCCGAGAGCTACTGCCGCGCCTGGTTGTCGGGCCGGGCCAAAGGCAGTCCGAAGGCGTACCGCGATCTGTTGGCGGACTCGGCGTGGCGTTCGATTGCCACCCAGGATCACTGACGCCCCCCTGTAGGAGCGAGCTTGCTCGCGAAAAACTCGAGCACGCCGCGGGGCATCAGACTCATAGCGTTATCGTTAACGACCATCGCGAGCAGGCTCGCTCCCACAGAGGATTTGCGGTGGGATTTTGAATGCACAAAGCCCGGCCAAATGCCGGGCTTTTTCATGTCGTTTTTTCGCGCAGTTAAAAAAGAGCCTCAAAGCTCTTTGATGGGGAGAAGTGGAGCCATTGAGGCTCAAGATGCGCATGAAGCAGGCGGTGAGCTTGATAGGGGTTCAGTGCACTCACCACCTACGCAACGGCTTGGACAAGCAAGCGGCTGCGCAACTCCATCGTAGGAAGATGGGGGTTGCGCCTCAAGTACCGCTAGTCGAATCCCCCCCACAACTGTCAGCTTCGGCGATTGCGCTCCCCCGGCCAACCGGCCTGATTCAGGGCCTTGAGCAGGGTTTCAGCATCCAGCCCCGGCACCGCGTGGCCGTTACCTTCGGTCGTTTCGGCGGCGAGCAGGGCGTTGATGATGGCTTCTTCAACGGCTTCGGTAGCCGCCAGGAACAATTCGCTGATGTGATCGTTGTTGACCATGCTCAGGTTGTCGCTGGTCGGCGCTTTTTTGCTCTCGTACGCCGCCGGCGGTACGTGCTGATTGCCGGTGGCGAACGCGATGAAAATGTCGCCGCTGTGGTCTTCATTGCCGCCGCCGGTGCGGGCCAGGCCGAGGCTGGCGCGCTGGGCCAGGCGCGTGCATTGGTGCGGCAGCAACGGTGCATCGGTGGCCAGGCAGACGACGATCGAGCCCATGCCCGGATGCGGCAGCGATGCCTTGAGAAACGGTGAGTCGACCTGCTCCATGTAGCGCCCGACCGGGTAGCCATCGACGCGCAGCTCACTGCGGATACCATGGTTGGCCTGCACGATCGCGCCCACCGTCCAGCCGCCCTGGGCACTGCTCAAACGTCGCGAAGCGGTGCCGATACCGCCCTTGAACTCATGGCAAATCATACCGCTGCCACCGCCGACATTGCCTTCGGCTACCGGTCCGCCCACTGCCGTGCGCAGTGCTTCGGCCACATGCTCGACCTTGACGTGAAAGCCGTTGATGTCGTTGAGCAAGCCATCGAAAGTCTCCAGCACCACCGGCATGTTCCAGTAAAGCCGCCCGTCGTCCGGTTGCTGCTCACGGTCGAGCACGATCAAGGCATCGCGCACCACGCCCAGGCTGTGGGTGTTGGTGAAGGCGATCGGGCTGGTCAACAATCCAGCCTCGCGAATCCACTCCAGGCCCGTGGCGTCACCATTGCCGTTGAGCACATGGACGCCGGCGAAGCACGGCTGCTGGCTGGTGGAACCGGCACGGGGTTCGATCACGGTGACGCCGGTGACGATGTCGCGACCCTTGGCGCTGCGGCCGCGGACATTGCTGTGGCCGACGCGCACGCCGGGTACATCGGTGATGGCGTTGAGGGGGCCGGGTTGCAGTTGGCCGAACTGGATGTTGAGGTCGCGGGCACGTGGTTTCATCGGTTTTCTCATCTTCAAATTCATGGAGGAAAAAAGTGGACGCAGACCCTGTGGGGCGGGCTTGCTCGCGAAGGCGGCGTGTCAGTCGACATCTTCTTTGCCTGATGCACCGCCTTCGCGAGCAAGCCCGCTCCCACAGGGGGTAGAGGTGGACTTACTGGCCGTTCTTGACCTTGCTCCAGATCCGCGTACGCACGCGCTCTGTCGCAGGCGGCAGCGGTTGCAGAGTGAACAAGGTGGCCAGGGCCTCGGGCGACGGGTAAACCGCAGGATTGGTCCGTGTCGCCTCGGCCAACAAGGCTTTCGCGTTGCGGTTGCCGTTGGGGTAGTTGAGGTGATTGCTGACCGGGGCGATGACCTCGGCGCGCATCAGGTAGTCGATGAAGGCCAGGCCCTGTTCGGGGTGCGGGGCGTCCTTGAGCAATACCAGCGTGTCGAACCACACCGGCGCGCCTTCCTTGGGCAGGCTGTAAGCGATCTTCACGCCATTGCCGGCCTGCTCGGCGGTGGCCTTGGCTTCGAGCATCGCGCCGGACCAACCGACGGCGACGCAAATGTTGCCGTTGGACAGGTCACTGATGAACTTCGACGAATTGAAGTAAGCGATATGCGGGCGCAACTTCAGCAGCAGCGCTTCGGCCTTCCTGTAGTCCTCAGGGTTGGTGCTGTTCGGCGGCAGGCCCAGGTAATGCAGGGCGACTGGCAGCATTTCCGATGGCGAGTCGAGCATCGCCACGCCGCATTCGCCGAGCTTGGCCAGGTTCTCTTCCTTGAACACCAGGTCCCAGGAATCCACCGGCGCCTTGTCGCCCAGCGCAGCGCGCACTTTGTCGACGTTATAGCCGATGCCGTTGGTGCCCCACAGGTACGGCACGGCGTACTGGTTGCCCGGATCGTTGTTGGCCAGTTTCGCCAGCAGATCGCTGTCCATGTTCTGGAAATCCGGCATCTGCGCGTGGGGCAAAGGGGCGAGGGCGCCCGCCTTGATCAGGGTCGGCAAACTGAAGTTGCTGGCCACCACCACGTCGTAGCCGCTGCGGCTGGTCAGCAGTTTGCCTTCGAGGACTTCGGCGCTGTCGAAGGTGTCGTAGACCGGCTGGATACCGGTGTCGCGCTTGAAGTCATGCAGGGTGGTCGGGCCGATGTAGTCATACCAGTTGTACACGTGCACGGTCGGGCTTTCGGCCGCCACCGCAGTCAGCGACACCGCCAGGCAGGCGCCAAGCCCCAGATTGAAATACGAGCGGTGACCACTCATGATGCGGCACTCCTGGCCTGCTGCAGGCCGGTGATAATCAAGAGTTTGCAGCGTATCGACCGGGGTGGTCGTTACCCATTCCCATCATGGGTTACTCGAAAGGGGTAGTGCGTGGACGCATTGTTGAAAGAGTTGCCGCTGCACCAGGGACTGGCGCGAATGTTTGCCGCCGTGGGCCAGGACGGATTCTGGCGCGCGCTGGTCGACACCCTGCGCCTGCTGGTGCCGCTGGATAACGCGCTGGTGGCAGTCATGCAGGCCGGTCGAGTACCCAGGTTGCTGATCGATTTCGACTCCCGCGACAGTGCCCACGAGCATGAAGAACTGGCCGACTACAGCGCCGGCATGTACCTGCTCGACCCGTTTTACCTGGCCGTCTGCGCCGGCATCGCCGATGGCTTGCACAGCCTCGATTCCGTGGCACCCGACCAGTTCCAGCAGAGCGAGTACTACCTGAGCTACTTCCGCACGGTGGTGGGTGGCGACGAATTGCAGTTCATGCTCAACCTCGACGGCGCCGTCCTCGGTCTGTCCCTGGGCCGCTCGACCCGCTTCACCCTGGAAGAACAAGGCCGCTTGCTCTGCATGCGCGACTGGGTGCTGGCGGCGATGCGCCGGCACCTGCAATTGTTACCACCAGAAGGCCCCGCTGCCGAAGCGGTAGCCGGGGACCTGGCGAGCTTGCTCGACCGCTTCGATGCGCGCCTGACGGTGCGCGAAATCGAAACCGCGCGCCTGATTCTCCAGGGTTTCTCCAGCAAGGCCATCGCCCAGCAGATGGGCATTTCCCCGGAAACGGTGAAGGTGCACCGGCGCAATCTCTATCACAAGCTCAATGTGAACGGGCACGGTGAGTTGTTTGCCCTGGTCTTGCAGCCACGATGAGGCCTCAGGGTGTCGGCGTTTGCCAATGCGCCTTGAGGAACTCGATGAACAGTTTGACCTTGCGCGTATTGCGCCGGTGGGCCAGGTACAGCACGTAGATCCAGGGCCCGAACGCGCTGGGCTCGCGCCAGTACTGCGGCATCAATTCGACCAGCTCGCCGCGCGCCAGATATGGCGCGGCACTCCAGTTCGGAATGAACTGCAAACCCTGCCCATCGAGCAGGCACGCCAGTAGAAAATCAAAATTGTCACTGGCCACCCGCGGCGTCGGCTGCGTCAGGCGGATCCGTTGTTCGCCTTGCTTGACCCACCAGAAATGCCGGTTGAGCAACGGGTGGCGGAAGATCAGCCAGTCGTGCTGCTGGTAATTGTCCAGCGAGACATCCTGGCCCTTGCGCGCCAGATAGGCAGGGCTTGCGCATAACAACATCTGGTTCTCGACGATGGGCTGGGCGATGACCCCCGGCAGATCGATGGGGCCATCGCGCAAGGCCAGGTCGTAGCCGCCGTCCACCGGGTCTTCGAAATGATCGCTCAGGTCCACTTCCAGCCTGACCTGCGGATGCGCGCTCAAGAAGCGACAACACACCTGATTGAGAAACGCCGGTGCGAAGGAGGGCGGGGCGGTTATGCGCAGGTCGCCGCGCAATTCATGCTGCAACTGCTCGACGTCTTCGGTGGCCAGCTGCAGCTGCATCAGCGCCTGACGCGCACCCTCCAGGTAAATGCGCCCGGCTTCGGTCAAGGCCATGCGCCGGGTGGTGCGGTCGAACAGGCGCGTGCCGAGTTCTTCCTCCAGTTGCGCCACCGCCTTGGTCAGGGCGGAGGGGGTTTTGCCGAGCAGGTCGGCGGCTCGGCTGAAATTCCCGTGTTCGGCGGTGGCGACGAACATGGTCAGGGCACTCATTTTGTCCATGGATCTATTCCTGATGGGCACAGAAGTTGTGCGGGGACAGGCATTCAGTTATCGATTCGGCTTGGATAGTCTTCGCTACAGCCCAACAAAAATAAAGAGTCTTCCATGAAACAGCTATTGACCCTGGCGGCGTCGCTTGTCCTGGCCTGTTCCTCTGCGGAAAGTATGGCCGCTGTCGATCTCATCCTGCACAACGCCAAGGTGTACACCGCCGAACCCGGCCAGCCGCTGCAGCAGGCGGTCGCGGTGGAGGACGGCAAGGTGGCGGCGGTGGGTGCCGATGCCCAGGTACTGCGGTTGAAACAACCGGGCACGCGCATCATCGACCTGCACGGCAAGGTGCTGATGCCGGGGTTTCTCGACTCGCACTCGCACACGGTGAAGGGCGGCCTGCAATTGCGCCAGGCCAATCTGGACGGGCAGATGCTGGCGCTGGCCGAACTGGAAAAACGCCTGCGCCAGTGGCGCGACGATGGCAAGGCCCGGCGCGGGGACGTCCTCAGTGTCGGTGGATTGCCGTCGACCTACTGGAGTCAGGTCGAGGCGTTCGAGCAGCGTTTCAACCAGGGCGAATGGGTCGACACGCCGATTCTTTTTACCGGCTGGGACCTGCACACGGGCTGGGCCAACCAGGCCATGCTCAAGCGTGCCGGCATCGATGCGGCGCGGGTGAAGGCGCTCAAGGACGAGGAAATGGCGACCATCGGCCATCACGCCGACGGGCGTCCCAATGGCTTTCTGGTCGATGCCGGCCTGTATCCGGTGCAGGCCTTGTTGCCGCCGCCGACCACCGATGAACTGATGGCCGGTGCCCGCGCGGCACTCGACTATTACAAGAGCCTGGGCATCACCGGCTGGATGGACCCGATTGCCAATGAAATCCCCGGCGGCGACGTGAACAGCCAGTCGCTGGGCGTGTTGCCGATCTACAAGGCGCTCGCCGAGCAGGGTGAACTCAGCGCCCATGTCGCCGCGCTGCTGATGGCGGATTCCAAGGCTACGCCGGCCGACCTCGATGAACTGGACAAGATCCGCCAGCAGTTTCTCGGCGTGCCCAACCTGACCCTGCCCGGGATCAAGGTCTTCGCCGACGGGGTGGCGGAAATCCCGGCGCAAAGTGCGTCCATGCTCGAGCCCTACAAGAACTCGAAAAAATCCGGTGAACTGCTGATCGACCCGGCGCACTTTGGCGAATTGGTCAGCGCCGCCGATGCCCGTGGCTGGCTGGTGCACATCCATGCCATCGGCGACCGCGCGGTGCGTGAAGCGCTCAATGGCATCGAGCAGGCGCGCAAGGATCGCCAAAGCGGCATCGCCCATTCCATCACGCACCTGCAGATGGTCAATCCGAAGGAGTTCGCCCGCTTCAAGACCCTCGACGTCATCGCGTCCATGCAGCTCTATTGGGCCATGGCCGATGAGTCGAGCATCGACCTGGTCAAGCCCTACGTCAGTGCCATGGCCTTCATGTATTCGTACCCGGCCCGCTCGCTGCTGAAGAACGGCGCGACCATCGCCGGTGCCAGCGACTGGCCGATCACCACGCCGGACCCGTGGAAAGCGATCTATCAGGCGGTCAGCCGCACAGGCCCGAAAGGGGTGCTCAATGCCGCCGAAGACATCGACCGGCAAACCATGTTCCAGGCCTACACCCTCAATGCCGCCCGGACCCTGCGTCTTGAAGACCGCATCGGTTCGCTCAAGCCGGGCAAGCAGGCCGACATGATCGTGCTCGACCGCGATGTCTTTACGGTCAAGCCAGAAGCCCTGCGCGATACCCGGGTGCTGCAGACCTGGTTCGCCGGTCGAGAGATCTATACCCGCAAGCCCTGATTTTCGCTCACACACAAAAAACCTGTAGGAGCTGGCTTGCCAGCGATTGCGGTGTGCCAGTCGACATCCATGTTGAATGTGACGCCGTCATCGCGAGCAAGCTTGCTCCTACAGGGTTGCATACCCACGCCTATCAAAAGGAACACCCTTCGTGAAACTCCATTGCTTCGTCACCGACACCCACAACCCGCAGCTGCGAGGCCAGCAGATTGGCGAAACCTGGGGCGCGCAGATCGGGCAGACGGTGGCGCTGTACCTCGATTTCTTCAATCAGGTGGGCGTGCCCCCGGAGCAGGTCCGTGCCCTGGGCGAAGCCAGTCTGCAGGCCCTTGAGGACTGGTGCCCGAATCTAGCCCGGGAAATCGTCGCGACCGCCGAGGGGGCCGGCATTCCCGTGTGGCAATTGGCGAGCCTGAACGCCCGTACCGAGATTCTCGCGGTGATGCCGGCGTCGGCCGAAGGCGAATGTTCGACGGCGGTGTTCGCACCGGCCGGGCCCGACGCACCGCGCACCATTCAGACCTGGGACTGGCATGACAGCCTGGTCCCCCACGGCCTGATGTTGCAGCTCACGGCCAGTTCCGGCATCACCGTCAAGCTGTTCACCGAGTTCGGCATGCTCGGCAAGATCGGCGTGAACAGCGCGGGCCTGGGGCTGCACTTCAACATCCTCCACCACGCCAGTGACAACGCCAGGGCCGGCGTGCCGGTGCACGCCATCGCCCGGCGAATCCTGGAGGAGGCCACCACCGTTGAAGAGGCGATAGCCCTGGCGCGATCGGCCCGGGTGAGCGCGTCGACGGTGCTGACCGTGTTTTCCCGAGCCGACCATGGGCTGCGTGCGGCGAGCATTGAAATGTCCGCCGCCAGGACCGCGGTGGTGGTGCCCGGCGAGGACGGCTGGATCACCCACACCAACCACTTCCTCGATGCCGAACTTATCGCCGGCGAGCGCACTGCGGATGTCTCGACCACCTATGCCCGACTGGCCCATGTGAACGCCGTGCGCGCCAACATGGTCACCGCTGACCTGACCCTGCGTGCCGATGCCATGTGCGGAGCCGCCGGGGACCAGGCGCCGATCTGCTTCCATCCGGACCTGAGCATGCCCGCCACCGAACGCTGGGAAACCCTGCTGACCATCGGCATCGACACACAAAACACAGTACTCGAATATGCGGCGGGCAACCCGAAACAGCTGGCCAGAAACGGGTTTGCGCGCTTCTGAAGCCAAGTCATCCATAACGACAAAAAGAGCATTGCACATGGCTACTTACGGTAATTGCAAGGCGGGGTCCCCGTCCGCGTTGAGAACCTTCTTCGTGTCCGGGATGGGCACGGCGCTGGAGTTTTATGACTTTGTCATCTACGGCACGGCGGCCGCCCTGGTGTTTCCGCAGGTGTTCTTCCCGCAGATGGACCCGCTCACCGCCACCCTGTTCGCCTTCGGCGCCTTTGGCGCGGGATTCTTCGCCCGTCCCTTGGGTGGCATGGTGTTCGGTCACTATGGCGACAGGATCGGCCGGCAGAAGATGCTGGTCATTACCCTGTTGCTGATGGGGCTGAGCACGCTGCTGATTGGCTGTCTGCCCGGTTACTCCTCAATCGGCCTGGCGGCCCCGGCGTTGCTGGTGCTCTTGCGCCTGGTCCAGGGCTTTGCCGCCGGTGGTGAGTGGGGTGGTGCCGCGCTGTTCGGCATTGAATCGGCGCCAGCGGGACGCCGTGGACTCTGGGGCAGCTTCACCAGCATGGGCATCGGTATCGGCGGCATCCTCGGGGCGGCGGTGTTCGGCATTGTCAGCGTCGCGTCGAACGATAACCTGGCCGATTTCGCCTGGCGCATTCCGTTCTGGCTCGGCGGTGTGCTGGTGCTGATCGGTCTCTATGCGCGGCTGCAAAAGCCGGTTGAACAGCCCGTCGAACACAAGGCGCAGGTGCGCATGCCGCTGGTCGCGGCACTGCGGGCGCGGCCCAGGGAAATGCTGCTGTGCACGGGCATCGCCTTTGGTTACGTCACCATCGCCTACATCGGCAGCACGTTCTTTTTGTCGTACGCCACGCAAATCGGTTACGGCAGCACGGACGCCTTGATTTTCGACTTCTCGCTGTCGGTAGCCATCGTGATCACGGCACCGCTGTTTGCCTTGCTCTCCGACCGGATTGGCCGACGCACAGTGATGGTGCTGGGGGCGATCATCATGGCGCTGGGGTTCTTCGCGTTCTTCCCTCTGGTGGGCCTGAAAAGCCTGCTGGTGTCGACTTTGGCCTACATCGCCATCGGCGCCTTCATGGGCGCGACCCAGGGACCGATTCCGGCATTTCTCGCCGAGCAGTTCCCCCGGGAGATGCGCTATTCGGGCATGTCCGCCGCCTACCAGGTCGGCGCGGCGCTCGGTGGCGGGACTGCGTCGAGCGTGGCCACGGCGATTTTGATTGCCACCGATCATGATCCATTCGGTGTTGCCGTGTATGGCTCGGTTGCGCTGGCCATCGTCGCTGTCTGCTCGTTGTTCCTCAGGGAGACGGCGCATTTGAGCATGGCGCAGATTGATGGTGAGACGGTGGAGAGTTCGGGGGCGCCTGTCGCCGGTTTCCAGCAACAGGCTCGGTCTCTTAACCGTTCAACGTAAACACCAACGCCTTCAACCCGCACTCGACATCGGCGTCGGGAAACTCTGGCGGGTTGTCCAGGCGTTGCTCGAACCGCAGGCTCGGCGCTTCACGGGTCACACCGTCGATGAGGAAATCCGCACCAAAGGCGGGGTCGTTCATACAGGCCAGCACCGAGCCCTCGGGGCTGAGCAGCTCCGGCAGGCGACGCAGTACCCGCTGGTAGTCCTTGGTCAGCAGGAAGCTGCCTTTCTGGAACGACGGCGGGTCGATGATCACCAGGTCGTATGGGCCCTTGCCGATGACCTTGCCCCAGGACTTGAACAGGTCGTGGCCGAGAAAGGTCACCTTGCCCAGGTCATGCCCGTTGAGCCGGTGATTGTCGCGGCCTCGGCTCAGGGCCGGGCTCGACATGTCCAGGTTGACCACATGGGTCGCGCCGCCCTCGATGGCCGCCACCGAAAAACCGCAGGTGTAGGCGAACAGGTTCAGCACCCGTTTGCCTTGGGCGTTGGCCCGCACCCAGTCGCGGCCGTAGCGCATGTCGAGGAATAGCCCGGTGTTCTGTTTGCGCCCCAGGTCCACTCGATATTTCAGCCCGCCCTCGGTGATGGTCATTTCCTCGATGACGTCCCCGAGTAGCCATTCGGTGGTGCTTTGCAGCAGGTAGCGATGTTGCAGCAGCAGGGTGTGGGCGCCGGATTGCGTCCATGCCGCTGATTGCGTGAGCTCCAGCAACAGCGCTTTCAACGCCTCCAGCTGCGCCGTTTCCGGCTCCTTGAACAGCGCCACCAGCACCACGCCCTGCAACCAGTCGACGGTCACTTGCTCCAGCCCCGGCCAGCAGCGCCCACGCCCGTGGAACAGACGACGGGTTTCGGCGGGGGCGGCCGCCAGGGCGGTCAGCAGGTGTTCGTTGAGGGTGGCGAGGGCTTCAGGGTTCATCGGTCTGGGTCGGCAATCTTTGGGGGGCGGCATTTAACCATAGTTACACCCAAAACACTGGGCAGTCAGTTATCACGATTAATTTAACTTTACGTGAGGATTTGGCGAACTTGCGGCTTCCATAATCGGCTCCAACGAACAACAACCGGGAGCCGGACATGTCGCAGCCAACTGCTTCACCCAAGGCCAGCCATCCACGCTGGCTGCGGCTCACCCACTGGCTGAACGCCCTGGCGGTGCTGGTGATGGTTACCAGCGGCTGGCGCATCTACAACGCCTCGCCGCTCTACGACTTCAGCTTTCCCACGTCGATCACCCTTGGCGGCTGGCTCGGCGGCGCCCTGCAGTGGCACTTCGCGGCGATGTGGTTCCTGGGCGTCAACGGTCTCATTTACCTGGCCTGCAACCTGTTCAGCGGGCGCCTGCAACGACGCTTCTTCCCGGTCTCGCCCAAAGGCGTGCTGCATGACCTGTGGGCCGCGCTGCGCGGCAAGCTGGGGCATGCGGACCTGAGTCACTACAACCAGGTGCAGCGTGTGGCGTACCTGTTCGTGATGGTAGATATCACGCTGCTGGTGCTCTCCGGGCTGGTGCTGTGGAAGTCGGTGCAGTTCCCGCTGTTGCGTGAATTGCTGTGGGGCTACGAAGGCGCGCGGCGGGTGCATTTTTTCGCCATGGCGCTGTTGGTGGCCTTCGTTGCGGTGCATCTGCTGATGGTCGCGCTGGTGCCAAAAACACTGCTGGCCATGATTGTCGGTCGCAAGGAGCACGTATGAAAAAGCGCATTCAAGACGCCGGGCTGGACGAGTCATCCATTCTCATCGACGCCCGGAAAATCCTCGCCCCGCAGATCGAAGACCGCTCACGCCGCTCGTTCCTGATGCGTGGCCTGACCCTCGGCGGTGTGGCCATGTTGTCCGGTTGCAACCTCACCGACAACGACAGCGTCGAGACCGCGTTGTCGTCCATGTCGCGCTTCAACGACCGGGTGCAAGGCTGGCTGTTCAACCCCAATGCCATGGCCCCGACCTATCCGGCGTCGATGATCACCCGGCCATTTCCGTTCAATGCCTTCTATGGCATCGACGAGGCGCCGACGGTGGACGAGGAAAGTTATCGACTGGAAGTCACCGGCCTGGTCGCGGACAAGCGCAGTTGGCGCCTTGAAGAACTGCGCGCCATGGCACAGACCGAGCAGATCACCCGGCACATCTGCGTCGAAGGCTGGAGCGCGATCGGCCGTTGGGGTGGCGTGCGCTTCAGCGATTTCCTGAAAAGGGTCGGCGCCGACACTGACGCCAAATACGTCGGCTTCAAGTGCGCCGACGACTACTACACCAGCATCGACATGGCCACCGCACTGCATGCGCAAACCCTGTTGACCCTGACCTACGACGGCGCCGTGCTGCCGCGCGAATACGGCTTCCCGATGAAGCTGCGCATGCCCACCAAGCTCGGCTACAAGAACCCCAAACACATCCAGGCGATCTTCGTCAGCAACACCTACAGCGGCGGCTACTGGGAAGACCAGGGCTACAACTGGTTTGGTGGCAGCTGACGAGAATCCGCCATTTCCCCCTCGTCCACACACCCTGCATCAAGGAGTTTCATCATGAAGAAGTTGACCACCGTTGTTCTGTCCATGTGCCTGGCCGTCGGTGCTGCCAGTGTTTTTGCTGCTGACACCATGAGCAATGATTCGATGTCCAAGGACGCCATGTCGAAAGATGCGATGAAGAAGGACACGACGTCCAAGGATGCCATGAGCAAGGACGCCATGAAAAAAGACGCGATGTCCAAGGATGCCATGAGCAAGGACGCCATGAAGAAGGATGCCATGTCCAAGGACGCGATGAAAAAGGACGCCATGTCGCAGTAACTCCAATCCTGTCCTGGGGGGGGCACGCGGCTTGCCCCCCCCCCATGACGATTGATAGCACAAAGCCTCGCAACCACCGATTTCATCGACCGCCTGTATCAAAAATGAATTTCCGCGGATACCGTTGCTCATACCTGTAGGTAGCGGATTTAGAGCCCGCGAAAACTTTAGTACGATCAGGGAGCAGCAGTCATGGGTCGAGTATCGACGGCGGGCGAACACCTTCCTGGCGGGTTGATTCTGGTGGTTGAAGACGACCCGCTGATCCTGGAATTTCTCTGTGAAATTCTTCAGGACGAAGGTTATGTGGTGCAGCCGCAATCCAGTGCGGATGCGGCGTCGGTGTACCTGCAGGGGCACGCTTCGGAAGTGGGTTTGTTGCTGACCGACATCACCATGCCGGGCACGCTCAACGGTGCCGATCTGGCCAACCTGTTCGGTGATCGCTGGCCGGACAAACCGATCATGATCATGTCCGGATTTGAAACCCCGGAAAGTTCAGGGGTTCGGCATGAAGTGTCGTTCATCAAGAAACCCTGGGCGCTCGGGCAATTGCTCGATTGCGTAGACGGCGCCCTGAAATCCCGCCGTACCTTATGATCGTGTACATTGCGCAAATCCCGCTGATCCTTGAGATAGGAAGGACCCTTTGCCTGTTCCCGATACCATTTTCAATGTCCCGTACCGTGCCTTCCTGTTCGACATGGATGGCACCATCCTCACCTCGATAGCCGCAGCCGAGCGAGTCTGGGCCAGGTGGGCCGTTCACCACGGCGTCGACGTAGAGACCTTCCTGCCCACCATCCACGGTGCCCGCGCCATCGACACCATCAATCGCCTGGGCTTGCCTGGCGTCGATGCCGAGGCCGAAGCGGCGTGGATCACCCTTGCTGAAATCGAGGATGTCGACGGCGTTGAAGAGGTGGCTGGCGCGGCGGGTTTTCTCCAGTCGTTGCCGGCTCATCAATGGGCCATCGTCACCTCGGCACCGAGGGCGCTGGCGTTGCGGCGGATGGCCGCCGCGGGGATTCCCGAACCGGCTGTGATGGTCACTGCCGAAGATGTCAGCGCCGGCAAGCCCGACCCGGCGGGTTATCGATTGGCTGCGCAACGGCTGGGTGTCGAGATCAGGGATTGCCTGGTGTTCGAGGATGCGACGGTAGGCATCCTGGCGGCCGAGGCGGCGGGGGCGGATTTGTTGATCGTCACGTCGACGCATGAGCAGCCGATTGTGACGGCGCATGCGACGTTGGGGAGTTATGACACGGTTGTTGCCCGCTTGGATGTGGACAGTTTCATCAGGCTGCAGAAAATCTGAATGTGGGAGCGGGCTTGCTCGCGAAAGCGGTGTATCAGTCGACATTTCTGTTGTATGACACGCCGCCTTCGCGAGCAAGCCCGCTCCCACAGTGGGGTTGTGTATGGCTCAATAAATTTTGGGGATCAATCGCCAACTCCGGGCGCAATAAGCTTCGTATTCATCGCCAAACTGTGTCCGTAGCAGCGCCTCTTCCGAATGTATCCGCGCAACCAACGGGATCACCGTCAACGCCGCCAGCAACAACCCCACCCCCGAGCGAAACGCCAGCGCCCAACCTACGGCAATCACCAGCATCCCCAGGTAACTGGGATTACGCAGGCTGCGATAGATTCCATCGGTCACCAGGCGATGGCCCGGCTGGATCGCCACCAGTCCACTGAAGCGTTTGCCCAGCACGAACACCGGCCACAGCCGCAGGGCGCCGCCGATGATGAACAGCAACGCGCCCAGCCAACGCACGCCCTCACCACCAAAGGTCCAGAAGTCGATCCGGTCGGTGTACGCGGGCAAGAAGCCACTCAACAGTCCGATCACCCCGAACGCCGGCAGCACCCAGCGATTGGCCCGGTCCTCGCGTTCGCCGGAACTCAGGTTGACTTCGGTAAACAGCGAAGCGATGACCATGGCCAGGGTTGCCAGCGCCACCACCACCAAGGCGGCATGGGAGAAAAATGCGGCAAAGCCGCCCAGCCCCCAAATCGCCAGCCAAAGGTAGGCGAGGGTGGAGACGAAGGCGAAAAACGCCAGTTTGGCCGAGATTTTCATGATGTCTCCACAGGTGAACACACCCCGTCATTGTACCTCTGACCGTGCATTGCGCCTGATCACCTGGGGTGGCTGCCCGAACGCTCGAAGGAAGGCTTCGCGCATGCGCCGAGGGTCAATAAAACCGGTTTCCAGGGCGATCTGGTCCAGCGTCAGGCGCCCGCGTTCGAGCAGCTGCCGTGCCGCTTCCAGGCGCAGGTTCTCGATGGCTTTGGCCGGCGACTGACCGGTTTCGGCGCGGAACGCACGGCTGAACTGGCGCGGGCTCAGCCGCGCCTCTTGCGCCAGTTGTTCCACCGATAACGTCTGGGCCAGGTGTTCCCTGGCGTAGGTGAGGACAGTCTGGATACGGTCGGATTTCGGTGCCAGTTCCAGCAGCGCCGAGTGTTGCGACTGGCCGCCGGCACGGCGGTGGTACATCACCAGTTTCTGCGCCACGGCACGCGCGAGTTCGCCGCCGTGATCCTTTTCCACCATGGCCAGCGCCAGGTCGATACCGGCGGTCATGCCGGCGGAGGTCCAGATCGAGCCGTCGATCACGTAGATGCGGTCGGGTTCAACCTTGATCGATGGAAAGCGTTCCTGCAGTTGTCGCGCATAGGCCCAGTGCGTGGTGGCCCGGCGGCCCTCGAGCAGTCCGGCCTGGGCCATGACAAAGGCGCCGGAGCAAATCGACGCGGTGCGGCGCGCGGTCCTGGCGCTGGCTCGCACGTAGTCGAGCACGCCCTCGGGCGCCTGTTCGAGGATGGTGTCGCCGCCCACCACGATCACCGTGTCGAACAGCCGTTCACCGAACGCTTCGGTGCCGACGTTCAGGCCACCGGAAGCGCGCAAGGTGCGCCCGTCTTCGGACAGTACACGCACGTCATACAGGGCTTCGCCGGCGCTGAAGTTGGCGTACTCGAACACCGGCATGGCCGCCAGCGCCATGGACTGGAAACCCTCGAAAACCACGAACGCCACGCTGATCATCGCCAGGTCCTCAAAACGCTGATGGCAGAAAAACGTAGGTTAAACGTCATTTGAGACGAGCGCGAGACCATTTATAACTGCGCTCACCGGGCGATTGTCTCGCCTCATTGTGAAGGAAATTGCACATGGCTCTCTCTTCCAAAGGTACCGCGCTGATCACTGGCGCTTCTTCCGGCATTGGCGCGGTGTATGCCGGCCGTCTCGCCCGGCAGGGTTACGACCTGATCCTGGTCGCTCGCAGCCAGGCAAAACTCAACGCCTTGGCCACTCGCCTGAGCGACCAGACGGGCCGCACCGTGGAGGTGGTCGCCGCGGATCTGAAAGACAAGGCTGACTTGTCGCGGGTCGAACAGATCCTGCGCAGCGACGCGAGCATCACCCTGTTGGTCAACAACGCCGGGGTCGGCGCGGTCATGCCGTTGCTCGGCAGCCCGGTGGATGACATGGAAGACATGATCAACCTCAACATCACCGCGCTGACACGCCTGGCTTATGCGGTGGTGCCAGGCTTTGTCGCACGCGGTGCCGGAACCGTGATCAACATTTCCTCGATCGTCGCCATCGCCCCGGAAATCCTCAACGGCGTGTACGGCGGGACCAAGGCGTTTGTCCTCGGCCTGAGCCAATCGATGCACCGGGAACTGGCCGATAAGGGCATTCGCATCCAGGCCGTGCTACCGGGCGCGACCGCCACCGACTTCTGGAGCGAGGCCGGCAACCCGGTAGAGAACCTGCCGCAGGAGATCGTGATGTCCGCTGAAGACATGGTCGATGCGGCGCTGGTGGGGCTGGAGAGGGGGGAAGTGGTGACTATTCCAGGCTTGCATGAGGGTGAGCAGTGGGATCGTTATGAAGCCCAGCGCCAGGTGCTGTCCGGGTTGTTTGGCAACTCTACGTCGGCACCGCGTTATCGTTGATTGAAAGATCGCAGCCTCGCTTCGCGAGACATCTCCTACAGGCGAAGCGAGGCTGCGATCTTCAAATCTCGGTTATTGGCCTTCCTGGACAAGAATGGCGCGAGCCAGTTCTTCGTCGCTGGCGCTGTTGAGGTCGGGATGTTCCTGGCGCACCCGCTGCATGACCTGCTCCAGGTAAACACCGCGAATCGCGCCACCACTGGCCACGAAGCTGGAGGCGTCATCCCGGGCGGGAATCATCAGTTTGTCATCCTTGAACGTCGAATACAGCGAGGCGGAAACCCCCGCCGAGGTGGCGACATCTTTCGCGTCGACATCGGCCATCGCGGAGCCCACGGGTAAGCACAGCAAAAGGGAAGAAATGATAATCAGACGGCGCATGACGTAGTCCTCTGAAGGCGTGATGCAAAAAGGAAGTACCTCACCCTTAGGATGCACGACTGTCGCCAGGAGTTCCCTTGTCGATGCTTGAACCGGCGATTCAGCGGGAAAACCGGTTGCGATAATCCCTCGGCGAAACCCCCAGGTTGCGCTGGAAGGTCAGGCGCATGCGCTCTTCGTCACCGAAGCCACACAACCGGGAAATTTGATCGATGTTGCGCCCGGAATCTTCCAGCAGACGCCGGGCGGCTTCCACGCGCAGTACTTCCACGGCCTTGGCCGGGGTGCGGCCGGTCTTGAGTTTGTACACCCGGGCAAAGTTGCGCGGGCTCATCTGTACCTGTTGGGCGAGTGTCTCGACGGTGAGGTTGGCACCGGACAGGTTCTGCGTGATCCACAGGTGCAGGTCATCGAAGGCCGCGCCTTCACTGGTTTGCGCTTGCAGCAACTGGCTGTACTGCGCCTGGCCACCGGGGCGCTTGAGGAACACCACCATTTCCCGAGCCGTGAGCAGCGCCAGTTCCCGCCCGCAATCTTCCTCGACCAACGCCAGTGCCAAGTCGATGCCGGCGCTGACCCCGGCGGAAGTCCAGACCGAACCCTGCTGGACAAAGATCGCATCGTGGTCGACTTCGATGGACGGATGGCGCTCCTTGAGCATGCCGCACATTGCCCAATGGGTGGCGGCGCGCCGACCTTCGAGCAATCCGGCCTCGGCGAGCAGGAAGGTGCCGCTGCACACCGAAGCGGTGCGCCGCGCATTACTCGATGCCTGTTTGAGCCAGTCGACCAGGCTCAGGGAATTGTTCATCGCCAGGATAATGGCCGGGGCACCGGGAACGATCAGCGTGTCGATCGATTGGTCGTCGAAGGCGCTCAATGGCAGAGTGTCGACGGCCAGGCCCTCGGCAGTCTGGATCAGGCCCCCGGTCAGGCTGGCGGTCTGCAGCTTGTAACCTGGCAGGTTGCTGCTGTTGAGGTAGCGCGAGGCAGCCCAGAACACGGTTTGCGCGCCGGTCAAATCCAGCAGGCCCATTTCGGGGTAGGCGAGGAATACGATCAAGCGCGGCTGGTCAGACGGAGACTGGGAGGTGACGGAAGTGCTGGCGATATCGTTCATGGGCTTGTGCATTGACTCGTTGGAATAATGATAATTCGCAAACGGCATAAGCGTTATCGCAGCTGGTCGGCTGTCCGCAATTCAGGGTTTTATGTCATTAGTCGGGGGAAACTTCAAGTTCACCCACTCGTGAAAATCCGGAACAATTGCATTGTCATTACCTGTCTGTTTTCGCACAAAAAGCCAGCGTACCCTTGACGATTCGCTATTGAATCGAGCACACACAGACATGGTTCCTTCCCTTGGCAGCATCGCTTCACGCTTGCGCCTCAAACAACTACGCCTGTTGATCGCGCTGGATGACCGCGGCTCCCTGCACAAGGCCGCCGAGCAGATTTCGATTTCCCAGTCCGGCGCCACCAAGGCCCTGCAGGAGGTTGAGTCGCTGCTCGGCATGCCGCTGTTCGAACGCCAGTCCAAGGGCCTGGTGGCCAATGAGATGGGGCGATGCATGATTCGTTATGCGCGGCTGATCTACAGCGACGTGGAGCACCTGCGCGAGGAAATGGTCAGCATCATGCGCGGTCAGGGCGGGCGTTTGTCGGTGGGGGTGATCATGGGCGCGGTGCCGTTGCTGACCCGGGCATTGACCGAGTTGCGCCTCAAGCAACCGGAGTTGTCGGTGGAACTGGTGGAAAACACCAGCGCCACCTTGCTTGGGCTGCTGGATCAGGGGCGCCTGGACCTGGCCATCTGTCGAACCAGCGTCGGCCAGCGTTCGGACGCCTATGACTGCATCGAACTGAGCGAAGAGCCCTTGGCCGTGGTTGCCAGCAAAGATCATCCGCTGGCCAGCGCCGAGTCGTTGCAGCTGTCACAGTTGAGCGACTATCGCTGGGTGGTCTACCCCAAGGACATGCCGATGCGCCAGGCCCTGGAGCGGGAACTGAACGAGGCAGGGCTGGAGATCCCGCGTTATCCGCTGGAAACCTCGTCGACCTTCGGCACCATTCTGCTGGTGCAACAGGACCCGACATTGCTGGCGGTGATCCCGGGGGAAGTGGCGGAGTTCTGCGAAAAATTCGATTTGCTGGTGAAGCTGCCGGTGTCCTTGCGTGCGCTGATCGAGCCTTACGGCGTGATCAGCCGGGCCGGCGCCAATCTGTCACCAGCGGCGACGCTGCTGATCAACGAGTTGCAACGGGACCCATGTCCTGAACGGAACCTGTAGGAGCTGGCTTGCCAGCGAAAGCGGATTGTCAGCCAGCACTTGTGTCGACTGGCACGCCCTCTTCGCTGGCAAGCCAGCTCCTACAGGTTTTCGTTTTGCCTGTCAGGTCGGGGCAGGGGTTATTTGATGGGCGAAAACTGCGCGGGCATCAGCAGCTTCGATTCCATTTTTTCCAGCATCGGGAAGGCGATCGGCACGAAGCCTTCGAGCCAGTCCGGGTCCTGGTACAGCGCGGCGCGTTTGTTGATTCGCTCGTCCAGGCTCTCATAGGCCCAGATGTGAATCACCTGGTTGAGCTCGCCGATTTCCGTGTACCACCAGCCCACCAGAGTGGCGTAGCGGGAGATTACCGGCAGGCCGTTTTCCTCGAAGTGCTTGAGGTAGGTCTGCATCGTGCCGATCTTCAGGGTGTAGGTGCGCATTTCGTAGAACATGGGGTTTGTCTCTCAGCAGTGAATGCCATGGAAGGCGTTGCCGATGATTCGCTCGACGTCGGCTGCAGTGGTCAGGCGCGGGTTGACCAGCACATTGGCGCTGCGCATCGAGTCGCTGACCATTTGCGCCATGCACTCCAGGTCCACGCCCAGGTCCTTGATGTTGTCGGGAATGCCGATGGCCTTGTTCAGCGCCATCACGTGCTCCACCACCTTGTGCCCGGCACCGGCAGGGCTCAGGCCGCTGACGTCTTCGCCCATGGCGATGGCGATATCGCGGAACAGCTCCGGGCAGGCCGGCAGGTTGTACTCGATGACATAGGGCAACAGCGTGGCGTTGGCGATGCCGTGGGGGATGTTGAACACGCCGCCGAAGGTGTGGGAAATCGCATGCACGTTGCCCAGTTTCGATTGGGCGAACGCGACCCCGGCGAGGAACGAAGCGAGCAGCATCTGCTCCCGGGCGTGCAGGTCTACGCCAGCGAAAAACGCCTTGGGCAGGTGCGTGCAAATCATCTTGATCGCCTGCAGGGCCAAGGCCTGGCTGATCGGGTTGGCCTGCTTCGAGACGTAGGATTCGATGGCGTGGGTCAGGGCGTCCATGCCGGTGGCGGCGGTGATCGACGGCGGTAATTTGAGGGTCAGTTCAGCATCGAGAATGGCCAGTTTTGGAAACAAGGCCGGGCTGATGATCACCGTCTTGAACTGGGTCTTGGTGTTGGTGAACACCGTGGACGCCGTGCACTCACTGCCGGTGCCCGAGGTGGTCGGGATGGCAAAGATCGGCAGCGGCGGGTGCAGCAGTTTGTCGTAGCCCTCGTAGTCGAGGATGTTGCCAGGGTTGGTGGCCATGGCCGCGACACCCTTTGCAGTGTCGATGCTGCTGCCGCCGCCGACGCCGATCACCGAGTCGCAATCGTGCTGCTTCAGGAAAGCGACGGCGCGTTCCAGCACATCCGTGGTGGGGTTGGGTTCGACGCCGGCAAACACTTCGTAGCCAATGTCACTTTCGGCCAGCGAGGCAAAAAAACTGTCCATGACCCCCGAGGCCATCAGCCCTTGGTCGGTGACCACCAGCAGCTTGTTGCGAACATGGGGCTTGAGCAAAGCGCCGGCCTGACGCACCAGGCCGTTGCCGCTTTTAAGGGTCGTGGGGAAATGGAACTGGAACGGGTTCATGGGGCTCTCCGGTTTCTTGTTGGTCCCGCAACAGTAATGAGCGCTGCTGGCTGTCGATAATGAAAAGGCCTGATACACCGATCACGCTTTGTCATCCCCCGAGCGACGGTTGCGCGGTGGTAACGTGGGCGCTTTGAACAGTCAGGAGCATGGACATGGATTTGGGTATTTCGGGGCGCTGGGCGATTGTCTGCGCCGCCAGCAAGGGCTTGGGCCTGGCCTGTGCGCGGGCCTTGGTGAAGGAGGGCGTCAACCTGGTGATCAACGCCCGTGGCAACGACACCTTGCAGGCCGCCGCCAATGAGTTGCGCGGCCTGGCGCCGAACATCGAAGTGCGCACCGTGGTCGGGGACATCAGCACACCTGCGGTGCGCGCGCAGGTGCTGGCGGCGTGTCCGCAGGTGGATATCCTGGTCAACAACGCCGGCGGGCCGCCTCCGGGCGACTTTCGCGACTGGCAGCGCGAAGACTGGCTCAAGGCGCTGGACGCCAACATGCTCACGCCCATCGAACTGATCAAGGCCTGTGTCGATGGCATGGCCGAGCGTGGTTTCGGGCGCATCGTCAACATCACCTCCGGCGCGGTGAAGGCGCCGATCGATGTACTCGGGCTGTCCAATGGCGCCCGCAGCGGCCTGACCGGGTTCATCGCCGGGCTGGCGCGTCAGGCGCGACTGGCGGGCAACAACGTCACGGTCAACAACCTGCTACCGGGGCCGTTCGAGACCGAACGCTTGCACAAGACCCTGAATGCCGCCGCCGAGGCCAATGGCAGCAGCGTCGAAAGCATTGCCGAACAGCGGCGCAAAAACGTCCCGGCCCAGCGCTTCGGCCAGCCCAATGAGTTCGGGGCTTATTGCGCGTTCATTTGCGGCGCGCAATCGGGTTTCCTGACCGGGCAAAACCTGTTGCTGGACGGCGGCAGTTATCCCGGTACGTTCTGATCGGCGGGGGATGACCGTGGGTGATCCCCCAATCAGATCCCATCATTATTCAGCACTCGGGGGCGTGATTAGAGTGGGGCCGCTTGCCTCATGCCGGTCAGCCAAGACGCAAAAAACTGTGGGAGCCAGCCTGCTGGCGATAGCGGTGGGTCAGTCACATAAATGTTGGATGTGCTGCCGCCATCGCCAGCAGGCTGGCTCCCACAGGAGAATGCGGTATGCACAACCTTGAATGACAGGCATCGGGCAGCTCGTCTCCACAACAATAAGAGCGCCCCACATGAACAATCCGAGTGCCGAAAGCCTGGCGTTGCCAGCCGCGTCCGCAACCGAACGCGCCACCAACGTGCGTTGGCGGATATTCCTCATCATGCTGTTGCTGACCGCGATCAACTACATCGACCGCGCCTCGCTGTCGGTGGCCTTGCCGCTGATTTCCAGCGAGTTCCAGATTCCGCCGGCCCTCGAAGGCCTGATGCTCAGCGCGTTTTTCTGGTCCTACGCATTGATGCAGATTCCCGGCGGCATGCTGCTGGACCGCTTCCACACCCGCCGCGTCATCGTCGTCGCGACCGTCGCCTGGGGCGCGTTCCAGGCGCTGGCCGCCGGGGCGCACAACTGGATCACCCTGCTGATCACGCGCATGGGCCTGGGCGTCGCCGAGTCGCCGATCATGCCCGCCGGCGCCAAGCTCAACGGCGCCTGGCTGACCCCCAACGAACGCGGACGCGGCGCGGTGCTGGTCGATGGCGGTGCGCCGCTGGGCAGTGCCTTCGGTGCGATCATCATTGCCGGGCTGATCGGCTGGTTCGACTCCTGGCGCATCGCCTTCGTGATCGCCGGGGTCGGCACCATGCTCGCCGGCGTGCTGGCCTGGAAATACATCCGCAACCACCCCAGCGAGCATCCAGGTGTCAATGCCGCTGAACTCGCGCACATCACCGCAGGCAACGCCACGCTCAGCCAGCCCGGCGCCGTCACCAGCATCCCGTTCAAGGAACTGCTCAAGGACCGTTCGGTGCTGGCGATGTTCGCCGGTTACTGCTGCATCCTCAGTGTGTTCTACGGCCTGCTGACCTGGATGCCGAGCTACCTGCACCAGACCCACGGCCTGAACATTTCCGGCATGGGCGGGGCGACCTTCCTGATTTTCATGTGCGGTTTCATCGGCGAACTGGTCGGCGGCTACCTGGGGGACAAATGGAAATCCAGCGGCGCCTCGCCCAACCTGGTGATGCGCAGCATGTTCAGCGGTTCGGCGCTGGTCGCGGCGCTGTGCATGCTGGCCACGGCCTATACCGCCCAGGCGAGCCAGGCGATTGGCCTGCTGTGCGTGGCGATGTTTTTCATTCGCTGGTGCGGCATGTACTGGTGCATTCCGTCGATCCTCGGCGGCACCTCGAAAACCGGTGTACTGGCCGGCACCATGAATTTCTGCGGGAACATGGCCGGGGTGATCGTGCCGATCCTGATCGGCCTGATCGTGCAGTTCACCGGCTCGTATTTCCTGGTGCTGATCTTCTTCGTGGTCATGGCCATGCTGCTGGCGATATTCTCCAGCCTGATCGATTACCGGGAGCGAGGGCTGGTTTGATATGGGAAAACGACGGGCTGGACGCGTGCACATGACCCTTGCTCTCGGTGGCCAAGCGCGTTTCGGCCCTGTTCGGCATCGAATCGCCGGGCCTGACCAGTTGCCTGGCACTGGCCGAACGGGTGGTGGACCACCTGTAGGAGCGAGCTTGCTCGCGAAGAACCCGAGAGCGCTGCTGGGTGTCAGGAACTCAGCGTCATCGTTGACGACAATCGCGAGCAAGCTCGCTCCTACAGGAGAGGGGTGACCGATGATCAGCGGCTGCGCCACAGCCCGCGGATAGCGCTATCCTTGGAAGATGTGCTCTTCGCCATCGGAGAAGTCTGATGATCAACGTACGCACTGCCCGCATGCTTGCCGATTACAAGCAATGGGCCAACCAGCGCCTGTTCGAGAACCTGGCGTTGCTGCCGCCGGGGGAAGTCGAAAAAGAACGTGCCGGGGTCTTCAAGAACATCATCGGCACGCTCAATCACATCTACGTGGTGGACCGAATCTGGCAGGCTCACCTCGAAGGCCGAGGGCACGGCTTCAAGACCTCCCATGACCTGGTGCACCCTGAACTGGCGGTGCTGCGCCTGGCGCAACAGGACGCAGATCGCTGGTACTGCAACTGGAGCACGAGGCAGACCGATGCTTCGCTGGACAAACCCGTCAGGTTCACTTTCGTTTCTGGCGAAAGCGGCACCATGAGTGCCGGCGCGATGCTGATGCACGTGGTCAACCACGCCAGCTATCACCGGGGCTGGGTGATCCAGATGTACTTCGAGATCCCGGCCATGCCGCCGATGACGGACTTGCCGGTCTACCTGCGCGAGACCGACCCGCACTTCAACTCGCTCAATGCCCCGGCAGTGGCGCCGACATGTGCTCCACTATTCGCGAGCGCAACCAACGTTCTGCCGGATCGTTATCGTTGACGCCGTTCCAGACCATGGACAGTTCGGACAGGTTGATCTCAAACGGCGGGTCGTCGGCGCGCAGCTGGCTGCTGCCATCGATCAACGCACAGGCGGCGTAATCGGGCACCGAGGCCAGCATGTCGGTGCCCGCCAGCAAGGCGCGCAGGCCCGAGAACTGCGGCACCGCCAACACCACCCGGCGCGAGCGGCCGATGCGCGCCAGGTCATTGTCGATGGCGCCGCTCAAGTCCCCGGAAAACGACACCAGCGCGTGGGGACGCTCGCAGAATTCATCCAGGGTGAGGGGCCCGGGTCGGTCATCGCCGCGCAGCACCTTGACACTCAGATCCCGCAGCTTCTTGCGCTTGGCGTTGGCCGGCAACTCCGTGGTGTAGCTGATGCCGACGGAAATCTCGCCGCTGCCGAGCATCGACGACATCAACAGGTAATTGACCCGGCGCACCACCACCACGACGTTCTGCGCTTCCTCGCGAATCTGCTTGAGCAGCGGCGGAAACAGGCCGAACTCGGCATCGTCGGACAGGCCGATGCGAAACACATCGCGGCTGATCGACGGATCGAAATCCTTGGCCCGGCTGACCGCCCCGGAAATGGTGTCCATCGCCGGCTGCAGCTCCTTGAGAATCACCAGGGCCCGCGGGGTCGGCTCCAGCACCCGCCCGTTGCGCACCAGCAACGGATCGTCGAACAGATCCCGCAACCGCGCCAGCGCCGCACTGACGGCGGGCTGGCCGAGGAACAGCTTCTCCCCGGCGCGGGTCAGGTTCTTCTCGAACATCAGGGTTTCGAAAATCACCAACAGGTTCATGTCCACGCGGCGCAGGTCGTTGCGGTTCATGGTGGGGGCTCGCTGGGTTTGGAGTCTTTTCAGTAAAGCACCAAACCCTCAGGAAAGACGCGCAACCTGTGGGAGCGGGCTTGCTCGCGAAGAGGGAGTGTCAGTCGACATTTATGTGTCTGACACACCGCATTCGCGAGCAAGCCCGCTCCCACATTTTGTCATGTGCTGGATTCTGAATCCGTCAGCACCTTCCTGAACGTCTCCACCAAGGGCCGCAGATTGATCCGGTGCCACGCCGCCCACAGCGGCCTGGTGAGGGCAATCCACGGCACTTCCCGCAGCACCACGCCCGGCGGTGCGTTGCGGCTCAAGCCTTTCTGAATCATCGCGATGCCCAGTCCCGAGGCCACCAGGGCCATGGCGGTGAAGGGGCCGGTGGCTTCCATGCGGATATCCGGGGTGAAGCCGGCGCGGATGCAGGCGCTGACGAAGTTTTCGCGGCTGCTGACATTCTGGTGGTGCTGCACGCCGATCCATTCCTGGTGGGCGAGATCGTCCGGGGTCAGCACGGCCTGCTGCGCCAGCGGATGGTCCTCGGGCAGGGCCAGCAGCATCGGATCGTCCAGCACCTGGAAGCCCAGCAGGTCGGGGTCGTCGTCTGTCGGCGGTTCGCTGACCAGGGCGATATCCAGACTACGCTGACGCAGGCCTTCGAGTTGTTCGGCGGAACTCTGGTTGTACAGCGCGACGTGCACGTTCGGCCGATCGACCCGCAGCACGCGCAAGGCATTGGGCAGGACGCCGGCGTGCATGGCGTTTTCGATGTAGCCGATGCACAGGCCGCCTTCTTCGCCGCGGCCCAGGCGTTTACCCAGGGATTCCAGGCGGTTTGCGTGGGTGAGCAGGGCACGGGTTTCGGCGAGGAAGGTCTGGCCGTCGCGGGTCAGGCGAATGCGTTGCTGGCTGCGCTCGAACAGGGTCAGGCCCAGGCGCTCTTCGAGCTGGGCGATCTGCCGGCTCAGGGGCGATTGGGAAATGTGCAGGCGTTCGGCGGCGCGACCGACGTGTTCTTCCTCGGCGACGGCGACGAAGTAGCGCAATTGGCGGATGTCGATCATGTAAGACCTATAGGGACTCAAGTGCTGCACATTATGTCTTGGACGGTCCGAAGACGGCAATCTAGGATTGGCTCATCGGTCATTTGAACTGACCACTGACACCAAGAGGATTCACGTATGAGCTTGAAAGACAAACTGCCCGGCGCCCTGGGTTTCGGCACCGCGCCATTGGGCAACATGTTCCGCGCCATTCCCGAGGAAGAAGCGCAAGCCACCGTCCACGCCGCCTGGGAGGCCGGCGTGCGTTATTTCGATACCGCGCCGTTCTACGGTTCCGGTCTTTCGGAAATTCGCCTGGGCGAGGCGTTGTCCCGCTACAACCGCGACGACTATGTGCTCAGCAGCAAGGTCGGCCGGGTGATCCTCGATGAAGTCGAAGACGCCGCGGCACGCGACTTGGGTGAGAAAAGCGGGGTGTTCGAACACGGTCGCCCGAACAAGATCGTCAACGACTACAGCGCCGACGCGACCCTGCGTTCGATCGAAGACAGCCTCAAGCGCCTGCGAACCGATCGCCTGGACATCGTCTGGGTGCATGACATCGCCCAGGATTTCTACGGCGATCAGTGGCTGGAGTACTTCAACCAGGCCCGCACCGGTGCCTTCAAGGTGCTGACCCGCTTGCGCGAAGAAGGCGTGATCAAGGGCTGGGGCCTGGGGGTAAACAAGGTCGAGCCGTGCGAATTGACCCTTGATCTGAGCGAAGCGCAGCCGGACGGATTTCTGCTGGCGGGTCGCTACACTCTTCTCGACCATGACCGCGCGTTGCAGCGTTTGATGGACGCGGCGCTGGCGCAGAACGTCGAGATCGTGGTCGGCGGCCCCTACAGCTCGGGCATCCTGGCCGGTGGCGCGCACTTTGAATACCAGAAGGCCAGCCCGGCGATCGTCAGCAAGGTCGAGCAGATCAAGCGCATCGCGGCGGCCCACGGTGTCGACATCAAGGCGGCGGCGTTGCAGTTCTCGTTGGCCAACCCGGCCGTGGCCGCGGTGATTCCAGGCGCCAGTCGCCCGCAGCGGATTGCTGAAGATGTGGCCGCCTTGTCGACGGTGATTCCCGCCGCTTTCTGGCAAGCGATGCGTGAAGCGAAGCTGGTGTCCGAGCGCGCACCCTTGCCGATCATTGGAGCTTGAGCATGAAAATCGATCTGAGTGGAAAACTGGCGATTGTCAGCGGCAGCACCGCCGGCATTGGCCTGGGCATCAGCAAGGCACTGGCCGAATCCGGTGCCACGGTGGTGGTGATCGGCCGCGAGGCGGCCAAGGTCGAGCAGGCGCTGGCGAGCATTCGCCAGCAGGTGCCCGATGCGCAACTGCGCGGGCTGACGGCCGACCTCGGTACCGCTGAAGGCGCGGAACAACTGTTCGCCGCCGAACCAAAGGCAGACATCCTGGTGAACAACCTGGGGATCTACAACGCAGTGGATTTCTTCGACACGCCCGACAGCGAGTGGACGCGCTTCTATGAGGTCAACGTGATCTCCGGTGTGCGCCTGTCCCGGCATTACGTACCGGACATGGTCAAGCAGGGCTGGGGGCGGGTGATTTTCCTGTCTTCGGAATCCGGCATCGCGATCCCCGCGGACATGCTCAACTATGGCGTGACCAAAAGCGCCAACCTGGCGGTGTCCCACGGCCTGGCCAAGCGGCTGGCGGGCACCGGGGTGACGGTCAATGCGATCCTGCCGGGCCCGACCTTGACCGATGGCGTGGAGCTGATGCTCAAGGATGCGATTGCCGCGTCCGGTCGCAGTGTCCAGGAAGAGGCCGACGACTTTGTGCGCAAGGCGCGGCCGACGTCGATCATCCAGCGCGTGGCGAATGTCGAGGAAGTGGCGAACCTGGTGGCGTACATTGCTTCTCCGCTATCCTCGGCCACCACGGGCGCGGCGCTTCGAGTCGACGGCGGCGTCGTCGACAGCATGGCCATCTGACCTTATTCATTGAGAGAGAGCTTTACATGGCAACTGCATCAGCAACCATCGACATCCCGGCCTCGGCCGATCAGGTCTGGCAATTGATCGGCGGCTTCAACTCGCTGCCGGACTGGCTGCCGTTCATTCCCAAGAGTGAGCTCAGCGAAGGCGGGCGGGTGCGTAGCCTGCAGACGGCGGACGGCGCTGTGGTGATCGAGCGGCTGCAAGCGTTTGACAACGAGGGCAAGACCTACAGTTACTCGATCGAGCAGGCGCCGTTTCCGGCGACGGAGTACCTGGCGACGATCAAGGTCGAAGCTCAGGGCGGCGGGGCCCGGGTGACCTGGTCCGGCCGGTTCGAGCCGGTGGGTGTGAGCAATGAGGAAGTGGTGGCGTTGTTTGCCGGGATCTATCAGGGCGGCCTCGAGGCCCTGCGGGCCAACTACCCAACCTGACAACACCACATATCCCTTTGTGGGAGCGGGCTTGCTCGCGAAGGCGGAGTGTCAAACAACATCAATGGTGTCTGACACTCCCTCTTCGCGAGCAAGCCCGCTCCCACATTTGATCGTGGTTGTCAGGGAGATTTGGGTCAGGTCGTAGCAATCAGACTCTGCCGACAATCAAGCACCAACCGCGCGCCACCCAGTTCGCTGTTACCCACTTCCAGCGTAAACCCGTGCAGGCTGACAATCGCCGCAACGATCGACAATCCCAGGCCAAAACCGCTTTTCTGGTTGCCCGCCTCGGCGCGATAAAAGCGCTGGAACACCGCCACCCGTTCTTCCTCCGGGATACCCGGGCCGGAGTCGAGCACTTCGATGCGGGTATGCCCGTTTTCATTGAGCCCACGCAAAATCACCTGGCCACCGGGCGGGGTGAACTTGATCGAGTTGCTCAACAGATTGGCCACCGCCTCGAACAGCAAGGCGCGGTCGCCATTGAGCGGTGGCAACCACTGCGGCAACTGCAGTTCAAATTTCAGGCCGTCGTCTTCCGCCAGGGGCAGGTAGAAGTCATGCAGTTCCTGCAGCAACGGCACCGGGTCGAGCTGCACGAAGCCGGAACGGCGCTGGCGATCCTCCAGTTCGGAGATTCGCAGCAAGCCGCGAAAGCGCGCCATCAGCGTATCCGCCTCGCCCAGCACCAGGTCCAGTTGCGCCGCTTGCGCCGAGCCTTCGCCGGCCTGTTGTTGCATGCGGTAGAGCTGCGCGCGCAGGCGGGTCAGGGGAGTACGCAGGTCGTGGGCAATGTTGTCGCACACGCCCTTGACCTCGTGCATCAGGCGCTCGATGCGTTCGAGCATGGCGTTGACGATGGCGGCGAGCATGTCCAGTTCGTCGCGGCGATTGGACAGCGGCAAGCGTCGGGTCAGGTCACCGTTGACTATCGCTTCGGCGCTGCCCTGGATCGCACGAATCCGCCGTAGCGGGCGGCGGCGCAACAAGTGCCAGCCGACGATGCCCGGCAGGATGGTCAGGGTCACCCCCCAGAACAGCGCGTGCAAAATGATCCGCGTCACGGCGAACAGCGAGCCGTTGTCACGCACCAGCACCAGCCAGAGACCATCGCGGGTCTGGGTCGCCACGGCGTCGCAGCTGTCGTTGGGCAGCGTCGGGTCGTCGGAGTCGGCGCAGTCGCTGAGCATGTGGATCTTGCCATCGAGGGGCAAGCCGCGCGGGATATGGGTCAGCGCACCGCTGAGGTAGCGATGCTGGCGGTCGAACAGGCCATAGGCGTCGATGCCGCGGATGTCGAAGGTCATGCTGACGGCGAGGGCGTCCACCAGTTGTTCGCCCTGGAAACGCGAGAACAGGTGCTGGCGTTGCATCAGCGAATGCTTGGCCAGGTTGTCCAGGTAAGCGGACACCTCGTAGTACATGACCCCCATGAGGATCCCGCTCCACACCACGAACAGCGCACTGTACAGCGCCAGCAAGCGACTGCTGGAGGAGCGCCAGCCTTTAGACGGGTTCGGCAATGACATAACCCGAGCCTCGCACGGTTCGAATCAGTGGGACATTGCCAGGTGGGTCGATCTTTTTGCGCAGGCGGCCGATGTGCACGTCGATCAGGTTGGTGCCGGGGTCGAAGTGATAACCCCAGACCTCTTCGAAGATCATCATCCGCGAAAGGATCTGCCCGGTGTTGCGCATGAGGAATTCCAGCAGCTTGTACTCGGTGGGCAACAGTGTCAGCAACTGGCCGTCGCGGCTGGCTTCATGGCTGATCAGGTTCAGTTCCAGGTCCGCCACCCGCAACGTGGTGGCTTGCGCGGTCACTGTGTTCTGGCGGCGCAGGAGGACTTCGACCCGGGCGGCCATTTCATCGGTGGCGAAGGGCTTGGTCAGGTAATCGTCGCCCCCGGCACGCAAGCCACGCACGCGCTCGTCGACGTCGGAGAGGGCGCTGATCATCAGGATGGGCGTGGCCACGCCCATGGTGCGCAACGTGGTGACGATCGCCAGGCCGTCGAGCTCGGGCAGCATGCGGTCGAGGGTGATCAGGTCGTAATTGCCGCTGACCGCACGCTCCAGGCCCTCTCGACCGTTGTCGACCCAATCGACGTCAAGGCCGTGGCTGCTCAGTTCGGCGACAATTTCCCGGGCGGTCACGGCGTCGTCTTCGATGGTCAAGATGCGGGTCATAGGGCTGGCCTGATTGAGTGTTCACAACGTTTGTGCGCCATTTTGCCAAGAAATGATCGCAGGCTTACTAAATAAAAGTTCATTTGAAGCACTATCCACCCCAAGGAGCTGCCGTAGGCTGCGATCTTTTGATCTTTCAAATCAATGCATAAAACCCGCTGAACAGACCCCTACGTTGCATATTGCATGGCCCGTAGAAGTTCAAACTTTGTAACTATATGACGGACAACGATTTATTAAAAAAACGCGACTGGCACGGTGACTGCAATTGCTCTTTCGAGACTTGTAACACCATCTTTCTGCCTGGAGCGATACAACAATGAATAGATCCTCTGAGGGTTTCTATCCCGCCACGGATGAGTCGAGCACAGTGTCCGGCGTGTCCTGGGGTGCGATATTCGCCGGGGCCGCGGCTGCCGCGGCGTTGTCGCTGATCCTGGTACTGCTCGGTTTCGGCCTGGGGTTCTCGGCGGTTTCGCCGTGGGCCAATGAAGGCATGAGCGCCAAGGGGCTGGGCATTTCGACGATTGTCTGGCTGGCCGTCACGCAAATCGTTGCGTCCGGGGCCGGTGGCTACATCGCAGGCCGGCTGCGGGTGAAGTGGGCTTACATGCATGGCGATGAAGTCTACTTTCGCGACACCGCCCACGGCTTTCTCGCCTGGTGCGTGGCGACGCTGGTGACGGCGACACTGGTGGCCGGCTCGGTCAGCAGCATCGTCAGTGGCGGGGTGCAAGCCGGGGCGCAGGTCGCCGGTGGCGCCGCCAACGCCGTGACCCAGGCGGCAGGCACCGCGGCAGCCAATACCGACAGCGACCAGTACGGCTACTACATCGACAGCCTGTTTCGCGATGACCGTCCGGCTGCCGTCAGCGATGATGCCGCCCGCGGCACTGTGACGCGCATTTTCGTACGTTCCCTGAGCGATGGCCAGTTGTCCCCTGAAGACCGCACCTACCTGGCTCAACTGGTGGCGCAGCGGACCAACCTGACGCAAGCGGACGCGGAGCGTCGTGTGGACGAAGTCTATGCCCGTACGCAAAAAGCCGTGGCCGACGCCAAGCTGGCTGCGCAACAGGCTGCTGACACTGCCGCCAAAGTCGCTGCCTGGACCACCTTGTGGATGTTCGTCGCGCTGCTGGCCGGTGCGTTCTTCGCCAGCCTTGCCGCCACCTTCGGCGGTCGTCGCCGGGATGCCGTGGTGTATGTGGAAACCGACACCTACGTCAGCCCCGCACCGATTCGTTAACCCAGGAGAATCATCATGCGTTCATTATTGTTGTTCTTTCTCGGCGTACCTATCCCGATCATCATCCTGATCGCTCTGTTCATGCACTGATCTACTGAGGCTTGTGCCTCTGCCGCTCCTGCCTTGCGCAGGAGCGGCGTTTTTATTTTCGACAGTTACGTTGATGTTGGCTGTAACTGCCTCTTCGCGAGCAAACCCGCTCCCACAGTGGACCGCATTCCCTTGTGGGAGCGGGCTTGCTCGCGAAGAGGCCTTATCAGGCGCTATAAATTCATCCATCAATCGGCGTAGCAACAAACGCCTCAAGCCCCTCGGCATAAGCGGTAAACGCAGCAATCAGCGGAAACTGCGCGGCATCAACCTGATCCGGCACTACCAGATTGGTAAAACTCCACGCCACGGCGAGGGTAATGCCATCCTGACCAATCAAGCCGTCACTCGGCAGCGCCTGCTTTTCCAACTCCCGTTCCAGCGCCGAATAAGACGCCGCCAGTTGCCCCACGACGCGTTCGACCCAGGGTTGGAACTGGATCTCTGCCGGGCGCAGGTTGCGCTCATAATAAAGCTGCACCGACTTTTCGCTGGCTGCGAGTGCCAGGCCAATCAGGCGCAATGCACGCAGGCGTTGCTCGATACTCTGGGGCATCAGGCTGCGGCCAGGCCCGGCCAGGGCTTCCAGGTAATCGATGATCAGCGTCGAATCCATCAACACCTCGCCATCGTCGAGCACCAGGGTAGGCGCCTTGACCACCGGGTTGATCTGCTTGAACTGCTCGAAGGTCCTGAACACCGACACCGATTGCTGCTCCAGGTCGATGCCCAGGCGCTTGGCCGAAATGGCGACGCGTCGCACGTAAGGTGAGTCCAGCATGCCGATCAGCTTCATATAACCGCTCCTTGAGATAACCATTTGCCGAGCCACAACCTTAGCTGAGCCCGATCGACCCGCACAGTGGGGCATGCAGCTCAGCGGTTTGTCTTGCATATCCCTGTGCGGGATTGAATTTCTTGCTATAAACGCACTCCGATATCCGCCTGGATGCCTGTCATAGAGCATTTTCGAGGCCTTGTCGGACAAATTCGCTGTCTTTTCAGTTGCTGAGGCCTCAAGTCGGCCTTAGACTGCCGCCCCTCTTAAATTGAGTGCCGGGTGGCGCTTGGTATAAACGGCGCCTTTGCGATGACCTTCGATGGTCCGCCGCAACGCTCCCTAATTCGCCTTAATGCACGTTTTTTTATAGAGATATCAATGACAAAGGACAAGTTGCTGGCCATGCCGGCGGATGACTACATGAATGCCGAGCAACATGCTTTTTTCTCCGAGCTGTTGCAGAACATGAAAGTCGAAACCCACGAGCGCATCGAGCAGAACCGCATCGCCATCGAAAGCCTGGACACCCCGGCCGACCCGGCTGACGCCGCTTCCGTCGAAGAAGAGCGCACTTGGCTGGTGAACGCGATCGATCGCGATCAGCGCATGCTGCCCCAGTTGGAACAAGCCCTGGAACGTATCAAGGAAGACAGCTTCGGCTGGTGCGATGACAGCGGCGAGCCGATCGGCCTCAAGCGCCTGCTGATCAGCCCGACCACCAAGTACTGCATCGAAGCTCAAGAGCGTCACGAGCAGATCGACAAGCACCAGCGTCAGGCCTGATTCCCGTGCAGTAGCCCATTAAAGGTGGGCTGCTTGAAAAGATCGCAGCCTTCGGCAACTCCTACAGGTTTAAGCGAACCCTGTAGGAGCTGCCGCAGGCTGCGATCTTTGCTTTTTGACGTCTACACAAATCCCCGCTGACTTCTATTGATCTGCTGCAACGTCCCCGACTAAAGGCTCATGGATAATGGCCTTGTGCCGGCGTTTAATGCGAAGACAACAACTAGAATATTTTGCGGGGTGACAAATATGACGAGAGACGGATCTCGGGATGCGGCAGTGCCTGCACCCGTGCTTTTGCCGAAAAACCGCTGGCTGACGCCGACTCTGCAAAGCATCGCCCTGGTGCTGTTGCTGTGTGGCATGACCCTGGGCGGCTGGTCGCTCTACCTGGGCCTGCCTGTGGCGGTGCTGATCATCTGGCTGCCGCGCCTGCGTACTCGCGCATCGCCCGAAGCGGTACCTGCCAATACCTCCAGCGCGCTTTCGGCGCTGACCCGCGAACTTTCCTACACCACCAGTCATAACGCCCTGTCAGCCGCTGGCGTGGCCTTTTCGGTCAAGCAGCTGGCGGACAAGTTGCAATCGCAACTGGGCGCGGCGGCGCAAATCGTCGGCAATGCCGAAGTCATGATCGCCACCGAGCAGGCCACCTCCACCCTCAGTCGCCAGGCGCTCAGTGCCGCGAGCGAAGCACATCAGAGCGGCGTGGCAGGGCGCACCGAATTGATCGAGTCCATCGCCCGCATGCACCAGCTCAGCCAGCGGGCCAGCAACAGCCGTGAACTGATCGAGGCCCTGAGCCTGCGCAGCGATGAGATCCAGCGGGTCACGCTGGTGATCCAGTCCATCGCCAGCCAGACCAACCTGCTGGCCTTGAACGCGGCGATTGAAGCGGCGCGGGCTGGAGAACACGGGCGAGGCTTTGCGGTGGTGGCCGATGAGGTCCGCGGGCTTGCCGCGCGCACTGCCACGGCCACCGGCGAAGTCGGGGAGATGGTGGCCGATATCCAGCAACGCACCGCGCAAGTGGTCGAGCAGATCCGCCAGTTGTCGGGCGACCTCGACACCGGGGTCCAGCAGGTCGAACAGACTGGCCAGCACCTGGAAAATATCGCCCGCCTGGCTGCCAGCGTCGAAAGCCAGGTCGGTGAGATCGCCCGCGGTGCGGAAACCAACCGCGAACAACTCGATAGCCTGTTTCACGCCATCGAGCAGATGCGCAGCGACCTGGCCATCAGCGACCAACAGACCCAGCGCCTGGCCCTGGCAGCGGTGCAGATGGAAGGCCAGGCCGAGACCATCAGCGAGCGCCTCGCCGAAGTCGGCCTGGATGACTACCACCAGCGGATCTACGACCTGGCCCGGGAAGGCGCGAGCCTGATCGCCGCGCGTTTCGAGGCCGACATCGAGGCGGGGCAGATCAGCCTCGAAGACCTGTTCGACCGCCATTATCAGGCGATCCCCGATACCCACCCGACCAAATACCGGACGCGTTTCGATCGCTACACCGATCAGGTCTTGCCAGGGATCCAGGAGCCACTGCTGCCACGCCACGAAGGCCTGGTGTTCGCCATCGCCTGCACCCAGCAGGGCTATGTGCCAACGCATAACAAGGCGTTCAGCCAGCCACTGACCGGCGACGTACAGCGCGATACCCTGCAGAACCGCAGCAAACGCAAATTCGCCGACCGCACGGGGATCCGCTGTGGCAGTCATCAGCAGGCGGTGCTGTTGCAGACCTACACCCGCGACACCGGCGAACTGATGCACGACCTGTCGGTGCCGATCATGCTCAAGGGCCGCCATTGGGGTGGTTTGCGCCTGGGCTACAAACCGGAAAACCCTCGATGATGGAAGGCTATTGTTACAATTTTGGTAACGAAGCTATACAAAGTCGATATTGTTTGCATGCCTGTGAAGTCGTTACCATACCTCTATTAGTTAGGTAGCTAACGGAATTGGAGGCGCAGCATGCACAATAAAGTTGATGTCGCGGTCATGATCGGCAGCGGAGTACCCGCCAGTCTGCGGGCTTTGGGCCAAAGCATCTGCTGGGTGGTGCTGCTCAATGGCGAACGCCGTGGCACTGCCTATTCCAGTCGTTATGAAGCCGAAGAGTGCAAGGCTGCCTGGTTGGCGCAATTGCGCGCCGAAATGGCAGGCAGCCGGCACTGTGCCTGAGGCTAGTGAACCTGATGCATGCGCAGGTTCAGGTCGTCGACCACCCGCGCCCAGTCGGCGTCTTCACGCAATTGTTCTTTGAGGAAGCCTGCCTGTTGCGGGGTCCAGAAATCGGCGTCGATGAGTTTTTTGTCGTCGGGCAGGGGGGAATGGTCGGCAATGAAATCGTCAATGGCTCGCTGGCTGGAGTCCAGGCCGAGCTGGTCGAACAGGCCTTTCAGGTCGTGGGTCGGTGATTCCATCTTGATCTCCTTGCGGTCATCGGTCGTGTCGAGTGAAAGATATGAAGCGCGCCTGCGTTACATCTGAGGGAGGCGGGCTTCAGTAAGTTCGAAAACGATGTTCAAACGCAGCAGTGAGCATAGACCGCAAATTCGCCTGTCAGCTTTTCAAGGCGCCCGCATCGACGGCGTCCTTGAGTTCCCTGGCCGATTGCTGGGCGGCGAGGGCGGCGATGTCGGAGGATTTGAACCAGCGATCTTTCTCGACCTGATGATAGGTCACGGTTTTCAGCGGCGGTTTGGCGCGCATCACGATCACGGCCTGGAATTCGCCGTCGATTTCCCTGGCTTCGCCCCTGATGAAAAACTCGCCGATATCAAATTCCGTCACGTTGCAGCCTTCCCATGAAAAATATTGTTGTTTGACGCGCCCGCCACCGGCAGGCGCGTTTGATTGGTCGGGCAGTATGGCAGCAGTTGCAGGCCGGCGGCTGAGTAAAGTCGCCGGCCTGACGAAAGCTTCAAGGGGAAAACGGGACGAATGTGTCACATACGTGACTCAAGTGCGCGGGCGAGGGCGCAGGCCTGGTTATGGTCGCCGCGGAAACCTCTTACGTGTCCCGTGGAAGTTTCCTTGATATGGAAGAAAGCGTTGCCCGCCAGGACCACCTGGAATCGTGGCGGCGCAGCATCGGCTTCGCTGGCAAGAAACACCGCGGGGTGCAGGGAAGATGGGGTGTTGGAGTAAGATGCCTGGGGATGGGCAAAGTGTGTCAGTGTGCACATATGAAGTCCTTTTCGTGGTTTGCCGACGTAATGTTCGTCGTTATGGGTAGTCTCGGTGAGCATCGCTGCTCTAGAATCAGCCTTACTGGTGGGTGGACAAGGGTTATCTAAAGCAATTTTCGCCTGGCGATATGTCAGAAAAGTGCTTTTTTATAAGAGTTTTTTCCCTAAAGTTGATAGTCCGTATTTTTCTGGCCGTTCCGAGGGCTTTTTCCTTCAGCCTTTGTCGAACGCCGGGCGAGACGATGTGAACGGCATCCAGTAATCTGCTCAAGCCTCGAGAGGGATCAGCACTCTGCTCATCCCAGGATCTCAACCCGGGTTATCTGGCTTCACCTCGGCATTGCCGCTTTTTTGGCTGCGCGCTTTTTTCGCGTGCGGCGTCATTTTCAGATGTGGGGATGTTTCCTTGGCAGTAAGTAATCTCGATATGCATGCTTTGTTCGTGCTGGGCGATTTGCGCGCAAAGCTGGTTAAACAGTTTCAGTCACGTTTCGTTTACCTTACCGAACAGAGCGCCGAAGGCATTTATGTTGCCGAAATCGACACCGAAGCCGCGCTGGTGGTGGACGATAAACCGGGGCTCAAGCTCAAGGTCGGCGATCATTTCAGCGCATCGGTGTTGCCCAGCCGCGAAGGCGGCAAGCTGGAAATCAAGTTCCGCGACATCAAGCTGACGGTCTACGGCCTGGGCGACTACGCCTTCGTGACCACCGCCGATGGCCATGCCATCCTGTTCAAGGAAGGCCATAGCGTGGTGACGGTGTTCGCCGCCCACCAGCAGTTGCAGGAAGGCCTGACCAAGACCCTCAAGGCCGTGACCGCCAAGGCCGCGAAATGGCGCAAGGGTGAACTGGTGACGTTCAAGGCCAGTGAGTAGTGAGCCTGCCCCGCGCCGATTTCCACCAGCAGCACCAGGCCAGCGCGCAAGCCGAGGCCCTGCGCCTGTTCGAGCACAAGGCCGTCTTGCAAGGTGCCTGGCTGAACTGGGTGGCTTCGCAGATCTACGCGTTGCAACCCGCGGCGTACGCCAGCATGGTCAGGAGAGAGCTGGCCCGCCTGCAGGAAATATCCGATAACTGATCCCCGTCCCTCGAAAGCAGGAACCTCTACTACAGTCAGTTGACTGAGTATTCAGAGGCTTCGCGGTCTTCTGCCAGGCCATCCTGCTATTGCTGTGAACAGCACGAGGTGCACAAGCATGAAAGGCATTCGCCGGTTGCTGGCCGCTGTCGTGGCCACGTTCGGATTGTTGGCGTCACCCGTTCCGGTGCTGGCTGCCAGCGCACCGATCCACTTTGCCGACCTCAACTGGGAAAGCGGCAGCCTGATCACCGATATCCTGCGGATCATCGTCGAGAAGGGCTACGGGCTGCCGACCGACACCTTGCCGGGCACCACCATTACCCTGGAAACCGCACTGGCCAACAATGACATCCAGGTCATTGGCGAAGAGTGGGCCGGACGCAGCCCGGTCTGGGTCAAGGCGGAGGCCGAAGGCAAGGTCGCGAGCCTGGGCGACACGGTCAAGGGTGCTACCGAGGGCTGGTGGGTGCCGGAGTACGTGATCAAGGGCGATCCGGCCAAGGGCATCAAGGCGATGGCTCCGGATTTGCGCAGTGTCACGGACTTGCCCAAGTACAAGGACGTGTTCAAGGACCCTGAAGCACCGAGCAAGGGCCGCTTCCTCAACAGCCCCATCGGCTGGACCTCGGAAGTGGTCAACAAGCAGAAGCTCAAGGCCTATGGGCTCGAGGACAGCTATGTGAACTTCCGCAGCGGCTCGGGGGCGGCGCTCGATGCGGAGATCAGCTCGTCGATTCGCCGGGGCAAACCGGTGCTGTTCTATTACTGGTCGCCCACGCCGCTGCTCGGTCGCTTCAAGTTGATCCAGCTGGAGGAACCGCCTTTCGATGCGCAGGCCTGGAAAACCCTGACCGACGCCGACAACCCGAATCCGCAACCGACCCGCTCGCTGCCCTCGAAGCTGTCCATCGGCGTGTCCACGCCGTTCCAGAAGCAGCACCTGGAAATTGCCGAGTTCTTCGCCAAGGTCGATTTCCCCATTGACCCGTTGAACCGGGCTTTGGCCGAGATGAGTGAAAAGCACACGCCACCGCGCCAAGCCGCCGAAGCGTTCATGAAGGCGCATCCGGAGGTCTGGAAGGCGTGGTTGCCGCAAGAGGTGGCGGACAAGGTTTCTGCCGCTCTGTAGGCGCTGGCTGCCTCGTTGGTCGGGTCGCGGGTGTGAGTGCGTGCAGGGCCAAAAAAGCCGACTAGGATGAGTCTGTTCAAATCCCTTTCAAGGATTGCAGACCATGACCTTCGTGTTGGCTCAATGGCTGGCGACGGTAATTGCGGTGATCGCTCTGGTACACCTGTATTGGGCGTTTGGCGGTGAATGGGCCGCCGTGGCGGCGGTGCCGCAGGTGCCGGTGGAGGGCGGTACGCGGTTGCAGCCGGCCTTCCAGCCCCGTGGCTGGATGACGATGCTGGTGGCGGCGGCGTTGCTGATCATTGCCCTGTTGGTGTGCCTGCGGGTTGGCTGGTGGCTGCCGCAGGTTGATCACCGAGGGTTGCAGTGGGTGATCAGCGTCATTGCGCTGTTGCTGTTCGCCCGGGCCATTGGTGATTCGGAGCTGGTGGGGTTTTTCAAGGAGGTCAAGGGGTCGCGATTTGCGCGGCTGGACACCTGGGTCTACTCGCCGTTGTGTGTGGTGTTGGGGGCGGGGTTGTTGGCGGTGGCGTGGGTCTGAAACCCATTTCTCGCGGCCATGCCCGATCTACTGTGGGAGCCGGCCTGCCGGCGATAGCGTCCTGACAGACGACCTATTGTTTGTTGACCGAGCGATGGAGGTCAACGATGACGCGGGGAGCCTGACACCCCGCGGTGCTCTCGGGTTTTTCGCGAGCAAGCTCGCTCCTACAGGAGGTGCACGCGGTCACCCACTTTCCGTACGCCGACTCGACACCTCCGCCGGCACATCATCCCCAGCCATGCGCTTGCGAAACAACGCCGCCCGGGCCAACAGCAATGTGGTCACCGGCACAGTAATCGCCAGCAGGATCGGAATCAGCCAGGCATGCAGGACCGGCCCTGACTTGAGCGCCGAAAAGAAGATGATCGAGGCCAGGGCCACGCACCAGGCGCCCAGGGTCGAGGCAAGGGCCGGTGGGTGCATGCGTTGGAAGTAATCCTTCATCCGCACCAGGCCGATGGCGCCCACCAGGGCAAACAGGCTGCCGAGCACCAGCAGGATGGCCACGGGTATTTCGACCCACAGGGACAAATGCGCATTCATTCGATCACCTCGCCACGCAGGAGGAATTTGGCCAGGGCGAACGAGCCGACGAAGCCGAACAGCGCGATCAGCAACGCGGCCTCGAAGTAAGTGTCACTGGCATAACGAATGCCCAGCGTCAGCATCATCAGCATCGCCACGATGTACAGGTAGTCCAGGGCCAGGACCCGGTCCTGGGCCGACGGTCCCTTGAACAGGCGGATCAGGGTCAGGATCATTGCCACGCAAAACAGGAACAGGCTCAGCAGGATCGCGTTCGACAGCAAGCTGCTCATTCGAAGATCTCCATCAGGGGGCGCTCGTAGGTCGCCTTGAAGTGCTGGATGAACAGCGCTTCGTCATCCAGGTCGAAGACGTGCAGCAGCAGGATGCTGCGGTCCAGCGCCAGTTCCGACCAGACCGTGCCGGGCACCACCGTGCAGATCATCGACAGCGCGGCCAGGCCGTTGGCGTCGCGCAGGTCCAGCGGTACCTTGATGAACGCCGAACGCGGTGGTCGGCGGCCAGCAGTGAGCACGCCAACGGCGACCGCCAGGTTGGATACCAGCACATCGCGACCGACCAGCAGGAACAGGCGCAGGATCACCCCGGGCCGGCGGATACGGATCGGCAGCGGGCGCAGCTTGCGCATCATCAATGGCGCGCAAAACCCCAGCAGGGCACCCAGCAGCAGGTTGCCGGGGCTCAGCGACAGGTTCAGCAGCAACCACAACAGCCACAGGGCCAGCGATAGCCACGGCGCAGGCAACAGGCGCTTCATGGTTGCACCTCCAGCAACGCCGCCTTGGCCTCAGGGCTTGGCACCGCACGGGTGCCGAGCACGGCCATCACATACTGCTGCGGGTTGTTCAGGGCATTGGCCGCCGCTTGTGTGTAGCGCAACAGCGGTTCTGCCTTGAACGTCAGCAGGATGCTCAGGCACAGCAGGGCGAAAATCGGTAAGCATTCCAGGCGCCGCAGCACAGGCGAGGGGCGTTCTGCCGGGGTCCAGAAACGCTGGATGCCCACACGGGAAAAGGCGATCAGCGACGCCAGTCCCGAGAGAATCAGCAGCGCCAGCAAGCCCCAGGCGGCATTCGAGACCGGCGCGTCGCTGCCGTTGCCCAGGCCCATCGGGTTGAGCAGGGCGCTGAGCAGGCTGAGCTTGCCGATGAACCCGGAAAGCGGCGGCATGCCGATGATCAACAAGGCGCAGGCGATGAAGCTCAGGCCGAGGAACGCCATGGTCCAGGGAATCACCTGGCCGACCACGGCTTTCTGGTCGTCGTCGAGGTTGATGCCCTTGACCGGATGCAACGACTCCAGCGGCCGTGGCAGCATTTCGTTTTCATCCTCCAGGGGGATTTCGTTGGCCGAGCGCGAACGTTCGATCAACTCCGCCAGCAGGAACAGCGCGCTCAGCGCCAGGGTCGAGCTGACCACATAGAACAGGGCCGCACCGATCAGGTTGGGCTGAGCGAAGCCGATGGCCGACAGTAGGATCCCCGCCGACACCAGGATGCTCAGGCTGGCCATGCGTTCCAGGCGTTGCGCCGCGAGGATCGCCAGGGCCGCGCAGACGATGGTGGCCATGCCGCCGTAGATCAGCCAGTCACCACCGAAGTAGGCCGAGGCGCCGGCCTGACCGGAAAACAGCAGGGTCCACAGGCGCAGCAAGGTGTAGATGCCGACCTTGGTCATGATCGCGAACATCGCCGCCACCGGCGCGCTGGCCGAGGAGTAAGCCGGCACCAGCCAGAAATTCAGCGGCCACATCCCGGCCTTGGCCAGGAACGCCACCGCCAGGATGCCCGCGCCCGCGTGCAGCAGGCCGCGATCGGCCTCCGGCACCAGCGGGATCTTCAGCGCCAGGTCGGCCATGTTCAGGGTGCCGGTGACGCCGTAGATCAGCGCCGCGCCGATCAGGAACAGGGTCGAGGCCAGCAGGTTGATCGAGATGTAGTGCAACCCCGACGATACCCGCGCCCGCCCCGAGCCATGCAGCATCAGGCCGTAGGACGCGGCCAGCAGCACTTCGAAAAACACGAACAGGTTGAACAGGTCCGCCGTGAGGAAGGCGCCGTACAGGCCCATCAACTGGATCTGGAACAGCGCGTGGAAGCTCGAACCGGCACTGTCCCAGCGCGCCATGGCGAACAGCAAGGCGCAGACGCCGATGATGCCGGTCAGCACCAGCATCAGCGCCGACAGGCGATCGACCACCAGCACCAGGCCGAACGGCACTTGCCAGTTGCCGGGCAGGTACACGCCGATGGAGCCGGCGATGTCGGTGCTTTGCGTCCATTGCAGCAGCACGACGGAAATACCGAGCCCGAGCAGGCTGGAGAACAGATTGATTTTCGCCTTGAGCGGGCGGTGTTTCTCGCCGAGCATCAGCATGATCGCGGCGGTCAGCAGCGGCAGGAGGATGGGCGCGACGATCAGGTGCGACAACGGATTCATTCCTTAGGCTCCCGGCCATCCACATGGTCGGTGCCGGTCAGGCCCCGGGAGGCCAGCAAGACCACCAGGAACAGCGCGGTCATGGCGAAACTGATGACGATCGCGGTCAGCACCAGCGCTTGCGGCAGCGGGTCGGTGTAGTGCAGCAGGTCCTGCGGCACGCCGTCCTTGATGATCGGCTCCTTGCCGATGAACAGGCTGCCCATGCTGAAGATGAACAGGTTGACGCCATACGACAGCAGGCACAGGCCCATGACCACCTGGAACGTCCGTGGACGCAGGATCAGCCAGACGCCGGAAGCGGCCAGGACGCCGATGGCGATGGCGATGACTTCTTCCATCAGACAGCCTCCTTCATGACGGCGGGTTTTGGCTGGGCCGCGGTCTTGTGGCCCCGTACCGATTGGTGGGCGAGGGCGGTGAGGATCAACAGCGTCGAACCGACCACCACGGCGTACACGCCAACGTCGAAGAACAGGGCGCTGGCGATGTGGATGTCACCCAGCAACGGCAGCTCGAAGTGCCAGGTGTGGGTGGTCAGGAACGGATAGCCGACGACCATCGCGCCGAGGCCGGTGACGGTGGCGAACAGCAGGCCGACGCTCATCCAGCGTAGCGGTCGCAGGCTCATTTGCGCTTCGACCCACTGGGTGCCGGCGACCATGTATTGCAGGATGAACGCCACGGACATCACCAGGCCCGCGACAAAACCGCCGCCTGGCTGGTTGTGGCCGCGCATGAACAGGTAGAACGAGATCACCAGCGCAACCGGCAGCAGCAGGCGCACCAGCACCGCCGGGACCATCATGAAACCGAGTGCGGTGTCGCTGGCGTGGCGCGGGTTGACCAGGTCGGTGACCACGTCGGGCGCGAGCAAGCGCTGTTGGGCTGGCAGCTGCATGCTTTCTTTCGGCGGGCGGAAACGTCGCAGCAGGGCGAACACGGTCAGGGCCACCGCCACCAGCACGGTGATTTCACCCAGGGTGTCGAAGCCGCGGAAGTCCACGAGCATCACGTTGACCACGTTGCTGCCGCCGCCCTCGGGCAGGGCGCGGCTCAGGTAGAAGGAGGAGATGTCGTTTGGCGTCTGCCGGGTCAACATCGCATAGGCCAGCAACGCCATGCCGCCGCCGACCACGGCCGACAGCAGCAGGTCTCGAATACGGCGGATGCGCGCCTTGCGCAGGCTGCTCGGCAGTGGCGAGACCTCTTCGATTCGCCGTGGCAGCCAGCGCAGGCCCAGCAGGATCAGCACCGTGGTCACCACTTCGACCACCAGTTGCGTCAATGCCAGGTCCGGGGCCGAGAACCAGACGAAGGTCACGCAGGTCATCAGGCCGCAGACGCTGACCATGGTCAGGGCGGCCAGGCGGTGATACTTGGCCTGGTACGCGGCACCGAGGGCACAGGCAATCGCCAGTAGCCAGAGGATGACGAACACGATCGACCCCGGAATCTTCGGCCGATCACCCCAATGCAGGCTGCTGTGCAGCATCGGGATCAACCCGGCCAGCACGGCGGCGAGCACCATCAGGAACAATTGGGTTTGCAGGCGCCGGGTGCTGATCCGTCGCTCAAGACGCCGGGCCAGGCGCATCTTGATCACCAGCAGGCGTTCGAACAGACGCTTGCCGTTGAACCGGCCAATCAGCGGTGGGTAACGGAAACGTCCGCGCTTGAGCTGATTGCGCAGCAGCAGGTACAAGAGAATGCCGCCGGACATGGCGACCAGGCTCATGATCATCGGCGCGTTCAGGCCGTGCCAGATCGCCAGGCTGTACTCCGGCAGGGTGCCGCCCACCACCGGCTGCGCAGCGGCAGCGAGCAACGGGCCGACCACTTGCGCCGGGAAGATCCCCACCACCAGGCAGGTGAACACCAGCAGCTCGACCGGCGCACGCATCCAGCGCGGCGGCTCGTGGGGCGTGTGGGGCAGGTCGGTGGCGGTCGGGCCGAAGAACACGTCCACGGTAAAGCGCAGGGAGTAGGCGACGCTGAAGGTCCCGGCGATGGTCGCAACGATCGGCAGGGTGGCTTCGATCCAGGCCGTGGCGTTGATGAACACGGTCTCGGCGAAGAACATCTCCTTGGACAGGAAGCCGTTGAGCAGCGGTACCCCGGCCATCGAGGCGCTGGCGACCATGGCCAGGGTCGCGGTGAACGGAATCAGTTTGAACAGGCCACTGAGCCTGCGGATATCACGGGTGCCGCTTTCGTGGTCGATGATCCCGGCGGCCATGAACAGCGAGGCCTTGAAGGTGGCATGGTTGAGGATGTGGAACACCGCGGCCACGGCGGCCAGCGGGCTGTTGAGGCCCAGCAGCAGGGTGATCAGGCCCAGGTGGCTGATGGTCGAGTAGGCCAGCAGGCCCTTGAGGTCGTTCTGGAACATCGCGCAATAGGCGCCGAGCAACAGGGTGCAGGCGCCGGCGCCGCTGACGATGTAGAACCATTCTTCGCTGCCGGACAGCGACGGCCACAGCCGGGCCAGCAGGAACACCCCGGCCTTGACCATGGTCGCCGAGTGCAGATAGGCCGATACCGGTGTCGGCGCGGCCATGGCGTGGGGCAGCCAGAAGTGGAAGGGGAATTGCGCACTTTTGCTCAGTGCGCCGATCAGGATCAGGGGTAGCAGGATGGGGTAGAGGGCATGTGCGCGAATCATGTCGCCGGCGGCCAGGACCTTGTCCAGGTCATAGCTGCCGACCACATGGCCAAGCAGCATGACCCCCGCCAGCAGGCACAGGCCACCCGCGCCGGTGACCATCAGCGCCATGTAGGCGCCGCGTCGGGCGTCGGCGCGGTGGTGCCAGTAGCCGATCAACAGGAACGAGAAAAGGCTGGTCAGTTCCCAGAAAAACACGATCTGGATCAAATTGCCGGAGATCACCAGCCCGAGCATGGCGCCCATGAACGCCAGGAAAAACGCGAAGAACCGCGGCACCGGATCGTCCGGCGACATGTAGTAGCGGGCGTACAGCGACACCAGCGTGCCGATGCCCAGCACCAGCATCGAGAACAGCCAGGCGAAGCCATCCATGCGCAGGACGAAGTTCAGACCCAGGCTCGGCAGCCAGAAGAATTCTTCGCGGATCACGCCGCCATGGGCGATTTGCGGGTACAGGAGGGCGACCTGGACAGTGCCGATCAGGGCAACCAGGCCAGCCAGAAGTGATTCGGTATTACGCGCGTTGTGTGGCAGCACCGCTGCCAGACAGCTGCCTAAAAAAGGCAGAAGCAGTAGAACTATCAGGGACATAGGCTTCTAATCTGCGGAAGTTTATGAAGCATCATACGTGCCAGCTCCCGGATCGCCAAACGCCAAGCTGTCGCAGAATCCTACAAGGTAGACGGAAAAGTCTTGTTTATCATTGTTTCGAAGGGTGGTAATCAGCAGGTCTGGCCCCTTCGCGAGCAAGCCCGCTCCCACAGGGTGAAACGCGTTCCAAATGTGGGAGCGGGCTTGCTCGCGAAAGCTGTTTATCAAACGCCGCAAATATTGCGGTTCAACCCTGGGTTTCCCGCTCCAACTCTTCCTCAATAACAACGGCCTTACCCTTGGTCTTCAACTCACTGACAATCACCGCCGCCACGATCAACCCCGCACCGAGCAACGCAATCGCCGGCAGCCGCTCCCCGGCGATCCGCCCGACAATTCCGGCCCACACCGGCTCGCCGGCATAGATCAAGGTCGCCCGGGTCGGCGAAACACTCTTCTGCGCCCAGTTCATCGCCACCTGGATCGCCGCACTCGCCGCGCCCAATCCCAGCGCACTGCACAACAGCAGCCAGGAGAAGTCTGGAATGTGTTCCTGGGTCGGCACCACCATCAGGAACGACAGCAGCGACGTCACCGCCAATTGCACCACCGTCACCCGTTTCACATCGACCTGGCCGGCAAAGTTGCTGATCAAGATGATCTCGGCCGCAATGGCAATGGCGCTGATCAACGTGGCGATTTCACCGGGGCTGAAGTTCAGCGCCGCGCCGGAAGGCCCCGACAGCAACATCAACCCGGTAAACGCCAGCATGATGCCGATGCTGGGCATCAGCCCAGGACGACGTCCCAGCACCAGCCATTGCAGCAGCGGCACAAAGGGTACGTACAACGCGGTGATGAATGCCGACTGGCTGCTGGGGATGCTCTGCAACCCCACCGTCTGCAAGCCGTAACCGAGCATGATCGCCACGCCGATAAAGGCCCCGGCCTTGAGTTCGAACAGGGTCAATTGGCGCAGGCTGCGCCAGGAGAACAGGGCGACGATGATCGCGGCGGCGGCAAAGCGCAGGCCGACAAAAAACATCGGGCCGCTGACGGTCATCGCATGCTGGACCAGCAAAAAGGTGCCGCCCCAGACCATGGTGATCAGCACCAGCACGCATTCGGCCTTGCTGAGCCGCAGGAAACGGGAGGAAGCCTGGGAGGAGTTCGCCGACGTCATGATCTTGCACACTATATGAGGGGGACGCACAATGCGTCGCAAGTTGGGCAGTATACTGCGCAACACCACCAAGTGAGCAATATAGTGCACAAAGATTCCTCGCCCCGGGCTTCGGTCCTGCAGCACGTCAGCCAGAACATTCGTCGGTTGCGCCATGCCGCCGACATGAGCCAGACCGCGTTGGCGGAAAAATCCGGGGTCAGCCGGCGGATGCTGGTGGCCATCGAGGCCGGCGAAAAGAACGTCAGCCTGACCACCCTTGACCGGGTGGCCGAAGCACTGGACGTGGCCTTCAGCGACCTGATCCAGGCCCCCGATGTGCGCGACCACAGCCGCATCAACGAGCTGGCCTGGACCGGTACGATCCCCGGCAGCAAGGCGGTGCTGCTGGCCAAGGCCAACGCCAGCCGTGAAGTCGAACTCTGGGAATGGCGCCTCGAACCGGGCGAGCTTTACCCCTCGGAGCCGGACGCCGATGGCTGGAGCGAACAGTTCTACGTCTTCGAAGGCTGCCTGACGGTGATGGTCGGCGATGTGCCGCACAAGATCGCCGCTGGCGAGTTCTTCATGTTCGCCAGTAACCAGCCCCACTCCTATCGCAACGATGGGCCGGTGGCGGTGCGGTTTGTGCGTAACGTGGTGATCTGACTGTTGGCCAGTCGCCGGGACTGCGGGGGGGCCGAGCCATCGCCAGCAAGCCGGCTCCTACAGGTTCCTGGGTCGTTCACAAATTCTGTGGTCGCCTCAAACCCCCTGTGGGAGCGGGCTTGCTCGCGAAAGCGGTGTGACAGACGAAAACGATGTTGGATGTGCCGGCCTCTTCGCGAGCAAGCCCGCTCCCACATTGGACCGAGGCTCCTGGCGCCGACGCCTGTGGGTTGAACATCCATGACCTCGACCGACGCATCCTACTTTGGTACTGCTCGATGAGCCTTCCATGGGTTTGGCGCCTATTATCGTCGAGGATAAACACTGATCAGTGAGAACGGCATGAGTGAAACCCGAAACGGACAGGCAACTGACGCCATCCGTCACGCAGACATCCTGATCATCGGCGGCGGCCTCAGCGGCGCGATGCTGGCGGCGCAGTTGGTGCGCCTGCCGGGCAAGCGCCAGGTGCTGGTGATCGAACCGCGCGCCGAGCTGGGGCGCGGCGAGGCCTACAGCGCCGTGGAGCTGGGGCATACGCTCAACGGCAACGCGGCGCGCATGAGCGTCGACCCGGACAATGCCGATGACCTGACCCAGTGGCTGACCGACTACATTGCGGCCGGTGGCTGGCCGGAGTCGGATGAGCAGCATGTACCCATCAGTGAACTGTTCCCGCCGCGGGGGATTTTCGGCCTGTATGTGCAGCAACGCCTGGCCGAGGCGCAAGCGGTGGGGGCATTGAGCGGCTCAACGGTCGAGCATGTGCGGGCCGAGGTGGTTGATCTGCAAACCGATCCGCAGTCGGTGCACTTGACCTTGAGCGACGGCCAGCGACTGCAAGGCTCTTTTGCGGTGCTCGCGACGGGCATGTTCCCGGCTGCGCGCACGCCGCAGACTGAGTCCAGTGGCTTGAACGCGGCGGCACTCGACCCGTGGGATGTGGCGGCGATGCAGCAGCTCGATCCGCAGTCGACGGTGCTGATCATCGGCTCGGGCCTGACCATGGTCGATGCCGTGGTGTCGCTGGAACAGGCCGGTCATCGCGGGCCGATCGAAGTGTTTTCCCGTCACGGCCTGCTGCCCCATGTGCGGCGCCAGCCACCGGCCTGGGTCGATTTCCTCGCCGAGGACCCGAGCATTCGCACGCCGCGACAGCTGGTACGTGAATTGCGCCGACATTGCCGCGACGCCATCGACCAGGGCATCGATTGGCAGGCCCCACTGGACACGGTGCGGGCGCACATCGGGCGCTTGTGGAACCAGGCCAGCGACGTGCAACGCCGTCAGTTCGTCAGGCATGTCCGGCCGTGGTGGGAAAGCCATCACCATCGCTCGCCGCCGCTGAGCGCCGAGCTGGTGGAGCGCTTGCACGGGGAAGGGCGGTTGCGGATTCAGGCAGCGTCGTTCAAAGGGCTGGAACCTTCTTTGGGTCAAGCAGTGAGTATTCGTATCCGCCGTCGGGGCGAAGGGCAAACGGTGGTGGTCAGTGGCGCGGCGTTGATCAACTCCAGCGGCATCGAATACGACTGGCGTCGGGTGGCTCGACCGCTGCCCCGGCAACTGCTGGCGCGCGGGCTGATCCAGCCGGGACACCTGGCACTCGGCATCGCCGCAAAGGTCGACGGCGCGGTGCTGGATGCCGATGGCCAGGCTGCCAGCCGCTTGTTTGCCATGGGGCCACCGTTGCGCGGGATGTGGTGGGAGAGCACCGCCGTGACGGACGTGGCCAGTCAGGCCAAGGCGTTGGCCGCGCGTCTGGCATCGCCGTAAAGGTTGCGCAATTGAAGAAACCCCGCATTTGGCGGGGTTTCCTGTTTCAGGCAGCCCAAGGCCGTTGATCAATAACGCTGATATTTGGAGCCGAACTCAGGACGGTTTTCCGCGACGTAGAGTTTGTCTTTGTGGTCAGCGCTGACGGTGTTCATGTTCTGTGAGGCCGGTTGGCTGACTTTCACCGCTGCAACGATGGGCGAGGTGGCGTGTGGGGCGGCGATGGCGCCAGTGCTGCCAAGAACCGCAAGGGCGAAGCCGATACCGATGATGCTTTTCATGATGATGCTCCAGAGCGTGGGAAGAAGATGTGGCCACTGTAGGGCTGGAGCATCGCGATGAAAAAACACCTGTACGCATAGTCGTTATCGAGAACAGTGATCCTTGTACGAAAACTGTGGGAGCGAGCTTGCTCGCGATGGGGACCGGTCAGTCGATAATGATGTTGACTGACACGCCGTCATCGCGAGCAAGCTCGCTCCCACAATGGATATCTGTTGTTTTGGAGACCGCGATCAGTAGCGCTGATATTTCGGTGTATCGCTGATGTGTGCCTGAACGGTCCGAAATGGGCTTGTGCGTATCCAGACCGGGTTTCTATACAAACGGATACAAACCTGCGCAAAGATCCCCATCAACTGTGCGCATCGAGCATTTCCACCGGGTAGGAGAATACGTAGCCTTCGCTGCGCACGGTCTTGATGTAGGTCGGTTCCCGGGAGTCGTCCTTGAGCCGTTGGCGCAGGCGGCTGACCAGCAAGTCGATCGAGCGGTCGAACAGGTCGGCGTCGCGGCCCTGGGTCAGGTTGAGCAACTGGTCGCGACTGAGCACCCGTTGCGGATGATCGAGGAATACCCGCAGCAGCCGGTATTCGGCGCCACTGAGGGCCACCAGGGTATCGTCTTCGTCCAGCAGGTGACGGGCGGTGGTGTCCAGGCGCCAGCGACCGAAGCCGAGCATTCGCCCGCTTTCGCTGATCAGCAGGTTGGGTGGCAGCATGCGGGTGCGGCGCAGCACGGCGTTGATCCGCGCCAGCAGTTCGCGGGCGGCGAAGGGTTTGGTCAGGTAGTCGTCGGCGCCCATTTCCAGACCGAGGATGCGGTCGGTTTCGTCATTGCGTGCGGTGAGCATCAGGATCGGCGTGGCCTTGTGCTTGCCCGCGCGCAGTTCGCGGCACAGGACCAGGCCGTCGTCGCCGGGGAGCATGATGTCGAGCACGATCAGGTCGACCTGGTTGCTTTCGAGGAAGCTGCGCATGTGCCGGCCGTCGGGAACCACGGTGGTGCGCAGGCCGTTTTTCTTCAGGTAGTTGCCGACCAGTTCGCGAATTTCACGGTCGTCGTCGACGATCAGGATGTGGTTGACGTGGTCCATCGGTCGATCCTCTTTTTTTGTCGTTGCCGGCCGCTGGGCCAACCATACATTTTGTAGACGCTGGCTTGTCTGGTCGCCGCATCGCATCGATGACGGCCTTACAGCCAACTAATCACTCACGGCTGTAACCAACCCATTGTGGGAGCTGGCCTGCCGGCGATGGCGGCCTGAGAGACGACCTATTATTTGTTGACTAAGTACACCTGACAGACAATCGTCGGCTCTCAGGACGCCATCGCCGGCAGGCCGGCTCCCACAGTAGATCGGGTACGGCCGCGAGAGAGTGGTCGCCTGTCAGACAGATGCACCGCAGCGGCTGATCCTGGAAACAACAAGCCGAAGCATTTGGCTTCGGCTCGCGTTTAACAATTTACATCAACTTGATCACGCAACCACTCGATAACACGGCACATAAGCCGCCCCACCCGGCAGTTTCATCCGGTGCTGGGCGACGAAGGCCTTGAGCAGTTGGTCCAGCGGCTGCATGACGGCCGCGTCACCACGGATCTGGTACGGGCCGTGTTTTTCGATCAGGCGGATGCCCTTGTCCTTGACGTTGCCGGCGACGATGCCGGAGAACGCGCGGCGCAGGTTGGCGGCCAGTTCGTGGGCCGGCAGGTCGCGGCTCAGCTTGAGGTTGGCCATGTTTTCGTGGGTCGGGTCGAAGGGGCGCTGGAAACCTTCGTCGATCTTCAGCAGCCAGTTGAAATGGAACGCGTCGTTGCGTTCGCGACGGAACTGTTTGACCGCCTTGAGGCCCTGGGTCATCTGCCGGGCGACTTCCGCCGGGTTGTCGATGATGATCTGGTAGTGCTTCTTGGCGGCCTCGCCCAGGGTGGCGCCGACGAACGCGTCGAGCTGTTCGAGGTAGGGCGCGGCATGTTTCGGCCCGGTGAGGATGACCGGGAAGGGCAGGCCCTGGTTGTCCGGATGCATCAGGATGCCGAGCAGGTACAGGAATTCTTCGGCGGTACCGGCACCGCCGGGGAAGATGATGATGCCGTGGCCGACGCGGACGAAGGCTTCCAGGCGCTTCTCGATGTCCGGCAGGATCACCAGTTCGTTGACGATCGGGTTCGGTGCTTCGGCAGCGATGATCCCGGGTTCAGTCAGGCCCAGGTAGCGCCCGCCGTGGATGCGCTGCTTGGCATGGGCGATGGTGGCGCCTTTCATCGGGCCTTTCATCACGCCGGGGCCGCAACCGGTGCACACGTCCAGGCTGCGCAGGCCCAGTTCGTGGCCGACTTTCTTGGTGTATTTGTATTCTTCGGTGTTGATCGAGTGACCGCCCCAGCACACCACGATCTTTGGCTCGACGCCGGGGCGCAGGGTGCGGGCGTTGCGCAGCAGGTGGAAGACGTAGTCGCTGATGCCCTGGGAGGTGCTCAGGTCGATGCGTTGGCTGTCGAGTTCGTTTTCGGTGTAGACGATGTCGCGCAGGGCGCTGAACAGCATTTCACGGGTGCTGGCAATCATTTCACCGTCGACGAAGGCGTCGGCCGGGGCGTTCAGCAGTTCCAGGCGTACGCCGCGGTCTTGCTGGTGGATGCGGATTTCGAAGTCCTTGTAGGCTTCGAGGATGGTCTTGGCGTTATCGACGTGGGCGCCGGTGTTGAGGATGGCCAGGGCGCACTGGCGGAAGATGTCGTAGGTGCTGCCGGATCCGGCTTCGCTCAGTTGCTGGACTTCCCGTTGAGAGAGTGTTTCCAGGCTGCCTTTCGGGCTGACCGAAGCATTGATTACTTGTCGTTGGGTCATTCAATGATCCTTAAAACGATGTCATTCACGCGCAAACAACGAATGGCATCCGAATAGAGAGTATCCATGAAAGAAGATGGCACGAACTGCGCGGTCTCGCCACGTCCTCCTTTTGATGATGTATAGATGAAAAGGAGCCCCAGCATAGCTAAATCCGTCGCAGAGGCGATAATGACCCGCGGTCTTTTTGTCCTGCGAGCCTTTTTACCATTGAAGCCAAGGAATCCCGACGTCATGTTCGAAATCCAGCCGATGAACGCCGACGACTATCGGCAACGGACGCGGCGCAGCACGGTGATGATCGCGCTGATCTTCCTGGCGCTGGCGATGGCCCTGTCCACCGCGGCGGTGACTTTGTTCGGCGAGCCCGGCGGGGACAACCTGCGCTTCAACATCGGCGGAGTGTTTGCCGCGGTATTGATCATGGCCGGGTTGATGCGCAAGCTGTTCTGGCATCAGGAATGGATGGCACCGGCGGTCTACAGCTGGCAGCTCAAGCGCAGCCTGATGAGCATCACCAACGTCATGCACCACCTCAAGGCCGCCGTGGAGGCGGGGGATCCGGACGCCATGAAGCTGTTGCGCTTCTATCACCTGGGATTGAGCCAGATGCATCAACTGGACGGTAACTCCAGCGATGATGCGCAATTGCACCGGGAAATGCAGCAGCATGAGGCGCGGATGCAGGCGCTGGGTATCGACCCCCGGCAAACCCGATTGAACCAGGCCTGGCTCGAAGCCCTGAAGCCGCCGCGCAGTTGAACCCGCTCAAACCCGCAGGCGCAGTGTTTCGAAGAGTTGCCGGTCTTCCTTCCTGGCCGAACGCGCATGCCGACGAATGACCTGCAGCAGGCACTCGGTGAAACACTGGGCCGAATGGCTTAACGCGCCATTGCGCCGAGTCACGATGCTCAACTGCCGGGATTCGAATTGTTCGTTCAGGTCCAGGGCCACCAGGCGTCCGAGGAACGGCGGGGCAATGCTGACGATGGAAGGGCCCCAGGTGCACATGTCCGCCCGTTCGACCAGCATCTGCAAGATGGCCAGTGAATGGGCCCGGACGATGCGGTTCTCGTCGATTTGCGCGCCGTGTTGCCAGAACAATGCCTGCATCAACCCGGCGTGGCCGTCCGGCGCATAGTTCAGGGTCCAGTTCTGGTCCAGCAGTTCGTGGATCGAACGCGCATTTTGTCGCGCATGGCCCTCGCGCATCAGCACCGACGTCTGGTAGTCGAGCAGGGTTTCACAGGCAAATTCCTGGGTGGTCTGCGCCGGGTGCAGCTGGCCGATGGCGAAATCCATGCTGCCGTCGCGCAGCAGTGGTTGGGCCACGGCCATCAGGCTTTCGTACAGTTCCAGCCTGATGTGCGGCATCCGCTCGCGAAATGCCAGGACCACTTCAGGCAGGAATGTCAGGGCGATCCAGGGCGTGACCCCGACGCAAAGCCTGCCCTGGGCCTTGCCACGCATGTGATCGAGTTCGGTTTGCGCATGTTCGAGTTGTTTGATCACCAGGCGCGCGTGGGTCAGCAGGACTTTGCCGTACTCGGTGAAGTTCAGGCCGCTGGGGGTTCGGCTGAACAAGGGCAACTGCTGGCTGGTTTCCAGCTCCCGCAGCGCCTTGGTCACGGCCGCCTGGGAGATGTTCAGCGAACGGGCGGCGGCGCGGATGCTGCCGGTCTCGGCGCTGGCGATCAGTGCTTGTAATTGATGCAGTTTCATCTGCTAACCCTTGAGACAACCATTGGTTGTCATCATAACCAAACTGGGCCTCCCCAGCCCAGGGGCTGTTCCCTAAGATCGATTCCAGCAGCGCTTTCCAAGGCGCGCCGCCTCAATCGAAGGAGAACGACAATGGATGCCGGCCAGGTGCTGCCAGGTATTGCAGCGCTACAAGATGAAATGATTGCGTTGCGTCACAAGATTCACGCGCATCCCGAACTGGGCTTTGAGGAGTTTGCTACCAGCGAACTGGTGGCCCGCTGCTTGCGCCAGTGGGGATTCGAGGTCAGCACCGGTGTGGGCAAGACGGGCGTGGTCGGCACCCTGAAAAATGGTGAGGGCCGGTCCATCGGCTTGCGGGCGGACATGGATGCCCTGCCGATTCAGGAAACCACAGGATTGCCCTACGCCAGTCGCAACGACGGGGTCATGCATGCCTGTGGCCACGACGGGCATACGGCAACCCTGCTGACAGCGGCCAGGTACCTGGCGCAAACCCGGGCATTCAAAGGCACGCTGCAGGTGATTTTCCAGCCGGCTGAAGAAGGTCTGGGTGGTGCGCGGAAAATGCTCGAGGACGGCCTGCTCGAGCGTTTCCCCTGCGATGCGATTTTCGCCCTGCATAACGTGCCGGGTCATCCCGTCGGGCATCTGGGATTCTACAGCGGGCCGTTCATGGCCTCTGCCGACACGGTCACGATCAAGATCATCGGCACCGGTGGTCACGGTGCGGTACCGCACAAGGCCGTCGACCCGGTGGTGGTCTGCGCTTCGATCGTGATCGCCCTGCAAAGCATCGTCTCGCGCAACGTCAACCCGCAAGACACGGCGATCATCACCGTCGGCTCCATTCATGCCGGCAGCGCCTCGAATGTCATCCCGGCCAGCGCCGAGATGAGCCTGAGCGTGCGCGCACTGACCCCCGAGATTCGCCAGTTGCTCGAATCGCGGATTACCGCGCTGGTCACTGCACAGGCCGCCAGTTTCGGCGCCCAGGCGCATATCGATTACCAGCATTGCCATCCGGTACTGATCAACGATCCCGCGTCGACCGCGTTTGCCCGCGCCGTCGCCCGTGACTGGTTAGGCGACGAGCAGCTGATCGACGACCTGCGCCCCTTCACCGCCAGTGAAGACTTTGCCTTCATCCTCGAGCAATGCCCCGGCAGCTATCTGGTGATCGGCAACGGCGATGGGGACAGCGGCTGCCTGCTGCACAACCCCGGCTACGACTTCAATGATGCGTGCCTGCCGATCGGCGCGAGTTACTGGGGGTGGACCCCACCTATCCGCCGCTGGAATACAAGCAGCGGGACGGCACGCTGACCGGTTTCGGGGTCGACATTGCCGAGGCGCTTTGCGCGCAGTTGCAGGCGCATTGCGTCTGGGTGGAGAGCAGCTGGGACGGGATGATCCCGGGCTTGCTGGCGCGCAAGTTCGACGCGGTGGCGTCTTCGATGACGGTCACGCCCAAGCGAATGGAGCAGATTGCGTTCACCGACAAGGTGTCGAATGCGCCGGCTCGCCTGGTGGTCAAGCGCGGCTCGGGTTTGCTGCCAACCCTTGAATCGCTCAAGGGCAAACGCATCGGTGTGGAGCAGGGCTCGACGCAGGAGGCCTATGCCAAGGCCGTGTGGGGTTCAAAAGGCGTGGAAGTCCTGTCCTATCAGAACCAGGACCAGGTGTATGCCGATCTGGTGGTGGGACGCCTCGACGCTTCGCTGCAGGGCTCTATCCAGGCCAGTTACGGATTCTTGAACACGGCCGTGGGCAAGGATTACGAGTTCGCCGGCGCCACCCTGGACGATCCGCAGTTTTTCGGCGTGGGCGATGGCATCGGTGTGCGCAAGAACGATGTCGAGTTGCGCGAGGACTTGAACAAGGCCCTGGCGGCGATTCTCGCCGACGGCACTTACGAACGGATCAACAAGAAGTACTTCGATTTCGACGTCTACGGCGCGAAATGACCGGCATGCCCGTTCAGCCCATCCAATAAGAACACTCAATAAGAAGAAGGAGAGTGAAATGCTTCTGGAAGGCTTTGGCCCGCAGATTCTGCTGGGCACCCTGGCCACCATCAAACTGGCGCTCTGGTCGCTGCTGATCGCGGTCCTGGCAGGGCTGCTCGGGGCCAGTTCCAAGCTGTCGTCCAATCGCTTGTTGCGAGCGCTGGCCACCGGCTACACGACGGTTATCCGCAGCATGCCGGACCTGGTGATCATGTTGCTGCTGTTCTTCAGCCTGCAGATGCTGCTCAACCGCATGACCGACTGGCTGGGCATCGGGCAAATCGAGATCGACCCCTTCCTGGCAGGCGTGGTGACGCTGGCGTTCATCTACGGGGCCTACTTTACCGAGACCTTCCGGGGGGCGTTCCAGGCCGTGCCGGCAGGCCAGGTCGAGGCGGCGCGGGCCTACGGCATGAGCCGTGGGCAAACCTTTCGCAAGGTGCTCCTGCCGCAAATGCTGCGCCACGCACTACCAGGCATCGGCAACAACTGGCAGGTGTTGATCAAGTCCACGGCGCTGGTATCGATCATCGGCCTGACCGATGTGGTCAAGGCCACCCAGGATGCGGGCAAGGGCTCGATGCAATTCTTTTACTTCACCCTGGTGGGCGGCCTGATCTACCTGGCGATCACCAGTGTGTCCAACGTCGTCCTGCTGTGGCTGGAGCACCGCTACTCGGTCGGTGTCAGGAAGACCGCGCTATGAACGGTATTCTCGAAGAGTATTGGCAGGCTTACCTGTGGAGCGACGGGCCACACTTTTCCGGGTTGGCGGTGACCTTGTGGCTGCTGATTCTTTCGGTGGTGATCGGGTTTGTGCTGGCGGTTCCGTTGTCGATCGCGCGCGTCAGTCGCAATCCGCTGCTGCGCTTGCCGGTCTGGTGCTACACCTACGTGTTTCGCGGCACGCCTTTGTACATCCAGCTGCTGTTCTTCTACACCGGGGTGTACAGCCTGCATGTGGTCCGCTCCCAGGACTTTCTCAACGCGTTCTTCCGTGACGGATTCAACTGCACGGTGCTGGCGTTCGGGCTCAATACCTGTGCCTACATGACCGAAATCTTTGCCGGCGCCATCCGGGCCACGCCCCATGGCGAAATCGAGGCGGCCAGGGCCTACGGGATGGGGCGGTGGACCCTCTATCGGCGCATCGTATTGCCGTCGGCCCTGCGTCGGGCACTGCCGTTCTTCAGCAACGAAGTGATCCTGATGCTGCATTCCACCTCAGTGGCATTTACCGCCACGGTCCCCGACTTGCTGAAGATTGCCCGTGACGTCAATTCGGCGACCTACGCCTCCTTTACCGCTTTCGGTATTGCCGGGCTGCTGTATGCCGCCAGCGCATTTTTGCTGATCTGGCTGTTTCGTCGTGGCGAACTGCATTGGCTGGCCTACCTCAAGCCGCGCACGCACTGACCCCTATTGGACTTGCTCGAATGTATAAATTGATCGTTGAAGATGTGCACAAGAACTACGGCAGCCATGAAGTCCTGAAGGGGGTATCGCTCAAGGCCCGCGCCGGCGACGTGATCAGCATCATCGGCTCCTCGGGATCCGGCAAAAGCACGTTTCTGCGCTGCATCAACCATCTCGAACAGCCATCGGCCGGGCGCATCATCGTCAATGCCGAAGAACTGCGGACCCGCCGCGATGCCAGGGGACAGCTGTGCGTGGTCGATCCCGGACAATTGCGGGTCATGCGCAGCCAGCTGTCGATGGTGTTCCAGCACTTCAATCTGTGGAGCCACATGACGGTGCTGGACAACATCATCGAGTGCCCGATGAGCGTGCTCGGCGTCGGTCGGGCGCAGGCGACGGAGCGGGCGCGGCATTACCTCGCCAAGGTCGGCCTGCCCGCCAAGGTGGAAGGGCAGTATCCGGTGCATCTATCCGGCGGCCAGCAACAGCGGGTGGCCATTGCCCGGGCGCTGGCCATGGAGCCGCAGGTGATGCTGTTCGACGAGCCGACGTCCGCGCTGGATCCCGAACTGGTCGGTGAGGTGCTCAAGGTCATGCAGCAACTGGCCGAGGAGGGCCGGACCATGGTGGTGGTCACCCATGAAATGGCGTTCGCCCGGCAGGTCTCCAACCACGTCATGTTTCTGCATCAGGGCCGGGTGGAGGAGCAGGGCGCACCGGCCAGCGTCCTGGAGTATCCGCGAAGCGAGCGGCTGCAGCAGTTCCTGGCGGGGAGCCTGAAGTAACGCTGCACGGAATGTCGCAACAGCCCATGTATACTGGTCGTGGTTAAAATGGCGAATGGGACAATTCGCCATGGCATGAGTATCCAGGGAGTTTCATGGGGCATCCGTCTAACAACGAGCGTATCGAAAAAAACCGCTACGGCGTCGCCAGGCTCAAGACTCGCTCGGCCGTGACGCTGATGATCGCCGTCTGCCTGTCGATGGTAGTGATCGTGAGCTGGGAAACCTGGAGCTCGCGCCAGTACCATCTGCATGACAAGGAAGTGGCGATGTCCAACCTTGCGCAGACCCTGGCCTCCCAGGCACAGGCGTCGATCAAGCAAGCCGACACGCTGCTGTTCACCCTGGTCGATCGCCTGGAGAACGACGGCATCGAACAGGGCCGGCTCGATCGCCTGCAACGCTTGCTGCGCGCCCAGCGCAGTGAGTTGCGTCAGCTCCATGGGCTGTTCGTCTATGACGAAACCGGCAAGTGGGTCGCCAACTCCAATGGTGCCGAGGTGGGGGGCGCGAACAACTCCGACCGTGAGTACTTCATCTATCATCGCGACCATCCAGACCGCGGCCCGCACATCGGCCCATCGATCAAGAGCCGCTCCAGCGGTGAATGGATCATGACGGTGTCACGGCGGATCAATTATCCGGACGGCCGTTTTGCCGGCGTGGCCCTGGCCACGATCTACCTCAGCCATTTCCTGCAGCTTTACGATGGCATCGACATGGGCAGGAACGGCGTGATCAACCTGATCGCCGACGATGCCAGCATCGTCGTGCGCCGGCCGTTCCACGAGGCGGAGATCGGCACCAGCCTGGCCAAGAGCCCATTGTTCACCCGGCTGTTGCCACAGGGCAGTTCGGGGACGGCAACGATGCGATCGATCGTGGATGGCGTCGAGCGGGTCGTGGGCTTTCGCCGGGTCGAGGGGTATCCGCTGATCGTCTTTACCGCGCTGAACAAGGATGAAGTCTTGGCCAGCTGGCGCCAGGAGTCCTTGCTCAGTGCGGGCATCGTCGCGCTGCTGCTCGGGGGACTGGGGGTGCTCGGTTATCGCCTGATCCGGTTGATGAAGAAGCAGGACCGCATCCAGGGCGAGTTGCTCGGCACACAGGAGCGGCTGCTGGAGCTCAATCGCAACCTTGAGTTGCTGGCGCTGGAGGACGCGCTCACGGGCCTGGCCAATCGACGCCAGTTCGACCTGTTCATCCAGGCGGAAATGAGCCGCGCCCGGCACAACGTGTCGGGACTGGCGCTGCTGATGATCGATGTCGATCACTTCAAGCCTTTCAACGATCGCTACGGCCACCTGGCCGGCGATGAGTGCCTGCGCAAGATCGCCGGGATCATTACCGAGCACATCAAGCGCCCTGGCGATCTGGCTGCGCGTTTTGGCGGCGAGGAGTTTGCCGTGGTGCTGCCGGGGACTGACTACGTCGGCGCTTTCCTGCTGGCGGAGAAAATCCGCCATGCGGTGCAGGCCGCCAGCTTGCCGCACAGTGAAAGTCCGGATGGCAAGGTCACCGTCAGCGTGGGGGTCTGCGGTTACGATCCGGCGTCGCAAGCCCAGACCGGCGAGCTGATCGGCGCGGCCGACAAGGCGCTGTACGTGGCCAAGGCCAGCGGGCGCAACATGAGCGTGATTGCCAACTGAGGCTCAGGCAAAGCGGTCGCTGCCCTGTACCAGCCGGGTGCACAGGTAGGATTGCTTGAGCTTTTCCAGCCACCAGCCCAAAGCACGCCCGTCGTGATCACCGCGCCAGCCGGCATACAGGATGTTCGGCTCGCGCGGGTCGGCAATCTGCTTTTCAACCAGCGAGCCATTGCTCAGTAACGAGCCGACCCGGTGCCTGGGTAGCTACGTCCTGCATCAGGCGCGCCGCCTCGTTGACCAGCAATTCACCCGCCGGGGTGAGTTGCAGGCGATAGCGCCGGCGATCGAACAGCAGGGCATCGGAGCGTTCTTCCAGTTGCCGCGCGGCATAGGACACCGTCGAGGGCGCCTTGCCGAGGTAGGCGGCGGCCCGCGACAGGCTGCCGGTCTCGCGGATCGCTTGCAGCAGCGTCAGGTCTTCAGTCGACAGCATGGACCGGGTCCTCGTGTTTGCCGTAGGCGTTACAGTCGGCGTTTCCTCTGCCGGATCAATCGAAGATAGACCAGTACGTTAACCAGCAGTACTGCACCGCCCAGTCCGAGCTGGATGGCCGGCGTCAGCCCTGCCGGGTAAATGATCGGCCACACGTAGTGTTCGATGAAGCCAGCGCCGTAGCCCGTTTCCCCTGCGGCCTGGCGCATGCTGTTTTCCCAGCGTGTCAGCGGGCAGGGCAGGTGGAACAGCTCCACCGCCACGCCCCAGGTGGCGGCAGGCAGGTGCCACATCATCAGGCGCGGCCATTTGAGCACCAGCAGGCCGCCGCCCACCACGAACACAATGAACGCCAGGTGCAACAGCACCAGGCCGTCGGCGGCGATTCGGTAGAGCATGTCGACCTCCTGGCGCGGCAGTTCAATCGCGCCATGATACTGCCTGGCGCTCTATCGATTGTCGCTGGCCAGCGCGCCGAGCACCTCCTTCAAACGCGTGACCATGGCCTCGCTGCTGCGTTGCATCGGCGCGCGCAGCTCATCGCCGATCAAACCTTGCAGGGCCAGCGCGGTTTTCACCGGCGCGGGATTGGGTTCGATGAACAGGCTCTGGATCAGCGGCAGCAGCTGGAAGAACGTGGCACGGGCGGCCGCCAGCTGGTGGTCGCGAACTTGTCGGTACAAGGTCACGAAACGATCGGTATGGACATGCGCCGATGCGGCAATCGCGCCTTTGGCGCCCAGGCACAGGGCATTGAAGATCTGGTTGTCTTCACCGCACAGCACGTCGACCTTGCCGCTGGCCAGCAATGCCAGGGTGTTGTTCAGGTTGCCGCCACAGTCCTTGATCGCGACGATGCGCTCATGGGCGACGATGTTCAACAAGGTCCCCTGGTCGAAGGTCACGCCGGTGCGGTAGGGGATGTCGTACAGGATCAGCGGCACGCTGGAGGCATCGGCGACCGTCTGGAAAAACCTTTCGAGCCCGGCCTGGGACGGCCGGATGTAATAGGGCGGCGGCACCAGCAGGCCGGCCACCGGGCGCTTGAGAATCTCCTCCTGAAAGTGCAGCAGCTCGATCAGGTTGTTGCCGGCGAGGCCCATGACCACCTGCTCAGCCGGCACCTGCTCCAGCACCGCATCGAGCACCGCCAGCTGCTCGTGCTTGCCCATGGCCGCCGGTTCGCCGGTGGTGCCACAGACAATCAGGCCGTCGACGCCACTTTCCAGCAGATGGCTGACCAGCCGGCGCAAACCGATGAAATCGATGGCGCCATGGTGGAACGGCGTAACGAGGGGAACCCAGATACCTTGGAACGATGACATGCACTTTCTCCTGATGGTTGACCGATTTCGTCACCGTCAGAAGGGCAGGAGGAGGTAAGCAAGGGGCGGGTGGTCCGTCGCGCTCAATGTCCTGTCAGCTCATCTGACGGGACAGCGCGCCCCGGTCACATGAGCGACTGTTTCTTCGATTTAAGGGTGCGCGCAACACGAGCCTGGGCCTTGGCAGTCAAGCCAATGACACAAGCGTCGAGATTGAAGGTTGCGGACATCTTTGTTTACACCCTGAATGAGGCGCCCAGTTTTAAAAGCCGGCGGGTGGTTTGTCAATCAGGAAAATGCGGCATCGTCATGTTGAGCGAGGCAGCAGCCAGTGCAAACTGCGCAAGATTGTTCAAGCCATCGGCCGTGACTGCTGGCAAAGTCTGCGGTCTTTCCCTGGCTGCAGAGCGTTATGTCCAACTCACTCATGCCGCGCAGCGCGTTTTTACGTGGCGCCGTGGCGATCATGCCGTTATCCCTGGCGACGGCCCCCTGGGGCTTGCTGGCCGGGTCCATGGCCATCGAAGCCAACCTCACACCCCTGCAAGGCCAGGGCTTGTCGAGCATCGTGTTTGCCGGCGCCGCGCAATTGGTGGCGATCGGCATGCTCAAGGGCGGGGCCGGGATCTTTTCGATCCTGCTGACCACTTTGCTGCTGACCTCCCAGCATCTGCTCTACGGCATGAGCCTGCGTTCGGTGATCTCGCCGTTGCCGGGGCGCTGGCGCGCGGGCCTGGGCTTCTTGCTCACCGATGAACTGTTCGCCCTGGTCAGCCAGCACGACAGGCAACAGTTCAATCGCTGGTACGCCCTGGGTGTGGGCCTGACGTTCTACATCGCCTGGAACCTCTTCACCCTGGCGGGCATTGTGCTTGGCAGCAGCATTCCCGGCCTGGAACACCTGGGGCTGGACTTCTCCATCGCGGCCACCTTCATCGCCCTGATCACCCCGGTGGTGCGCAACGTGCCGACCGTGGTCTGCGTCGCGGTCTCGCTGTTCTGCTCGGTGCTGTTCAGCTACTGGCAATGGGGCTCGGCCCTGGTGCTGTCGGGGCTGGCCGGCATGACCGCCGGGTTTATCTGCAACAAATTCCATGGAGCACGCACATGATGGTCTGGGCAGTTATTTTCGGCATGGGCGTGCTGGTGTTTCTCAACCGCTATGTGTTCCTCGAACCGCGTCTGCCGGTGCGCCTGAGCAGCAATGCCCGGCAGTTCCTCGGCTTCGCCGTGCCGGGCATGCTGACCGCGATCTGCGGGCCGATCGTGTTCATGCCGGACAAGCAACTGAACCTGCAATGGGACAACCCCTACCTGATCAGTTCGCTGGTGGCCGTCGGCCTGGTGCTGTACACCCGCAACACCCTGCTCAGCATGTTGTTGAGCATGGGCTTTTTCTTTTTGCTGCGTTGGTGGCTGTAAGTCGGGCGCGGGAAATTGTTCTACGCTTCAAGTTGATGACCAATCCCTTTTCAGGAAGAGAGGTGAGCACATGGCAACAGAGCAAAAACAACCGGATCCGGATGTAGACGAGGATGAACCGACGGAAGAAGAAATCGAACAGCAGAAGCGTTCGACTCCGGACTGGAAACATCCCGACGATGGCAAGGATTTGTCGGAACCTGACCGCAAGTTTTAAGCAACCTGCGAACACTGCAACTGTGTAGGAGCGAGCTTGCTCGCGAAAAACTCGAGAACGCCGCGGGGCATCAGGTACCCCGCGTCATCGTTGACGACCATCGCGAGCAAGCCCGCTCCTACAGGGTTGCGTTTATTCCAGCAACGGCGGGAAATCAGGGTGCGTGGCCCGATAACCCAGCTTCCTGTCAATCCAGGCGTTCAGTTCGTTGACCATCACCGGGGGCTTGCCCGGATAGCTTTCGAGTATTGAACTCAGGACTTCTTTGATATTGGGAATGGAAAGCAAGTTACGGGTCTGTATGTATTGCCCGATGAAACAGTCGAGTTGGTAGTGCTCTGTCTTTGTAAGATAAATGCACGCCAGACTCGCGACTTGATCAATTGTAAAATCGTCGCGCAATTGAGTTCTCTGCAAGGCTTGATGTATGGGATTTCCTTAATTGTTGACTCTTTGGTCAATTGGTATGCCACTCGGCAATACGGCGCGAATCCTAGCGGCAGTGCCGACAAATGTATGTAAGACCATGGCGTTGTCTGACAAGCGGTGGAAGCATCAAAGTGCCATGCTTTTACAGGTGTTATTCCTTCAAAGCGTCAATCAATCCGGGCCCCTGATTCCTGACATTGCCCACCGCCTTGTCGACCCGGTACCACTCAAAAGCGCCACTTTCTTCGCCCTGTAGCAGCGCCATCTGCTCGGCACGTTCCCTGGGCGTCGCCGGGTCCAGCCATTCCCGCGCCAGTTCGGCGTTGAACACCACCGGTCGACGATCATGCACGTCCAGCATGCCGCCCGCGCTGTCGGCGGTGATGATGACAAAGCCGTCGTCGTCCCTGGGGGCTGCACCGCCCATCGGGAATTGCCCGATCGCCGCACAGAAGACCGGCCCCTGGTCGCGCCGGCGAATCAGCCAGGGTTGCCGGGTGCCGTCCCCGGCATCGACCCATTCGAACCAGTTGTCCACCGGGCAGATGGCGCGATGGGGCCAGATCGCTCGAAAGAACGGGCCGTGGGCGACTTTCTCGACCCGCGCATTGATCGGCGCCGCACGATCCTTCGCCCAGTGCGGTCGCCAGCCCCAGCGCTGCGAGTCGGCGTGCAGGCCGTCGTTCTCCAGGTGCAACAGCGCGAGCTGGGTGGTGGGCGCGGCGTTGTAGCGCCCCAGCGGCTGATCGCCGACCTGGTTGAGCAAGGCATCGGGAATGCTCAGCACCGCCACGAAATCGTGGATGCCCCGGTATTGCGACAATCGTCCACACATCGATCGAACCCTCCGGCTGGATTATTGAGCATAGATGTTTGAACAATCTGAGTTCAGCCGAGCGCTGTAGGAGCCGGCTTGCTGGCGATGCGATGGTGGCCGTAACGCCGTCATCGCGGGCTGGCCCTGGCGAACTGAGCCAACGCCCGGGCGAGCACCGGAACCAAACACTGTGTACCTTATCCAACCTCGGCCCGCCGCTGTGTGCGGGTCTGCCCCAAGGCGAAACATGAAACAGCTGCTCAAGGTTCTATCGGTGTGCACCCTGGCAGTCGGTCTGCTGGGCTGTATCGCCGCTCCCATCGAAATGACCCCGCAAACCGAACAGGCTTTGCGCGCGCAACCACCGATCCGCTTTCTGCTGACGTTCGACGACGGGCCCAGCGCCTCGAGTTTCTGGAACCCGACCGAGACCGTGCTCGACAGCCTGGCGATCAATCCTGTGCAACCCGGGATCAAGGCGGTATTTTTCGTCCAGACCCGCGCCCCACGGGCCGGCGCCAGTGACATCGGGCGGGCGGTCATGCACCGCGAACGTGATGCCGGGCATATCCTGGCCTTCCACACGGCCACGCCTTCGCACACCAATCATCGCTCCCTCGACGATCAGGAACTGGAGCAGGCGCTCAACGAGGGGGGTGCCGACATCGCCGCGATCACCGGTGCGCCGCCGACCCTGTTGCGCCCGCCATTCTGGAGCTACGACAAACGCACGTTCGCCGCCTATCAGCAGCATGGCCTGCATGTGCTGCTGACCGACCTGAGCGCCAACGACGGCAAGATCTGGGGCTTCAACGCCAGCCCCCGGCGCCGCGCCCATATGCTGCGTTCGATGTCCGAGGTGCGCGAGCGCATTGCCCGCGGCGAGCTACCGGTGGTGGATGGGGTGATTCCGGTGGTGGTGACTTTCCACGACCTCAATCGCTACACCGCCCGGCATGCCCGCGAGTACCTGCAGATTTTGCTCGACAGTGCACGGGCGACAGGGGTGAGCGTCGCCCCGATGGCGTTTTACGACGACACCGCCGCGCTGCAACGGGCCGCCATGGCGCGCACGCTGCGCGACAGTTCACAGCCGGCGCAATTACCGGGGATCTGGAACTGGATCTGGAAAGACAACAGTCATTGATGAAGTGGATATCACTAATGGACTGGCGCACATTTGGCCAAACGCATCTATTCTGATTGGATCCGTTCTGATCAACCCGCCACGGAGGCAACGGCCATGGTCGCCATTTCAGCCCTTTGCAACATTCTGGAGTCCGGTTTTAAGCCCCTGGCCTGTCAATGCACGGAGAGTGGCGGGCTGCTGCGGATCGAGGTCTTTGATCCCGCCAACGGGCAAGTCAAGCTGATGCTTGCCGGCGTATCGACCGAGCAGTTGACCAGCATGCGGGCCATCTCCGACTTCATCGGTGAACTGCGCACCGAGATGAGCGCCGGGCGCCGCGCCTTCGCCGGTTAAACACCACGCGTGATCGTATGTGGCAATAGTTCGTCGATCACCCGCAAACAATGGTTCAACCCCGGTGACACGTCGCCGACCCGCCGACTGAGAATGATCGGCGAGGTGGCGTTGTCTTCCAGCAGCGGGGTGAAACCGATGTCGTCGCGGTGCAGCAACTGCACCGAGGCCGGCACCAGGGTGATGCCTATCCCGGCCCCCACCAGCCCGATCGCCGTCTGCAGCTCGTTGGTCCATTGCGCCACATGGATGCTCACCCCATAGGATTCGAACAGCGCGATCACGTGGTCGGCGTAGCTGGGGCGCGGGTTGCCGGGGTACAGCACGAAGGGCTCCTTGGCCAGGTCGCGCAGGCTGACAGGGCCCGCCAGCAGCGGGTGGCCGGCGGGCAGGGCGGCCACCAGGCGGTCTTCGGTGAGCACGGTCTGGACGATGGCCGGGTCGTCGATGCGGATGCGGCCGAAACCGACGTCGATGCGCCCGGCCTTGAGGGCCTGGACCTGCTGCAGCGTGGTCATCTCCGACAGCCCGAGTTCCAGCTCCAGCGGCTCGCCGCTGCGCAAGCGGCGAATCAATTGCGGCAGCACGCCGTACAGCGTCGATGGCGCAAAGCCGATACCCAGCCAGGTCTTTTCCCCCAGGCCTATGCGCCGCGTGTTGTCGCAGACCTTGTGCAACTGGTCGAGCAGGGCGGTGGAGTGCTCATGGAAAAAACGCCCGGCGTCGGTCAGCTTCAGCGGCCGGCCGCGCTCGAGCAGCATCACCCCCAGTTCATCCTCCAGTTGCTGGATCTGCCGGCTCAAGGGCGGCTGGGCGATGTGCAGCCGTTCGGCGGCGCGGGTGAAATTGAGGGTTTGAGCCAACACCTGAAAGTAACGCAGGTGACGCAGTTCCATGGAGCCTCCGGATCTTCAGCGGTTGCATACCTTGAAGGTATCAAGCCAGACCAATTCTATATTGGCCGCCCGGAAAAAGCCGTATGAGAATCGGGCTCAGAACTTCAAGAACCTGACGGGTATCGAAATGCTTGCTACAGCCATTGAATCGATCGAGACGATCATCGTCGATCTGCCGACCATCCGCCCGCACAAGCTGGCGATGCACACCATGCAGAACCAGACCCTGGTGGTGATTCGCGTGCGCTGTGCCGATGGCATCGAAGGCATCGGCGAATCCACCACCATCGGTGGCCTGGCCTATGGCAACGAAAGCCCCGACAGCATCAAGACCAACATCGACAAACACTTCGCGCCTTTGCTGATCGGCCAGGACAGCAGCAATGTGAATGCCGCGATGTTGCGCCTCGAGCGCAGCATCCGTGGCAACACCTTCGCCAAGTCCGGCCTGGAAACCGCGCTGCTCGACGCCCTGGGCAAACGCCTGGGCCTGCCGGTCAGCGAGTTGCTGGGCGGCCGTGTGCGTGACTCGCTGCCCGTGGCCTGGACCCTGGCCAGCGGCGACACCGAGAAGGACATCGCCGAAGCGGAAAAAATGCTCGACCTGCGCCGCCACCGCATCTTCAAGCTGAAGATCGGTGCCGGCGAGGTCAATCGCGACCTGGCCCACGTGATCGCGATCAAGAAAGCCCTCGGCGATCGCGCGAGCGTCAGGGTCGACGTCAACCAGGCCTGGGACGAAGCGGTGGCATTGCGCGCCTGCCGGATCCTGGGCACCAACGGCATCGACCTGATCGAGCAGCCGATCTCGCGCAACAACCGCGCCGGCATGGCACGCCTGAATGCCATGAGCCCGGCGCCGATCATGGCCGACGAATCCATCGAGTGCGTGGAAGATGCCTTCAACCTGGCACGCGAAGGCGCGGCCTCGGTGTTTGCCCTGAAGATCGCCAAGAACGGCGGCCCACGCGCCGTGTTGCGCACCGCCTCGATCGCCGAAGCGGCCGGGATCGCCCTGTACGGCGGCACCATGCTCGAAGGCGGAATCGGCACCATGGCCTCGGCCCATGCCTTTGTCACCCTGAACAAACTGGCGTGGGACACCGAGCTGTTCGGCCCGCTGCTGCTGACCGAGGACATCCTCAGCGAGCCGCTGGTCTATCGCGATTTCGAACTGCATGTCCCCAACACGCCGGGCCTGGGCCTGAGCCTGGATGAGGAGCGCCTGGCGTTCTTCCGTCGCGACAAGACTATTCATCAAGCCTGAGGAGAGCATTATGCTGTTCCACGTAAAAATGACCGTGAACCTGCCGGTCGACATGAATCCCGAAGCGGCGGCCAGGCTCAAGGCCGACGAAAAGGCCCTGGCCCAGCGCCTGCAAGAGCAGGGCAAGTGGCGTCATCTGTGGCGCATCGCCGGGCACTATGCCAACTACAGCGTGTTCGATGTCGACAGCGTCCAGGAACTGCATGACCTGCTGATGCAACTGCCGCTGTTTCCGTACATGGCCATCGAGATCGACGCGATGTGCCGGCATCCTTCTTCCATCCGTGACGACGACCGCTGAGCCCAGCCTGTCCAGCGCTACGCTAATAATTACAAGATGAGGAACCCCTGATGAACGTAAAGATTTCCCACACTGCCGAAGTCCAGAAATTTCTCGAAGAGGCCAGCGGCCTGCACAACGATGCCGGCAGCCCACGCACCAAGGCCTTGATCTACCGCATCCTGCGTGACTCGGTGAACATCATCGAAGACCTGGCCGTGACCCCGGAAGAGTTCTGGAAAGCGGTCAACTACCTGAACGTGCTGGGTGCGCGCCAGGAAGCCGGGCTGGTGGTGGCCGGTCTTGGCCTTGAGCACTATCTTGACCTGCTGATGGACGCCGAAGACGAGCAGGCCGGCAAGTCCGGCGGCACCCCGCGCACCATCGAAGGCCCGCTGTACGTGGCCGGTGCACCGCTGTCCCAAGGCGAAGCCCGTCTGGATGACGGCGTCGACCCGGGTGTGACCCTGTTCATGCAAGGCCGCGTGTTCAACACCGCTGGCGAGCCCCTGGCCGGTGCCGTGGTCGACGTGTGGCACGCCAACACCGGTGGTACCTACTCGTACTTCGACCCTACGCAATCGGATTTCAACCTGCGTCGCCGCATCGTCACCGATGCCGAAGGCCGCTACTGTTTCCGCAGCATCGTGCCGTCGGGTTATGGCTGCCCACCGGACGGTCCGACCCAGCAACTGCTCGATCAACTGGGCCGTCATGGCCAGCGCCCGGCGCACGTGCACTTCTTCATTTCCGCGCCGGACCATCGCCACCTGACGACCCAGATCAACCTGGATGGTGAGAAATACCTGCATGACGATTTCGCCTACGCCACCCGTGACGAGCTGATCGCCAAGATCACTTTCAGCGACGATCAACAGCGCGCGGCGGCCCATGGTGTGAGCGGTCGTTTTGCCGAAATCGAGTTCGATTTCACCCTGCAGTCTACCGCCCAGCCTGAAGAGCAGCAGCGCCACGAGCGGGTTCGCGCACTGGAAGACTGATAGCAACCCCCCTTGTGGGAGCGGGCTTGCTCGCGAAGGCGGTTTAACATTCAACACTTATGTTGACTGTCACTCCGCCTTCGCGAGCAAGCCCGCTCCCACAGGGGGTTTCGGTTAACGGTCTGGATTATCCCGAGCGAATGACCCAGTGTTCTAGAATGTCCCGACGCAAACCATAATAACAACGAGAGTGACCCGATGATGCAAACTCAACTGTTGAGTCAGCGCAGCAGAGTATTCGACCAGGCCGACCCCTACGCGGTGTCCGGCTACGTCAATCAGCACGTCGGTAATCACTGCATCCTCATGCCCCGAGCCGGCCGCCCGCTGGCCAGCCTCGATCATCGTAAATTCGCCAGTCTCGACCTGTGCCGCATCAGCTACGGCGCCAGTGTGCGGGTGACCTCCGGTGCGCTGGAGAGCATTTACCACCTGCAAGTGCTGCTGCGCGGCAACTGCCTGTGGCGCGGTCACGGCCAGGAGCACTACTTCGCCCCCGGCGAACTGTTGCTGATCAACCCCGACGATCCGGTGGACCTGACGTATTCCGCCGATTGCGAAAAATTCATCCTCAAAGTCCCCACCCGTTTGTTCGAGTCCGTCTGCGATGAGCAGCGCTGGCGCTATCCGGGGCAGGGCGTGCGGTTCCTGGAAAACCGTTATCAGCTCAATGAACTGGAAGGCTTCGTCAATCTGCTGGCGATGATCTGCCAGGAGGCCGAATCCAGCGAGCAGATTCCCAGGGTGCAGGAGCATTACACGCAAATCATCGTCAGCAAGATGCTCAGTCTGATGAAGACCAACGTCTGTCGCCTTGAACTGGGCTCGCAAACGGCCACCTTCGAGGCGATTGCCGACTACATCGCCAATAACCTCAAGCAGGACATCGACAGCGAAGAGCTGGCGCGCCAGGCGCACATGAGCTTGCGCTCGTTGTACGGACTGTTCGAACGCAACGCCGGCCTGACGCCAAAAAACTACCTGCGCCAGAAACGCCTGGAACGCATCAACGCCTGCCTGAGCGACCCGACCTGCAACGTGCGCAACGTCACCGAAGTGGCGATGGACTACGGCTTCCTGCACCTGGGCCGGTTCTCCGACAGCTACCGCAAGCAGTTCGGCGAGTTGCCATCGGACACCCTCAAGCGCCGCCACTGAGTCAACCCGACCCCCTGTAGGAGCTGGCTTGCCAGCGAAGGCGGCGTATCAGGCGACATTGAAGTTGCCTGACCCACCGCTTTCGCTGGCAAGCCAGCTCCTACAAGGGGGGGGGCGGTGTCCATCCCAAGCCCCTGCACAAAACGGATAAAGGTCTGCACCCCGCGGATAGTCCGCCCCATCGCCCCGTCCTAGCATGACCCCTGCCTGGACAATAACAATGGAGGCGGCGGCCATGACCCTGCGACCCGAATATTTGCAATCCCTGCTTGAAGACGATCCAGAGCAGGGCCTCTATCGCTGCAAACGCGAGATGTTCACCGACCCCCGGTTGTTCGATCTGGAGATGGAACACATCTTCGAAGGCAACTGGCTGTACCTGGCGCACGAAAGCCAGATCCCCAACATCAACGATTTCTACACCACCACCATGGGGCGCCAGTCGATCTTCATCGCGCGCAACAAGGACGGTGTGCTCAACGCCTTCATCAACGCCTGCAGTCATCGCGGCGCGACCCTGTGCCGGCACAAGTCCGGCAACAAAAGCTCATACACCTGCCCGTTCCACGGCTGGACGTTCAACAACTCCGGCAAGCTGCTCAAGGTCAAGGACCCGGCCAACGCCGGCTACCCGTCGAGCTTCAACTGCGAAGGCTCCCACGACCTGACCAAGGTGGCGCGCTTCGAGTCCTATCGCGGTTTCCTGTTCGGCAGCCTCAAGGCCGATGTGCTGCCGCTGGTCGAGCACCTGGGCGAGTCGGCGAAGATCATCGACATGATCGTCGACCAGTCCACCGACGGCCTGGAAGTGCTGCGCGGTTCTTCCAGCTACATCTACGAAGGCAACTGGAAACTCACCGCCGAAAACGGTGCCGACGGTTACCACGTCAGCTCCGTGCACTGGAACTATGCTGCCACCCAGAACCAGCGCAAACAGCGTGAAGCCGGTGACACCAACCCGACCATGAGCGCCGGCAGCTGGGCCAAGCAGGGCGGTGGTTTCTACTCCTTCGACAAGGGCCACATGCTGCTCTGGACCCGCTGGGCCAACCCCGAGGACCGTCCGCTGTACGAGCGTCGCGATGAGCTGGCGCAAGATTTCGGCAAGGCCCGCGCCGACTGGATGATCGAGAACTCGCGCAACCTGTGCCTGTACCCCAACGTCTACCTGATGGACCAGTTCAGCTCGCAGATCCGTATCGCCCGGCCGATCTCGGTCAACCGCACCGAAATCACCATCTACTGCATCGCCCCCAAGGGCGAAAGCGATCACGCGCGTTCGAGCCGGATTCGTCAGTACGAAGACTTCTTCAACGTCAGCGGCATGGCCACGCCGGACGACCTGGAAGAGTTCCGCTCCTGCCAGACCAGCTACCAGGGCAGCGTTACCACCTGGAACGACATGTCCCGTGGCGCCGAACACTGGATCGAAGGCGCTGATGACGCGGCCAAGGAAATCGACCTGCACCCGCTGCTCAGCGGCGTGCGCACCGAAGACGAAGGCCTGTTCGTGCTGCAACACAAGTATTGGCAGCAGACCATGCTCAAGGCCCTGGCGGCCGAGCAGTCGAAACTGATCGCCGTGGAGGATGTGTTATGACCATTTCCTATGAAGCGGTGCGCGATTTCCTCTATCGCGAAGCACGCTACCTCGATGACCGCCAGTGGGACGAGTGGCTGGAACTGTATGCCCCCGACGCGACCTACTGGATGCCGTCCTGGGACGACAACGACGAACTGACCGAAGACCCGCAGCGGGAAATCTCGCTGATCTGGTACGGCAACCGCACCGGCCTCGAAGACCGCATCTTCCGCATCAAGACCGAGCGTTCCAGTGCCACCGTGCCGGACACCCGCACCTCCCACAACATCAGCAACATCGAGCTGCTGGAACAAGCCGACGGCCTGTGCAAGGTGCGCTTCAACTGGCACACCCTGAGCTTTCGCTACAAGACCGTCGACAGCTATTTCGGCGGCAGTTTCTACACCCTTGACGTACGCGGTGAAAACCCTCTGATCAAGGCCAAGAAAGTGATCCTGAAGAACGACTACGTTCGCCAGGTCATCGATGTTTACCACTTGTGAGGCTGCCGTCATGACCCATTCCATTGCGTTCAACTTCGAAGACGGCGTCACCCGGTTCATCGACGCCAATGCCGGCGAAACCGTGGCCGATGCCGCGTACCGCCAGGGCATCAATATTCCGCTGGACTGCCGTGACGGCGCCTGCGGCACCTGCAAGTGTTTTGCCGAAGCGGGCAGCTACGACCTGGGCGATGAGTACATCGAAGACGCCTTAAGCCCCGAAGAAGCCGGGCAAGGTTATGTCCTGACCTGCCAGATGCGCGCCAAGAGCGATTGCGTGGTGCGGGTGCCGGTGTCCTCGGATGTCTGCCGCACCAGCCAGGCCAGCTATGACGCCACCATCAGCGCCGTGCGCCAGTTGTCAGACAGCACCATTGCCCTGTCGATCAAGGGCGAGTCCTTGAGCAAGCTGGCATTCCTCCCGGGTCAGTATGTGAACCTGGGCATTCCCGGCAGCGAGCAGACCCGCGCCTATTCGTTCAGCTCGTTGCAGCGCGACGGTGAAGTCAGCTTCCTGATTCGCAACGTGCCCGGCGGCCTGATGAGCAGCTTCCTCACCGGCATGGCCAAGGCCGGCGACAGCATGAGCCTGGCCGGGCCCCTGGGCAGTTTCTATCTGCGCGATATCCGTCGGCCGTTGTTGCTGCTGGCGGGCGGCACCGGGCTGGCGCCGTTCACCGCGATGCTGGAGAAGATCGCCGAGCAGGGCAGTGAACACCCGCTGCACCTGATCTACGGCGTGACCCACGACTTCGACCTGGTGGAACTCGACCGCCTGGAAGCCTTCGCCACCCGCATCCCCAACTTCACCTACAGCGCCTGCGTGGCCAGCCCCGACAGCCAGCACCCGCGCAAGGGCTACGTGACCCAGCACATCGAACCCAAGCACTTGAACGATGGCGACGTAGATCTGTACCTGTGCGGCCCGCCGCCGATGGTCGAAGCGGTCAGCCAGTTCATCCGTGAGCAGGGCATTGCGCCGGCCAATTTCTACTACGAGAAATTCGCCGCCAGCGCGGCCTGAACCCACTCCATACGACGACGCCTCCCCTGTAGGAGCTGCCGCAGGCTGCGATCTTTTGATTTTGTTTTTTACAATCAAGATCAAACGATCGCAGCCTGCGGCAGCTCCTACAGGGGGCGGCGTGTGAGGTACACATGAACAGATTCCACGACAAAGTCGCGCTGATCACCGGGGCGGCCCAGGGCATCGGGCGGTGCGTTGCCGAGCGCATGGCCGCTGAAGGCGCGAAGCTGATCCTGGTCGATCGCTCGGACCTGGTGTTCGAAGTGCAGCAACAACTGGCCCCGCACAGCCAGGTCCTGGCCCTGACCGCCGACCTTGAGCAATACGAGGAATGCAACCGGGTCATGCAAACCGCCATCGAGCGTTTCGCTCGTCTCGACGTGCTGGTCAACAACGTCGGCGGGACCATCTGGGCCAAGCCGTTCGAGCACTACGAAGCGGCGCAGATCGAGGCCGAGGTGCGCCGTTCGCTGTTCCCGACCCTGTGGTGCTGCCATGCCGCCTTGCCGTACATGTTGGAGCAGGGCAGTGGCGCTATCGTCAACGTGTCGTCGATCGCCACCCGCAGCGTCAACCGTGTGCCCTACGGCGCAGCAAAGGGCGGGGTGAATGCGCTGACCGCGTGCCTGGCGTTCGAAACCGCCGGTCGCGGCGTTCGGGTCAACGCCACGGCGCCTGGCGGCACCGAGGCACCGCCGCGGCGAGTGCCGCGCAATGCGGCCGAGCAGACTGAGCAAGAGAAGGTCTGGTACCAGCAGATCGTCGATCAGACCCTCGACAGCAGTTTGATGAAGCGTTACGGCACGCTGGATGAGCAGGCCGGCGCCATTCTGTTCCTCGCCAGCGACGAGGCGTCCTACATCACCGGCATGGTCATGCCGGTGGGCGGTGGCGACCAAGGCTGAGGCGGGTTGACTATAGGCGACGCTGAAACGCTCTGATGATCTGCAGCGTGGCGTCGCTGGGGTTCAAGTTCTGCACCGAATCCAGCGGGTACCAGAGGCAATCGAAAATCTCGTTTAGCGGTCGCGCCTGCTCCGCATCGAGCAACGATGCTTCGTAGACATGGTGTCGGGTGCCCCCTGTTTCGAGTTCCATCAGGTACAGCATATCCTCGGCGCCCAGCCCTGTTTCTTCCTGCAACTCGCGCAATGCAGCATCCTGCACGGTCTCACCGCGCTCGACCTTGCCGCCGGGCAACATCCAGCGACTTCTGGCCTTGCGCACCATGAGGATATGGCGGTCGTGCTCGCAAATGACGGTTGCACGTACTTTCATCTGTTCATTCAATCCAGGCTGTCACATAAGTGTAACAAAAATGCAATATTCGGGCCGTAATCCGTTGCAAGCTTTCCTGGACATTTTGAACAACAAAGGTGTCTAAAAGTGCAATCTCGCTGCCACTGGCCTGACTCGACGTCTGGTCGGCCTCTTCACGGCAGGGGGGTGTAAGGTAGGCAAGTCAACCCTGTGATCACTGCCAAGATGGAGGTGACTATGAGCGTTCCGATGTTGAACAAGATGCACATGAACGGCTATGACGTTCTGAGTGTGAACAACGGCCCATGGCGGGTCTGCACCCAGGGCGACCGGCTGGGCTCGTTTGCCAGTCGGGAAGAGGCGCTGGCCTTTGCGGCTGCGCTGCCGGGTTATAAAGCCCGCTCAACCAAGCCTCGCAATCAGCAAGCGACATGAAGGCAGGCTCAAGGCCCCGGTCCTATGGATACCGGGTCTTGATTGCGCAACCAATGTGGGAGCGAACAGCTCCCACAATTGATCCCTGTAGAACTCGACAAAAATAATCTGCAAGAAAACCCGGCGCCGTTGCACAGAAGGGGACTGGTCCCCGATCCGAGCAACGCCATGCCCCATTACTTCGACAACGCCCACCGTGTAGAAATCGACACCTTGCGCCAACGCCTGACCGCTCGCACCGAGTGGCCGACCTGGCTGCTGCTGATCGGCGTGTACGCCGGCTGGTTCGGCATCATGCTGGGCGGTCACTGGTTGGGCCTGTGGTGCAGCACGTTGTTGTTGATCCCGTTGCTGGTGCTCTGGTTGTCGCTGCAGCACGAACTGCTGCACGGTCATCCCACCCGCTGGGTATGGCTGAACAAGATCCTCGGCTACGCGCCGTTCGCCGTGTGGTATCCCTACACCCTGTATCGCGACAGCCATCTGCTGCATCACCGCGATGAAGACCTGACCCTGCCGGGCCGCGATCCGGAAAGCCGCTACCTGAGCGCCGGGCAGTGGCAGGGCAGTTCAGTGTTCGAGCAAGGCCTGCACTGGCTGAACAAAACCGTGCTGGGGCGTTTCCTCCTGGGCGCTCCGCTGGCTTTGCTGGCGCTGGCAAGGGAAGAACTGCAGCGTTTGAAGGCGGGTGAGCGACAGGCCTGGTTGATGTGGTTGAGCCACGGCACGTTGACCCTGTTGATGTTGCTGTTCATCGCCCGCTACAGCGTGCTGCCGGTGTGGCATTACCTGTTGCTGGTCAGCGTGCCGGCGCTGTCGATTGCCATGATTCGCTCCTACTACGAACACCGGCCCCATGCCGCGCCCGAGCACAGGACGGTCCTCAATGAAGCCGCCTGGCCGTGGCGCTGGCTGTTCCTGAACCTCAACCTGCACCTGGTGCACCACGATTTGCCGGGGCTGCCCTGGTACGACTTGCCCCGCGCTTATCAGGCGCGTCGCGAGCAATGGCTGGCGCGCAGCGGCGGGTTTCTGGTGCAGGGTTATGGCCAGTTATGGCGCCGGCACGGGGTGAGGGCCATCGACAGCCCGCGGCACCCTTTTCACTGATTGCGAATGAATTCCCTGTGGGAGCGAGCTTGCTCGCGAAGAGGCCATGACATCCAACATTGATGTGCCTGCCACGCCGCTATCGCGAGCAAGCTCGCTCCCACATTTGAATGTCGTTGTATTGGAATATTTCGATGACACAACACCTGGCTGAATTACTGATGTACGTCGCCCCCGAACCGGTCCGCCAAGCCAACGAGCGCTGGCTGGCACTCATCCTCCAGCAACTGGGCGCCACGCGCCGCGATGCCGAGGGCCTTTCGCTACTGGACCTCTGGCTGTCGCCGCACTTGCTGCTGACGCAAACCTGCGGCTACCCGCTGATGACCGTGTTACATGGGCGAGTGCGGGTCATCGGTCGTCCTCGTTACGAACTGCCGGACGCCAGCGGCGGCAATCATTGCAGCCTGTTGCTCAGTCGCGCCGATGATCCACGGCGCAGCTTGCCCGCATTTCGCGGCAGCCGTGGCGTGATCAACGGCGAAGATTCCAACAGCGGCATGAACCTGCTGCGTCACCGCCTGGCTGCGCTGCAGCGAGAGGGGCGGTTTTTTGCCCGTGTCGGAATCAGCGGCAGCCACCGGGAAAGCCTGCGCTGGGTGCGTGAAGACAAAGCGGACCTGGCGGCCATCGACAGCGTGACCTTTGCCTATCTGGCGCGACACGCCGAAGACGAAGTGGCTGGCTTGCGAATAGTCGGTCGCAGTGCATTCAGCCCGACCTTGCCGTTCATTACGGCCGCGAGCGCCACCGATGCACAGGTCGCGGAGATGCAGCAGGTAATGAACATGACGCTGCAGCAATTGCCCGAAGTCAGGGAAATCCTGAGACTGCAGGAGGTTTTGCCGGCCAGCGAAAGCGACTATCAAATCGTTCTCGCCTATCAGCGAGAGGCCGAGGATTTGGGGTATGGACGATTAAGGTAGGCAGGATCTTCACCTGTAGGAGTTATCTCGCAAAGCGAGGCTGCGATCTTTTGACCTTAAAAGGAATATAAAAATTCTTTTTTAGTATTATTAATGAATAAGGCTCCTTGCTAGGATCGCGCCACCGGATCACCGGACATTCAGCGACCCCTAACCCTTGGAGCCTCTATGTCCGGCACCGACCTTTCCCATCGCAACGACATGGGCGCATTGTTCCGCGCCCATCACCCTTGGCTGTGCGCTCGGTTGCGCCGGCACCTGGGCGCCAGTTCCAGCGTCGAAGACATTGCGGCCGAGACCTTCCTGCAGTTGCTCGAATCGCCAGCACTGACCCCGATCCGCGAGCCCCGCGCCTTGCTCACCACCATTGCCCAGCGCTTGCTCTATCAGCTGTGGCGCCGTCGCGACCTGGAACGCCAGCACCTCGAACAGTTGCAACAGGTTGATCAACAGCAAGCGATCTCGCCTGAAGAACAGGCGCAACTGACCCAAACATTGCATGGCCTCGACCGCACCCTTGAACGCTTGCCGGGCAAGGTTCGGGCGACCTTCCTGTTGTCGCGAGTCGACGGCCTGTCCTACCCGCAGATTGCCGCCCGATTGGGCATTTCCCAACGCTCGGTCAGCGATTACATGACGCGCTCCCAAGCCCTGTGTGCCCGGCACTGCGCCAACCAACCCTTGAATTCCCTGAACTGGAGGTCTGCATGAAATCGCTCAAAACCTTGCTCGGCAGTTCGCTGCTGGCCCTGAGCCTGGTGGCAACCCAGGTTCCCGCCGCAGAAAAAGCCGCGCCGATCCACTTCGGCGACATCACCTGGGAAAGCGGCAGCCTGATCACCGAAATCCTGCGCTTGATCGTCGAGAAAGGTTACGGCTACCCGACCGATACCTTGCCGGGCAGCACCGTCAGCCTCGAAGCGGCACTGGCCAAAAACGATATCCAGGTGATCGGCGAAGAGTGGGCCGGGCGCAGTCCGGCGTGGGTCAAAGCCGCTGCGCAGGGCAAAGTGTTCGGTCTGGGCGACACGGTCAAAGGCGCCACCGAAGGCTGGTGGGTGCCGGAATACGTGATCAAGGGCGACCCTGAACGTGGCATCAAGCCCCTGGCCCCGGAACTGAAATCCGTCGCCGACCTGACCCGCTACAAGGACGTGTTCCGCGACCCGGAAGACCCGGGCCGTGGACGCTTCCTCAACAGCCCGACCGGCTGGACCTCGGAGATCGTCAACAGCCAGAAACTCAAGGCCTATGGCCTGACCGACAGCTTCGTCAACTTCCGCACCGGATCGGGTGCGGCACTGGATGCCGAGGTGGCGTCATCGATCCGTCGCGGCAAACCGGTGCTGTTCTACTACTGGTCGCCCACGCCGCTGCTGGGGCGTTTCAAACTGGTGAAACTCGACGAGCCGGCGTTCGACGCCGAAGCCTGGAAGACCCTGGCCGACGCCAACAACCCGCATCCAAAGGGCACCCGGTCAATGCCGGCGAGCCTGGCGATCGGCGTGTCCGCGCCTTTCAAGGCGCAGTACCCGGACCTGGTGGCGTTCTTCGAAAAGGTCGACCTGCCGATCGACCTGCTCAACCATACTCTCGGCCAAATGAGCGAAAAGCGCCTGCAACCGCGTCAGGTGGCAGAAGCCTTCCTGCGGGATCAGCCGCAGGTCTGGAAGGGCTGGGTGCCGGAGGAGGTGGCTGAGCGTGTCACCGCGAAATTGTAAGCGGGTTTTCTGAATCGGTGCTGCAGCCCGCCAGCACCGTGATCAGGGTAGGGAGGATGCAGAGTGCCCTTTTCACCCCATGCCCCCCGCTATTAGGCCTTGTGTCGACTGATGATCTTGGCCTTCACTTCCTCGGCATAACCCGACAGCCGTTGTTCATCGCCCTGGAACAAATCGCACAGGCGCTTCACGGCTTCGGCGTCGACCTCGTTGCCTGACAGGCGCAATCGTTCGGCGATGCGCAACAGCTCAACCGCCGACCAGCGCAGGTCCGATGCCAGCCCTTGCAGATCACGCCGAAGCGTTTGTTCATGTTCGTTAAGCCACATGACTGATCTCCCGTAACTTCGTGCTACGAAATTTTAGACCCATTCCCGCGGCGGGGCGTAGTGTTCTTCTGATGCCAAAGGGCTACCTTTGGTCGGGAATTTTGCGCCCTTCGCAAGATTCGCTGTCGTTTGCTGTCGTATTGAAGTGCCGACATTTTACCAGGGCAGGGTCCATTCAAAATGACGACAACCGATGACTTCCGGGCGCATGCCCAGGAACTGAAGGCCGATCTGGATGCGGCCACCAGCGAAATGATGAAGCTGATTTCCGAGCACCAGTTCAGCGGGGCGGAATGGGAGCGGGTCAGTTTATGGCAACACGAAGCCTTCGAACGATGGACGACTTATCTCAACGAGCGAACCTACCCGGACACCGGCGATCAAAGCGTCGGTCACTGAGGCTCGATGCAACAAAATGGCTGTCAGCGCGGCAACAGGCTACATTTTATTTTTTCAGGTTTAAGGATGCTTCATGAGTCGAGTGTTGATGGGGGGAGTGGTAATGGCGTTGCTGGCGGGGTGTTCGTTGCCCGCGTCCCTGGTGCCAGGGGAGCCGAACTACAATAAGCCGAGCGACAAATTACCCAAGGAAGTAGCAGCGTGTGTATTGCCGGCATGGCAAAAAGAGATCGCCAAGACGACCCAGACATCGATTTCCAACGGCTACCGGATCACCGCGCCGAGCATCATAACCGCCGATGAAGTGCTGGATATCGTCAAGTACAAGGACGGCAGTCGGGTTTCGCTTTACCAGGGGCCGCCGTGGGCAAAGTCAGGGGTCATGCGCCAGGCGGTGCGGGACTGCCTGTAGGGTTCAGCCGTCGATCTCGGTGACCTGGATAAGCTGATCGACATTGCCCTGGGCACTCGCGGTGCCTTTCTTTTCCCGCCGATCGTTCATCCAGCTCTCGACCTGCGCATTGAACTGCGCCGGTGCTTTTCGCCCGACCCTCCTGGCGATGTCCAGGATGGTCTGCTGGGCGAGGGCTTCTTCCATGCGCTTCTGCGCAGTCAACATGGCGCCGTGCACCGAGCAATGGCCGTCCACTGCCCATTCGGGCACCTCGCCTGCAAATAACGCACAACGACCGCGGATTTCCCGACATTCGAAAATGGCCTTGGCCCCGTCGATGGCATTGACGATGTCCAGCAGGCTGATCTCATCGGCGGGCCGCGCCAGCTTGAAGCCGCCACGCACGCCTTCGGTGGCCACCACCAGTTTTGCCTTGGCCAGTTTGGTGAAGATTTTTGCCAGATAGTCCAGCGGCACGCCTTGCAACTCTGCAAGGTCCCGCACGCTCGCCTCGCGGGTCTCACCACCATTGCCCACCAGGAAAATCAGGCAGTGAATGCCGTACTCGACACCCGCGCTGTAAAGAGACATATCGATCTCCGACTAATGTAGTCGCAAATATTAGCAGCTGACCCTTAGCCGGGCAACGATCGCGATTTTTCTCCAGGCGCTGCAAAGGCCTTCCAGGCTGCAGATTCAGTGCGGTTTGGCCGCTGTATCGATGGGATCGATTCGAACCATTGAGAAAAACATCTTGCTCGATTTAACTGCGAACAATAAAGTCGTAGTTATCAGGTCGGGAGCGAAAGCCGCATCCAAGCGAATGCGAGTGCCAACCCCCTGAGCCCATTTCATTGCCTGTTTTTCCCCTGGAGTTAAAAATGAAACAACGCATCCTGGTAATTGGCGCAGGTTTTGGTGGCATGTGGACCGCTTTGAGCGCTACTCGCCTGTTCGATATCCACGGCCACAATGACGTTGAGGTGACGGTGCTGGCGCCTCAAGCCGAACTGCGTGTGCGTCCACGCTTCTACGAGCCGAACGCCCACCAACTGGCCGCGCCGATCGGCGAACTGTTCGATGAGATCGGCGTGCGGTTCATCAAGGGCGCCGCCGAGACCATCGACGTCGAGCAGAAACGTGTCGGGTATGTTGATGCCCAGGGCGAAAAACAGGTCTGCATCTACGACAAACTCGTTCTGGCCACCGGCAGCCGTCTCGCCCTGCCGGACACCCCGGGTGTGGTCGAGCATGCGTTCGACGTCGACCAGATCGAACAGGCCATGCGCCTGGAAGCCCACCTCAAGTCCCTGGTCAATCAGCCGCAGAGCCAGTCTCGCAACACGGTCGTGGTCGCCGGCGGTGGCTTCACCGGCATCGAAACGGCGACTGAAATGCCCACACGTTTGCGCGCTATCCTGGGGGAGGGGGCGGACATCAACGTGATCATCGTCGATCGTGGGAATAAGGTCGGCGGCTCCATGGGCCCGCAAATCACCGAGAAGATTGCCGAAGCCAGTGAGGAAACCGGGGTGAAATGGCACCTCAACGCCTCAGTGGTCGCCGTCGATGAAAACGGCGTGACCCTGTCCGACGGCCAGCGCATCGACGCCAGGACCGTGATCTGGACCACCGGCGTGCGTGCCAGCTCGCTGACCGAGCAGATCCCCGCCGAACGCGATCACCTGGGCCGACTGCACGTCGACGCTCACCTGCAAGTCATCGGCCAGCCCGACATCTTCGCCACCGGCGACGTGGCCTACGCGGCCAGTGATGACATTGGCAACCATGCACTCATGACCTGCCAGCACGCCATCGTGCTGGGCCGTCATGCCGGCAACAACGTCGCCGCACAGATCCTCGGCGTGGACCCGACACCGTACAGCCAGCCGAAATACGTGACCTGCCTGGACCTGGGGGCCTGGGGAGCGGTGTACACCGAAGGTTGGGACCGACAGGTCAAGCTGACCCGGCAGGAAGGCAAGTCGCTGAAGACCCAGATCAACACCGTGTGGATCTACCCACCGGCGGCCAACCGTGAAAGCGCCTGGGCGGCAGCGGATCCGTTGATTCCGATTGCGTGAATGGGGTGAGGTTGTGTGATTGAAAAAATTCCGTCCGGAATATCCGGGCGGGATTTTTAAATGCAAATGGACATTTCTCCGTAGGAGCCGGCTTGCTGGCGATGCGAGGGTGGCCGTTATGCTGCCTTCGCTGGCAAGCCAGCTCCTACAGGATCTGCGGGGTATGTTGGGTTTGTGGCATGACGCGCCTCTTTGGGCCCGGCTTGCTGGCGATGCGATGGTGGTCATGATGCTGCCTTCGCTGGCAAGCCAGCTCCTACAGGTTTTCGGGTGCCTGCGGATTGTGGGGCAGTACACAAATCTGTAGGAGCCGGCTTGCTGGCGATGCGAGGGTGGCCGTTATGCTGCCTTCGCTGGCAAGCCAGCTCCTACAGGATCTGCGGGGTATGTTGGGTTTGTGGCATGACGCGCCTCTTTGGGCCCGGCTTGCTGGCGATGCGATGGTGGTCATGATGCTGCCTTCGCTGGCAAGCCAGCTCCTACAGGTTTTCGGGTGCATGCGGATTGTGGGGCAGTACACAAATCTGTAGGAGCCGGCTTGCTGGCGATGCGAGGGTGGCCGTTATGCTGCCTTCGCTGGCAAGCCAGCTCCTACAGGTTTTCGGGTGCCTGCGGATTGTGGGGCAGTACACAAATCTGTAGGAGCCGGCTTGCTGGCGATGCGAGGGTGGCCGTTATGCTGACTTCGCTGGCCCAGCACCTACGGGGAAAGACAAAGAGCCCTTCGAAATCATTCTTTGTCGCTACCGTAGTTCATGATCGACAACAACCGGATCGGTACCTGCACCAACTCCTCCGGCCCATGGGGAATTTCCCCTTCGAAGGTCAGGCTGTCCCCGGCCTCCATGCGATACAGCTGATTGCCATGGCGATAAATCAACTCACCTTCCAGCAAATGCAAAAACTCCGTCCCCGGGTGGGAGAAGGTCGGAAACTCTTCACTGGCGTCATCCATGCTCACCATGTAGGCCTCGAAACTCTTCTTCGGGCCACGGGTGTGATTGAGCAGATGGTAGGTATGACCTTTCTCGGTCCCGCGGCGAACCACCTCCATCCCCTGATCAGCCTTGACCAATAACGCGCTGCCATCCTGCTGGTCGTACTCGCTGAACAGTTTCGACAGGGGCAGGCCCAGCACGTCACACAGACGGCTGAGGGTGTCGAGGCTGGTGGAGACCTGGGCGTTTTCAATCTTGCTCAACATGCCCTGGCTGATATCGGCAATCTTGGCCACATCGGCCAGCTTCAGGTCCTGGGCCTGGCGCTGGCGCTTGATCTGCAAACCCAGGTATTGCTCAAGCTTGAGGCGCGGGGCGGTTTCGGTCGGCATAGTCATCGGATCCTGCACACTTTCCGTTCAGTAATATTAGTTTCGCACTGGGAAAGTGCAAATCGCGGCGTCCGGGCGCGCATATACCGATCAATATTCCCATGGGGAAAAGAATTTTCCCATATAAACAGCACAGATAACGCTTTTCACGAGTCACTCGCGAAGCTGGCAAGGGCCTTGCATTCCTATTGGGAAACAAACTTTCTTTTCAGGAATAAAGAGAAAGTCAGGGCCAACCCACAACTGATTTGCCTTTCGCGAGGAGTGACGAGCAATGTTGCCAGCAGAGACACAGCGCATTATCGACAAGCACGGGATCAAATACGTGCTTGCGCAGTTTGTCGATATCCATGGCGCGGCCAAGACCAAATCGGTGCCGATCTGTGGGCTCAAGACGGTGGCCGAAGAGGGCGCCGGTTTTGCCGGGTTCGCGATCAGTGGCATGGGCATGGAGCCCCACGGTCCCGACTTCATGGCCCGCGGCGACCTGTCCACGCTGACACCGGTGCCCTGGCAGCCGGGGTATGGCCGGGTGGTGTGCGTCGGTCACGTCGATGGCAAACCCCATCCCTATGACAGCCGTTACGTGTTGCAGCAGCAGATCCGCCGTCTGGAGGACAAGGGATGGACCCTCAATACCGGCCTGGAGCCGGAGTTCAACCTGATGCGTCGCGACGAGCAGGGCAAGCTGCAACTGGTCGACCTCAGCGACAACCTGGACAAGCCTTGCTACGACTACAAAGGCCTGTCGCGCTCCCGGGTGTTCCTCGAGCGCCTGACCGAAGCCTTGCAGGCGGTGGATTTCGAGGTCTATCAAATCGATCACGAAGACGCCAACGGCCAGTTCGAGATCAACTACACCTACAGCGATGCCATGACCTCGGCGGATCGCTTCACCTTCTTTCGCATGGCCGCCGGCGAGATCGCCAATGACTTGGGCATGATCTGTTCGTTCATGCCCAAGCCCGACCCGAAACGCGCCGGCAATGGCATGCACTTTCACCTGTCGATCAGCAGCGCCGAGAACAAGAACCTGTTCCATGACGCCAGCGACCCGAGCGGCATGGGCCTGTCGAAAATGGCCTATCACTTCGCTGCCGGCTTGCTGGCTCATGGGCCGGCGCTGTGTGCCTTCGCCGCCCCCACGGTGAACTCCTACAAACGCCTGGTGGTGGGCAATTCGTTGTCCGGCGCGACCTGGGCACCGGCGTTCATCGCCTTTGGTGCCAACAACCGCTCGGCAATGGTCCGGGTGCCTTATGGCCGCCTGGAATTTCGCCTGCCGGACGCCGGTTGCAATCCCTATCTGGTCAGCGCCGCGATCATCGCCGCGGGCCTGGACGGCATCGACCGCCAGCTGGAAATCGATCACGTCTGCAACGAAAACCTCTACAGCCTGAGCCTGGAGCAGATCGCCGCCCGCGGCATCAAGACCCTGCCGCAGTCGCTCAAGGAAGCCTGCGATGCGCTGGAGGCCGACCCGTTGTTCGCCGAAGTGCTGGGCCCGCAGATCGTCGGCGAGTTCATCAAGCTCAAGCGCATGGAGTGGGTGGAGTACAGCCGCCATGTGAGTGACTGGGAAATCGCGCGCTATACGGAGTTTTTCTGAGGTTGCTGGGCGGCAGCTACGAGTTGCAAGCGTCGAGCCGCAAGTAACAGCGGGTTGGCGGCGTGTCACGAATATTTCTATCTATGCGGATTGCTTGCAGCTCAAAGCTTGCAGCTCCCGAACGAAGTGAGGACTGTTCTAATGTGCGGAATCGTAGGTCTTTACCTGAAAAACCCGCAGCTGGAATCCCGGCTGGGCCAGCTTTTCGAACCGATGTTGCAGGCCATGACCGATCGTGGCCCGGACAGTGCCGGCTTCGCCATCTATGGCGATGAAGTGGCCGATGGCTGGGTCAAGCTGACCCTGCAGGCCACCAGCGAAAGCTTCGACTGGAGCGCCCTGATGGGTGAACTGGAAGGCCGGCTTGGTTGCTCGCTGGACTGGTTTCAGAACGCCAGCGCCGCCGTCTTGAAGATCAACGCCGAGGAGGCGCCGGTACGCCTGGCCCTCGCCGAACTGGCGCCGGGCGTGCGCATCATGAGCGCCGGGCAAAGCATCGAGATCCTCAAGGGCATGGGCTTGCCCCAGGAGATTTCCCAGCGCTTTGGCCTGGCCGGCATGCAGGGCAGCCACATCATCGGCCACACCCGCATGGCCACCGAAAGCGCGGTGACCATGGAAGGCAGCCACCCGTTTTCCACCGGCGCCGACCTGTGCCTGGTGCACAACGGCTCGCTGTCCAACCACTTCCGCCTACGCCAGGAACTCAAGCGTGAGGGCATCCAGTTCGAAACCGACAACGACACCGAAGTGGCCGCCGGTTACCTGACCTGGCGCCTGCAGCAAGGCGACTCGTTGAAAGAGGCGCTGGACCATGCGCTGGAGGACCTCGACGGCTTCTTCACCTTCGCCATCGGCACCCGCAACGGCTTTGCGGTGATCCGCGACCCGATCGCCTGCAAGCCGGCGATCCTCGCCGAGACTGACGACTACGTGGCCATGGCCTCGGAGTATCAGGCGCTGTCGAGCCTGCCGGGCATTGAAAACGCCAGGATCTGGGAGCCGGCACCGGCCACCTTGTACATCTGGGAACGCGAGTCAGCTTAAGGAGCGCACACATGAAAACCATCGATCTTTCCATCGCCAGCGTGCGCGACCTCAACCAGGCGCTGCATGACCAGGTGCACAACGTAGAAGACCGCGAATGGGTGGTGACCCACTCCAACGGCAAGCACAACCTCGCCGTTGGCGTGAACCAGGCCGTGTCCATCGATATCCAGGGGCATGCCGGTTACTACTGCGCCGGCATGAACCAGAAAGCGAGTATCACCGTTCACGGCAACGCCGGCGTCGGTGTCGCGGAAAACATGATGTCCGGCTGCGTGCGCATCAAGGGCAGTGCATCCCAGGCCGCTGGCGCCACCGCCCATGGCGGTTTGCTGGTGATCGAAGGCGATGCCGGGGCCCGTTGCGGGATTTCCATGAAGGGCATCGACATCGTGGTCGGCGGCAGCATTGGTCACATGAGCTGCTTCATGGGCCAGGCCGGGCGCCTGGTGGTGTGCGGCGATGCCGGCGATGCGCTGGGGGATTCGCTGTACGAAACCCACATCTACGTGAAGGGCAGCGTCGCGTCCCTGGGCTCCGATTGCATCGAGAAAGAGATGCGTGCCGAGCACCTGGAAGAACTGCAGGTGCTGCTCAACCGCGCCGGTTTTGAGCACAAGGCGGCTGACTTCAAGCGCTATGGCTCGGCCCGTCAGTTGTACAACTTCAAAGTCGATAACGCGTCCGCGTACTGATCCACGCGAGGAGAATAGATATGAGCGAGAAAAATACTCCGGTGCTGCGCGAGTCCGCGACCTTCGACCGCCTGACCATCCAGGAAATCCAGCGCGCCGCCGAGACCGGCATCTATGACATTCGCGGCGGCGGCACCAAGCGCAAGGTACCGCACTTCGATGATCTGCTGCTGCTCGGCGCCAGCGTGTCGCGCTATCCGCTGGAAGGCTATCGGGAAAAGTGCGGCACCGATGTGATCCTCGGCAACCGCTTCGCCAAGAAGCCGATCCACCTGAAGATTCCGGTTACCATCGCCGGCATGAGTTTCGGTGCGTTGTCGGCCAATGCCAAGGAAGCCCTGGGCCGCGGCGCGACCATCGCCGGTACCAGCACCACCACCGGTGACGGCGGCATGACCCCGGAAGAGCGCGGGCAGTCGCAGCACCTGGTCTATCAGTACCTGCCGTCGCGCTACGGCATGAACCCGGATGACCTGCGCAAGGCCGACGCCATCGAAATCGTCCTGGGGCAGGGCGCCAAACCCGGTGGCGGCGGCATGTTGCTGGGCATGAAAGTCACCGAGCGGGTGGCCGGCATGCGCACCTTGCCGATCGGTGTCGACCAGCGCAGCGCCTGCCGTCACCCGGACTGGACCGGCCCGGATGACCTGGCGATCAAGATCGCCGAGCTGCGCGAAATCACCGATTGGGAAAAACCGATCTACGTGAAGATCGGCGCGAGCCGGCCGTACTACGACGTCAAGCTGGCGGTGAAGGCCGGGGCCGACGTGATCGTGCTCGATGGCATGCAAGGGGGCACGGCGGCGACCCAGGAAGTGTTTATCGAACACGTGGGCATCCCGATTTTGCCGGCCATCCCGCAAGCGGTACAGGCTTTGCAAGAGATGGGCATGCACCGCAAGGTGCAGCTGATCGTTTCGGGGGGGATTCGCAACGGAGCCGACGTGGCCAAGGCCATGGCGCTGGGCGCGGACGCGGTGGCGATTGGCACGGCGGCACTGATTGCGCTGGGCGACAACCACCCGCGCCTGGATGAAGAACTGCACAAGATTGGGTCAGCCGCCGGTTTTTATGACGACTGGCAGAACGGCCGCGACCCGGCCGGGATCACCACTCAGGACCCGGAATTGTCCAAGCGCCTGGACCCGGTGGAAGGCGGTCGCCGTCTGGCCAATTATTTGCGGGTGTTGGTGTTGGAGGCACAGACCATGGCCCGGGCATGCGGCAAGTCGCACCTGCATAACCTGGATCCGGAGGACCTGGTGGCGTTGACGGTGGAATCGGCGGCCATGGCACGGGTGCCGCTGGCGGGGACCAGTTGGATTCCGGGTTCGGGGTACTGATACCTGCTTCTGTAGGAGCCGGCTTGCCGGCGAAGGCGCCCGAAAGATCGCCATCGTCTGTAGGAGCCCGGCTTGCCGGCGAAGGCGCCCGAAAGATCGCCTTCGTCTGTAGGAGCCCGGCTTGCCGGCGAAGGCGTCCGAGAGATCGCCTTCGTCTGTAGGAGCCCGGCTTGCCGGCGAAGGCGTCCGAAAGATCGCCTTCGTCTGTAGGAGCCCGGCTTGCCGGCGAAGGCGTCCGAAAGATCGCCTT